>NZ_JBXUJJ010000001.1:0-662704 GCF_059115485.1 Parageobacillus sp. NEAU-HV-2
TCTGACTACGGATCAGAAGGTTAGGGGTTCGAATCCTCTCGAGCGCGCCATAGCGGGAAGTAGCTCAGCTTGGTAGAGCACATGGTTTGGGACCATGGGGTCGCAGGTTCGAATCCTGTCTTCCCGATTTTAGTCAATATGGGGCCTTAGCTCAGCTGGGAGAGCGCCTGCTTTGCACGCAGGAGGTCATCGGTTCGATCCCGATAGGCTCCACCATTTGGTTTAATATAATTTGCGGATTCATGGCGGCGTAGCTCAGCTGGCTAGAGCGTACGGTTCATACCCGTGAGGTCGGGGGTTCGATCCCCTCCGCCGCCATTATAATGGACCTTTAGCTCAGCTGGTTAGAGCAGACGGCTCATAACCGTCCGGTCGTAGGTTCGAGTCCTACAAGGTCCACCATATTTTCAATATGTTGGAGGAGTACCCAAGTCTGGCTGAAGGGGTCGGTCTTGAAAACCGAGAGGCGCCGCAAGGCGCGCGGGGGTTCGAATCCCTCCTCCTCCGCCATAGAGTTTATCAATTATTCCTTTCTATCGTCGCGGGGTGGAGCAGTCCGGTAGCTCGTCGGGCTCATAACCCGAAGGTCGCAGGTTCAAATCCTGCCCCCGCAACCAAAATATGGTCCCGTAGTGTAGTGGTTAACATGCCTGCCTGTCACGCAGGAGATCGCGGGTTCGAGTCCCGTCGGGACCGCCATTCCAAAAATATGCCTGCTTAGCTCAATTGGTAGAGACGAGCATAAGCCTCTGTGAATTAGCTTCGAGTTGTCCCGACGCATTCACTTCTGTGAATAAGCTGGCAGAGGAAGGGACACAAAAAAACTAAGGGTATATATCAATGTTTTTTATATCGGCTTAGCTCAATTGGTAGAGCAACGAGCCTAAGCTTCATCGAATAAGCTGCGAGTTGCCTCGACGCATTCAACATCTTTGAATATGCTAGCAGAGGAAGAGGCAACGAAAATAATTAGAGTATAGACGACAAATTCTCTATGCCGGCTTAGCTCAATTGGTAGAGCAACTGACTTGTAATCAGTAGGTTGCGGGTTCAAGTCCTGCAGCCGGCACCAGAATGTGGCGGCTATGGCGAAGTGGTTAACGCACCAGATTGTGGCTCTGGCATGCGTGGGTTCGATTCCCACTAGTCGCCCCATACTATGCGGGTGTAGTTTAGTGGTAAAACCTCAGCCTTCCAAGCTGATGTCGTGGGTTCGATTCCCATCACCCGCTCTTGGGCCTATAGCTCAGCTGGTTAGAGCGCACGCCTGATAAGCGTGAGGTCGGTGGTTCAAGTCCACTTAGGCCCACCATTGCATATTATCCGATAGTGAGTTAAACTATAGTTAGATTTCATCATTCCGCAATAGCTCAGCGGTAGAGCAACCGGCTGTTAACCGGTAGGTCGTAGGTTCGAATCCTACTTGCGGAGCCATACGGAGAAGTACCCAAGTGGCTGAAGGGGACGGTTTGCTAAACCGTTAGGTCGCAGTTTTGCGGCGCGCGGGTTCAAATCCCGCCTTCTCCGCCATTTAATATGGCCCGTTGGTCAAGTGGTTAAGACACCGCCCTTTCACGGCGGTAACACGGGTTCGAATCCCGTACGGGTCATCAAAGCACCGGAATAACTGGTGCTTTTCTTTTATGTATAAAAATATCGATAACAGGCAAAAAATGAAATTTGTCGAATTTTGCGTTTTATCGTTGCAATATCGTGCATTGTCTGCTATAATTAATGCTGTTAGTTCCATTGACAAGGAAAAAGCATACAGTGGCTCTTATTCATTCAGTTATATGGGGACAACGCAGTGTTTCGTTTCTAAAAAGAACGGGGCATTGCGTTTTTATTTTTTATATTAATAATTGAAACGACGCTTCTCCGCCATGAATTTGGAAAAACATGTTTTTTATTGATTCCAATATTTTTTCACATTGCTCCCGCTGCATGGAAGGTAGTAAATAGACAATTTGTATGGCGTTTTTTGTTTCTTTGGTTACAGCTGTCCGCTCGGAATCGACAATTGGGCTGCCGAAAGGTCCATGCATATCTTTCGACACAAGCTTGTGGGCAAAATTAACGGTACGTCCGTTGATCGCCATATATTCATCTTGTTCGGTTCCGATATCAATCGTAATCGGTCCTTCCAGTTTATCGAGGTCATAAATTCCGATTGGAATTTTATAATACAGTGAAAAGAAATTATTGACGTCCGCTGCGGAATGAATCGTTGGGATAAAACTTTTCTTCTGAATCCGCCGGTACAAGCTCTCGGAGGAAGGGCGGTATCTGCTTGGATCTGTTCCGATGGTTTTAAAGATTTTGCGCCATTCTGCCAACTCTGGGATGTCCGCAATGGCAGTTTCCTGCAGGTCAAAGTAAATCGATTCTTGAAATAATTGGAGTTTCCCTTTTAACATTTGCGGAGAATCGTCGACAACGATATGATGATAACGGATAATCCCTACTTTAAAGGTGGGGATCATTTGTTTAAGCGTGTCTGCAACAATCCCTTGCATGTATCTCACCTCAGATTTTTTTCTTTCATTGTACCATAAATGGTTAATTTTGACGAAAGGAGGGGTCACGGTGGATGTAACGGCGCTAAAACAGGAGATTATTGAATATAGCAAAATGATCGGCATTGATAAAATCGGCTTTGCCAGCGCGGATCCGTTTGTTGAGCTAAAGGAGCGGTTACGCCGTCAGCAGGAGTTAGGGTATCAATCGGGATTTGAAGAACCGGATATTGAAAAGAGAACAAATCCTTCCCTGCTTTTGCCGGAAGCAAAGTCGATCATTGCGATTGCTTTGGCATATCCGTCGAAAATGAGAAATGCTCCCCGCGGCACGAAAACGGAACGAAGAGGGATTTTCTGTCGGGCGTCATGGGGCAAGGACTATCACGATATTTTACGGGAGCGTCTTGAAAAATTAGAAACGTTTATTTTAGAAAAAGTGCCGCAAGCCCGTGTCAAATCGATGGTAGATACGGGGGAACTGGCAGACCGCGCTGTTGCCGAGCGCGCAGGAATCGGCTGGAGCGGTAAAAACTGCTCGATTATTACTCCTGAGTTCGGTTCTTATGTTTATTTAGGAGAGATGATCACCAATATTCCGTTTCCGCCTGATGAGCCTGTTGAAAATCGCTGCGGTACATGTACAAAGTGTATTGATGCCTGCCCAACGGGAGCGCTTGTGCAAGGCGGACAGTTAAATGCGCAGCGATGTATCGCATTTTTGACACAAACGAAAGGCTTTTTAGCCGATGAGTTTCGCAATAAAATCGGAAACCGCTTATATGGTTGTGATACGTGCCAAATGGTTTGTCCGGCAAATAAGGGGAAAGATTTTCACTTACATCCAGAGATGGAACCAGATCCAGAAGTGGCAAAACCAAAGCTGATTCCGCTTTTGCATATCAGCAATCGCGAATTTAAAGAGAAATTCGGCCCGGTGGCCGGATCGTGGCGCGGGAAAAAACCGATTCAGCGCAATGCCATTTTGGCTTTGGCACACTATAAGGATAAAACAGCCATCCCACATTTGTTAAAGCTATTAAAAGAAGACAGCCGTCCGGTCATTCGTGGCACAGCGGCGTGGGCGCTCGGGAAAATTGGCGATACAAATGTAATCCCGGATTTACAAGAAGCGAGCCAAACAGAAAAAGACCCGGAAGTCCTTGCCGAAATAGAAAAAGGCCTGCAATTGTTGCAAGCATCGAAAGAATAGAGAAAATTTCGCTCTTCCGTCACATAAGGTAATAACAAAAAAAGAAAGTGGGGAGCGACGTGAAAAAGCAACTGCAACATTTGCTGGAAACGCGGGCGCAGTTATTTGTTTCTGCCAGAGACGATATGATGGAAGAAGCGGTAGAGAGAAAACGGCGGTTGTGTGAAAAACGCGGGGCGGAAATAGTTCGTTGTACGATCCATTGCCAAGTTGCCGGCAAGCATGTAGTGGAAAATGAAGCGAGGCTTACTTATTATGCTCATTATCAGTTTTTGATCAAGCATGGCAATGAGATGTACGTCGAAGAGCAAATAGAGGAAAGACAGGCGTATTTTGTGGATGGAGAGTTAGCAAAAGATGAAAAGATAAGCAAAACGGATGGGGAACTGGAGCCCCCACGTTTAGAACGCGAGATGCCAGTAGATGAGCGAATTTCTTATGAATATAATCGGGCACAGGCGGTGCGTTATGCGGAAATATGGTGGAACAGCTATAATCCGGCGTTTCCAAAGTTTGACGTCGATTGCACTAATTTTGTGTCACAATGTTTATATGCCGGTGGGGCACCGATGACCGGGTATCCGAACCGCGCCAAAGGTTGGTGGTGCAAAAACAACAGTTGGAGCTATAGCTGGGCGGTGGCGCATTCATTCCGTTGGTATTTAAGCGGAGCGCGCGTTGGATTACAAGCAGTTGAAGTATCATCGCCGGAAAAATTGATGGCGGGGGATGTTATTTGTTATGATTTTCAAGGGAACGGCCGTTTTGACCATTCGACGATCGTTGTGGCGAAGGATAAAGATGGGATGCCGCTCGTAAACGCGCATACTACTAACAGCCGCATGCGTTACTGGTCGTACGAAGATTCGAGTGCGTACACGCCGAATATCCGCTATAAGTTTTTTCATATTATCGACCGAAAATAATGCTATTGTTTGAGGTGAATCAACTATGCCATTACATGTCGTATTGTACCAGCCAGAAATTCCAGCAAATACAGGAAACATCGCCCGCACTTGCGCGGCGACAGATACGGCGCTCCATTTGATTCGCCCGCTCGGCTTTTCTACAGATGATAAAATGTTAAAGCGCGCGGGGCTGGACTATTGGCCGTATGTCAATATTTCTTATTACGACTCGCTAGACGAGTTATTTGAGCGGTACCCGCATGGAGAGTTTTACTTTATCACGAAGTTTGGCAAAAAATATTATGATTCCTTTGATTTTAGTGATACCGAAAAAGACATTTTCTTTGTGTTTGGCCGGGAAACGACGGGATTGCCGAAAGACTTGTTGGAGGCAAATATGGATCGCTGCTTGCGCATCCCAATGAACGACAAAGTCCGCTCCTTAAATTTATCAAATACGGCAGCGATTTTGGTGTATGAAGCGCTGCGTCAGCAAAAATTTAACGGTTTATTTTAATAAAAAAACGACCTTCTGAAACGGAGGTCGTTTTTTTTGGCATTAATTTTTCACGCTTGGCTTATCTTCATAACCAGCTGTAAAGATCGCGGTTAAAAAAGCGACAATCACGCCTAATACAAGCAATGTACGCATCGTGATTCCTCCTTTACGAAATGATGGCCCTATCTCTCATTATAACGAATATGACAAGCCTTGTGAATGGAAGCGTGGTTGGAACCATCAGACAAAATTTTTTTTGCAACGAATCATACAGGACATCCTTGCATACATTGTAATAATCTTGCTGTTAGACATCAAGGATAAGGAGGTCCTTTATGGATATTTTAAAGAAAATTGCGCAATATCGGGAAGAAGAGGAACGGTTAAGATGGGAAGGAACGTTTGCGGAGTATTTAGAGATTTTGAAAGAAAAACCGTGGGTTGCTCAGTCCGCACATTCACGTGTTTATAATATGATTAAAGACGCTGGAGTAGAGGAAGTAAACGGAAGAAAACGGTATAAGTTTTTCAGCAGTCATTTGTTTGGATTAGAAGAAGCACTTGAACGTCTGGTGGAAGAATATTTCCACCCGGCAGCAAAACGTCTCGATGTACGCAAACGGATTTTGTTATTAATGGGACCTGTCGGCGGCGGAAAATCAACGCTTGTTACATTGCTAAAACGGGGGCTAGAGGAGTATTCGAAGACAGATCGCGGCGCTGTGTATGCGATTAAAGGCTGCCCGATGCATGAGGATCCGCTTCATTTAATTCCCCATCATTTACGTGACGATTTTTATAAGGAATATGGCATCCGCATTGAAGGAGAACTTTCGCCGTTGAACATGATGCGATTGGAAAAAGAATATGGCGGGCGCATTGAAGATGTGATGGTGGAGAGAATTTTCTTCTCGGAAAATAAACGTGTCGGCATTGGAACGTTCAGTCCATCGGACCCGAAATCGCAGGATATTGCTGATCTTACAGGAAGCATCGATTTTTCCACCATTGCTGAATACGGTTCAGAATCAGACCCAAGGGCTTACCGATTTGACGGGGAGCTAAATAAAGCGAATCGCGGAATTATGGAATTTCAAGAAATGCTAAAATGCGATGAAAAATTTCTCTGGCATTTGCTTTCCTTAACGCAAGAAGGCAATTTCAAAGCGGGACGGTTTGCGTTAATAAGTGCTGATGAATTAATTATCGCCCATACGAACGAAACGGAATATCGCTCGTTTATCGCCAATAAAAAGAATGAAGCGCTTCATTCGCGGATTATTGTCATGCCGATTCCGTATAACTTGCGCGTATCGGAAGAGGAACGCATTTATGAAAAAATGATCCGCGAAAGCGATGTCGCCGATGTGCATATTGCCCCGCATACGCTGCGAATTGCCGCCATGTTTACGATTTTGACAAGATTAAAAGAATCGAAACGGCCGGATGTTGATTTAATTAAGAAAATGCGCCTGTATGACGGAGAAATGATCGAAGGCTTTAATGAAGTCGATGTCGAGGAATTGAAAAAAGAACATCCGGATGAAGGAATGAGCGGCATCGACCCACGCTACGTCATTAACCGGATTTCCGCGTGTATTATTCGCAAGGAAGTTCCATCGATTAATGCACTGGATGTACTGCGTTCGCTCAAAGAGGGGCTTGATCAGCATCCATCTATTTCTAAAGAGGATAAAGAGCGGTATTTGAACTTTATTTCCCTCGTGCGAAAGGAATATGACGAAATCGCGAAGCAAGAAGTGCAAAAAGCATTTGTCTATTCGTATGAAGAGTCGGCGAAAACGTTGATGGACAATTACTTGGATAACGTAGAGGCATATTGCAATAAAACGAAGCTGCGCGACCCATTGACAGGGGAGGAAATGAACCCAGACGAAAAACTGATGCGTTCGATTGAAGAGCAAATTGGCATTTCTGAAAATGCGAAAAAGGCATTCCGGGAAGAAATTTTGATTCGTATTTCCGCCTATGCCCGGAAAGGACAAAAATTTGATTTCAATTCGCATGAACGGTTGCGAGAGGCGATTCAGAAGAAATTATTTGCTGATTTAAAAGATATAGTAAAAATCACCACTTCCACCAAAACTCCAGATGAGCAGCAGTTAAAGAAAATTAATGAGGTTGTGGCACGCTTGATTGATGAATATGGCTATAATTCCACGTCTGCCAATGAACTGCTCCGCTATGTCGGCAGCCTGTTAAACCGATAGCATGCCTAAAGCCATTAGGCATGCTTTTTTACTCTTCATTTTGACACAAATGCAGAAGAAATCGGGCTTGTCCGCTTAAAAAATTGAGTTTGTAACTTTCGTAATAATTTGTCAATTATTTTGATTTTTTGCATAGGATAGAGTAAAACAAACTGTCATTTATCCGTTACGTTTTTATGGCGCCAACATAAGTATATGCTGCAAAGAAAAAAGTGTGAAAACATTTTTGCTGAGGAGGGGAAAAAATGAAAGGGAACTTTATCGTATCAAAGGAAGACTGGTCCCTCCACCGGAAAGGACATGACGACCAAAAACGTCACCAGGAAAAAGTAAAGGAAGCGATTAAAAATAATTTACCGGATTTAATTACCGAAGAGAGCATTATTATGTCAAATGGACGTGACGTGATTAAAATTCCGATCCGTTCTTTGGATGAATATAAAATTCGTTATAACTATGAGAAAAATAAACATGTCGGCCAAGGGAACGGAGACAGCCAAGTTGGCGATGTGGTGGCAAGAGAAGGTGCCGGGGAGGGGCAGGGGCAAGGACCTGGAAAAGGGCAAGAAGCCGGTGACTTGCCGGGCCAAGACTATTATGAAGCAGAAGTATCGCTGATGGAATTGGAAGAAGCACTATTCAGCCAATTGGAGCTGCCCAATTTACAAAGAAAAGAAGCAGATCAAAACGCGGTGCAGCATATCGAATTTAATGATATTCGCCGCACAGGCCTAATGGGGAATATCGACAAAAAACGAACAATGCTCGCAGCATTTAAGAGAAATGCGATGAATGGAAATCCAAGTTTTTATCCGATCTATCGCGAAGATTTAAAATTTAGAACGTGGAATGAAGTGGAAAAACCAGAGTCGAAAGCAGTTGTTCTTGCGATGATGGATACAAGCGGCTCCATGGGATTGTGGGAAAAATATATGGCACGCAGTTTCTTCTTCTGGATGACCCGCTTTTTACGTACAAAATACGAAACGGTGGAAATCGCCTTTATCGCCCATCATACGGAGGCAAAAGTGGTTACCGAAGATGAATTTTTTACAAAAGGGGAAAGCGGCGGCACGATTTGCTCCTCGGCGTATCGGAAGGCGTTGGAACTCATTGAAACGAAATATCCACCATCGCGCTATAATATTTATCCGTTCCACTTCTCCGACGGCGACAACTTGACATCGGACAATGCCCGCTGCGTGAAGCTTGTTCAAGAACTAATGAAAGTGTCGAACATGTTTGGGTATGGAGAAGTTAATCAGTATAATCGACATTCGACACTCATGTCCGCTTACAAAAATATTAAAGATGAAAAGTTCCGTTATTACATTTTAAAGCAAAAGTCTGATGTGTTTTATGCGATGAAAACATTTTTCCGGAAAGAGGAAAATAAGGCATACGTATAACCCTGTTTCAAATAGGGGTTTTTCTTTTGTTTGCCGACATAAGAAAAGGTCCCGTTTGCATGCAGAAACGGGACCAATTTTCTTTTTGAAATGGAGAAAGTATTCTAATTGGACGAGCTGGTAGATTCATTTGAGTCTGTCGCTTCTTCGTCTGGCTTTGCTGAATCCGTTTTTCGTATCGTTTCCATCATTGCTAAAGCAGGCGCAAGCTCTTCTTTATCTTTTGGCGTTTGAATCGTCACCAGCATAGGAACAGGGCTACTTGCAGCGATGACATGAACCGTCATGTTTTCCGAGTGCGCTGTATACCAAGCGGCTCCTTTCAATGATTCTGGAAGATTGGTGCTGTCCTGGCGAACAGCATCGGCAGAAACTGCTTGCGCGTGTTCTTCCGCTAGTTTCGCATAATCTATTTCATTTCCTTCCTCATGAAGGAGACGGATTCTGACGGAGCTGTTATCGTGCAGCAACACATCGGAATGCGGTTCTTCGGCCTCAAGCTCCCAGCCTTTTAGTACATATAAGGAAAAGCCTTGGTTGTCGCTTGTTTTTAAAGAAGCAGTTTCTTTCACTTCTTTTCCATCAGCTATATAAGATAATTCCATTTCGGAAGGACGTGCTTCTTCTTGTTGTTTGTTTTCTTCTGTATTAGTGGTGCTGTTTTCGTTTTTAGAAGAAGGTTGTGATGTTTCTGATTGCCCTGTATGATCCGATTGCGTCGTTTCCGTTTGGTTTGTGCCGTTGTTAGAAGGATTCGGTTGTTTTACTTCATTTGTTTCTTTCGTGCCACACCCTGAAACAAGAGCGATCACTGTGATGGCAGTTATCAATGGTTTCCAAGTTAATTGCATCCATTATTCCCCCTTAAATATATATTACTTATTATACCAGTCGAAACATGAAGGAGAAAGATCGATATGAGACACAGAGATATTTCCAGCAACAACGGTACAGTGTGGGTAACGGTTGTTAACTATAAAATGCCATGCCTGCATCCGAGAAAAGAAGTAATTGAAAATGCGAAAAACATCGCGAACATGATCATCGGTATGAAACAGGGACTGCCGGGAATAGATCTCGGCATTTGTGAGTGAGGAACTTTTTTTCGTACATCACTTTCCGGCACTTGCTCTTTTCTGATGAAAGTTAAGAAAAAATTAAGAAACAGCCTACATAATAGGCTTATCCAAGTTACCTATAGAGAAAGAAAGGAGAATGGATGTTGAAAAAATGGGTGATGATTTTTATCGTTGCGATTGTAGTCATTGGAGGAGGTGTGTGGTTTTTCGCTAAAGGAAAAGAAGAACCGACGATGGCGCAAGTACCAACCGCTTCTGTGCAAAGAGGGAAACTGGAAGTGAAGGTGAGTGGTTCTGGGACGGTTCAGTCTGTTACGAGTACAGATATCAAAGCGAAGGATAACAAAAAAGTAGACGAAGTGCTTGTTTCTGAAGGCGAGAAAGTGAAGGAAGGACAAGAGTTGATCACATTTACGGACGGAAGTGATCCCATTACTGCGCCGGCAGATGGAACAATAACGTCGCTTAACGTAGCGGCAGGTGATCGTGTAACAAATGGACAAGTTGTCGCGCATATTACGAATTATGATGACTTGCAAGTAACAGTACAAGTCGATGAGTTAGATATTCCAAAAGTAAAAGTGGGACAAACGGCAAGTATCAAGGTAAATGCCTTTCCTGATACAACATATACGGGAAAAGTGACATCGGTTGCAAACGAAGGAACTGTTTCCAATGGCGTTTCGACGTTTGATGTGACTGTTCATATTAACAAACCCACCAATTTAAAAGTCGGGATGACAGCCGAAGCAAGCATTTTAGTTGAAAGTAAAGACAATGTATTATACGTGCCAATCGAAGCGGTTCATACAATGAACGGCCAAAAATTTGTGCTTGTGGCGAAAACATCGTCAGACGGAAGCAAGACTTCAGTTACACGGCAAATGGTTAAAACAGGAATTCACAATGAAGATGATGTAGAAATTACAGAAGGGATAACGGAAGGAACGATTGTCCAGTTACCGCAAGTATCCACATCGGCTTCCAATAACGGTCAAATGCGTTTTGGCCAGATGATGGGGGGAATGCCTGGCATGGGCGTTCCGGGAGGAATGAATCGTAGAACAATGAATGGAAGGAGATGATCGAGAATGGCCGCACCGATTATTCAAATTGAAAATATGACAAAAACGTATACGTTTGGTGGAGAAGTCGTTCATGCACTGCGGGACGTTTCTCTCCAAATTGAAAAAGGAGATTTTCTTGCGATTGTCGGTCCTTCTGGTTCAGGGAAGTCCACGTTTATGAATATGATTGGCTGTCTTGATCGTCCCGACTTCGGGCGCTATATTCTCGATGGAAAAGAAATAAATAAAATGACAGATAACGAGCTGGCGAAAATTCGAAACGAAAAAATTGGGTTTGTCTTTCAAAATTTTCATCTATTAGCGAGATTAACGGCATTAGAGAATGTCGAACTTCCCTTATTATACCGCGGAGTGAAAGCGAAGGAACGTCAAAAAATCGCTTATGAATGTTTAGAAAAAGTTGGTTTAAAAGATCGTACCCATCATTTTCCTAATCAGCTTTCTGGAGGGCAACAGCAGCGGGTTGCCATCGCTCGAGCGCTGGTCGGCAATCCACCGATTTTACTTGCCGATGAACCGACAGGGGCGCTCGACAGTAAGACGAGCAAAGAGATTATTCAAATTATGAAACAACTAAATGAACAAGGACATACGATTATTCTCATTACGCACGATTGGGAAGTGGCGAATGAAGCAAAGCGGATTGTTCGCATTCAAGACGGGCAGTTGTTTGAGGAAAGAGGTGATTTTGTTGGGACTTATTCCATCCATTAAAATGGCTTTGCGCAGCATTCAAGGCAATAAGCTGCGCTCGTTTTTAACGATGTTAGGCATTATTATCGGCGTCTCTTCCGTCATTGTTCTGATCTCGATTGGTCAAGGTTCGAGCGAGCAAGTAACCAACCAAATCAACCAGTTAGGAACGAACTTGTTAACGGTAAATGTCATGAATACAGATAGTGTCAAATTGACGATAGACGATGCTGAAAAATTTCGTGATATTCCAGGGGTAAAAGAAATTGCTCCCGTTGTGTCCGGACGGGTACATGTAAAAAATGGTACGACTTCTGCGCAAGTATCTCTCATTGGCACAACCGCTTCCTATCAAACAGTTCGCGATGTTCAGGTCCATCAAGGACGATTTTTATCTGATATTGATGTAGAATATCGACAAAAAATTGTTGTTTTAGGATCGGACACGGCACAAACATTGTTTGGGCTTGAAAACCCCATTGGACAATATGTGCAAATTGAAGGCACATCGTTTAAGGTAGTCGGAGTCCTTGCTTCGAAAGGCGGTTCGCTCGGACAAAGCGGCGATGATGTGATTATAATGCCGCTTTCGACTGCGCAGCGATTGGTAAAAAACACAAGTATTCAAACGATATACATTCAAGGAAAAGCAGCAGAACAGGTCAATTTTGTTATGACACAAGTAGAGAGAACATTAGCACGCATGTTTCCGAACAACCAAGACAGTTACAGCGTCTTTAATCAGCAAGATTTAATGGAGACGATGAGTTCGGTAACCAATACGATGACGATGATGCTTGGAGGAATCGCGGGAATTTCCCTCCTAGTAGGAGGAATTGGAATTATGAATATTATGCTTGTGTCTGTTTCAGAGAGAACGAAGGAAATTGGGATTCGAAAAGCAATTGGAGCGAAGCGAAGAGATATTTTATTGCAATTTTTAATTGAAGCTGTTGTGCTAAGCGCTTTAGGAGGAGTGATTGGCGTTGGACTCGGATTTATCATCGGAAAAGTGCTGGCAGCTACGATGGGGCTGGCGATTTCTTATTCTACTTTCGTTTCTCTGATTGCCTTTTTATTCTCTCTTCTTGTCGGAGTAGTGTTTGGCGTATTTCCTGCCAATAAAGCAGCAAAGCTTGATCCGATTCAAGCTCTAAGATATGAATAGAAAGCAAGGGGGAGGGAGACGAGTGACTAACGGCTAAAAAATGTTTTTCTGCCGAGAAATGCTTGCATTTCGATATCGCTAAGCGTTGCGGAACTAGTCAAGGCAGTAAAGAAAAGAAAGAGAAGGTGCCAATAGATCGCGAAGCCGAATGTTCTTTGCACGCAGAAGCCGATTGTCACTTCAAGGAAAAAGATTAGTTGACGCAAGAGGGTTCTCCTATCCAACAAATATGGAGAGTTCAGCCATATGAAGCGATCGCTTTTGGCGACCGCTTTGTTTTATTATTAGTTATAAGAGAAAGGAGGAGCAATCGATGAAACTGTTAGTTGTTGAAGATCATCTTGATTTACTTGAAGCGATAGTTGAAATTTTATCTGATGAGTTTGTTGTTGACAGCGCAACAGATGGTGAGGAAGGGCTATTTTTAGCATTGCAAAATATTTATGATGCCATTATATTAGATGTCATGTTACCGGGAATAGATGGTTTTGAAATTGTTCAACGAATCCGAAAAGAAGAGATTGAGACACCAGTATTGTTTTTAACAGCAAAAGATTCCCTCGAAGATCGGGTGAAAGGTTTAGATTTTGGCGGGGACGACTACTTAGTCAAACCGTTTCAAGCTCCTGAGCTGAAAGCACGCATTCGGGCATTATTACGGCGCAGCGGCGGTTTTACGACAAAACAGACCATTCGTTACCACGGGATTGAACTATTCGGAAAAGAAAAGGATATCATTGTAGATGGTCATCCCGTCAAAGTAACGGCGAAGCAGTACGAATTATTAGAGTATCTTATCCATAATAAGGGAATGATTTTAACGAAAGAACAAATCTATGATCGGGTATGGGGATTTGATTCAGATACAACGATTGCGATTGTCGAAGTGTTCATTCATCAACTTCGTAAAAAGCTGGAACCGTTTGGCTACCATACAGATATTAAGACGGTTCGAGGAGTTGGATATATGTTAACAGACGAATAGAGTAGGAGAGAAAACGATGTTCCAACGTACTCATCTTCGACTAACGCTGTTAAATTCGCTCGTTTTTTTCATTTTGATTAGTGTATTAGGAACAGTGTTGTATTCGTATATGCATGCCCGCTTGTATCAAGAAGTGGATGCAGCGCTTATGAGAGTAGCGGAACGAATAGCGTATGGCGGACCGTGGGAAAGGGACGTTCCTTTTGTGCGTGATCCGCGTGTGTTTATCGTGATTTGGAATGAAAAAGGCGAAATGATCAACCTGAATCGTGACACAACGATTTTCACTCAGGCACATATCGATCCTCCTAAACAAATCAATGAACTATACGATATGAATATTGAAAATTTCTATTTTCGGACGATTGCGATCGAAATGAATACGGAGCTCGGAAAAATAACCGTGCAAATTTTGCGAAATATCAATTCCGAAAGAGAAATTTTAGATCAGCTTTTGTTGATTATTGTGACCGGATGCGTAATCGGGGGGCTTTGTGCCATAGTAGCTGGATATTTTCTTGCGGGACGAGCGCTTGTACCGATTCAGCAGGCATGGCAAAAGCAACAACAATTTGTTTCGGATGCTTCGCATGAATTGCGAACTCCGTTAGCTGTAATACAAGCGAAAACGGATTTATTGTTCCGGTCTCCTTCCGCCACTATTAAAGAAAAAATTGACGATATCTCTGTCATTGCGAAAGAGTGTCGTCGCCTTTCACGATTAGTTGCTAATTTATTGATGTTAGCGCGATCTGATTCGAATCAAATCGAAATCAAAAAGGAACCGTTTCAGCTTGATGAGCTGTTAAAGGAAATTGTCGACCACTATGCAGAAATTGCTTCTTATCAACAAAAAGAAATCACGCTAGATGTGAAAACGCCTGTTCAATTTATAGGAGATAAAGAACGCATTCATCAATTGTTGATTATTTTGTTAGATAATGCGATGAAATACACGGAAGACGGAGGGCGCATTCATCTTTCTTGTCGTCAAACCGCTTCTTCGATCATTCTTGAGGTGCAAGATAATGGGATTGGCATTGCAAAAGAAGAGATTCCAAAAATTTTTGATCGGTTTTACCAAAGTGATAAAGCCCGTACGAAATCAGATGGAGCAGGATTAGGACTTTCCATCGCCAAATGGATTATTGAGAAACATAATGGAAAGGTCAAAGTGCATAGCGAATTAGGAAAGGGAACTCGCTTTGAAATAATCTTTCCGAAATATCCGAAAAGGTGAACGAACATCCACATGTCTCATGCAGAGTGTTTTTCTTTTGTAGGAGTGACGGCTTTTTCATTTTTCTACAAAAAGAGAATGTCTTTTTGTCTAAGATCGCCGATACTGATTTTGCGATATTACAAACCGTTTACTCACTGTCCTCTTTATTTAAGAAAAAGTTAAGGAAAAGCGAACATAATGAGTTTGTACACAATGAAGGGAAGGGTGAATGGTGAGTGAAAACGATACGAAAAATTCATTTCTAGATTGGTCTTCTCGCTTCTTTATTTTTATTTATTGAGTCATTAACGGGGCTCATCATGTATGTGAATGGAGAGGAGCGCGGGAGAATAGAAGGACTAAGAAACTTTAATAGGATGAATGGACAACCATTTTTAGAGGATTCACAAAACGGAAATAGATCGATACCGCCGGCTATTGGTCAGCGGAATCGTGATTTTCTGGATAGAGGAAGAGGAATCAATTCGTGGCAACGAATGGTTCGTGAACTTCATACCGGGCCAGTCGGGCTCGTGAGTTCGATTGGTATGCTCATCATGACAGGAACGGGTTTAGCCATTTCGTTCCATCTTTTGCTGACAAGACGAAAGATAAACAGACAAAAACGGCCTGTTACATAGAAAAACTAGCGATACTTTAACATTTTTCCCGAGAAGTCTCCCACCTCTCAATGAAATTTAGGTGGGAGAGATTCATATGCATTTTTATTATAATATTCCCGCTTCGCTTGGGGATTGGCTTCTAAAGCTATATAGGCTCCAATCCATTCCACCGCGCATAGAAACAAAATCGACAATATTCCGCTTATCATTGTTTTTTTCCTCCTTTATGTTGTTTGAGGATACAATAATGTATGAAACGCGTTTCAATGCAATAGTTTTTTGAAAAAAGGTGATACGATGGCAAATATCCGTGAAATCGCCAAAGAAGCAGGGGTTTCCGTGGCAACGGTGTCAAGGGTGTTAAACGGCTATCCTTACGTGCGGGAAGAGAAAAGAAATGCGGTATGGGAAGCGGTAGAAAAATTAAATTACACGAAAAACATTAATGCCGTTCATCTGGCGAAAGGAAAAACATCGATTGTCGGGGTCATGCTTCCCTACGTGAATCACCCGTATTTCGGCGCCGTATTGGAGGGAATATCAAAAGAGGCGCTTCGTCACCGGTACCACCTTTTGTTATTTCAAACGAATTATGATGTGGAAAAAGAATTAGAGGCGCTTGAGATGATGCGGATGAAACAAGTGGACGGGCTGATTGTTTGTTCGCATGTGGCGGAATGGGAAATCATTGCACAGTATAAGGAAGATGGACCGATTGTTTTATGCGAGGATGTCGGCGATCAAGATTTTTTATCCATCTACATTGACCATTATGAAGCGTTTGCTAAGGCGTTGCGCTATTTAATTCAGAAAGGGCACCGGCACATCGGTTATTGCATCGGAAGAACGACAGGGACAAATAGCAAAGCGCGGGAGATGGCCTATTATGACACGCTGCGGCAAATTGGTGTTGAGCCGCGAAAAGAGTGGATTTTTGATCATTGTTTGTACGTCGAAGACGGGAAGCGGGTGATCCAGCAATGGATAGGGATGTCGGAAAAGCCGAGCGCGCTGCTTGTATCGAGCGACCAAGTGGCGGCAGGCATTGTGTTGTGGGGGAGAAAAGAAGGAGTGAAGATCCCCGATGACCTTGCAATTGTTAGTTTTGATAATCACCCGATTTCCGAACCGCTTCAGATCACAACAATGGAGTTGCCGCTTGCGCTGATGGGAACAAAAGCATTTCGGCTTATTTATCATTACATCGAGACGGGAAATATCGTAAAGAAAAAAGAAAAATTACCCGTTCGCTTCATTGAACGTTCATCGGTATAAACAGAACATGGCAGCCGTTTTGCCTATATTTGTTTCATCATGTAGCGGTTAATTGGACGCCCAACTCCGCCGTATTGAACGTCGAGAGTGACTTCCCCTTTCTTTTCTAAGTATTCTAAATAGCGGCGGGCAGTTACCCGGGCGATGCCGACCCCTTCGGCCACTTCTTCGGCAGAAACAGGGGTTGCTTGTTTTCGGAGATAATGTACGATTTTTTGCAATGTCACTTCGTTTAAGCCTTTTGGTAGCCCGTCATGCGACAATGTTTGCTGTTCCGCTGTTTGCAAAAGAGCATCTAAATCTCCCTGTGTTAGCGTTTCTTTTTCGGCTAACGTTTGGCGAAATGCAAGGTAGTTTTCGAGCGCCTGTTTGAGGCGTTCAAATTTAAACGGTTTCATAATGTAATCAAAAGCGCCGTTTTGCAATACGCGGCGTACGGTATCGATGTCGCTTGCTGCGGTGATGGCGATGACATCGACTTCATACCCTTGCGAGCGAATTTCCTTCAATGTTTCGAGACCGTCTTTGTGGGGCATGTAAATATCGATAATCACTAAATCGGGATGAAGTTCACGGATTAACTGTATCCCTTCCACTCCATTCCCAGCGACGTCAATAACGGTAAACCCTTTCACTTGTTCGATAAATTGACGATTTACTTCCTGTACCATCGGATCATCTTCAATAAGCAGTACACGATACATTTTCCTCTCTCCCTACATGTCAAAGGTAATCGTAAATATCGTTCCTTTTCCTTTTTCCGATTTTACCTCAATGTGTCCCTTTCCTTTTTCTACAATATGTTTCACCAAATATAAACCGAGACCTCGCCCATTTTTACCTTTCGTCGAAAACCCTTCTTCGAAAATACGGTCGAGATGTTCTTCTCCAATGCCTTTGCCGTTGTCCTCGACCGAGAGAGAGCAAATTTCGTCATTTTGTTCAATGCTTACATATATTTCTTTTTCCCGATCTGTAATGCCTTGAAAGGAGTCAAATGCGTTTTCAATCAAGTTTCCAAGAATGACGACGAAATCATGATGGTCCAATGCAGGCGGAAAAGCATGCAGACGGCTATGACGGTCGATAATAACACGAATGCCCAACTCTTTGCCGCGGCGGACTTTACTCAGAAGCAGACCGGAAATGCTTTCGTCTTTAATATGTTTGCTTAAAAACCGGGTTAACTCTTCTTGTTCTTCTGTCACTTGAAAGACGTATTCAAGCGCTTTTTCTTGGTGCCCTAATTGAATTAATCCGGCAATCGTATGCAGTTTATTCATATATTCATGATTTTGCACACGCAAAGCGCTGACGAAAGCTTTAACACCTGTCAACTCTTCGGCCAGTTTCTTCACCTCAGTACGATCTTGGAAAATAGCGATGGCACCAACTGTTTTGCCGTTCACTCTTATTGGAATGCGATTGCTCCAAATCGTTAAGTTTCTTATCTGCAATTCTTTGTTATAAATAGGCTGGTTAATTTCTAATATTTCCGGCAGGCGCGTGTCGGGAATAACAGAGCGAATCGGTTTACCGATCACATCGCCTTCAACGCCGAGCATCTGTTTTGCCCGGTCATTAAAAATGGTGATTTTTTCATCACTGTCGATCGCAATGACTCCTTCATGCATCGCATTAAAGGCTTCGGTACGTTCGACAAGCAGCTTGGCGATTTCATGCGGCTCAAGCTGAAACATTTGCCGCTTAATATGGGAAGCAAGCAGCCAAGCGCCGATCCCACCGATGAGTAAAGAAAGGCATATGGTAATTAAAATTTCTTCTTTTAAAGCATAAATCACTTCGAAAAAAGTCGGCAATCGATATGCCGCAATGACGACGCCAATTTGTTGGTGATCTTGACTCATAATCGGGACGAACGCGCGAATGACAGTGCCGATTTCGCCGCGTGCTTTCGATGTGTAAGTATGTTCCGCAAAGGCAGGTCCTTCATCGGCGCCGCGGGAAACGCGTCCAATCATGGATGGGACGGGATGGGAAAGGCGGACTTTATTCATGTCAAGAACAACAATGTAATCGGCATTATGAATAATGCGAACGCGTTCAACAATGATGTTGATGGAAGATCGTTTTTTTTGGGTTCCGACAATATGTGATTTGATTTCGGGAAGCTCTGATACCGTCCGTGCCGTCAACAACGCCCGTTGTCTCAATTCCTCTTCTTTTGTATGAAAAAAGTCGCCGATGACAAACATTCCGCTTAACAATAAGGAAAAGCTAACGATAAAGAAAATTAAGATGGTGATTTTCCAGCGGATAGATAACCGGTGCATTGCTATAAATACCTCATCTTTATGAAAAATAATATAATTTGTATTTATTTTAGCATTTCTGCAACAGTATGATAAAATTTGAGTAAAAACTTATATAAACGGTGCGGAATATGAAAAAGAAATGGTGGATGTTGTTTCTTGTTTTACTTGTCTGTTTAGGAAGTGCATGGCTTTTATTAACACCGCATTTTCGCAATGAAAATATGGTATATGATGATGAGCAACAAGGGCTAAAAAAGCAAATTGTCATTTATTTTAGCCATGTAGTAGCGGAAAATACGCCGAAAGGATTAGCCGCGCAAAAGTTTGCCGATCTTGTCGAGAAAAAAACCAATGGTCGTGTAAAAGTAGAAGTATTTCCGAACGGTTCTTTATATTCTGACGGTGAGGAAATGGATGCATTATTGCGCGGTGACGTGCAAATGATTGCGCCAACGTTTTCGAAGGTGACGGAATTAATTCCCGAATGGCAAGTATTAGATTTGCCGTTTTTATTTCATGATTACAATGATGTGGAGCGGACGTTTACTGAAGATGTTGGAGCGCAGCTTTTGGCAATGCTAGACCAAAAAGGAATTAAAGGATTAGCATTGTGGAGCAACGGTTTTAAACAAATGATGAGCACGGCTCGGCCGCTGGTCCGCCCTGATGATTTTCGCGGATTGCGCTTTCGTATTATGCCAAGCGAAGTGATTGAAAAGCAATTTCGCTCGCTGGGAGGCGAACCGATTGTCGTTTCGTTTGATCATGTATATCGTTCCTTAGAAAAGCATGAATTTGATGGACAGGAAAATACGATTTCTAACATTTACTCGAAAGGCTTTTATAAATTTCAGCCATATATAACGATCAGCAACCACGGATATCTTGGCTATGCGGTGATGATGAACAAAACGTTTTGGGAAAGTTTGCCGAAAGATATCCAGCAAAAAATAACGGAAGCGATTCAGGAAACAACGATGTGGAATTTACAACAATCGAAAAAACAAAATGAACAGGAATTAGAAAAAATAAAGCAAAACAAAAATATTCATGTTTATGAGTTATCTGAAGAAGAAAAAAAACGGTGGGAACAGAAGTTTGCGCCTTTGTATGGGCAGTTTACAGAGGAGTTTGGCGATAAACTGCTGCGCGAAATCAAACAAAGATAAAACAGAAAGCGGCCTTATAAAAATAAGGCCGTTTTTTCTTTGCGAGACCAAAAAGACCAAAAAGACCATTATTACCATAATATTTTTATTTTCTGAACATTAAAGTAACATCATAATTGAAAGCGTTATCAAGACAACGAAAGGAGAGGGGAGAAATGCGGAGCAAGTTTAAAAACTTAACCGTGCAAGTAATTCTCGGAATTATATTAGGAATTATCGTTGGTTTTTTATTCCCTGAATTTGGTGCAAAATTGAAAGTGCTTGCCGATGCGTTTATTAAGTTAATTAAAATGGTGATTGCACCGATTATTTTCTTCACGGTTGTGATTGGAATCGGAAACATGGGGGATTTGAAAAAGGTTGGCCGCATCGGCGGAAAAGCGCTTATTTACTTTGAAATTGTTACTACGTTTGCCTTAGCAATCGGAATTATTGTCGTTAATTTGATCAAACCAGGGGTAGGGTTTAATACTGACGCCGTAAAAGGCGGCGACGTGTCGCAATATACGAAACAAGCAGAAGAAGTGAATCACGGTGTCATTGAGTTTTTACTTAACATTATTCCAGATAATGTTGTTGGGGCGCTTGCAAAAGGCGAATTGCTGCCAATTTTGTTCTTTGCCGTCTTATTCGGCCTTGCTGCGGCGGGATTAGGAGAAAAGGCAAAACCGGTTATCGCATTATTTGAACGTTTGGCGGACATTTTCTTCGGTGTTGTTAATATGGTCGTGAAAGTATCGCCAATTGCCGCGTTTGGTGCGATGGCGTATACGATTGGCACGTTTGGAATCGGTTCATTATTATCGCTGGGAAAATTAATGGGTTCTGTATATATTACGATGGCATTGTTTATCTTTGTTGTGTTAGGTGCGATCGCCAAGTTTTATGGATTTAACATTTTTAAATTTATTGCTTATATCAAAGAAGAAATTTTGCTTGTGCTTGGCACTTCTTCTTCGGAATCGGCGCTGCCAAAGTTAATGGAGCGACTTGAAAAGTACGGCTGTTCCAAATCGGTTGTTGGGCTTGTTGTGCCGACAGGATATTCCTTTAACCTTGACGGAACGTCTATTTATCTTTCGATGGCAGCGATGTTTATTGCCCAAGCTTATGGTATCGATTTAAGCATTTGGCAAGAACTCACGTTGCTTGGAATTTTAATGCTTACTTCCAAAGGTGCAGCAGGGGTTACAGGTTCCGGATTTATTACACTTGCGGCGACTTTGGCGGCATTTCCGATGATTCCAGTAGAAGGAATCGCATTGTTGCTCGGTGTCGACCGCTTTATGTCGGAAGCGCGTGCGATTACCAACTTAATTGGCAATGCGGTAGCGACGGTTGTTGTTTCTAAAATGGAAGATGAATTTCATCCTTCTGCAGAGCAAGATGTTGAAAAAGCAAATATCAGTATTGCGAACTAAAATAGACGGGTCGTGAATATGCTTTTCTGCCGGTGTACTATTTCTCCGCTATGGGGAATGGTTACGCGAAACGCTAACTGGCAGGAAAGCATTCTTTTTTGTTGACAATGAATAACAAGTTTTTATATAATAAATCTCGAATTCAAGATTTATGAATTAAATATTTTGGCGGTTTGAAAGGAAGAATGAATGAAATAAACAAAATCGGACAAATTACGTTCCAGAAATACCGCCAAAATGCACATGGAGCAAAAATTTATGCAAAGGAGAGAATGAATCATGGCAAATGTTAAATTGGCGATCATTTATTACAGTTCAACAGGTACGAACTATCAATTAGCAAAATGGGCAGAAGAAGCGGCGAAGGAAGCAGGTGCAGAAGTAAAAGTAGTAAAAGTTCCTGAACTTGCGCCAAAAGAAGCAATCGAATCGAATCCAGCGTGGAAAGCTCACGCGGAAGCAACAAAAGACGTCCCAACAGCTACGTTAGCGGATTTAGAATGGGCAGATGCCATTATTTTCAGCGTGCCGACTCGCTTTGGCAATATACCTTCCCAACTAAAGCAATTTTTAGATACAACTGGCGGATTATGGGCGCAAGGAAAGCTTGCTAATAAAGTGGTTAGTGCCATGGCATCTGCAGGAAACGCTCATGGCGGCCAAGAACAAACCATTTTGCAACTATATACGACAATGTACCATTGGGGGGCGATCGTAGTAGCACCTGGGTATACCGATCCATCGATTTTTGCCGCAGGAGGAAATCCGTACGGAACGAGTGTAACAGTCGATCAAAACGGAAAAATGGTGGAAAATGCAGAGGCGGCCGTAAAACACCAAGCGCGCCGTACCGTTCAAGTCGCGCAATGGGTGAAAAACGGAATGCAGCAATAAAAGGTGAGGTCTTCCTCATCTTTTTTTATGCATATGGTTTGCGTTCTTCTCCCTGCACCAACATAATAAAATTAAATAAACTGGAGAAAAGGAGAGGAAATATGAAACATTTACAAGACCGTGTGACATTACATAATGGGGTACAAATGCCATGGCTTGGACTTGGAGTCTATAAAGTAAAAGAAGGAGAGGAAGTAATCAACGCGGTGCGCACCGCATTGGAAATCGGCTACCGCCATGTAGATACAGCAGCATTTTATCAAAACGAAGAAGGGGTAGGAAAAGCGGTTCGTGAATCCGGCATTCCGCGCGAAGAAATATTTATCACGACAAAAGTATGGAATTCCGACCAAGGATATGAAACAACATTGAAAGCGTTTGAAACGAGCCTGCAAAAGTTAGGTCTTGACTATGTTGACTTATATTTAGTGCATTGGCCGGTAAAAGGAAAATATAAAGAAACGTATAAAGCGTTGGAAAAGCTATATAAAGACGGTTTTGTGCGCGCGATCGGCGTCAGCAACTTCCAAATCCATCATTTAGAAGACTTAATGAGCGATTGCGAAATTAAACCGATGGTCAACCAAGTGGAATATCATCCGCGGTTGACACAAAAAGAACTCCATGCTTTCTGTAAACAGCACGGCATTCAGCTTGAAGCATGGTCGCCGCTGATGAGAGGGGAAATTTTGCAGGAACCGACGATTGTTGAAATTGGTAAAAAGTACGGAAAAACGCCTGCTCAAGTCGTGTTGCGCTGGGATTTGCAAAACGAAGTCGTTACGATTCCAAAATCCGTAACACCAGCGCGCATTAGAGAAAACGCGGATATTTTTGATTTTGCGTTAACCGCTGAAGAAATGGCGAAAATCGACGCGCTCAACATGAACAAACGAATCGGGCCGGATCCAGATAATTTCAACTTTTGATGGCATAAAGAGAGGGGCTTTTCCGTCGGGAGGAGTCCCTCTTGCATTTGTGATTTCGCTTTTTTGCATTTAACGAGGATCGTTGCTTTCTTTCGGAAAAGGGATCGTCTGTTCGTATGATGGCAAACTGTATGATTTGACGTATGAAATAACCATAAAGTACAATAAATATTAGTATACACATTTCGTAATATGGCACAGAAATAACGGAGGGGGCTGTCATGCTGCTATTCCATCCGATGGATTTTTTAATTCTCATCGCCTTTGGCATTGCGCTATGGGCGCAATTCAAAGTGTCGAGCAACTTTAACACTTGGTCGAAAGTTCCTGCTTCTTCCGGCTTGTCAGGCGCGGAAGTGGCACGGATGATTTTGGATCGGAACGGTCTTTATGATGTCCCGGTAGAAGTGATTCCGGGAAGACTAACGGATCACTATGATCCGATCTCGCGTGTGGTCCGCTTGTCGGAACCGGTATATTATGGCCGCACGATTGCTGCTATATCGGTAGCCGCGCACGAAGTCGGACATGCGGTGCAGCATCAGCAATCGTACGGTGCGCTAGTGCTCCGTCATCGCATGTTTCCAATCGTAAACCTCACATCAGGAGTGGCGCCGTTTTTATTGCTGGTCGGATTTTTGCTTCACCAACTTTCGCTGATTGGCTTAGGGATTATTTTCTTCTCCTTTGCCGTTGCTTTTCAGCTCATTACGCTGCCGGTAGAATTTAACGCCAGCTCGCGGGCGAAAAAATTTATGCTGGCGGAAGGGCTTATTTATCCGGATGAAAAGCGCGGTGTCAACAAGGTATTAGGAGCGGCTGCATTGACATACGTGGCGGCAACGCTCATCTCTGTGTTAGAATTGTTAAAGTATGTGTTAATTTTTACGCAAAGTAATAATGAGGAATAACAGTATAAACTTGTCTGTAGGAGGTGTGATCCGGGCGCGTTATCCGCGCCCGGAAACCAATTGGACATAGTCAGTTTATTGATAGTGGCCTTGCTTATTGCATGTACCGCTTTTTTTGTAGCTTCGGAATTTGCGATTGTCAAAGTTCGCAGTTCACGCATTGACCAATTAATTAGCGAAGGAAATAAACGGGCGGTTGCTGCCAAAAAGGTGATCTCTAACCTTGATGGCTATTTATCGGCAAACCAATTAGGCATTACGATTACATCGTTAGGGCTTGGTTGGCTCGGCGAACCGACGGTTGAACGGATATTAACGCCGCTTTTTGAGCGCATTCATTTATCGGAGTCAGTTGCCCATGTTTTATCTTTCGTTATTGCTTTCTCTACGATTACCTTTCTCCATGTCGTTGTCGGAGAGCTGGCGCCGAAAACGTTCGCGATTCATAAAGCTGAAGCCATTACGTTATTTACCGCAAAACCGCTTATTTTATTTTATAAAGTAATGTATCCGTTTATTTGGACGTTGAATAACTCCGCGCGGCTTGTTACAAGAATATTTGGATTACAGCCGGCCTCGGAACATGAAATTGCCCATTCTGAGGAAGAGTTGCGTCTTATTTTGTCAGAAAGTTATAAAAGTGGGGAAATTAACCAATCAGAATATCGATACGTCAACAACATTTTTCGATTTGATGATCGCGTGGCGAAAGAAATTATGGTGCCCCGCAAAGAAATTGTTGCACTTGACATCAATAAAAGCGTGAAAGAAAACTTGGAAATTATTAAAGAAGAAAAATATACGCGCTACCCGGTTATTGACGGTGACAAAGACCATGTTTTGGGATTGATTAATGTCAAAGAAGTGTTTACGGACTTGGTAACCAACCCTTCACAAGAAAAACAGATGAAAGATTATATCCGTCCTATTATTCAAGTGATCGAATCGATCGCCATTCATGACCTGCTGGTTAAAATGCAGAAAGAGCGCATCCATATGGCGATTTTAGTCGATGAATACGGCGGCACATCGGGGCTTGTTACGGTCGAGGATATTTTGGAAGAAATTGTCGGAGAAATTCAAGACGAATTTGATGTCGATGAAATTCCATTGATTCAAAAGATAGATGAAACGCATACGATTATTGACGGAAAAGTGCTGATCAGCGAGGTAAATGATTTGTTTGGCCTCTCGATTGATGATGACGATGTTGACACAATCGGCGGCTGGATTTTAACGAAGCATTATGATATTAAAGCAGGCGACAGCGTGGAAATTGATGACTATTTGTTTACAGTAAAGGAAATGGACGGCCATCATGTGAAAACGGTAGAAGTGGTGAAACAGAAGAAAGAAGAGCAGGAGACAGATGGGGAATTGAATGAAAAAGAGGAATTGCATTTGTAAGGCAGACGCCAGGAACAGGACGTCTGCCTTTTTTGTTAATAATGATAAAACGGTGTGAGATCAACGGGAAAGTCGTGGGCAGGAGCAAGGCAGGAAATGGATTCGTTCGTGAAAGGATGAGAAAACGACAACTTAACGGCATGAAGCGCTTGGCGATGAAATGTCTCCTTTCCGCCGTACAACACATCGCCGACTAATGGATGGCCGATGTAACTCATATGGACGCGAATTTGATGCGTACGCCCAGTATCCAAGGAAAGCTCTACGAGCGATGTTTGCTCATTAGGAAACGTATGTAAGACGCGATAGTGTGTTACCGCATTTGCCCCTGTTTTAGAAACACGCCGTCTTGTCGGATGATGGCGGTCGCGCCCGATCGGCGCGGATATCGTACCGGTTCGCTTTTTTATGATCCCATGGACGAGTGCTACGTATGTTCGTTTAATTTCTCGCTTTTCCAACATGCGATCAAGTGTTGTTCCGGCAAGCATATGCTTGGCAAACAAAATCGTTCCTGATGTATCGCGATCAAGCCGATGAATGTGCCGAATTTTTGTTAAAATCCCTTGCGATTGTAAATGAAAGGCCACAGCATTCGCCAGCGTCCCGGTTTGCGAAGGCTCGGAAGGATGGATATCGATGCCGGCGTCTTTATTAATAATGAGCAGATGCTCGTCTTCCCATAAAACAGAAAGTTCCCGATACTCAGGAAGAATGATGGAAGGTTCAGGTTTATAAAGATACAGCTGCAGGCGGTCCTTTTCTTGTAATGGCGTTTGCCATGATACTTCTTTTCCGTTGAGCTTGATTCCTTTTTCCATGCGCAGCTGGTGGGTAAATTTTTTTGAGGCATACCAGACTTCTTTTAGCAGCATTTCAATGGTAAGCCCTTGCCAAAAAGACGGAATGATACATTCCAGCCAGTCACCTTTTTTCGACCACATCATGACTTCACTCCAAATTTTCAATAGCGGTGGAAACACTTTCTATCTCTATGAATGCATTCAATATGATACACTAATAGTATCGTTTTATTTGTATAGAACGCAAGTGTTATGGTGAGAAAAGGTGGTATGAGAGCCTTGAAAATTGTTTGCGCGGTAACAGAGGAACAGGAAAAATATATGAATTATTTAGTGCATTATTTTTATACAAACATTTTTCCATATTTTTTTGACGATGAACAGATTCATGAGTTGGAGAACTTGGAAATTCTTTCGCTTGATAGAGAACATGTTACATACAACGGAACGATGAAGGAAGCGTTTCAAATTATTTCAGCTTTGCAATCATTGATTACAATCATTGAATATATTGGAGAAAGCGGCGATTATGAGCGGTACCGTTCCTTATTTGAACGAAATATCAACATTCTTAGACGGCACGGCATTACATTTCCGTTTATGATTGAGCAGTTTGCGAACAAAAGGCGCTATCCGTGCAGTGCGTATTTTCCATCGTCGGGCAAATGGTTAATGTAAATGGAAAAGGAGCTTGCCGTTCGCTGGACAAGCTCCTTCATTTTTTGTGGTCGGAAAAGGAAGAAAACCAGTCACGGAAAACTGCTTCGTCATGATAGCCATCGATTCGTTTTACTTCTTTTCCTTTTTCATAATGGATAAGAGTTGGTGTTCCTTCAATATGATACTTGTCCCACCCGTCTTCGAATTCAAGCAGGTTAAACATTTTTAAGTCAATCCCCATTTGTTTTGCCAAAGGAACGACGATCGGGGTTGTTTTTTGGCAGTGGGGGCAAGTAGGGCTGTAAAAATAGACGGTGACCGTTTCTTTATTTTTTAATTTTTGCTCCAGTTCGTCGGGTAAAATGATGTTTTGATAATTTGGGTCATCAAGCTGATCAACGGTCGCGGGATGAAGTTCTTTTTTATGATAAGGATTGTCTTTAACGGCTTCTTTTTGCTCGTATGTGGTGAGAAAAGCGATCGCGGCAAATAAAACAACAATGATGCCACCAAAAATAAGCAGTTTTTTCAATTTCGTTTCCCTTCTTTCTCTTGGCGAATAATGATCATGCTTAACACGCTAATCAGAACAAAGGCGACGAGCGCTAAAAACGGAATCGTAATAAAGCCGAGCCAATTGATGTATTGTCCTGTACAAGGAATACGGCCGCAGGAAATGGCGTGGCTTTGAAAAAACGGCACTTTTTGTATAAGATAGTGGTACAGGGAAATCGATCCGCCAATGACCGACAGCGCCAGGCTATAGCGAGCGATACCATATTCTTTCCGAATGACAGCAAGCCCTAACAAAATCACTTGCGGATACATAAAAATGCGCTGAAACCAGCAAAGGTCGCAAGGAATAAATTTTAAAACCTCGGAAAAGTAAAGGCTCCCAAGCGTCGCGATCAATGAAATTCCCCAGGCGCCAACAAGCGCGTTTTCCAAGTTTTTTTTCTCTTTCATTTCCAAAGCTCCTTATTACTCCGTGTTTACTTGCCAATTTCATTATATTGAATAGGAAGAGTAATGTAAAATTTAAAAATATATCGTCGCTCCGTCAAAACAAAAGAACTGCTCATCAGCAATTACCATGTAGATGAAGCGGAAGAGCTGAAAGAAATTTGCTTGCGTCCGTGGGAAGCGCGCGTGTATAAAATCCGTTTATCATAAAAACGTTTCTTTTTTCCAATTGTCAATACAAAGCGATATAAACATTATTTTCTACCTATATCCTCCCGCAAAGCGGTCATAATAATCGGTGAAAGGGGAGGATCACATTGAACAATAATAACGGGAATAAAGTTCAAGATGTTATGACGAAAAACGTCGCAACAGTTTCTCCAAACCAAACGGTGCAAGAAGCTGCGCAAATCATGAGCGAGAAAAATATTGGTGCGCTTCCAGTAGTGGAAAACGGGCAAGTAATAGGGATGATTACCGACCGTGACATTACGTTGCGTACGTCGGCGCAAGGAAAAGACCCGGCTTCTATACGTGTATCGGAAGTGATGACCAATCGCGTAGTCACAGGTACGCCGGATATGAGCGTGCAAGAGGCAGCGAAAGTAATGGCGCAGCATCAAGTCCGCCGTTTGCCGATTGTGGAAAACAATCAGCTTCAAGGCATTGTCGCTTTAGGTGACATTGCGACAAACAGCGCTTCTGATGAGGCGGCAGGACAAGCATTGACAAACATTTCTGAGCCGTCGCAGCCACAAGGATAAAGAAAAGGAAGGATGTCTCTTTTTTCGAGACATCCTTTTTCTTTTTGGAAGTATATTGTATGATGGTAACGAATACATAAAAAAAGAACGTATGGATTCGGAGGGATGGTCAGGTGGATTGGAAAAGCAAATACGAGCAATGGTTGGCATATAAACCGTTAGACGAGGAATTAAAACAGTTATTACAGAAACGGCAAGATGACTGGAAGTGGCTTGAAGATGGTTTTTATAAAAATTTAGAATTTGGCACTGGCGGCATGCGTGGAGAAATCGGTCCGGGCACAAACCGGATGAACATATATACGGTTCGGAAAGCATCGGAAGGGTTGGCGCGATACATAGGGTCTTTTGGTGAAGAAGCAAAAAAACGCGGTGTGGTCATTGCCTATGATTCGCGGCATAAGTCTCGGGAATTTGCGATGGAAGCAGCGAAAACGTTGGCCACTCACGGCATTCAAACGTATGTATTTGATGAACTGCGGCCGACGCCGGAGCTTTCGTTTGCTGTTCGTTATTTGCACGCTTTTTCCGGCATTGTCATTACTGCCAGCCATAATCCACCGGAATATAATGGGTATAAAGTGTACGGTGAAGACGGAGGACAGCTTCCTCCAGAGACGGCAGATGCGGTGATTCGATACGTCAATGAAGTGGAAAATGAACTTGATATCCACGTTGAGGACGAAGCAATTTTAAAAGAAAAAGGACTCATTCAAATCATCGGCGAAGAAGTGGACAATGCATATATTGAAGCTGTAAAAACGGTCTCTCTTCAACCGAAGCTGGCGGAAGAAGTGGATATTAACATTGTTTTTACACCGCTTCATGGCACATCCAACAAACCGGTCCGCCGTGCCTTAAAGGAACTTGGATATCGTAATGTGTTTGTTGTCAAAAAACAAGAACAACCAGATCCAAACTTTTCTACCGTTGCATCGCCAAACCCAGAGGAGCATGCAGCATTTGCCTTAGCAATAGAGCTTGGTAAACAAGTCAATGCCGATTTGTTAATTGCGACGGATCCGGATGCCGACCGGTTAGGAATTGCCGTCAAAAATGAGCAAGGCGAATATATAGTGCTCACCGGAAACCAAACGGGAGGCTTGCTGTTGTACTATTTATTATCACAAAAGAAAGAAAAAGGAATATTGCCGGAAAACGGCGTGGTGCTAAAAACGATTGTCACCTCGGAATTCGGGCGCGTGATTGCGCAATCTTTTGGCTTAGATACGGTGGATACATTAACCGGATTTAAATTTATCGGTGAAAAAATCAAAGAATATGAACAAACGGGGCAATATACGTTCCAATTTGGTTATGAGGAAAGCTACGGCTATTTAATCGGTGATTTTGCCCGCGACAAAGATGCGGTGCAAGCAGCGGTATTGGCCGCGGAAGTATGCGCATTTTATAAAAAACAGGGTATGTCTTTGTATGAAGGATTAATACAATTGTTTGACCAATACGGCTATTACCGTGAAGGACAGCAGTCATTAACATTAAAAGGAAAAGAAGGAGCAGAAACGATTCAAGCGATTTTAACATCGTTCCGCAATGAACCTCCGACAGAAGTAGCAGGAAAAAAAGTAACCGTGATTGAGGATTATAAAACGAAAGAACGGATCCATACGTTGACGGGCGAAAAAACAGTAATTACCCTTCCAACTTCCAACGTATTAAAATATGTATTGGAGGACGATTCATGGTTTTGCTTGCGTCCTTCGGGAACGGAGCCGAAAATCAAAGTGTATTTCGGTGTGAAGGGACAGTCATTGGCAGACAGTGAAGCAAAGCTGCAGCAACTTTCTGACGCAGTGATGAAACGAGTTCATGACTTTCTTCGCACTGCTTCGTTATCTTAATCGTAAATAAACGAACGCATACAGAAAGGATCATTCTATATGTTAACAAACCAAGTAGCGATTGTTACAGGAGCTTCGCGCGGAATCGGAAAAGCCGTTGCATTTCAATTAGCGGAGCAAGGAGTAAAATTGGCGCTGGTGGGAAGTTCTGAAGGGATTTATGAAACGGAAAAAGAGCTAAAAGAGAAAGGATTTTCTTATGTGAAGGCGTTCCAAGTGGACGTTGCCAATGAACAACAGATGCAAAAGATGGTTACAGAAGTATTAGAAGCGTTTGGACAAATCGATATTCTCGTCAATAACGCAGGAATTGGATTTTTTAAAGAAGTGGAAGAGACGACCGTGGAAGAATGGGAGCGCATCTTTGCCGTCAATGTTCAAGGCGTGTTTATCGGGGTAAAAGCCGTGCTTCCACACATGAAAGAAAGAAAATCGGGAACGATTATTACCATTTCTTCCGATGTCGGCCGTTACACGATTCCGAACGGGGCGGCATACACTGCGACCAAATACGCCGTTCAAGGATTTTCCGGTTCGCTTGCGCAGGAAGTAAGAAAGTACGGCATTCGCGTTGGTACGATTAACCCAGGAATGGTTGATACGTACTTTGCCGATTCCATCCAAGGCGTTCCGGAAAAACGCGATTGGCTGAAAGCCGAAGATGTCGCAAAAGCGGTCGTGTATATGGCAAGCGCTCCAAAGCATATGCTTATTGATGAGATTATACTTCATCCGCTCATTCAACAATATCCTATTGCATAAGACAAAAAAGACAATGCCGATGGCGGCGTTGTCTTTTTCTATACAATTTGGGCGAGGAGGAAATTCAATGGACAGAGAGAAGCAGGATATTCAAGAATTGCTGACATTAAAATCCATTGCCGAAACGTTGAATCAGTGCAATGATGTAAAGGAAATGCTGCAGACCGTATTAAAGGAATTAATACAAGTGATGAAACTGCAATGCGGCTGGATTTTTTTCGTCCATCCAAAAGAAGGATACTCTTTTATTGCTGACTATCAATTACCTCCTGCACTGACATGGGGAAACAAGAAACCGATGTGCGAAGGAGACTGTTGGTGTTTGGAACGGTACAGAGATGGGCGGCTGCAGCGGGCAGCGAACGTTATTGAATGCAAGCGGCTTGAACAGGCAATCGAAGAGCAATGGGGAGATACCAATGGCGTCACCCACCACGCGAGCATTCCCCTTCGTGCGGGGGACGAGAAATTTGGGGTGCTCAACGTAGCCGCTCCGCATAAAACGAGCTTTTCCAATAAGGAACTGGCATTATTAGAAGCGGTTGCTTATCAAATCGGGACAGCAATAAAGCGCATCAAGCTCGCTGAAAATGAACAAAAGCTTGCATTAATAGCGGAACGCAACCGCTTGGCGAGAGATTTACACGATTCGGTGAGCCAATTATTATTTTCGTTGCAGTTGACGGCACGCGGCGCAAAGGAAATGACGGAAGATGAAACAATAAAAGATGCGTTCACCTACATTCAGCAATTAGCGCAAGAAGCTCTTCAGGAAATGCGGGCGCTTATTTGGCAGCTTCGTCCGCACGGTTTGGAACATGGACTTGCCAACGCTTTTCAGCATTACGGAGATATGCTCGGATTAAAAGTAAATGTGGATATTAACGGACTGGTTGATTTACCTAACGAAGTCGAAGAGTGTTTATGGCGCGTGGGACAAGAAGCGTTAAATAACTGCAAAAAACATGCAGGAGTATCCGAGGTCGATATTGCGATCCACGCCCAAAAGCACCATGTCCATATGAAGGTACGTGATGAGGGATGCGGATTTGCCAAGGTTGATGGCCAGCCTTTTTCTCTCGGCTTAAATAGTATGAAAGAGAGGGTCGCATCATTAAATGGCGAAATTCATATCGAAAGTTCTGTCGGAGAAGGAACGACCATCGATGTCATCATTCCGTTGAAAAAGGGGAGAGGATAATGGGGATCAAAGTGCTTATTGTGGATGATCATCATGTTGTTCGGCGAGGATTAGTTTTTTTCCTCAACACGCAAAAGGAAATCAACGTAGTCGGTGAAGCAGCCAATGGCGAAGAAGCGGTGGAACGAGTGAAAGAACTGCGGCCAGATGTCGTGTTAATGGATTTGGTCATGCCGGTCATGGATGGTATTGAAGCCACGAAAAAAATAAAGGAACTGTCTCCTCATACGAAGATTCTCATTTTAACAAGTTTTTCTGATGTTGATCATGTTATTCCTGCCATTCGTGCCGGCGCGTCGGGGTATCAATTGAAGGATGTGGAACCAGATCAGTTAGTACAGGCGATTATATCTGTGTACCGAGGCGAAAATCAGCTTCATCCGAAAATCACTGCTCATTTAATCACTCACTTGTCAAAAGAAGGGGATCGTGAGGAGCAGCTTATTGAAACGTTGACGAAGCGAGAAAAAGAAGTGCTTGCTGAAATCGCGAAGGGAAAAAGCAATAAAGAGATTGCTGCAGCATTGATGATTACGGAAAAAACAGTCAAAACGCATGTATCCAATATACTTGCCAAGTTAAATCTTGCGGATCGTACCCAAGCAGCTCTTTATGCCGTAAAACATCTCAGACTTTAGTCGTATTCTTTTTTTGGCCAATTCCGTAGAAAAAGATCCCCCGATTTGATGAGGTAGGAAACAGCTCCTTTCGCTTACACTATAATCAGAAAAACAAGGAGCAAAGGAGAGAACCGATATGCATATTGTTGTCGTGAACGGGAGTCCGCGCAAATCGGGGAGAACGGGAATCGTCGCTAGACATATTGCAAGGCAATACAGGGCTCAGCTGATTGATTTGAGCGAAGAAGCGATTCCGCTATATAACGGGGAGGCAAGCCAAGAAGAATTGCCCAGTGTCCTTCATCTGCGTCGGCAAATGCAACAGGCAGATGGCGTTATTCTTTGCTCGCCTGAGTATCACGGCGCCATGAGTGGAGCGTTAAAAAATGCTCTTGATTTTTTAAGCAGCGACCAATTTGAACACAAACCAGTTGCTCTTATCGCGGTAGCAGGGGGAGGAAAAGGTGGAATTAATGCCTTAAACAACATGCGGACGGTGATGCGCAGCCTGCATGCGAATACTATTCCGAAGCAGCTGGTTTTAGATCCCCCTAGTTTTGCTGGCGATCATTTAACGAAGCCGGCAGCTTTGCAGGTGGATGATGTCTTTTTCGAACTGCGGCGTTATATCAACGCAGCCAAGTGGTGGAGGGAGCAGGCATGAACAGCCTGCATCGCGACCGTCGGTTATATTTGTTACTCGTTGCCAATTTGTTTTCTTCCGTTGGAACAGGAATCACGATGACGGCGGTTCCTTGGCTGCTTGTGCAAAAACCTGACGGAGGAACGTGGTTTGGCTACATGTCCACAACGATGACGATCATCATGTTTTTATTGACACCGTATGTCGGAATGTGGATTGATCATATGTCGCGAAAAGCTATGTTAATGCTTGGAGAGGCAATGGGACTAGTGATTGCCGCTATGTTTGCGCTTTATGGGATGATGGGAACAGAGTATCATGTATGGCATTTAGTGATTTTATTTGCCAGCGGCTCCCTATATTATTTTCTCTTTTATCCGACGCTATTTGCATTTACCCAAGAAGTATTTCACCCTGATCAATATAAGACGTTAAATGGGATTATGGAGATTCAAGGACAATTGGCCACCGTCATCTCCGGCGGAGCGGCAAGCCTGCTTCTTACGAAAGTGCCACTTTACTCGATTTTATGGCTAGATGCGTGCACGTATGTGGTAGCGATTGTTGGCCTTTTCTTTATCCCATATCAACGTTCTGTCAGAAATGGAGACACACATTCGTTTTGGATGAAGATGACCGAAGGATACCATTATATGAAAGCTCGTCCGCTTTTATTTTGTTTTTTGCTTGCTTCGTTCATGCCCTTTATTGGTGTGATGATGACTACTTATCTTCATCCAATTTATATTACCGATGTCTTAAAGGAAGATAGTTCGGTATACGGCATTCAAAGCATGATATACGGAATCGGGGCCGCGCTCGCAGGGTTGATCGTGCCGTTATGGCTAAGGAAAATCGGAACCGAAGTAAGCATCACAATTACCGTCTTTATGTATGCGATGGCGATGACCATGTTTCTATTGGTGAAAAACACGTGGATATTTTATGTGCTTGTTAGCCTAACGGCGTTTGGCAATGCGGGGACAAGGGTGGCCCGCAGCTCGCTGATGATGGAACGGATTCCTAATGGGAAAATCGGAAGGATAGACAGCTTATTTCGAGCGCTCGGTTTTCTTATTCGTTCCGCTTTGTTAAGCGTATTTACTGGCCTCGTTTCATTGCAGCATGTTCTGATTCCATATGCCATATTAAGCGGATTGCTTATCATTTCCGGATTATTGGTACTAAGGACTGGAGAATCGGTGAAAAAAGAACAGCTCCATCTGACATCCACGGGATAAAAAGAGGGATTTTTCTTATATATCGGTGGGAGAACGAATATTATAAATGATGGGGAATTGGGCCGAACCAATTCCCCGTTATTATTCATGAATAGAAGCTTGCATACTGCTCTGTCCCTGTTTTTTGTTCGCTCACTTCCAAAGCATGGTCAATGTAGCGCAGCAAATCCGTGAATCGCTTCTCGATCACGGAGTAATCATGTTCGAAGTTGTAAGCGTGAAGAAACCTCTCGATTTTTTTCGAAAGCAAATCGTCTTGCGTGCGCACCATTAAAATGAGCAAGTTATCCCATTGAGAACGGTGCGTATAATATAACGCTTTGTCATAGTCCACGGTGTTCAAAAGGCATGCCTCCTTTAAAGAAGGAGTCACTGTTATTGTATGACTTTTAGCGATTTTGTTGCTTTGTAAATGTTGTGCCGTCAGGTAAAATATAAATTGTAACCGAAACAGAGGCGAAAAAGGGAAAATAAATGTCGCAATTTTTCGTCAAGAATAGTATCCCAAAGATAAGGGGATAATGATCGAACGGCGAAAAGGAAAAGAAATGATGAACATGTGCAAATTTTTATCCTTTTCAATTCCTTTGTTTGAGTTAGCCATCTCATAGGGCGCGGACCGTGTTTTCATTATCAACTAAATACATGGTTGTTGTATGTTCTTATTGTAAAAAGTCTCTCGAATCTCACTTTTCTGAAAATGAAGGCTTTACAATCCTCCCACGGTGGAGGATTTTTTTTCTTAAGGCATATTTTATAAATTTGGCAGATATAAAAGTAAAGACAACTTAGTACAAGGGGGGATGATGGATGAACTCAATTTGGCTTTTAGGGTTTTCTGCTTCTGCTATCGGAATGTTATCTGGCGGAGCAATTGCTTGGTTGTTTCAAGGCTGGCAAAGAGGAACGCCGACCATTTTTTCCGTATGTAGCGGAATGATATTTGGACTGGTTACAATGGAAATTTTGCCTGAAAGCATAGAAATTGGAGGTTGGTTTATTGCTATTGTCGGATTGATTTTTGGTTATTTTATTTACAAGCATCTAGAAAAGGTTTCTCATCATGTGATCATTATCACCAATGACGCTAAAAAAGACTTATTCATACATTCTGGTCTATTTTTAACATTCAGTATTGCCCTGCACAATTTTCCAACAGGCATCGCACTTGGAGCAAATGCTCACGATTCATTGACTAAACCAATGATAACTGCGATCATGCTTCACAATATTCCAGAAGGTATCGCTGTTTTCACTCCCTTGCTGACGGCTGGGTTTGGAACTTTCAGCATCATACTTGGGGCAACCATAGCCTCCGCCCCTGTAGGAGTCGGGGCCTTCATCGGAAGCAATTATGGAATGGTGGTTCCTTGGCTAGTAGCAATGATTATCGCCTTGGCGATGGGGGTAATGCTTTCCGTGACGGGAAAAGAAATTTTTGGAACAGCTTTACGCACATCTACCAAAATATATTGCGTTATCATGGCTATCATCGGTTTTGTATTGATTTCATTTTATTTGTTTTTTCTGTAAAAAACTTGAGGGTATTGTCATACGGATTTACAAAAAGTGTGAAAGGACAGTTTACTGCTGTCCTTTTTATATCCTTAGATTGGCATGTTGCAAGTCGATTTTTTACACAACTTGACAAAAAATGAATTTAAAATTATTATACATACATATGAACATATGCTCATATATAATAAATAAGGTGAGGGAAATCATCATGAAGACCGAAGACCATTCTTTCTTAAAATCCGAAACCATTGAAAATATATCGCGCATATTTAAGGTATTAGCCGATCCAACGCGAATCAAAATTCTTTATTTGTTATCGCAGGAAGAGTGCAATGTTAACCACATTGCGGAAGTGTTGGAAATGTCTCAATCAGCCGTTTCCCATCAGCTTAGTATGTTACGAAATCTGAGACTGGTTAAGTATCGCCGTGAAGGAAAAACACTGTTTTACTCCTGCGATGATGAACACGTTATTTCATTATTAAAACAAGCCATTGACCATTCTGAACATCATTAAGGGGGCGTTTTATCATGCATCATCACCACCATCATTCTCACGACCACCATGGTCACCACCATCACCACGGCCATCATCACCACGACCACGGCAGAGAAGGAAACAAAAAAGGGCTTATGATTGCACTTCTCATTACCGCTGGAATTATGTTGTTAGAGTTTTTCGGAGGTTTAATCACAAACAGCCTAGCCCTTCTTTCTGACTCTGGCCATATGCTTAGTGATGCCAGTTCACTTGTTCTTAGCTTAGTTGCCATTTGGTTTGCCACCAAACCAGCTTCCCCCAGTAAAACGTATGGCTTTTATCGTTTTGAAATTTTAGCCGCTTTATTTAATGGAGTTACCTTGTTTGTTATCGCTGGATTTATCGTATGGGAAGCTATTGAGCGTTTTTACAACCCGCCAACCGTAGCTAGTGGTTCTTTGATGCTGATTGCGTCCATTGGACTTTTTGCCAATCTTTTAAGTGCCTGGGCGTTAATGAAAAAAGGGGATGTGAAAAATAATGTCAATCTTCGTAGCGCCTATCTTCATGTGATCGGTGACGCTTTAGGTTCCGTAGGCGCTATCGTCGCTGGGCTTGTCATGTGGATCTTTGGTTGGTATGTAGCTGACCCCATTATTTCCGTTTTGGTTGCTTTATTAATTTTGAAAGGTGCCTGGGGAGTGATTAAACATACGGTTCACATTTTGATGGAAGGAACGCCAATTACCATTGACCAAAATGAAGTGAAAAAAGCCTTAGAAAGTATTGAAGGGGTGATTAACGTTCACGACCTCCATATTTGGACGATTACATCAGGGTTGGATTCATTAAGTTGTCATATTTTGATTGAAGATCATCAAGACAGCCAAAAGGTTTTACAAGATGCCATTCACATGATTGAAGAAAAATTTAAGATTCTGCATACAACCATTCAAATTGAAACCTCTCAAATCCATCACGGGGACATGAAAGTCTAACAAAAAGTATGACCAATATAGAGCAAGATCAGTACCTTGTTCAATATTTTAGCGAGCTTAAGAATTAATAAGCGATAAAAGTTTCCCTTGACTAAAAAAATTTCTGGTGTACAATTTATCTAGGCAACATTTTCTTTGCTCTTACATATATCTAATTCTAAGTTGTAGGAGCAAATTTTTTTACCCCAAAAGTTTCCTTAATGCAAAATATTTAGCGAAAACCAATCATGAGGTGATCATCATGAGTGAAAATATAAAAAAACTGCCGTTAGTCGTTGAGGAAGGTTGGAGAAAGAAACGGACACAACCAACATTGCCCGAAGTATATAGAAGTTTGCGTATACCAAAAACGGGTTCTTGGATGAAAAAGTTTCTTGCGTTTGCTGGACCAGGATACTTAGTTGCCGTGGGGTATATGGACCCGGGAAACTGGGCGACTGATATCGCAGGAGGTTCCCAGTTCGGATACACGTTGCTTTCCGTTATTTTGCTTTCCAATTTAATGGCAATATTGCTTCAAGCATTGGCTGGCAAGTTGGGAATTGTAACGGGAAGGGATTTAGCCCAAGCTTGTCGCGACCATTACAGCAAGCCTGTAGCAATGATCTTATGGGTTTTATGCGAGTTGGCAATCGCAGCTTGTGATCTAGCCGAAGTGATCGGTTCGGCAATCGCTTTGAAATTGTTGTTTGGCATTCCGTTAATATATGGAGTGATTATTACAGCTCTGGATGTACTGGTCGTATTGCTATTACAGAATAAAGGGTTTCGTTATATTGAAACGTTGGTAATTGTTTTAATTCTAACCATTGGTGCTTGCTTTGTGACTGAAATCTTTCTTTCTAAGCCAGATGTAGGTGGCATATTGAAGGGATTTGTTCCAAGCCCAGAGATTATTAACAATCCATCCATGCTCTATATTGCAATCGGTATTTTAGGTGCAACCGTAATGCCTCATAATCTTTATCTGCATTCTTCCATTGTGCAGACACGTCAATACGAACAAACCAGCTCGGGTAAACGACAAGCGATCAAATATGCCACTTGGGATTCAACAATTGCACTCTTTTTCGCTTTATTTATTAATGCATCTATCCTTATTGTTTCTGCTGCTACATTCCATAAAGCAGGAATGAAAGATGTTGCGGAGATTGAAGATGCTTATCACTTGCTTGCTCCACTGCTTGGAACAACACTTGGAAGTATTTTATTTGGAGTTGCTTTGTTGGCTTCTGGTCAAAACTCCACATTAACAGGAACCTTAGCTGGTCAAATTGTGATGGAAGGTTTTCTAAACATTCGCCTTCCTGCTTGGTTAAGAAGGCTGATCACTCGATTGATTGCCATTGTCCCAGCCGTTGTTGTAACTGCTCTTTATGGCGAAAGCGGAACGGCTCAATTACTTATTTTGAGCCAAGTTATTCTTTCTTTACAGCTCTCTTTCGCGGTAGTGCCTCTCGTTCAATTCACTAGCGATAAAAAGAAAATGGGCGAGTTCGCAAATCCATTATGGTTGAAAGTTCTTGCTTGGATGGTAGCGATGGTGATTATCAGCTTAAACGCATATTTATTGTTCCAAACATTCTTTGGTTAAGAAATAGTAAACCTCATTATCTTTTTGCGGATAATGAGGTTTATTGTTTTTAGCTAATAGAATTTTTTGATGTAGCTAATTAAATGAAATGCCTGGTAAATATTAGGTTGATTTTTTACATCCAATTCTTTTTTGTTTTTCATTCAAATAAATGTTTGAATAATAAAAGAAATGAGGTATAATATATTCAAACGGAAATTTGAATATGAAAGGGGGATAATTAATGAGTAAGAAAGATACATGTGAAATTTATTGTTATGACGAAGAAAAAGTCAATCGAATACAAGGGGAATTGCAAAAAGAAGATATATCCAGTGTTGTCCTGTTGTTTAAAGCACTGGCAGATGAAAATAGGGCAAAAATTGCCTATTCACTTTGCCAAGATGAAGAGTTATGTGTATGTGATATTGCCAATATCATTGGGGCTTCTGTTGCAACAACTTCCCATCATTTACGGACCCTTTATAAACAAGGGATTGTAAAGTATCGAAAAGAAGGAAAGCTAGCATTTTATTCATTGGATGATGACCATATTAAGCAGTTAATCATGATTGCGTTAGCACATGAGAAAAAGGTGAAAGTCCATGTCTGAACAACAAGCAAAATTATCTAAATCAGAAGCGAAAACCTACCGTGTTCAAGGATTTACTTGTGCAAACTGTGCGGCAAAGTTTGAAAATAATGTAAAATCATTGCCAGGTGTTCAAGATGCTAAAGTAAACTTTGGAGCATCTAAAATTACCGTTTGGGGTACAACAACCATCGAAGAATTAGAAAAAGCAGGGGCTTTTGAAAACTTAAAGGTTCGGGAAGATAAAGAAAAAGCAGTCAAGCGTGAACCTTTTTGGAAGCAAAAAGAAAACATGAAAGTGTATATTTCCGCCGTTTTGCTTGTGATCAGTTGGTTTTTAGGGAAGCAATACGGGGAAGAGCATACCTTTGCGACGATTGGGTATGCTGCATCGATTTTAATTGGCGGATATTCGCTATTTATTAAAGGTTTCAAAAACCTGGTTCGATTACAGTTTGATATGAATACGCTGATGACAGTGGCGATTTTAGGAGCAGCAGCGATTGGTGAATGGGGAGAAGGTGCAACGGTTGTTATTCTATTCGCTATTAGTGAAGCTTTAGAGCGTTATTCCATGGATAAAGCTCGTCAATCCATTGAATCGTTGATAGATATTGCTCCAAAAGAAGCATTAATTCGCCGTGGAAATGAAGAAATGATGGTCCCTGTTGACGATATTCAAGTCGGGGATATTATGATCGTGAAGCCCGGTCAGAAATTAGCGATGGATGGAATCATCATCAAGGGTACATCTACGTTCAATCAGGCCGCGATTACAGGGGAAAGTGTTCCCGTAGCTAAAACAGTTGGTGATGAAGTCTTTGCAGGAACATTGAATGAAGAAGGATTACTGGAAGTAAAAGTTACAAAACGAGTGGAAGATACAACTCTTTCGAAAATTATCCACCTAGTGGAAGAAGCTCAAGCAGAACGAGCACCTTCTCAAGCGTTTGTAGATCATTTTGCCAAATACTATACACCAGCCATTATCATTTTTGCTCTTTTACTATCTGTTGTTCCGCCATTATTTATTGGGGCTGATTGGAGCGAATGGATTTATCGAGGTCTAGCTGTATTAGTGGTCGGTTGTCCGTGTGCGCTGGTCATTTCCACTCCTGTTGCGATTGTAACCGCCATTGGAAATGCGGCGAAAAACGGGGTGTTAATTAAAGGTGGCATCTATTTAGAAGAAGCAGGATCTCTAAAAGTCATCGCTTTTGATAAAACAGGAACATTAACAAAAGGTGTTCCTTCCGTCACCGATGTGGTCACATATAATGGCAATGAAAAAGAACTAATGACCATTACAGCCGCCATTGAAAAAGGCTCACAACATCCACTTGCTTCCGCCATTATAAGAAAAGCAGAAGAAGACGGATTGAATTTTAATGATATATCGGTTGAAGAATTCCAATCCATTACAGGTAAAGGGGTCAAAGCCAAAGTAAATAACGCAATGTATTATGTCGGAAGTCCAGGTCTTTTTGAAGAACTTCTTCCAAATAGCATCCAACCAGAAATAAAAGAACAAATTACAACCTTTCAAACACAAGGGAAAACGGTCATGGCGTTAGGGACGGAAAAAGAAATTCTGGCGTTAATTGCCGTGGCAGACGAAATAAGAGAATCATCCAAAGAGGTTATTCGAAAACTTCATCAAGTCGGCATTGAAAAAACGGTGATGCTGACAGGGGATAACCAAAGAACAGCCGAAGCCATTGGAAGACAAGTTGGCGTTTCGGAGATTAAAGCCGATTTACTTCCGGAAGATAAACTGAATTTCATTAAAGAGCTGCGTGACAAGTATCAAAGTGTGGCGATGGTTGGAGATGGTGTGAACGATGCACCGGCTCTTGCAGCTTCAACCGTTGGTGTGGCAATGGGTGGGGCTGGAACCGATACAGCCCTAGAAACAGCCGATATTGCTTTAATGTCTGATGATTTAAGTAAATTGCCATATACGATTAAATTGAGCCGTAAGGCTTTAGCAATTATTAAGCAAAACATTACCTTCTCTTTAGGGATTAAGGCATTGGCATTATTGTTAATTGTACCTGGTTGGTTAACGCTATGGTTAGCGATATTTGCCGATATGGGAGCAACATTAATCGTAACATTAAACAGCATGAGATTGCTAAAAGTTAAAGGTTGAAGAAGACATACAAAAAGACCAATTTATTTCGGTCTTTTTGTGTGGTTTAAAAATCAACAAAAAACAGTCAAAACCAAAAAGAAAGGCAATTACCCTGCTTTTTTTTGACAAAATTGATGTGAATTTAAGTTTTTTCATCTCAAAACGGAACCCTTTAGGCTTTTTCCAAGACTCTTTTGTTATTAAAAGTGAACAGTTAGGGGTGTAAAGAAATTCAGTTAACGGCTATATACTCTATTCTCTATCGTTTCAAATAGGGCCGGTATGATTCAGTGAAAGAACGTTTCATGGACTAACGAAGTTTATCCATTGCATTTGGACATAAGAAGGCCGAATAACCGTTTCATAACTTCAGAGAAATATAAGACAGACTTATACGTATCAAAACTCCTTTTTTCTCATACATTGTGATAAGAGGAAAAGGGGGGAGATGTGCATGCGACAAGATGAATTAAAGGAGTTGGAGCGGGCGATTGCTGAAATTACGGAAATCGCCGAAGGATTTGGGTTGGATTTTTATCCGATGCGTTATGAAATTTGCCCGGCGGATATTATTTATACGTTTGGTGCGTACGGTATGCCAACAAGGTTTTCCCACTGGAGCTTTGGCAAGCAGTTTTACAAAATGAAGTTGCAGTACGATTTGGGATTAAGCAAAATTTATGAGTTGGTGATTAATTCTGACCCGTGTTACGCGTTTTTACTAGATACGAATACGTTAATCCAAAATAAACTAATTGTCGCTCATGTGCTGGCGCATAGCGACTTTTTTAAAAATAACGTGCGCTTTAGCAATACAAAGCGCGATATGGTCGAAAGCATGGCTGCGACCGCCGAGAGAATCAAACATTACGAACACCAATATGGAAAATTAGAAGTAGAAAAATTTTTAGATGCGGTATTGGCGATTCAAGAGCATATCGACCCGTCATTGCTTCGTCCAAAATTATCGTGGACGTGGGAAGATACGGAAGTATACGAAGAGGAAGAGCCGCCAAAAATAGCGACGCCATATGACGATTTATGGAAGCTTGATGAAAAAGATCGTCCAGCTCCGCCTCCGCGCAAAAAGCGCAGGAAGTTTCCGCCGCAGCCGGAAAAAGACGTATTGTTGTTTATCGAGGAATACAGTCGTGAACTGGAAGACTGGCAGCGCGATATTTTAACGATGATGCGCGAAGAAATGCTCTATTTCTGGCCACAGCTCGAGACGAAAATCATGAATGAAGGCTGGGCGACGTATTGGCATCAGCGCATTTTACGGGAAATGGACTTAACAAGCGACGAAGCGATTGAATTCGCCAAATTAAACGCCAATGTCGTACAGCCGTCGCGCACAGGAATTAATCCGTACTATTTAGGATTGAAAATTTTTGAAGACATTGAAGAACGCTGGAATAACCCAACCGAGGAAATGAAAAAACGTGGGGTGAAGCCAGGGTCGGGACGCGAAAAAATTTTTGAAGTGCGTGAATTGGAATCCGATATTTCATTTTTGCGCAATTATTTAACGAAAGAGCTAGTGATGCGTGAAGATATGTATTTATTCCAAAAACAAGGAAAAGAGTATAAGATTGTCGATAAAGACTGGGAGCACATTCGTGATCAACTCGTGAACATGCGGGTCAATGGCGGGTTTCCGTACATTACGGTCAATGACGGGGACTATATGCGCAATGGTGAATTATATTTAAAACATTGGTATGAAGGGATTGAATTAGACATTAAATATTTAGAAAAAGTGCTTCCGTATATTTATCAGCTATGGGGGCGTCCTGTTCATATGGAAACGGTGGTGGAAGAGAAGCCTATATTATTTACGTATGATGGAAAAACAGTGCATCGGAAATATATATAATCCGTGTGACATAGAGCTGCTTTGAAGGCAGCTTTTTTTATTTGTTTGTCATTGCGTTTGTTTGTATACAATAAAAAACAGCAACAGTGGCTAGGAAAGGAGAAAAGGAATTTGTTCCACTATACAATCGAAGTGCAAATCGGGAATGTCAATTATAATTGCCTTCCCATCCCCTTATAGTAGACAGCTTGACGGAAAGGCTAGTATACTATAGGGGGTTTTTTATTCGTCAGTAATGTTTATGGAAGAAAGGTGTGTGGAAAATGAAGGAGAAAGCGCAAGTACCAACGGAAGACTCCAAATATATTCAACAGCATCTCGCCAATGAGCGTACGTTTTTAGCGTGGATACGAACGGCTATCGCTATAACAGGAATTGGATTTCTCATCATTAACTTGCATATCAAATCGTCCCATCATTCTTTATCCAACATGGCAGTGCAAATGATTGGAACGTTGTCTGTCGTAACGGGAGTGTGTACGGTTGTTTTTGCCACTATTAGCTATTTCCAAAAAGCAAGGCAAATTAATGAACAAACATTTCGTACCGCTCGTTTTCTTATTTGGTTTTTAGCACTTTTAGTGTTATTTGTCACACTGTTGTTTGGTTATTATTTTTTTGTTTCTTTGTATAAAGCATAAGAAAATGGTTATCATCATTGTCGATGGTAACCATTTTATTTTTGGGATCGATAAGCATAATGGATAAAAAATTGTATGGTATAAAACATTTTTACCTTTATAACTCTGTTAATCATGACAAATTTGTGAAAAACATCACAATTTCAGTATCTTGTTAAATTGTTGACAAAATAAATAAGAGCAAGAGGAATCAAAGGAGGAAAAAATGTGTGGAAACGCCAAGAAAAATGGCTTGTGATGGTTAGTTTTTTTGTTGCAGTGATTATGCTTCTGTCGATGGTTGGCAGATTGTTTTCATAAAGGGAGGATATTGCGATGTGGAAATATGATCCAGTTCTGTTTAGCCGAGTGCTTACAGAACTGACGCTGACGTTCCATATTATTTATGCAACGATCGGTGTCGGCGTCCCGTTAATGATTGCGATTGCTCAATGGGTAGGCATCCGCAAAAACGATGAACATTACATTTTGCTGGCGCGGAGATGGACGCGCGGCTTCGTCGTTACGGTAGCCGTCGGCGTTGTGACGGGAACGGCGATCGGATTGCAGCTGTCGTTATTATGGCCGAACTTTATGCAACTTGCAGGTCAAGTTATCAGTCTGCCGCTGTTTATGGAGACGTTTGCCTTCTTTCTTGAAGCGATTTTCCTTGGCATTTATTTATATACGTGGGATCGATTCGAAAATCAGAAAAAACATTTGTTGCTGCTTATTCCGGTTGCCATCGGTTCTTCGGCATCAGCAATGTTTATTACGATGGTAAACGCGTTTATGAATACTCCGCAAGGTTTTGAATTGAAAAACGGAGTCATCACAAATATCGAGCCGCTTGTGGCAATGTTTAATCCAGCGACGCCGACAAAAGTAGCGCACGTATTAGCGACAGCCTATATGACTTGTGCTTTTGTCTTGGCGTCCATCGCCGCTTGGCATTTAATGCGAGGCAACCGGCATATTTATCACAAAAAAGCACTGTATTTAACGATGAAAACAGCTTTGATTTTTTCACTTGTAAGTGCACTTGTCGGTGATTTATCAGGAAAATTTTTAGCTGAATATCAGCCGGAAAAATTAGCGGCGGCGGAATGGCACTTTGAAACGAGCACCCATGCGCCGCTTGTCTTGTTCGGGATGCTTGATGAAAACAACAATATAAAAAATGCGCTTATTATTCCAAACGCATTAAGCATTTTGGCGCATAATCATCCTGCCGCGGAAGTAAAAGGATTAAACGAATTTCCGAAGGAGGAAACGCCCCCGCTTTACATTCACTATTTATTTGATTTAATGGTGACGCTTGGCGTGTTTCTTACCGTTGTAGCGGCGGTTTATTGGCTTGGAAAAATATTTAAGTGGAAGTTTGTCGCGAAAAAATGGTTTTTCGGCCTGTTGGTAGCCTCCGGTCCACTTTCCATGCTGGCGATTGAAGCGGGATGGTATCTTGCCGAAGTCGGCCGGCAGCCGTGGATTTTGCGCGGTTATATGAAAACGGCGGAAGCGGCGACATCGTCAGCGCATGTCGATACGATGCTCATTTTATTTTCGATCTTGTATCTTATTTTAGGAATCGCGAGTGCGGCGGTGCTGATTAACATGTTCCGCAAAAACCCAGTCGAACGGGAGTTGGCGGAACGTTCAGGCCAGCAGGAGGTGATGGCGGAATGACGTTGGAGATTGTTGGCATTTCTGTTTTATGGCTGTTTTTGTTCGGATACGTTATAGTCGCCTCGATTGACTTTGGTGCTGGATTTTTCAGCGCATACAGCGATTTTGCCAAGAAAAAGCATATTTTGCATAAAATTATCCAGCGCTATCTTTCCCCGGTATGGGAAGTGACGAACGTGTTTCTCGTCTTTTTCTTCGTCGGCATCGTCGGCTTTTTCCCGAAAACTGCCTATTATTACGGCTCGATTTTGCTCGTTCCTGCCAGCATTGCCATTGTGCTTTTGGCGATCCGCGGGTCGTATTATGCGTTTCATACGTATGGCGGGACGGAAAGAAATTGGTATTTGCTTGCCTACGGGCTAACAGGGCTGTTTATTCCGGCGTCACTGTCGATTGTGCTGACGATTTCGGAAGGAGGATTTGTGGAGAAAAGCGGGGAAACACTCACTTTATTATATAAAGAGCTGTTTGTCAGCCCGCTTACTTGGAGTATTGTGTTGTTAAGCATTACGAGCGTTCTCTATATTTCCGCTACATTTCTAACGTATTACGCCAATGAAGCGGGGGATATGCAGGCGCGCGAATTGCTGCGGAAATATGCGCTAAGTTGGAGCGGGCCAACGATTTTATCGGCGCTCCTCATCATTTATCAGCTGCGGCATCATAATCCGGAGCATTATAGCAACATGTTCAACATTGCTTGGATGTTTGCCATATCATTTCTGTTTTTCGTGTTGACCGTTTATTTGCTTTGGAAAAAGAGACATTTCGGCTGGGCGTTTATTAGCTTGCTGCTGCAATATGCGTTCGCGTTTTATGCATACGGCATTTCTCACTATCCATATTTGTTGTACCCATACTTAACGATTTACGACGGATTTACGAATCAAACAATGGCGATCGCGCTTATTATCGCGTTTATCGCCGGGTTCTTGTTATTAATTCCATCGCTGTATTTGTTAATGCGATTGTTTTTATTCAACAAAAAATATGTAAAAGGACAATTATAGGGGGAGCATAACATGCAAACATTTCTTATTATGTATGCACCAATTCTTATTGTGGCGTTGTCTGTGGTTGCTGCGTTTTGGGCCGGATTGAAAGACAAACAGGTCGAGTAGGACTTCCTGCTCGACATTTTTTATATTTGTTAGTTGACATTTATGGAAAAATCGATTACTATAAGGACTAGGTTATATACCCATACATGTATATGTAAATAAAATATTTTATTTTGTAAAAACTATGATCGAGAAAAAACGAGGAGGAATTCTTGATGAAAGTAGCGATTATCGCAGCTAACGGTAGTTTATTTGACGCATACAAAGTATTCAATATTGCCACAGCGGCAGCGGCATCAGAGGCAGAAGTAGGCATTTTCTTCACATTTGAAGGGTTGAATCTCATTCATAAAGAAGCACATAAAAACTTACCGCTTCCAGAAGGAAAAGAGCATTTTCAAGAAGGATTTCAAAAAGCGAATGTTCCGTCAATCGAAGAGCTTGTAAAAATGGCGCAAGAATTAGGTGTGAAACTGGTTGCATGCCAAATGACGATGGACGTCATGGGCCTTGACAAAGATCAATTTGTCGATGGAATTGAAGTCGCTGGAGCGGCTACATTTTTAAACTTTGCGAAAGACGCCGACATTACGTTGACGTTCTAGTGGAGGGATGAAAATGAAACGAGTTACGGTATATACAACAACGACATGTCCGTATTGTGTAATGGTGAAAAACTTTTTACGTGAACAAGGCGTTCCGTTTGAAGAAGTAAACGTGCAGCGGGATCCTATCGCGGCGCGGAAACTTGTTGAAACAACGGGGCAAATCGGAGTTCCACAAATCGAAATTGATGGCCAATGGGTAATTGGCTTTGATCCGGACGCCATCATGCAATTGTTGCAGCGCTAATGAGGCACGGGACGTAATTCCTGTAAAAGAACCCGTTTCCAAGCGGTGTGAAACGATTCATTTTGGATGTACGCAACAAAGAGGAATTCTATGATTGGAAACGGAAGGAAAGAAGCATATACGATTGAAAGTGCGTCAAACGAATATAGAAAAATTTCAACCAGATAAAGAACAACGGGGAATGGAAAGCGATCCAAACCGTTGTGCGGTTTGCTAAAAATGCATCAGCAAGAAAAAGCTTCGGATTATGGATTCCGAAGCTTTTTGATTATAATAACCATTAAAGAAAGAATACAGGAGGATTTATGAATGGCAGGGCATCGTTTTCATCCAGAAAAGGCGGAAAAATTGTTAGATCCGAAGCGAAAAGAAATCATTGATCCAGAAAGGGTGATAGAGATATTGCAAATCGGAACACAAGATGTCATTGCTGATTTAGGAGCCGGCAATGGGTATTTTACCGTGCCAATGGCGAAAAAGACGAAAGAAAAAGTATATGCGGTGGATGTACAACGAGAAATGTTGGAATTTTTAAAGAAACACGCAGAAAAAGAACAAGTGGATAATATCGAATATATACTTGGAGATGTATCTAATACATCTTTGCCTGCACAATCAGTGGACAAAGGACTCATGTCGTTTGTGTTTCATGAAGTAGATGATCATGACGCAGTGCTTGCTGAGATCGAACGGGTGATGAAACCGAACGGAAAATTTCTGATCATTGAATGGGAAGCGGTGGAAAGCGAAATGGGGCCGCCGCTTCATGAGAGAATTCCTTCTCAACAATTGTTGGAATATATGAAAACAAAACACCAGAATGTGGAATTTTTATCCTTTCATCCAACCGTATACGGCATATTGCTAACGTATTGAGGCAACAGCGGTTGTCTCAATACATGTCGGGATGATGAACGATACATCATTCATCCATATATTGTTAAAATAAAACAGTTGCTAATATACCTATTAGGGTATATAATAAGCGGGGATAACAGTAATGGATCGAGGTGATCGCCATTTGAATATCATTAGCCTGATTATTTTCGGTTTATTATTTATGGCATTGTATCGCCGTTATTATCCGGTAAACAATGTTCCATGTATAGATATAGCCGATGAACGAATCAAGGATATGATTGTTTTAGATATTCGTGATTATAATGAAGCGACAGAACCGCCTATTGCTAATTCGCTTCATATTCCGTATGCTTATTTAAAACGGCATTTTTCTAATATTCCGAGTAAATCGATTCATATTATTGCAAACGATGAAATCGAAAAAAATTTAGGCATACGTTTTTTACGCCGTCACGGTTTTGACGTACAAAGCTATTCAATCATCCATTGTCCTTGTCGAGAAAGGGGAAATGAAAAATGGAATACAATAAAGAAATCAAAAACCGCTTAAGACGGATTGAAGGACAAGTAAAAGGTGTTCTTAGCATGATGGAACAAGGAAAAGACTGCAAAAGCGTTGTCGCGCAGTTATCGGCGGCACGCAATGCGATCGATCGCGCCATTGCGGTCATTGTAAGCACCAATTTAGAAAATTGTCTCCGCGAAAGCATGGAAAAAGGGGAAAAAACGGAACATTTAGTCAAAGAGGCAGTAGAGCTATTAGTAAAAAGCAGATAAGTCAACTCTTCAAAAAGGGTTGACACACTCTTTTATCCATACTAATATACCTATAGGGGTAATAGTAAGATAACAAGGAGGTTATCCATCATGAATGTAAATAAAGTATTAGACGCGAAGGGATTAGCTTGTCCAATGCCGGTTGTAAAAGCGAAAAAAGCGATGGATGAATTAACATCAGGACAAGTGCTCGAAATTCAAACGACCGACAAAGGATCGAAAAGCGACTTGCCGGCATGGGCGAAAGCAAGCGGCCATACGGTTATTGATATGAAAGAAGAAAATGGCGTATGGACGTTTTGGATTCAAAAAGGGTAATTTTTTAGCTGTTCATATACCTATATAAGTATATGTATATGGAAGGAGGGGACTTAATGTCGCAACAAAAGAAAAAAACAACAATTATTTTATTTAGCGGCGACTACGATAAAGCGATGGCAGCTTACATCATCGCGAACGGTGCCGCCGCTTATGACCATGACGTCACGATTTTCCATACGTTTTGGGGATTAAACGCATTGCGAAAAGACGGGCATATTTCGGTGAAAAAAGGGTTTTTGGAAAAAATGTTTGCCAAAATGATGCCGCGTGGAGCGGATCGCATGGGGCTTTCCCGCATGAACTTTGGCGGCATCGGACCAAAATTAATCAAACACGTTATAAAAAAGCATAACGCGATGCCGCTGCCACAATTAATCGAAATGGCAAAAGAACAGGGGGTTAAATTAGTCGCGTGTCAAATGACCGTTGATTTATTAGGATTAAAGCCAGAAGAATTGATCGATGGCATTGAGTTTGCTGGAGTGGCAACGTATTTGGCGGATGCTTCAGAGGGGAACATAAACTTATTCATTTAAAGGTGATTACGAATGGCACAAACAGTAATAAATATCGTTTTATTCCTGTTGCTCGTTTGGTTTATTGCAAGCCGCGTCATTCCACCGCGCGGAGTACGGATGATGACGACAGCAGAGCTAAAGAAAGAATTAGGAAAAAAAGATGTGCAGTATGTGGATGTACGTACTCCCGCGGAATTTCGTGCGAACCATATTCGCGGATTTAAAAATATTCCGCTTCATGAATTGCCAAAACGCGCGAATGAATTATCCAAAGAAAAAGAAGTGATTGTAATTTGCCAAAGCGGAATGCGAAGCACAAAAGCCAGCAGACTATTGAAGAAACTTGGATTCCAATACGTAACAAACGTAAAAGGCGGAATGAACGCTTGGTCATAAAAAAAGGAGGGGATCGTTAATGAAACAATTAACGGCAAAAGAAGTAGAAAAACTTCTTCAAGAAGGAAAACAGCTGAACATTATCGATGTTCGTGAAGCAGATGAAGTGGCGGCCGGGAAAATCCCTGGTGCGATCAATATTCCGTTAGGATTGCTCGAATTTCGCATGAATGAGCTGGATAAAAACAAGGAATATATCCTTGTTTGCCGTTCGGGAGGAAGAAGCGGACGCGCAGCACAGCTGTTAGAAAGTCATGGATATCATGTGATCAATATGAATGGTGGCATGTTGGAATGGGAAGGACCTGTGGAATAAATAAAACGGCAAAAGGAGGAATGCAGCATGATTCGAGTAAATATGACCATTGATGCAAAAGGATTATCTTGCCCAATGCCAATTGTAAAAACAAAAAAAGCGATCAATGAGTTACAACCGGGACAAGTCCTTGAAGTACAGGCAACCGATAAAGGTTCGAAAGCCGATATCAAAGCATGGGCGGAAAGTACCGGCCATCAATATTTGGGAACGATCGAGGAAGGAAACGTGTTAAAACATTATATTCGTAAAGCAAGTGACCATGAGACAAAAGACGAAGCAACATATCCTCATGTGATTTCCAACGAGCAGCTGGCGGAAAAAATAAATGATGACTCTGTGGTCATTGTAGATGTCCGCGAACCGGCGGAGTATGCGTTCGGACATATACCAGGCGCTGTGTCAATTCCGCTTGGAGAATTAGAAGACCGCATCAATGAGCTGCCGAAGGATAAAACGATTTATGTGGTTTGCCGTACTGGAACGCGCAGCGATTTAGCGGCACAAAAATTAACCGAAAAAGGATTTGCTAATGTATGGAATGTCGTCCCAGGCATGTCGAAATGGGAAGGACCGCTCGATACAGCTCAATCCTGATTGAGCGGTTTTTTTAAAAAATAAATATACTATAGGGGGTATGAAAATGGCAGTAAAAGAAATGACGGTGCAAACATTGACAGAAAAAGTATTAAATAAAGAACATCTCGTTATTTTCGACGTACGCAACGAAAGCGATTTTCATGATTGGAAAATTGAAGGGGAGAATTTTGAATATATTAATGTTCCATACTTCGAGTTGATTGATGGTGTAGATTCGGTTATTGACCGCCTTCCAAAAGACAAAGATGTTGTCGTCGTTTGCGCCAAGGGCGGTTCAGCGGCGTTTGTGGCAGAACAATTAGTAGAAGCAGGATTTGACAACATTTATACGCTCGTTGGCGGCATGAAAGCGTGGAGCGAACATCTTCACAGAGCAAAAGTATATGAAGATGACAAGATGAAAGTATATCAATTCATTCGTCTCGGAAAAGGGTGCCTCTCTTACATGGTGATTTCCGGAAAAGAAGCGCTTGTCGTTGATCCATCGCGGTTTATTGATGTATATGAACAAGTCGCGCAAGAAGAAGGAGCAGCGATTACGCATATCGTCGATTCCCATTTACATGCAGATCATATTTCCGGCGGAAAAGCGTTGGCGGAACGTACAGGTGCGACATATTACTTGATGAAAAGCGAAAGAGCGGTGTTTGATTTCGAACCGCTGGAAAAACATGACCGCATTGATTTTGCGCAAGTACAATTAGAAGTATTGGCGGTGAAAACGCCAGGACATACGCCGGGAAGTGTTTCCTTCTTCGTAAACAATCAACTGCTTTTCTCTGGAGATACGATTTTTGTCGGCGGACTCGGACGCCCGGATTTAGGCGGAAAAGCGGCGGAATGGGCCGCGGATTTGTATGACACGGTATACGAAAAAGTGGCTGCGATTGCGGATGATGTAATCGTTCTGCCTGCCCATTACGCTAATTTGGATGAAGAAATGAACAAAGCGGGATATATCGGCGACACATTAGGCAATATTCGCGCCCGCAACGAAATGATGCAGCATAAGCAAAAACAAGAATTTATCGATATGGTTGTTCAAAACGCAAACACAGAGACACCGCCAAACTTTGAAGACATCGTAGCGATTAACCGCGGGCTGAAAGCGGTCGACATGGAACAACAGCAAGAACTCGAAATCGGTCCAAACCGTTGCGCGCTGCATCATACCCGTTAATTTGAAGGGAGTTGAGAAAATGAATGGGAATAAGGTCGTCGATACAAAAGGATTATCTTGTGCCATGATCGTTGTGAAGGCAAAAAAGGCTATCGATGAATTGCCACCGGGTCAAATACTTGAAATCGAAACGACGGATCAAGGAGCAAAAAATGATCTAACTGCTTGGATAAACGTGAGTGGTCATGAGCTAGTCGATTATAAAGAAGAAAATGGTGTATGGAAATTTTGGGTTAAAAGAAAATAATCGTTCGGGGGTACGTATAAAGTACCCCTTAGTTTTCGAAAAGTCAAAAGGGGTAATGGATTGATGGAAGTGACGTTAAATTTCGTTATCGTGATTTTCCTCATTGGCTTTATCGGTTCGTTTATTTCTGGCATGGTTGGCATTGGCGGGGCCATTATTAAATATCCGATGCTGCTTTATCTTCCGCCGCTATTTGGGCTTGCTTCGTTTAGCGCCCGTGAAGTGTCAGGAATTAGTGCAGTCGAAGTGTTATTTGCGACGATTAGCGGTGTTTGGGCATATCGAAAAAGCGGTTATTTAAATAAAACGTTAATTCTTTATATGGGGATTAGTATTTTAATCGGCAGTTTTCTTGGCGGGTTCGGTTCGAAAATGATGAGCGAAGGAACGATTAATGTCGTGTATGGTATTCTCGCCGCATTGGCTGCTGTCATGATGTTTGTTCCGAAAAAAGGCATTGACGATATTCCAAGCGATCAAGTGACTTTTAACAAATGGCTGGCCGCTGCATTAGCGCTTGTCATTGGGATTGGTTCAGGGATCGTTGGCGCAGCGGGAGCGTTTTTGCTAGTGCCGATTATGCTTGTTGTGTTAAAGATTCCAACACGAATGACGATTGCCTCTTCGCTGGCGATTACGTTTATTTCATCCATTGGTTCGGCGTTTGGAAAAATCACAACGGGTCAAGTGGAACTGATTCCTTCCATCATCATGGTTGTTGCCAGCTTAATCGCCTCTCCTTTAGGAGCAAAAATGGGGCAAAAAATGAACACAAAAATATTGCAAGTTATTTTAGCAGGGTTAATTTTAGCGACGGCCGTAAAAATTTGGGCTGATATTTTATAATTTGTCTATGCAAGTATGAATCGCGTTTTATTTCCATCATTTCATTTTCATGCATAGTTTGTTTCAAACTGCCCACACTAGCTGATGATAAAATAATCAGGAAGGTGGGCATGGATGAAAGAAGTATTGCAACGTGTCAAAGAAAAGTTGGAACAATCGTTTGACCAACCGGGCGCCTATGATTTGGATCAATGTCTCCATGAACTTGAGCAGTTAAAGGCGACGGCAGGTGACAAACAGCAAATGATTGAAGATGTCATTCGCGCTGTCACCCATGCGAAAAACGCGCAAACACAGCTTGCCAATGCGGGAGATGAATCGGCAACGAACGCTTTTGCCGAAGCATATCGGGCGCTCGATCAAGCGATTGAGTCTTACAGTAACGTGGATAATGACCCAGTGTGAATAGGCGAGGATTTCCTTGCCTATCTATGAGCAAAATGTTGGCGGAAAAAAATTTGTTTCCTTTCGTTTGGGAAGGAGATACACAAAGAGGAAAGCCTAGACAGAAAAAAATCTTCGACACAATCTTGTCGCAATTTCGACGAAAATTTGACACAATTTTTTTCTTACTGTAAGATGAGAGTTGGGAGGATTCAAACTTTTTCTAAGGAGGAACTAAAATTGAAAGCCCTTACATATCTAGGACCAGGAAAAAAAGAAGTAATGGAAAAGCCGAAACCGCAAATCGAAAAAGAGACAGATGTAATCGTTAAGATAACAAAAACAACAATTTGCGGAACGGATTTGCATATTCTTAAAGGAGATGTCCCGACCGTAGAAGAAGGTCGAATTTTAGGCCATGAAGGTGTAGGGATTATTGAAGAAGTTGGTTCGGCTGTAAAAAATTTCAAAAAAGGCGATAGAGTGTTAATTTCTTGTATTACCTCCTGCGGAAAATGCGAAAATTGCAAAAAAGGGTTGTATGCCCATTGTGAAGATGGAGGTTGGATCTTAGGACACTTAATTGATGGAACCCAAGCAGAGTATGTAAGAATTCCGTACGCGGACAATAGCCTTTATCCAATTCCGGAAGGTGTGGATGAAGAGGCTCTCGTCATGCTTAGCGACATTCTTCCGACAGGGTTTGAAATTGGCGTGTTAAACGGTAAAGTTCAGCCTGGGCAAACAGTTGCCATTATCGGAGCTGGTCCCGTAGGTATGGCAGCGCTATTAACCGCTCAGTTTTATTCCCCTGCAGAGATCATTATGGTTGACTTAGACGATAACCGTCTAGAAGTTGCCAAAAAATTTGGTGCCACCCAAGTGGTGAATAGCGGTGACGGTAAGGCGGTTGAAAAGATTATGGAATTAACCGACGGAAAAGGTGTAGACGTCGCGATAGAAGCCGTCGGAATTCGACCTACATTTGATATTTGCCAAGAAATTATAAAAGCAGGCGGCCATATAGCCAATGTAGGTGTTCATGGAAAAAGTGTTGAGTTTCATATTGAAAAATTATGGATACGTAACATTACGCTAACAACCGGTCTTGTCAATACGACTTCTACACCGATGTTATTAAAAACGGTGCAGTCGAAAAAATTGAAACCGGAACAATTAATTACACATCGCTTTGCCTTTTCCGATATTATGAAGGCTTATGAGGTATTTGGCAACGCAGCAAAAGAAAGAGCATTAAAGGTCATTATTTCCAATGAATAAGCTTTCTTTTGTTCCAAAAAACAATTTTTGATCATTAGAACCCGTATCATTACTCATTATGCAATGATACGGGTTCTTTTTCGATACCATTGCTCACCCATTTTTTACTTAGTTCCTGTCATGGCCTGAAAAATTAATCAAATGTTTATTTACATTTTCTTCTATCATCCATGAAAGGTTTTGATAAGATTTGTTTGGTGGCACATGTACCTAGACAAGCCAATTATATCTCCTTATTTGCCGATTCCCATTAAAATAGGTGTTTTTTATAAAAAACTCGTCCAATCAAATGACAGGAGATCGGAATGTTATGGATTATATAGCGACTGTTTAAAGAGGGTGATTAATATGTTGGCAGACCGAATTATTTTGACAGGTAAGAAATATCTTGGAACTCCGTATGTATTTAATGCTCCATCCTATCGCACAGATATGTTTGATTGTAGTTCATTTACCCAGTACGTTTTTGGTGTGAACGGCATTCCTCTTCCTAGAAACTCCCGGCAACAATTCTTAGTAGGTACCCCTGTTCCTTTACAGCGGATTCAAAAAGGTGACTTATTGTTTTTTACGACAGAAAAAAGAAAAAAAGAAAAGGAATTGCTAAAATCGGACATGTTGCGATCTATATAGGAAACAATCGAATGCTTCATACGTACCGCCAAGGAAAAAAAGTAACCATCACAGAATTAAGCTCATATTGGAAGAAAAATTTTATCGGTGCTAAGAGAGTGTTGTAAATTTCAATTTTAAATTGCAAGCAGATCTGCCACAATGGGCTTTAAAGGGAAGGCCATGTTAAATAATATTTATTGATATTAGAGATATGATACTTCCCTTATATTCCATTTTATTAGAAACGCCCTAAAATACGGTTGCATCTCTCCAAACCCTTAATCTTGTGGATGTTGTGGCAAAATTACACTAAAAACTCAAAATTAAGTTATACATACAGCAATAGTGATTAAATCCATACTACCAATGTGGCTGTTTCAGTAAATCATATCCTACATAAGCCACGATATTGCCTCCTTTGTTGTTCTCCAGTTTATTGTTTCCTTTTCCACACTGCTTGAATTGGGTGGGCTTGGCCACACCTTAGGAATTTACTGTGAAGACGAAAAGATTATAGAAGCATTCGCTATCGATAAACCGGTTGCACGTATTATTATAAATTCCGGTACGACGTTTGGCGGAATCAGTGCCACTACGGCAGTTCAGCCATCCTTGACATTGGGATGTGGTTCTTTTGGCAATAATATTACTTCTGACAATATTGAGCCACAGCATTTGCTTAATATTAAACGTTTGGCATATGGAATTCGCGAGATGCCAAAACAAGAGGCAGACGTAAAAGTGGAAAATCCTGCACTAGTCTAAAAGCAGGAAAGTGATCGTTATATAACAAACCCAGCGGCAAGCTGGGTTTGTTATATGTTCTGACTAATTGGCAAATCCAAAGATCATTTTGAACAACTGGATCTCACAATATTTATGGCCCAAATAAAATTGGTGCAAAGGCTACTATGCAGTTCCAGATTTCATTGTAAGTAGATAGGGGATTGTAGATTTCTTGGTGATGTGCTAATCTATCCATACGAGAGGCATAAACTTCCGTATTTGGATAGTTTGTTTGCATATCCTATTCTAGGAGTCGGTTCATGTCTTTTTTTATGGTGTTTATATGTATTTATAATTTTTGAATTTATGTTAATTAATTTACTCAAGCGCAGGAATGTATAATATGAATGTAATATAATTATTATATGAAAATTTGATGAACTTGGAGGTAGCAATGGAACTTTCAGAAGTGTTTAAAGCCTTGTCGAATGAAACGAGACTGCAGATCGTACAGTGGTTAAAGAATCCTGAACTCCACTTTCCAAAACCGCAACACGGGGATATACATGAAGATGGAGTTTGCGTGAGCGACATCCATAAAAAAGTCGGATTGTCACAATCTACAGTGTCCCTTTACCTATCCATGCTGCAAAATGCCGGATTGATAAAAGCAAAACGAGTTGGGCAATGGACTTATTATAAAAGGGATGAGGAGAACATCAAAAAATTGATCGAATTGTTATCTAGAGATTTGTAGACCAATCCCACTCATACAAAAGTATATAGCCACCAAGCGCGTGACTTGAGTCATGGGGATGGAGTGGAAAATGGTTTTGAACCGAGCCGATAGGGTGCTAAACACCAGTGAGGTGTTTGTCCATGATAACTTAACGGAACAAGAGTGAGTGCCTTCATGCAGGTGTAGGAAAAACTCTTTAGTACGCCAAAACCTGCCGACTTTAGTTGTGCAGAGGTTCAGTGCTTAGATTTTGATCTTGAATCTCTTTTGTTTTTGTATTATTATATCTATAGTTCTAGATATTTATAAATACAGATGGGTACTGAATCTCTTTTATTTTTTATATTTTATATCGATAATTCTAGATATTTATAAAAATAGATTAGACAAAGGCGATAAACCGATTTGGTAAACATAAATTTGCGCATATTAAAAAGCAAAAAAATGTAAATGTGGAGGAACGATGATGAACCGATTTGAAAAACACAAAGGATATTCACGCATGTTTAAAGAAAATCACCTCACTCTCGGTTTGTTCTTTCCTATAGAATCATACGAAGGCAGCATTCCCAAAATGGACATTGAAAAGCAAGTGAAACTGGCAAAAAGAGCAGAAGAGCTCAATTTTGCTGCATTGTTCGTTAGAGACGTTCCGTTGCATGACCCTTATTTTGGGGATGTGGGCCAAATTTATGATCCTTGGGTTTATTTAGGATATATAGCCGCTCATACCGAAAAGATTGCTTTGGGAACTGCAAGCATTATTCTCACCTTGCGTCATCCTTTGCATGTTGCCAAAGCAGCCGCTTCGGTTGACAAACTGTCTGGTGAACGTTTGATTCTCGGGGTGGCGACCGGGGATCGTCCTATCGAATTTCCAGCATTTTCCGTTGATCCTGAACAGCGCAGTACTATGTTTCAAGAAGCCGTATTGGTAATGAAAAAAGCGTGGAAGGAGAATTTTCCGGTCATCGAATCACCACGAGTTCATATGTCGAGCGGGGACCTTTTGCCGAAACCGCGTTTGTCGGACATTCCGGTGCTGGTAACCGGCCATAGCTCTCAGTCCGTGGAATGGATTGCCGAAAACGGCGATGGTTGGATGTATTATCCTCGCAACTTGCGATTCCAAGCGGAACTGATTAAAAATTGGCGCTCTCATACCGATCAGTTTAAACCGTTCACTCAATCTTTATATGTAGATTTGACAGAGGACCCAAATCATCCGCCAATTCCTATTCATTTAGGATTTCGAGTCGGGCGCAATATACTCATTGAATTTCTTGAAGGTCTTAAAAATATTGGTGTCAATCACGTGATTATCAACTTAAAATATGGCCACCGTCCTGTTGAAGAAGTGATTGAAGAATTAGGGGAGGAAGTTGTTCCGCACTTTCCGGCATTAACGGAAAAGTGACTTAGTGAAATGAAATATTAAGGACCCGTGCGATTCCGTTTCTAATCATTCTTGAGATCGGAATCGCCGGTTCTTGGATGTTTTATGAGGATGGTTATGCTTGTTCGTCTACTAGTCTTGATTTGAGCGAAATGAGGTTGCTCAAGATTTTAATGACACGGGAATGATGAAAAACATTCAGGAGTGGTGTGTCTCAAAAGCCGGTAGTTCGATCATGAATTGGGATGTACAGGACAAAAAACGGCGGAGAATATCAACTGTCTCTAAATGTGCGTGAAAACCTGCCGAGCAAAACTTTAGACTTTTATGTAACCGCTTTATGTAACCGTTACCAATTTTGCGCGTCCGATATTGCCTTATCCTTACGATGAAAGGCGGGTACTATTTAATAGTTTTGTATATGCAGATTGAGCGGTTAAGGCATTACAGTAATCGTCAGATGATGCGAAACAATCAAAAAGAGTGATTTATCCCTTAGATCGAGGTGGCTGATATGCATCGAATGATGCAAGAACATCATTATTTCAGCGGAGCGGATCACGATGTTGCCAAGGGCTTGCATTTAGAGGGGGTGATGGTAGGCCGCAAAAGATATAAAGTTGCTGCTCATGCGAACAGCATGGAAAAATAGTCGTTCGATGTTATGCCAAAATCGTCCCGCCAGTTACAAGAAATCTGGGAAGGGCGAGATCAAATAAAAGGGAGAGAATCAAAGATGATACGTGATATTGATTTACAATCCATTCAGGAAGTAAGAGACTACCTTGAGCAAGCAAAATCAGCGCAAAAAATCCTTGAAAAAATGACGCAAGACGAGATTGACCAAATTGTTGAAAGCATGGCAAACGCAGCTAGAGAGGAAGCTAGCCGTTTGGCAGCTATGGCGGTCGAAGAAACCGGGTTTGGTAATGTAGCAGATAAAACGTTGAAAAATCTTTTCGCAGCGAATGACGTTTACAACTCTATCAAAGATGTGAAAACTGTCGGGATTATTCGTAAGGATGACGAAAATCGCGTATGGGAAGTTGCTCAACCTGTAGGGATCGTTGCAGGAATCGTCCCATCCACAAACCCAACTTCCACAGTTATTTTTAAATCATTGATCGCAGTGAAAGCAAGAAATGCTATTATTTTCAGTCCACACCCAGGGGCTGCAAAATGTACAGTAGAAGCGGCAAGAATCATGCAAGAAGCGGCAGAACGCGCTGGGGCGCCAAAAGGTTTGATTTCTTGCATCAAGCAACCAACATTGCCTGCAACAAATGAGTTAATGAGACATAAATTAACCGGCGTCATTCTCGCAACAGGCGGTCCTGGTTTGGTGAAAGCAGCTTACAGTTCTGGAAAGCCTGCCTATGGCGTAGGACCTGGAAATGTGCCTGTTTACATTCATGAAAGTGCCAATATCGCAAAAGCTGTTCAACTAATCATCCAAAGCAAGACTTTCGACTATGGAACAATTTGTGCTTCCGAACAAGCTCTTTTAGTTGATGAGTCTATTAAAGAAAAAGTCGTTGCTGAGTTAAAACAACAAGGCGCTTACTTCTTGAATGAAGATGAAAAACGTAAAGTTGAATCTGTTATTATGGTAAACGGAGCATTAAATGCTAAGATTGTAGGAAAAACGCCTCAAGTAATTGCGGGAATGGCTGGAATTGAGGTTCCGTCCGATGTGAAAGTGCTTGTTGCGGAAGAAACAGGAGTGGGTAAAGAATATCCATTCTCCATTGAAAAATTGTCTCCAATTCTAGCATTCTATACAGTGAAAGATATGGAAGAAGCAAGCGATCTTGCACAAAAACTGCTTGAAGCGGGCGGACTCGGCCACACAGTTGGAATTCACGCTGAAGACGAAAAAGTGATCGAAGCGTACACGATCAATAAACCAGCAGGACGTATTATTGTAAATGCTGGTACAACATTTGGCGGAATTGGTGCTACAGTGAATGTAAAACCATCCTTGACACTTGGATGCGGTGCTATCGGTAACAACGTTACATCTGACAACGTTACAGTGCATCATTTGTTCAACATTAAACGTGTTGCATTTGGGGTTCGCGAGATGCCAAAAAAGGATGAAGGCGCGCAAAAAGAACCTGCATTAACTGGAAAGTAATCATCATATAACAAACCCAGTGATCAACTGGGTTTGTTATGTTTTTGGGGCCATTGTTACATAGAGCAGATTTTGATTCTTTGAACGAAAAAAGTTGAAATTGCTAGGCAGCTAACCAGCGCAGGAAAATAGGCGGCGAACGTTGAATCGGAATGAACGGGTAACCACCTATTGTTTCATATTGCAAAGTGGAAATGGGGATATTCATTGTAGTATCATGAGTGTTGATTATCCAGCATTTACTGGAGGGAAGAAAAATGGCGAAAGAAAAAACCAACGCGATGCGTGTTCTTGATAAAAAAATGATTCCTTACAATGTCATTACTTACGACAGTCAGGATGGAAAAATTGACGGCATATCTGTTGTCCAAAAAATTGGGAAAGACCCGCAATTGGTATATAAAACATTAGTTACGCAGGGGAAGAGCGGGAACGTTTATGTGTTTGTCGTCCCTGTAGAATCGGAACTGGATTTGAAAAAAGCTGCGAAAATAACGGGAGAGAAAAATGTCGCGCTGGTGCCGATGAAAGAGATACAAAAGTTGACGGGCTATATTCGTGGAGGGTGTTCGCCGATAGGGATGATAAAACATTATCCGACCTTTATCGATTCCAGTGCTTCTCAATTTGAGCATATCATCGTTAGCGGCGGCAAAATCGGTGTGTTAATTGAACTTAGCGTGAAAGATTTGCAAAGCATAACAGAAGCTACGTTTCATGAAGTGGTAAAATAAACGCCTAAAACCGCTGACTGTTTACCATTTTTCCCGAAAAGTCTCCTTTTTCTAAATGAAGGGAAGGGGAAGATGAATCGGAAGTTTTGTTGTATAAAAACGAATAGGCGTTCCATACAAGAGTTTTTCTATGCATAAACTTCTTCGATGGAGATAATAAGAAACTCCCACCTCTTAATGGAATGAAGGTGGGAGTGGTTCATTATTTTTTTGCGCTTTCCGGCGGCATATCTTTAAACATTAATGTTTTGCACCAAATACGGAAGAGTACAATTTATAGCCGCCATCTAAATTTTTCGCGCGGAAACCGTTGTCGCGCAAAATTCGTGTCGCTAAATATCCACGCAAGCCGACTTGACATGTTACGTAAATGGTTTTGTCTTTCGGAAGTTCCGCTAAACGTTCGCGCAGTTCATCAAGCGGAATATTTATGGCACCATGGATGGTTCCACGTGCGGCTTCTTTTGGTGTACGAACGTCGATGAGCGTGCCTCCGTTTGCAATGATTTCATCAATTTCATGCCATTGCACGGTTTCCACCATTCCATCGAGGATGTTCGAAGCGACGTAACCCGCCATATTCACCGGATCTTTTGCGGAAGAAAACGGCGGTGCGTAGGCGAGTTCTAAATCCGGCAAATCACGAACCGTTAAGCCGCCTTTAATAGCGGTTGCGATGACGTCAATACGTTTGTCGACGCCATCTTTCCCAACAGCTTGCGCACCGTAAATTTTGCCTGTTTCTTTGTCAAAAATCAATTTCAATGTCATTTGGGTTGCATTTGGATAATAGCCCGCATGGCTCATCGGATGAACATGGACAACTTCGTATGGAATGCCAAGTTGTTTTAAGATTTTTTCATTATTTCCTGTTGCTGCAACGGTTAATTCGAAAATTTTCACGATGGCGGTTCCTAATGTGCCATTGTATTTCACATCGAGTCCGTGAATATGGTCCGCTACCAGGCGGCCTTGGCGGTTCGCCGGCCATGCAAGAGGGACGAACGTCGCAAAACCGTGAATGTAGTTTTTTACTTCGATAGCATCGCCGATGGCGTAAATGTTCGGATCCGATGTTTGCAAATATTCATTGACTTTGATAGTGCCGCGCACCCCAAGCTCAAGGCCGGCGTTTTTCGCTAATTGACTTTCTGGCTGCACCCCGATGGCCAAAATAATCATATCGGTTTCAAACGTGCGGCCGCTATTTAGAATAATACGTCGGCCGTTGTCTTCGAAAGCTTTCACGCCATCTTCCAAAATCAAATTTACGCCATTTTCTCGCATATGCGCGTGAACGATCGATGCCATCTCATAGTCAATCGGTGCCAACACTTGATTCGACATTTCCACAAGCGTTACGTTTACCCCGCGTTTAACTAAGTTTTCTGCCATCTCGACACCGATAAACCCTCCGCCAATGACTACGGCGCTTTTTGGTTTTTCGTGATCGATATACGCTTTTATTTTATCTGTATCAGATAGATTGCGAAGCGTAAATAACGCGTTGGTTTCATGAATTCCAGGAATTGGCGGTATCATCGGCTTTGCGCCAGGCGACAAAATTAACTTATCGTATGTTTCTTCGTATTCTTCGCCAGTGCGGATATTTTTGACTGTAACGGTTTTACGGTCACGATGAATCGCTGTGACTTCGCTTAAATTGCGAACATCAATACGAAAACGCTTCGCCATCCCTTCAACCGTTTGGACTAATAGTTTGTTTCTATCTGTAATGACTTCACCGATATAATAAGGCAGGCCGCAGTTGGCAAACGAAATGTATTCGCCTCTTTCAAACATAATAATTTGGTATTTTTCGCTTAATCGGCGTAAACGGGCTGCTGCGGTAGCTCCCCCTGCTACCCCGCCGACAATCACAATTTTTCTCATGAACATTCCCCTCCATTATTTGGTTGCGAAGTTGCATTTACATATAGATGGCTATTATTGCAAGTGTGAAAGGTCTTATCTGTTTTTGTATTGATTGATTCTTTAAATATATACCCTATACGGTATATTAAAGATAGTTATTGTTTTTGTCAATGATGTTCACATTTATTTCATATACTGTAGTACGTAAGAATGATTTTACGCAATCAATGGAAGCGGCGATTGACTTGCATGGGGAAATATCCGAGCTCATAATGAAAAATGAAGGCTCTTTTTTTCGCTGAAAATGAGTACGCAAAAGACAAAAATATGATACCATTACAAAATGGACAAAATAAGACATCTTTGAATTTATAGAGGAGGAAACTCGATGATTAAACGCATTGCAACTGTTGCTATTTATGTAGAAGACCAGCAAAAAGCGAAAGAGTTTTGGACAGAAAAAGCAGGGTTTGAAGTGGTCGCTGAGCATCCAATGGGGCCGAATGCTTTTTGGCTGGAAGTAGCTCCAAAAGGGGCACAAACAGCATTGGTCATTTATCCAAAATCAATGATGAAAGATTGGAATGAAAGAAAGCCGTCTATTGTGTTTGAGTGCGATGATGTGCTAGGTACATATGAAACGATGAAAGCTAAAGGTGTGGAATTTTTAGGAGAACCGCAAAAAATGCAATGGGGCACATTTGTACAATTCAAGGATAACGATGGAAATGAATTCATTCTAAAAGGCTAGAGAATTGTTTTATATTGTTTTTTTGCTATACTGCCATAATCATGGGAGTATTTTTATTATGGCAGCTGAGAACTACTAGGCTGTGTTATTTTCATTGGTTGAACCAAAAACCTTATTTAGGAGGAAAGGTTCATTTTCTAATATTGACTTTATGTCATGTTGTAACTACAATGGTTACAAGAGGAGGAGCATGATGAAAATTAGCAGCCGTTTTACTGTTGCAGTCCACATTTTAGCTTTATTAGCATTGGAAAAAAACGCGCACTGTACATCGGAATGGATTGCCGGAAGCGTTAATACGAATCCGGTCGTTGTCCGACGCGTAATCGGGCAGCTAAAAAAAGCAGGATTTGTTCAAGTCCGCCCGGGGACGGGGGGAGCGTTTCTTACGAAGGATACGCAAGAGATTACCCTGCTTGACATTTATCGGGCGGCCGAAGTAGTAGAAGGGGGAGAGTTGTTTCAAATTCATGAACATCCAAATCCGCAATGTCCAGTAGGGGCAAATATTCAAGCCGTTCTTGAAGTCATCTTGCATCGGGCGCAAGCGGCAATGGAAAACGTTTTGCGGGAAATCCGCCTGCACGATATTGTGACGACATTAGCGCAAAAAATCGAAGCGAATCGTCCATAATTTTTTTAAACTGGTTGTAACTATAATTGTTACAACGATATTTTCTCCTCTATTACTTCAAGAAAAAGAATTAAATGGGACAAACGTAAGTCCAGCGGCGATGATTGCACCGGGAAAGCGGACGGGAACGTACTGTACAGATACAAAACGGCTTGTTGTCGATGCAAACGGTGAAAGCCGGATTTCGGCGGAAGACTTTGCAGTAGCAATCCTCGATGAAGTCGAAAACCCGCGCTTCAGCCAGATGCGGTTTACCGTCGGATATTAAAGATGGGAGTGATCCTAATGAACGATATCATTCATCCTCAAACAACGATCGGACATGTTCATCTTATCGTATCCAATTTGGAACGGTCGCTTCGTTTCTATACAGAAATTATCGGTTTTCGCATATTAAAACAACATCAACACGAAGCGGTATTAACCGCAGATGGGGTTACCCCGTTAGTGGTGCTCGAGGAAAAAGCGGATGCGGTGCCGAAGCCGCCGCGGACAACGGGACTGTATCATTTCGCGATTTTAGTGCCTGACAGAAAGAGCCTCGCGCAGTCGCTGCTTCATTTATTGGAGAGCGGTTATCCGCTGCAAGGAGCATCCGATCATTTGTTCAGCGAGGCAGTGTATTTGGCTGACCCGGACGGAAACGGCATTGAAATATACGCCGATCGGCCGGTGGAAAAGTGGGAAAAGACGGCAAACGGAGAATATAAAGGGGTGACCGAGCCGTTAGATGTGAACAAATTGCTTGCGCAAGCGGGAACAAAAGCGTGGTCGTGCCTTCCAAAGCAAACGCGGATTGGCCATATCCACCTCCATGTCGCCCATATAGATGAAGCTTATGCTTTTTATGTGCAAGGGTTAGGCTTTGAGCCAACGATCCGCATGGGAACGCACGCGTTATTCGTATCCGCGGGCGGCTATCATCATCATATCGGACTGAACACATGGGCTGGAGTCGGGGCACCAAAACCGCCAGCGAACGCTGTAGGACTACGTGTATTTTCCATTGTACTTCCAGATGAAACAGAAAGACAGAAAGTAGCGGAACGGCTGCAACATATCGGTGCATCGGTGCGGCGAAGCGAAAATGGCATATTGACAAGCGATCCGTTTGGCAACGAAATCGAGTTGATCATTCAGCAATAGTTTTATGCGCTTTTTCATATGAAGGCAGATTGGATGACATACAAAAGAGAGTGTTCACCTGTTAGCGGTGCAAACACTCTCTTTGTATATATTTCGCAAGTTCTTCCGGTTTTTGCGAGCCAAGGTACAAACCGTCTCCGTCTGTCAGTTCGATCCATATTCCCTTCTTTCCTTTCATCGTGTAAGCACGGCCTTTTTTCAAGCTCCAGCGAATTCCCCAGCCGCCGTAGGACATAGGATGATAAGGCTGGACTTGAACGTTTTTGATTTGTTGATATGGAATAACACGGGAGTGAAATGGGAAAAAACGAATGACGAGTCCTTCTTTTTCCGTTTTTGTGACTAGTTTCAGCGACAAAAAGAAGAGAGGAAAACAAATGTCGAACAACAGAAACAAGCCCCACATTCCTGTATCGCTTGCCGGCTTCGCGCCAAATGGGATGCCAAATATGATTTGCTGGATAAATCCGTACCACATAACAGCGGTGACAATAAGGACAAGCGCGTTCGCATACCAAGGCGGACGCTGTACTTCGCGCATATACGCTTTTTCCTCCTTTCCTTTTCTCTATTATTGTATTCTCTGAACATAAAGAAAACTCCTTGCATTTACCTAACAGTATGTTACAATGAAAGTCGCATATGAATAAAAAGTTTTCTGGGGTTCCGTGGCTGCTCGGCGGCCAGTCTGCGACCGAGAGAAAACGCGCGGCATTTCCGCGTACACGGAGAGATAAAAGCCCGGGAGAGTATCGTTTCGATATTTCTTCGCGGCTTTTTTATTTTGGACAAAAAGGAGTGATGAACATGGCGTGGGTATACTTAGTCATTGCCGGCATTTTCGAAGTGGTATGGGCGGTTGCGTTAAAATATACGATGGGATTTACACGGCTTGTGCCGTCCATCATTACGGTTTTCGGTGCGCTTGCCAGCTTTTATTTTTTGTCGATGGCGACAAAAACGTTGCCAATCGGAACCGCCTATGCAGTATGGACGGGAATCGGAGCGATGGGGGCGGTCATGATCGGCATGCTCTTTTTAAACGAGTCGGTGACCGTGCCGAGGATGATCTTTTTGTTGTTTATTCTTGTCGGGCTGATCGGATTAAAGTTGACATCCGGGCAGTAAAAAAGCAGGGGAGTGCCCTGCTTTTTTATTATTCATTGCTGGCAGGAAGTGAAACATGCCAATTCTCGCTTGGATCAAATACGATCACCGATTTTAAAGTAATTGTCAGCTGTTTCGGGATCTTGTCCATTCCCTCTACTTCGACATTGCTTTTTATTTTATACATCATTTTCTTTTCGTCGTAGCTGATGATCGTTGGCAGCCAGGAATTTTTTTGGTTGATTGTGTAGACTTGCTGTGTCTCATCTCTTAGTTGGAAGTCCATTCCTAAATATGTGTTTGTTTCTACATCTAATATCCCAACGGATTCGTTCTCTTTATTTGTTTCTAATCGCAACTGATGAATCGTAAGGGTATTTCCTTTATAGCGAAGAGAAATTGGCTGCTTTTTCAATTCTTCCACAGAGAACGTCAACGATTGATTTGGGAATTCCGTTCTTTCGATCCCGCGAAATACAAATGTGTATGTTCCTTTTGGTGAAAACGGGAGGAACGAATAGCGCCAACGGACGACATTTGGCTGTCGGGAAGGAAATTCTTTTTTATAAACAAATACCTCTCTTTTTGACGTTTCGATGTCCCATCTTGGTAAAGTTGTTGCGACAATATTTCCGTTGCTATCTACAATATCGAATAGCGGCTCATAAAACATTTGGTCACCAAGCAAGTATTCTGGGTGGCTTTTTAGCCGTTCTTTTCCTTCCTCTGTCCATGACGTTTCTAACTCAATGCTCGTTAATGTAGGAGAATAGACAAGTTTTTTCACCGTAATTTGCAATCCGTCGTCAGTGACATATGTTTGGCCAATCGGTACTGTTTTTGTAGCCAACATGCTTTTATCGATGTTGACTGGAATTTTCAGCTTCCATTGACCATTGACCGTACCAATTTGATTCAGATCGATATGGATAAAAAGCTGTTTTGCTTCGAGGGCTTTATCGTTTAATGAGAACATAAGATCAGCGTAATGGTCGTGAGGGAATACTTGATCAATAGATTGCGAAACCATTCTCCCCGTGTTTGTTTGATATGTCCTATTTGTGGATACGACCTCCCCTTTCTCATTAGTAATGTAAAATTCATTGGCATGTTTAACAAAATACATTGTTTGCTTTGGTCCCCATTGCTCTTTTTCAAAAAGAATAGTTGGGTCGATCAATTTTCCGTTTTTGTTTTCAAGACTATACGTAAAGATAAGGCGATTCGTATCCGCCATTACTTCTTTGATTCTAAACGTAATACCGTGATCAGTGACAGCGGCTTCTGTTTTTTGCGAGAATCCTTCTTTTGCAGCGGTTTGCAAGCCTTCATCCAGCTCAGGACGGATGAAAAAGGATTTAATGTAGGCGGCAAATGTCGGAGAAATATAAGCCCCTGTTGAAATTCCGATGAAGATGGAAGCGGCAGCAACTGCTAGCCATTTTCGCCATCTCGGTTTACGTGTGAGTCTCGGATTTTGTTGTTTTTCTACTTGGAAAGGAAGTTCTTTGGCAAAAGCAAAAATGCTTTCCGGAACGGGAATGTGATCGATCGAGCTTTCTATCTTTTGCTTTACTAAATCATCATGGGAACTCATCGAAGCTCCTCCTTCCGTTCTTTTTGAAAATATTGATAAAGCAAATTTCGCGCTTGGAACAGCCGCGATTTTACCGTGCCTTCTTTGATTTGAAGAAGTTCGGCAATCTCGCTAATTTTCATGTTTTGATAGTAATAAAGCACAAGAATAACGCGATATTTTATATCGAGCTTAAGAATATGCGCCAAAAGCTCCTGCTCCTCTTCTTTACTGATCACTTCGTCAACGGGCAAGTGATGAGAATTCGATAAAAACGGAAGCACATCGCTGATTTCAGTGTATTGCCTTTCTTTTCCGATTTTGCGCGCCAAATCAATGGCGCGATGTGTGACAAGGCGATAAAACCATGACGCGAAATGACGGATTTCTTTATTTTCGTTGATGGCACGATAAACTTCGAGTAAACTATTTTGCACTACGTCTTCGGCATCGTAGTGCGAGCGAAGAATCGTAAAAGCGAGCCGGTACGCTTTTGCTAGATGCGGGGAAACAAGCAGATAAAAAGCGTCTTTGTTTCCTTGTCTGCATTGAAACAAAAGATGTTGTTCATCATGCATACAACCATCCTTTCTTTTGTCAGAGTTTTATCTGCATATAAGGCGAAGTCGAGGAAGAAAAGGTTCAATTTTTTATTATGCATTGAAAAAGACTGCTGACGAAATGCAGCAGTCTGGGTTACTTTTCAAAACCATATTCCCGTTCTACTTTGCACACCCGGACTGAATAGCGCTCGTACCATTGCTGCTTTCCTTTTTCTTGCGCGATTTGGTGCGCCGCGTGCGCCTTCCATTGTTCAATGGCCTCTAAAGAATCCCAATAGGAAACGGTGATGCCGGCGCCGCTTTCATTGTGGACGCTGTCGACGCCAAGAAAACCAGGCTGTTGGGAGGCCAGTTCAACCATTTGTTTTGCCATCGCATCATATCCGTGATCTCCTTCGGTTCGCTCCGAGGTGAAAATCACTGCGTAATATGGCTTTTCCATCGTTTTTCCCCCTTATCCTTTTATGTACTCTTGTCGCCTCACAGTGATTTTGACATCTGACAAGAGGAAAATGCTTGTTAAAATAATGGCTAGGCCGCCGAGCATGCCAATCGTGATTTTTTCGTGAAGGAAAATCATTCCCCAGATGACGCCGAAAACAGGTACAAGAAAGGTAACGCTTAATGTTTTGGTTGGTCCAACGTTTGCTAGTAAGTAAAAATAAAATAAGTAAGCGATCGCCGTGCAAAAAACGGCCAGTCCGAATATCGAATACATGACGAGCGGCGATACTGGTTTTGTTGGAATAGCGAAGGCTGCCAACGGAATGAGCACAGCAGCGGCACCTAATTGCTGCCCAATCGACAACGATAAGGAAGAAACTCCCGTAAATGTCTTTTTAGCATACACACCGCCGCATCCGTATGAGAACGCGGCCAAAATCGACAGTAACGCAGAAAAAACGGTCTGCGTTGACAGTGGAACAGGGCTCCAGCCGACTAGCGCAAACACGCCGACAGTGCCGAGGACGATGCCGATCCATTTTTTTGCATAAAGAGGCTCATGAAGAAACCATCGCGAAACAAGCGCGGTAAACAACGGGGTGGTCGAATTCAAGATGGCCGCTACGGAAGCAGGTAAATGCAGCGTGGCAGCGGCAATGAGCGTAAACGGAATTGCCGCATTCAGCGCCCCAACGATAAGATATTCCTTCCAATAAGCTTTCAGCTCTACGCTTTTTTTGAACATCCATACATACAATAACAGCACGATGCCGGCGATAAGCACGCGCAACTCGATCGTAAGTACAGGCCCGATGGCAGGGGCAGAGATGCGCATAAATAAAAAAGAGGCTCCCCATAAAGCCGCAAGCAGAAAAAGCGCCATGATTTCTTTTGCGTTCATATTCGTCTCTCCCAATGACTTTTTTCTGAATTATATCATATTTTTTCTATTAGCACAGAAGATATTGATTAGAGCAGTTTTTTGTTGACAACATATATAAAAATTGAATATCATTAAAATGTAAAAGTAAATACATGGTTTCTGTGTTAAAGGGGAGTAGCTTTAACAACAAAGTCGTCAGTTCAGGGCAACACCCTCGGCTTTGTTGGCAACGGTAACGTTGTTAGCGAGACCTTTACCAATATTGGTAAAGGTCTGTTTTTATGAAAGGCCTTTACCAATCGGTAAAGGTCTTTTTATTTTCGCGAAGAAAGGAGGAGTGGAGAAAATAAGAAAGAGGTTCGGGAAAGATGAAATGTTTATATAGGGGGGATATAGATGAGGAAAATATGGAAACGACTGCGTTTCATTGTTAAAATTCGTCGGTTTCTCCCGTTTTTAATAGAGTTTTTTCGATCTCAAGAAGTACCTGCGTTGAAAAAGGCGCTTTCCATTTTACTTCTAGCGATCTATATGGTGTTTCCATTTGACATTATTCCGGATTGGTTGGGGTTGTTTGGCATCATTGATGATGTAACCGTACTATTATTTATCTTTCAGCAAATCATCAAAATGGCTCCTTCTCATTTAAAAGATAAATACGGTGTGTAAAGGAGGAATGGTAAGTGGAATTTTTAACAGCGCTTTTATCGATTGTCATTATTGACCTTGTATTGGCGGGCGACAATGCGATCGTCATTGGTTTGGCGGCACGAAATTTGCCGAAGCATCAACAGAAAAAAGCAGTCATTTGGGGAACGGTAGGTGCGGTGGTGATCCGTGCGCTTGCCACCTTATTTGTCGTATGGCTACTAAAGGTTCCTGGATTGCTGCTAATTGGCGGTACATTGCTTGTATGGATCGCTTATAAGCTGCTTGTTGAAGAGAAAGGCCATGACGTCGAAGCGGGAGGAAGCTTATGGGAAGCGATCCGCACGATTATTATCGCCGATGCGTTAATGGGATTGGATAATGTGCTGGCAGTGGCTGGAGCTGCACATGACAACTTCTTATTAGTCATACTTGGGTTAATGATTTCCGTACCGATTATGGTATGGGGAAGCACGATCATTTTAAAATGGATCGAGCGTTTTCCGATTATTATTACCATCGGAGCGGGAGTGCTTGCATGGACGGCCTCAAAGATGATTGTGGATGAGCCGTTTTTAGATCAGTACTTTGCGAATCCGATTGTCAAATATGGATTTGAAATTCTTATCGTCGCTGGGGTGATCGCCGCTGGCACGTTGAAAAAGAAGAAGGGTGAAAACAAATTAGAAACAAAAGCCGCCAACGGATGATTGGCGGCTTTTGCTTATAATTCATCAAATCCGTTATCGATATTCACTTTTGTATATTGCCTTGATTTTTGTTCGAAAAAGTCTGATTTGCCGAGATCGACTTCTTCATACGCTTTAATCCAGCGCAATGGGTTTGTACGATAGCCGTCAAACGGACGGTCAAAGCCAAGCTGATGGGCGCGGACGTTGGTGTAAAATTTAATATAGGCGCTCAAATCATGCATATCAATGCCATCGATATCGTTGCCGATGATGTAATTGGCCCATTCGATTTCCAGTTCTGCTGCTTTGATGAACGTTTCTCGTACAAAGCCAGCAAGTTCCGGTGTATTGTATTCCGGGTATTCCTTTAGCACTTCTGTAAAAATTTTTGCAAATAAATCGACATGAATATGTTCGTCTCGATTGATGTAATTAATCATCGTGCTTGTCGCGACCATTTTTTGATTGCGCGCCAAATTGTAAAAGAAAGCAAAGCCGGAGTAGAAAAACAATCCTTCTAAAATCACGTCATAGACAATCGATTTTAGTAAGTTTTCCACGTTCGGATTTTCGGCAAACGCTTTGTAGCCGTTTGTGACAAAATCGTTTCGTTTCCGCAAAATCGGCTCGTTCCGCCAAAATTCAAATACTTCATCCTGCTTGTTTTTTGGCACGAGACTTGAAAGAACGTAAGAATACGAATGGTTATGAATGACTTCTTGCTGCGCGAGCATAATCATAAGCGCGTTAATGCTTGAATCGGTAATATAATCGGCGACCCTGCCGGCGTAGTCGGTTTGAATGCTGTCAAGCAGTGCGAGCAGGCCGATAATTTTTAAAAACGCGTCTTGTTCACGCTCGGTTAGCAATGGAAATTGCTTGACATCTTGCGACATATTGATTTCAAACGGCGTCCAAAAGTTGGCCAGCATCCGTTTATATTTGGCGTACGCCCATGGGTAAGCGATATCGTCCCAATTTAGGACGTTTGAGCTTTTGCCGTTAATAATTCGCGTTGAGCGGTTGGGTGCTTCCGGGTCCATGATGACCCGTTTCGTTAATAGATGTGCCACGTTTCATTCCTCCTTGGCATTAACTTGCGCATGATTCGCATTCGTCAATCGTGCTGGAAGTGGAACGGACGTAATACGTTGTTTTTAGTCCTGACTTCCAGGCGGTGAGATGAAGGTCTAACAGTTCTTTCGCTTTAATCGTGTTCATGACGTAAAAGTTGAACGAAATCGATTGGTCGATATGGCGTTGCCGCGCTGCGTTTTGTTTAATGCTCCAATGCTGGTCGATATGGTACGCCGATTTATAATACCATGTTGTTTTTTCATTTAAATCAGGTACAGTGACGGGGATTTTGTAATCTTTCTTTTCTTCCGCGTACACTTTTAAAAAGATCGGGTCAATGCTGGCGGTGCTGCCGGCGATAATCGATGTGGAAGCGTTTGGCGCAACAGCCAGGACGTAACCATTGCGCATGCCGTGTTTGGCGACTTGTTTTTTCAGTGTGTCCCAGTCGGCATTGTCGTTGCGGCGGTAGCCGCGCTTGTCAAAATAGGCACCTGTCTGCCAATCGGAGCCTGGAAATGCGGGATAACTACCTTTTTCCCTCGCCAATTCCATGCTTGCTTGGATCGCCAAATAGGTGATTTTTTCATACAGCTTGTCCGCGTATTCAACTGCTTCGTCCGATTCCCAGCGCATGCCTTTTAACGCAAGCAAATGGTGCCAGCCGAACGTGCCAAGCCCGACGGCGCGGTATTTTTGATTCGTCAGCTGCGCTTGCAGGACAGGAATGTTGTTTAAGTCAATGACGTTGTCAAGCATGCGCATTTGAATCGGAATGAGCCGCTCAAGCACATTGTCGGTGACGGCGCGGGCAAGGTTAATCGACGACAAGTTGCAGACGACAAAATCGCCGGGGATTTTTTCAATGATAATTTTTCCGTCTTCCGTATATTGCTTTTCCACAACAGTCGGGCTTTGATTTTGCGCGATTTCCGTACAAAGGTTGCTGCAGTAAATCATGCCGAGGTGCGCGTTCGGATTTTTTCGGTTCACTTCGTCGCGGTAAAACATAAACGGTGTCCCCGACTCCAGTTGGCTACGCATAATGCTTTTCATAATTTCAATCGCCGGTACTTTTTCTTTCGAAAGACGCTCTTCATGGACGCATTGCCAATATTTTTCACGGAAGCTGCCGCGCCCTTTTTCTTCATCGTAAAAATCCTCCAGGCTAAATCCCATCACTTTCCGCACTTCATGCGGATCAAACAAATACCAGTCCCCGCGCTTTTCCACTTGTTCCATAAATAAATCAGGAATGCAGACGCCCGTAAATAAATCGTGTGTTCTCATCCGTTCGTCGCCGTTGTTTAATTTTGCGTCCAAAAAGGCGAAAATGTCTTTATGCCATACATCTAAGTAAACGGAAATCGCACCTTTGCGCTGCCCTAATTGATCGACGCTGACGGCGGTGTTATTAAGCTGCTTCATCCATGGAATCACGCCGGAGGAAACGCCTTTAAAGCCTCTGATGTCGCTGCCGCGGCTTCTGATTTTTCCGAGATAGACGCCGATTCCGCCACCCGATTTCGAAAGGTTGGCGATATCGGTATTGCTGTCGTAAATGCCTTGCAGGCTGTCGTCGACTGTATCGACAAAGCAGCTTGACAGTTGTCCGTAGCTTTTTCCAGCGTTTGCCAAAGTCGGTGTGGCAACGGTCATGTACAAGTTGCTTAACGCCCAGTACGCTTCTTGGATAAGGGCAAAACGGCGCTGCTTTGGCTCTTTGGCCATTAGCGTCATCGCGATGATGAGAAACCGCTCTTGCGGAAGCTCATACAAGTTGCGTTCGTAGTCGCGAGCAAGGTAGCGATCGGCGAGTGTGCGCAAGCCGATGTAGGTAAACAGCTTGTCTTTTTCTGGATCAATAAGTTTGGCAAGTTCCATGATTTCTTCTTTTGTATAATCTTCCAAAAGGGAACGATGATACACTCCCTTTTCGACAAGTGCAGCAATTAAATCATAAAGGCTGCCGTAACGTTGAGCTTCGTCGTATCCGCGCTGTTTTGCCGCTTCTTTATATAATTGTTTTAAATAAATGCGGGCGCAGACAAACGTCCATTCCGGTTCTGTTTCGCTAATATAGGAAAGCCCCTCTAGTATGAGATAATGAAAGAGCTGCTCGACAGAAATGGTCTCTTTATGTTCGATCACGCGGATGATGCGTTCGATATAGTCATCTGTCTGTAAGTGCGGAAAATCGCTCGTCGTGCGGCGAATAAAGGAAATGAGTTTCTCGTGGGAAAATGGCTCCGCTTGTTCATTTTCTTTCGTAATCATCGTATTGCTTGTTTGCAATGCCATCGTTTTCTCCTCCTTGTCGTCCATAAAAAAATCCACTCGGGTCGACGAGTGGATGAAACGACAGCATAAAAAGGGTAGGAGAAGCCCTTTTCCACCATCGTTTCATCTTCCCGCTCCCCGGAGAACATGAAACGCAACCAAGCAAGGCAGGTCTCCTGACTCGTGCTTCTTCCTACTTTGGATCCTTCCCATACGCGCGCCCAAACGAGCTTTCGCATACAGTGGATGCTCCATTTCGTCCGCACATACAGTTGCGGGGGCAGTTCTGGATTCGCACCAGATTCCCTATTAAGTCCGAACGGACACCATTGCTTGTGGTTTTACTATATATAGTTGTTGGTTAAATAAAAAACACAATATATAGTGCTTTGTCATTGGTATAAGCATATAATAAAACGCTGGAAAATTCAACTATGATTTTACGACAAAAAGAAAAATGAGAAATGCTGTTTTGTTGTCCAAGCATTTCTCATTGGTGCGGGGGATGGAATTTTAGCAATACAATTTGAAGCAGCCGCCCGATACATATCCCGGGAATGGCAAACAGCATCGGCAGCCAAATAGGACCGAAAAATATGCCAAAAAATGTGATGTGCGAGGAATACATTAGACCAACGGTAACAAAATAGGCGGAAAATACAAACGGCAGGAACGAATAAGGGGTTTGTCCTCCGCCCGCATCTTTGAACGCGTCCCACATCGCGTAAAAATATAAACATGGATAAAACATGAGCCACTCAAAGTCAATGATGTGGATGGCCTCACGAGTATTCCCCAAAAAACTTAACCGAATGGCCTCGTTAAACCGCGATTGAATGTTAATAAGAAACTCTAAGAGGATAAATAAAACGCCTTTAAAATATTTTCTATTTAAAATTTGCCCAAATCCAGGTAGTGCAATGCTCCACAATAACGGTTCCATTGCTTTCACGTTTTCTAACCCTTTACTAAAATAATTTTCTTGACGATGATATTGTTGGTTATTGTGACGAAAACAAAATAGAGCAAAAAAATGAAAATTCCACCTCCTTAATGGTTGGCTGTAATTACATTATTTAGCAAACAGCACGATTTTATGCTATTTCACAATAATAAAACAAATATTTTCTATTTTTTTGAATATAAACGTAATGGAATAAAATTCTTGACTATATATTATTAATTATCGCAAATAAAAAAATATTCTTTAAATTTTTCAGAATAATGAATATAATATTAATGTAATGAATTTTTAATGAACAACAAAGGGGGAAAAAGTGTGAAAGGGCTTAAATCCGTTTTGCTTTGGGGTCTTATTTCTGTACTTGGAGCAGCAGGATTTGCGATCCTCGCATTAAGCCGTGGCGAAACGGTTAATGCGGTTTGGATGATTGTTGCCGCTGTATGTACGTATGCGGTGGCCTACCGCTTTTACAGCAAGTTTATTGCCCGCAAAGTATTTGGGCTCGATGACACTCGCAAAACACCTGCCGAGGTGTTTAATGACGGAAAAGATTATGTGCCGACGAACAAATGGGTGTTGTTCGGCCATCACTTTGCGGCGATCGCCGGCGCCGGCCCGCTCGTTGGACCGATTTTGGCGGCGCAAATGGGATATCTGCCGGGAACGCTGTGGATTGTGATCGGCGTTGTTTTAGGCGGAGCTGTACAAGACTTCGTTATTTTATTCGCTTCGATGCGTCGCAATGGCAAATCGCTTGGCGAAATGGTGAAAGAAGAAATCGGCCCTGTGACAGGCTTCATTGCTGCGCTTGGTATTTTAGGAATCATGATTATTTTATTGGCTGTTTTGGCATTGGTGGTTGTGAAAGCGCTTGTGGGAAGTCCGTGGGGCATGTTCACCATCGCTGCGACGATTCCGATTGCGATTTTGATGGGAATCTACATGCGCTTTATTCGTCCGGGACGCGTAGCAGAAGCTTCTTTAATCGGATTTGTTCTGCTCCTTGTTTCATTGGTTGCCGGACAGTATGTAGCGGAAAATCCAACGCTAGCGGAAATTTTTACATTAAAAGGTGAAACGATCGCGATTTTAATGATCATTTACGGATTTGTTGCATCAGCATTGCCAGTATGGTTATTGCTTGCGCCGCGTGACTATTTAAGCACATTCTTAAAAATCGGCACGATTGTCGGCCTTGCTTTAGGCATTTTGGTCGTGGCGCCAGATTTGCAAATGCCGGCGGTAACGAAATTTATCGACGGCACTGGCCCGGTATTCGCGGGGAACTTATTCCCATTCCTGTTTATTACGATCGCCTGCGGTGCCGTATCCGGATTCCATGCCCTTGTTTCGTCCGGTACGACGCCGAAAATGATTGAACTCGAGAGCCACTCTCGCCCGATCGGCTATGGCGCGATGTTGATGGAATCGTTCGTCGCTGTCATGGCGATGGTGGCAGCATGCGTGCTGACTCCGGGAGCATATTTTGCGATCAACAGCCCGCCTGCTGTCATCGGCCAAGATGTAGTGCAAGCAGCGAAAGTCGTATCGTCATGGGGATTTACCGTGACGCCTGACATGCTGTCAGAGCTTGCGAAAAATGTCGGCGAGCAAACGATTTTATCGCGGACTGGCGGTGCGCCGACACTGGCGATTGGAATGGCGGTTATTCTCTCGAATGTAATCGGCGGCAAAGCGTTAATGGCCTTTTGGTACCATTTCGCGATTTTGTTTGAAGCGCTCTTTATTTTAACGACGATTGACGCTGGTACGCGCGTCGGCCGCTTTATGATTCAAGATATTATGGGCACTTTCTACAAACCGCTTGGCAAAACCGATTCGCTAGTTTCCAATATTATTGCGACGACGCTGTGTGTGTTCGGTTGGGGCTATTTCCTATACCAAGGGGTAGTCGATCCGCTTGGCGGCATCAACACGTTGTGGCCGCTGTTCGGCATTGCCAACCAAATGCTGGCGGGAATTGCGTTGCTATTCGGTACGACCGTGCTGTTTAAAATGGGCAAAAAAGCGTACGTTTGGGTAACGCTGGTCCCGACTACTTGGCTTTTAGTTGTCACGCTCACCGCAGGATATCAAAAGCTGTTCCATAGCAATCCAAAAATTGGTTTTCTCGCCCATGCGGATATGTTTAAAAATGAATTAAATCAAGGAAAAATCTTGGCTCCTGCGACCAATGAGGCGCAAATGCACCAAATCATTATGAACGACTACATTGATGCAACGCTTTGCGCGATTTTCATGCTTGTTGTGATTGCCATGTTGATTTCGGCAGTAAATATGTGGATAAAAGTATTGCAAAACAAACATGTACCGTTGAAAGAAGCACCTTACATCCCACGGGATGGAGGAGAAGGGGCAAAACATTATGCTTAAGCGGCTGCAAACCATTTTATCTTATCGAAAGCAATTTCTTGATTTGCTTGTCGGCGTTCCCAATTATGAAAAATATGTCGAGCACATGAAAACACACCATCCGGGAGAGCCGATCAAATCAAGAAAAGAGTTTTTCTGCGAAGTGCAGGAAGCGCGCTACAACGGGAAGGGTGGAAAAGTTTCGCGTTGCTGCTAAGCAGATAAGAAAGGAAAGAGGGGAAGAACACGTTCCCCTTTTTCCTTTTATAACGCTTTATGTTTGGCGGTCGTGCGGAAATGAACAGCGCGACTGTTTCCTATTTTTATGTTTTCAAGGAGGGAATACATAGATGCGCATTCTTGTCGTCGGCGCCGGCGCGGTCGGCGGTTATTTTGGCGGAAGATTGCTCGAAAAAGGAGTGGACGTGACATTTCTTGTCCGGGAGCGGAGAAAAAAACAGCTGCAGGAGAAGGGACTAGTGATTCATAGCGTTCACGGCGATGCGGTGCTGTCTCCGAAGCTGCTTGTAACGGGTGAGCAGGCTGAGCCGTTTGATGTCGTCATTTTTTCCAACAAAGCGTACCATCTGCCGGAAGCGGTTCGCGACGCGAAACGGTATGTTGGCGAAGCAACGTTGATTTTGCCTCTGTTAAACGGCATGGCGCATATGGACATGCTTTGGGAGGAGTTTGGCAAAGACAATGTGCTCGGCGGGCTTTGCTTTATTGAAACAACATTAAATGAACATGGGGAAATCATACAAACGAGCGCTTCCCATGATGTCCGCTTTGGCGAATGGTCCGGGGAGCGGACGGAGCGCGTTCTTGCGTTGGAACAATTATTTTCCGGCTGCAACGCCCGTTTCCGTTTAAGCGAGCACATTGTAATAGATATGTGGAATAAATATTTATTTATCGCAACGATGTCCGGAGTGACGACGCTGTTTCGTGCGCCAATTGGCCCAATTCGGTCGGGAGAATACGGACAAGAAGTTGTTGGTGGTTTGCTGAGAGAGATTGCAGCTATTATGCAAGCGCATGGCGCGCCATTGACAGAAGAAATGATCGATCGGCAATTGGCCCAGTTAAATAAAATCGAAGCGGCGATGAAATCATCGATGCAGCGCGATATGGAAAAAGGGCAGCTGATTGAAGCCGACCATTTGCAAGGCTACTTGCTTTCATTGGCAAAACAATACGAAATCGAAACGCCGCTGTTAAAAGTGGTGTACCATAATTTAAAAATTTACGAGACGAATCACTCCAAAACAGAGTAAGGAAGGGAAAAAGCGCAGCCTTCGATATGTGTCGAAAAGAAGGCTGCCTTCTTTTTTGCAAAAAAGATTGTATATTGCCATCATGTAGTGTACATTTCATAGTGAAAACGTATGCACAAAAATAGGAGGATACAGCCTTGGAGAAAGCTTGGTGGAAAGAAGGAGTGGTATATCAAATCTATCCAAGGAGCTTCATGGATGCGAATGGGGACGGAATCGGCGATCTCCGTGGAATTATCGAGAAGCTTGATTATTTAAAAGACCTTGGAATTGATATTATATGGATATGTCCGATTTACAAGTCGCCAAACGCCGATAACGGATATGATATCAGCGATTACCATGCGATTATGGAAGAGTTCGGAACGATGGAAGATTTCGATGTGTTGCTGAAGGAAGTTCACCGACGCGGCATGAAGCTGATTTTGGATTTAGTCATTAACCATACAAGCGATGAACATCCATGGTTTATCGAATCGCGTTCATCAAGGGACAACCCGAAGCGGGATTGGTATATTTGGCGTGATGGAAAAAACGGCCGAGAGCCGAACAACTGGGCAAGTATTTTTGGCGGCTCCGCCTGGGAGTACGATGTGAAAACCGGCCAATATTATTTGCATATCTTTGATGTAAAGCAGCCAGATTTGAACTGGGAAAATGAAGAAGTGCGCAAAGCGCTTTATCAAATGGTGAATTGGTGGCTCGCTAAAGGCATTGACGGCTTCCGCGTTGACGCGATTTCCCACATTAAGAAAAAGCCGGGATTACCGGATTTGCCGAATCCAAAAGGGTTGGATTATGTTCCGTCTTTTGCTGGTCATATGAACCAAGAGGGGATTATGGAATATTTAAAAGAGCTGAAAATGCAAACGTTTGCGCGCTATGACATTATGACGGTCGGAGAAGCGAACGGCGTGACTGTCGACGATGCCGAACAATGGGTCGGCGAAGAAAACGGCATTTTCAATATGATTTTCCAATTTGAACATTTAGGGCTATGGCAAACAGGAACGGATGGTGGCGTCGATGTGCGCCAATTAAAGCGCATGCTGACGAAATGGCAAAAGGGGCTCGAAAACCGCGGCTGGAACGCGTTGTTTTTGGAAAACCATGATCAGCCCCGCTCCGTTTCGACATGGGGAAATGACAAGGAGTACTTGGTCGAAAGCGCCAAGGCGCTCGGCGCACTCTATTTTTTAATGCAGGGAACTCCTTTTATTTATCAAGGCCAGGAAATTGGGATGACGAACGTTCAATTTCCGAATATTGAAGACTACAATGATGTCGCCATTAAAAGAATGTATCAAATTGAACGGGAAAAGGGCCGCTCCCATGAAGAAATTATGAAAGTGATTTGGAAAACGGGGCGCGACAATTCGCGCACGCCAATGCAATGGTCCGACGCGCCAAATGCTGGTTTTACGACGGGAACGCCATGGATGAAAGTGAACGAAAACTATAAGACTATTAATGTTGAAGCACAATTGCGCGACCCGAACTCCGTGCTTTCGTTTTACAAAAAAATGATACAGCTTCGCAAGACGAATGAAGTGTTCGTTTACGGAACATATGACTTGCTTTTAGAAAAACATCCGGCGATTTATGCGTATACAAGAACGCTCGGCAGTGAAAAAGCAGTCATTATTGTGAACCTGAGCGACCAGCCAGCATTGTACCGTTATGACGGCATCCGCTTAAGTTCCGATAATTTGGTGTTGCAAAACTACGACGTCCGACCGCATAAAAACGCAACCCGCTTTAAGCTAAAGCCGTATGAAGCGCGCGTGTATTTGCTTCGACATGAATCAAGCTAGCGCTCTATGTCTTTTAATCTAGCGACAGGGGACAGCCAGAGAATTATGAAGGTGGAGGCGGCAAATCCGAATTCAGGACAGCTATTCCAGCTTCAGATCAAGTAGCAATTTGACCTAATCGCTTCAACGTACTAGGCTTGTCAAATTTTTTAGTCTCTGAGTTTTTGCAATGTCCTTTTAAATCTATGACTGCGATAATTCGAGTTCAATGCATGCGATCTAATGTCGCATGTTTATGAAGCGGCAATCATTTTTGTTTCGGCTTAGTTATCTATGGGGAAATTTGCTAACCAAACAAAAAAGCTGTTTGCCTGTATTAGAAGAGACAGGAATGCTTTTTAATGTTGTTATCTACATTTTTAGGAAGGATTTTTTATATTGGTGCGGAATATGGATAAGAAAGGAGGAGGGAAATCATGGATGACATTCGCTATCCAATAGGAAAGTTTAAAGCCCCGGAAGCATTTCGAAAAGAGGATGTCGGGCGGTGGATTGCCGATATTCGCCAAGTGCCTAGCGCATTGCGGGAGGCGGTCAGCGGATTGAATGAAGAACAGCTGAACACGCCGTATCGCGATGGTGGGTGGACAGTTGCTCAAGTTGTGCATCATATCGCCGATGCGAGCATGAATGCGTTTTTGCGCACAAAATGGACACTGGCGGAGGATGTTCCTTCGATTAAACCGTTTGAGGAGAATGATTGGGCAAAGACGCTAGAAGCCCGTTCACTATATGTCGAGCCATCGCTGCAATTGCTCGAAGGCCTTCACGAGCGGTGGGCGTATCTACTAGAATCGCTGAGCGACGAGGATTTTCAACGGAATTTTTATCATGAAGGTACAAAAGAGAACGTCCCTTTATATGTATTAATCGCCATGCACGCATGGCATGGCAAACATCATACGGCGCAAATTGTCTCGTTGCGACAACGTAAAGGATGGAACTAAAAGCTGCCCGGGCAGGCAGCTTTTTTATCTTAATATAATGAGAAGGGAGAAAAACTTATACTGAAAACCGCTGTGCCGCCTCGCACATGTGGTATATATTTGGAGGAAAGTGGCTTTGTGAAATAGTAGTAAAAAAATAAGGTGAGCATATCTTATGGATTTCCAATAAGCTTTTCTCATAAAAAATTAATCTATTTATGTTACACTAAACTGTATTGAGTGTTTGGTTTAAAATGAATGATTGGAGGGAGTTTGTGGTGGGTGAACCACAAAGTCAAACAATAGATGCGACTAAGGAAAAAATTTGGACGAGAGATTTTGTGCTCATTTGCTTAGCCAACTTTTTTGTGTTTCTTGGCTTTCAAATGACATTGCCGACTATCCCGCTGTTTGTCGAGCATCTTGGCGGCAATGACCAGCTGATCGGCTTAGTGGTCGGGATTTTCACCTTTTCGGCATTAATTGTGCGGCCGTTTGCCGGCCATGCATTAGAAGCAAAGGGACGGCGTTTTGTATTTTTGATAGGGCTGGCGATCTTTGTCCTTTCGGTGGGATCGTACAGCTTTATTACAAGCATTTTGCTGTTGTTTATGATGAGGGTTATTCAAGGGATCGGCTGGGGCTTTTCCACTACTGCATCAGGCACGATTGCCACGGACATCATCCCAGCTAGCCGCAGAGGCGAAGGAATGGGATATTACGGACTGTCAGGGAATATAGCGCTTGCGTTTGGACCATCGCTTGGACTATTGCTTGCCGGAATGCTGTCTTTTGCACCCCTTTTCTTGATTTGCGCCGCGTTAGGATTGGCTTCCTTACTGTTCGCTGCGAATATTACATATAAAAAAATCGAACAGCCGCAAAAGCTGGCACACCACAAATGGGACATTTACGAAAAAAGTGCGTTAGAGCCTTCGATTCTGCTTTTTTTTCTAACCGTGACATTTGGCGGAATTGCTTCGTTTCTGCCGCTATATACCGCGGAAAAAGGAATTTCAGGGATTCAATGGTATTTCCTGATCTATGCGCTTGCCTTAATGGTAACAAGAACGTTTGCCGGCCAATTGTATGACAAAAAAGGACATCAGGCCGTATTTATTCCGGGTGCCGCGCTTATTTTGCTGGCAATGTTATTGTTGGCATGGCTGCCGAACAACATGATTTTATTTACGGCAGCGATTCTTTACGGACTAGGATTCGGAACGGTACAGCCGGCGCTGCAGGCATGGTCTGTCGAACGAGCGGAGAGAGATCGTAAAGGAATGGCAAACGCGACCTTTTTCGCCTTTTTCGATTTAGGAGTCGGGGTCGGCGCGATGGTCTTCGGGCAAATCAGCCATTGGTTCGGATATGCAAGCATTTATCTCACCGCAGCGCTGTCGGTGTCTTTTTCCATTTTGTTTTATTTATTTGTGCTGAAGAGAGAAAAGACGCTGTATAAACAGCGTGAAAAAAGGGTGGCCCAAAAGTGATGATCACTTTTAGGCCACCCTCTTTTCTTACCGGCGCGAATGCACTTCATAAATCGCAAACTTTAAATAATCTCCTTCATCAGCGGCCAGCAGCTTCGGATGGTCGTAGCCGGCGCCGTTCCAGTATACTTGCCGCAAAATTTTCTTCGCGTCAAACGCCGCTTCGGCGATCATCGCTTGGAAAAGATCGGCGTGAACATGGTACGAGCAGCTGGCGGTAACGAAAAAGCCGCCGTCTTTGACCAGCTTCAAGCCGTTTAAGTTAATATCTTTATAGCCGCGCAGCGCTTTCGGAACGGCATGCGCGGATTTTGCGAACGCCGGTGGATCGATGATGACAACATCCCATTGTTTTCCGTCGCGAACCGCTTCGCGCAAATAGTCAAAGGCGTTGGCGACGACAAATTCGACGTTCGTAAAGCCGTTTAAGGCTGCGTTGCGCTTCGCTGTTTCAATCGCGTGTTCGGAAATATCGACCGCGGTGACATGTTTTGCCCCGTATAAGCAGGCGTTCAGCATAAACGAACCGGTATGGGTAAAGCAGTCAAGCACTGTCGTGTTGCTGTCAATGAGCGGTTTAATTGCCGCCCGATTTTGCCGCTGGTCGAAGAAAAATCCTGTCTTTTGTCCATTTTCAATATCGACAATATATTTGACGCCGTTTTCTTCAATGAGCACTTCCGTTTCCGCTTCGCCGTACCAAAAGCCTTTTTCCTGCTCTAGTCCTTCGAGTTCGCGGACGTACACGTCATTGCGCAAATAAATCGCCCGTGGCTGAAACACTTCCAATAAGCCGCGCAAAATCCAGTCTTTTCGTTTTTCCATGCCGAGGGAAAGAATTTGCGCGACAAGCACGTCTTCGTACTTATCCACGATCAGCCCTGGCAAAAAGTCGGCTTCCCCATAAATGGCGCGGCATGAGCGGACGCCGGGAATCATCCGTTCGCGATACGCCCATGCTTGGCGGATGCGCTCGACAAAAAATTGCTCATTTAACTCATCCTCGGGATTTTGCGTCAACACGCGGACAATCATTTGCGATTTTGGATTAATATAGCCTTTGGCTAAAAAGTAGTTCTGATGATTGTATACATCGACGAAATCTCCCGGTGCAAAATCGCCTTCAATATGATCAACTTCGCTTTGAAAAATCCATGGATGACCTTGTTCGAGCCGTTTTTTTCGGTTTCGTTTTAAAAATACTTTCGCCACATTCTCCACTCCAATATGATGTAGTCATTTGCGTTTTTAATAATACCGAATTGCGGGCAAAGACGCAATGAAGACAACGTTTGTCGACATTTGACAGGGTTATTTTTTTGAGATATCGAATAATGATAAACATAGCATAGAAGGAAAAGAGGGATGCCATGATCATTGCGACAACGGATTACATACCGGGAAAACAAGTGAAAGAGTATATCGGGTTTGTCCAAGGCAATACGGTGCAGTCCAAACATATCGGCAAAGATATTATGGCCGGGCTGAAAACGATCGTCGGTGGGGAGATTAAAGCGTATACGGAAATGATGGATGAAGCGAGAAAGATCGCGATTGAACGCATGGTGGAAGAGGCGAGGCGCCAAGGGGCGAACGCGGTGATCGGCGTGCGGATCACAACGGCGGCGATTATGGCGAATACGTCGGAAATTTTGGCATACGGCACGGCAGTGATGGTGGAATAGGAAAAAGGGTTGACAACCATTTTCCAAGTGATATGATAAACTCAAACAAAAAAATTTCATAACGGACGCAATCCACTAGGGGGGCCTTTAGAAAGGCTGAGATCAAAGTGTGCCTTTGAGACCCTTAGAACCTGATCTGGGTAATACCAGCGTAGGGAAGTGGAGCAGCGCAGTCGCGGATCGATATTTTGCTGTAGTTTTGACGACTCGTATGCAACGCCACTTTCTTTACGCCTTTGTAAAGGAAGTGGCGTTTATTTTTTACGAAAAAAGGGGGAGAAGAGGATGTCATTTGCAAAAGAAGTGAGGAAAAAGGCTGACCCGATCTGGCAGGCAAGCTTTCATCACCCGTTTGTCAAAGAATTAGGAGAAGGGACGCTTGATCTCACCCGTTTCCGCTATTATGTGATGCAGGATGCCTATTATTTGCGCCATTTTGCGAGAGTGCAAGCGATCGGGGCGGCGAAGTCTCCAGATCTAGCGACAACCGCAAGGCTGGCGCATCATGCCCAGAGCACATGCGAAGCGGAATTGTCCTTGCATGAGACGTTTGCCGAACTGCTTGGCATTACTGACGAAGAAAAAGCGGCTTTTATCCCGGCGCCAACGGCATACGCCTACACGTCCCATATGTACCGGGCGGCGTATGAAGGGCATTTAGGCGACGTCATTGCCGCGATTTTACCGTGCTACTGGCTTTATTATGAGATTGGCGAAAGATTAAAAGATTGCAAGCCAGACGAGCCGATTTATCAAAAATGGATTGGTACGTATAGTTCTGATTGGTTCCGCAGTTTAGTAGAAGAGCAAATCGCCCGTTTGGATGCGATCGCCGAAGCGGTCACGGAAGCGGACCGCAAGCGGATGGAGCAGCATTTTCTGATCAGCAGTGAGTATGAGTACGAATTTTGGGAAATGGCTTATCGTTTAGAAACATGGCCATCAGCAAGAAAGGAGATGCAAGCGTATGTCCACAACAACTAAAGGATTGAAACTCGCTGATATTTTAACAACGATTGTGATTGCGGTGGTATTCGGCATCATTTATAAAGTGTGGGGACCGTTGTACGACTTTGTGAAAGTGTTTGGCTTTCATCTTGACCAATTGATTTATGGCATGTGGTTTATCGCCGCGTCAGTAGCTTATTTGCTCATTCGCAAGCCAGGAGTTGCCCTGTTGGCGGAAATTGCCGCTTCTTCCGGTGAATTGATCATGGGCTCTGAATGGGGGCTTGAAGTGCTTATTTACGGAGTGATTCAAGGGTTGTTGGCGGAAGCGGTGTTTGCGGCATTTCGTTATAAGAGATTTGACGCATTGGCTGTGTCGCTCGGCGCGATCGGGGCGACCATCGGCTCGCTGGTGATGGATTTTTACAAAGGATACATTGAAGCGCTGGCACCTTGGAACTTGGCGTTATTCTTGATTGCCCGCTTTGTCGGCGCGGTGGTGATTTCCGGATTTTTCGCCGTTTCGCTAGTAAAAGCGTTAGAGAAAACGGGGGTAACGCAAATGTTGCGTCCGGCTTCGAAAGATGATTATGATGCGCTCGATCGCTGAAAAAGGTGGCGGTGAAGCAATGAAACCGATCGTTGCTGTAGAGCGGCTCCGCTTAAAATTTCCAGGCAAAGATACGCTGTTGTTTAAAGATTTATCACTTACCATTTACGAGGGAGAAAAAGTATTGCTGCTCGGTCCGTCCGGGTGCGGCAAATCGACGTTGTTGCAAGTGCTGTCTGGATTGATTCCGCATTCGATCGACGTGCCGATGAAGGCGGAGCGCTTGCAGCTCCCGACGAACTGGGGATATGTGTTTCAAGATCCGGATACGCAGTTTTGCATGCCGTTTGCGGACGAGGAAATTGCTTTTGCCCTTGAAAACATCGGCGTGCCGAGAAGCGAGATGCACCATCGGATCCAAACGCTGTTAGAAAAAGTCGGGCTGTTTATTGAGCCGCATACCGATATTCACACGCTGTCAGGCGGGATGAAACAGCGGCTGGCGCTGGCGTCCGTATTGGCATTGGAGCCGGATGTGCTGTTTTTGGATGAGCCGACGGCGATGATCGATGAGGAAGGAACAAAAGAGATTTGGCAGACGGTGAAACGGATCGCTAAAGAGAAAACGGTCATTATTGTTGAACATAAAATCGATCATGTGCTCGATTTTGTGGACCGCATCGTTTTATTTAACGATGACGGGGAAATTATCGCCGATGGCAAGGCACAAACGGTGTTTGCCAACTATAAAGACATCATCGCTTCTCAAGGAATTTGGTATCCGGGCGTATGGGTGGAATATATGGCAAAGCGGCAGCGCCGGAAAACGGAAAGCGGCGGGGAGAAAAGGATATATCTCCGCCAATTTCAAGGCTATCGCTCCAATGAGGTGAAAATCCTTGTTGAAGAAGCGACCGTACATGCGGGGGAATGGATTGCTGTCACGGGCAAAAATGGCGCTGGAAAAAGCACGCTCTTGCATGCGCTCATGAAGCTGATCCGCACCGATGGAACATATGAGCTGTATGGCAAAGACAGCAAGCAGCTTAAACAGCTGCACCGTTTGCTTGCCTTTGTCTTTCAGAATCCGGAATTCCAGTTTGTCACCAATTCCGTACGCGAAGAGCTTGCTTATTCGCTTCGATTGGAAAAACGGAAAGAGGCGGAGATTGCAGAAACGGTGGAACAGCTGCTGCGGCAGTTTCATCTTTATGGGCAGCAAGACCAGCATCCATACCAGCTTTCCATGGGGCAAAAACGCCGTTTAAGCGTCGCCGCTTCAATTGTAAGCGGACAGCAAATTTTTCTTCTCGATGAACCGACGTTTGGCCAGGATGCGAAAAATACATTTGCGCTTCTCGAGCTGTTAGAGTCGTATCGCAGACAAGGGACAACCATCATTATGGTCACCCATGATGAAAATATTGTGAAGCATTTTGCCACTAGGAGATGGGTGATCGAAGACGGGCGGCTCGTCAAGGATGAATCGATTTCCGGACAGCGGTCAAAAGCAGCCGCGCTGCTTGTGTAGGAGGAACAGACGATGAAATGGAACATTCATTATCGGGAAACATGGCTGCACCAAACAAACCCAAGTTTAAAACTAATCGTGCTTCTGTTTCTGTTTTTGGCTGTATTGTTCATTCATAATCCAAATGTATTAATCAATTTTTCGCTCGCGCTGCTTTTGCTGTTTATGTTCTCTACCGGCTACCCGTGGAAGTTTTTGCTGCTATTGTTTTTGCCGTTTCTTCTTATCTTTGTTTCGACCGCTTCGTCGATGATGATGTTTGGCGAGGGGACGACAACATGGTTTCGCTGGGGGCTGATCCATGTGACGGAGGAAAGCTTTTTGCGCGGGCTGCATCTTGGCTTCCGCGCCCTTTCCTTCGCTCTTCTTGGCCTTTTGTTTTCCTTAACGACGAGACCGGTCCGTCTGTTTTATTCCTTGATGCAGCAGCTAAAGTTAAAGCCGAAATACGCTTACAGCTTTTTGGCGGCCGTACGCTTGCTTCCGATTATGCTCGAGGAATTTCAGACCGTGCATAATGCGTTAAAAGTGCGGGGAACGGTGAACCGCGGATGGCTGGAAAAAATGAAGCGCTATGCGATTCCGCTCCTGTCGCAAAGCATCCGCCGCGCCCAGCGCATCGCGGTGGCGATGGAAGCGAAGCGCTTTTCTAGCAGCACGGAGCGGACGTTTTACTATGAAATCGGCTTTAGCAAATGCGATATCGCGCTTGTCGCTCTATTTGCCTTTGTGGCGGCGGCGGCTTATTACACCGGCGTGCATTACCCGTATATTCCAGTTACCGATGTACGCTAGAAAGCAAGGGATGACAATGACAAAACAGCTTCATCTCATTTCGACGGGAGAACAGTCTGTCGAACAGTTTGCTTCCATTTGCGCCCGCGTTCATCCGTATGTCGATGCGATTCATGTACGGGAAAAAAGGAAAACAGCGCGCGAGGTTTCCGCGTTTGTTGCCGCTCTCATCGGCAACGGGGTCCCGTCGCAAAAAATCATCGTTAACGATCGCGTCGATGTGGCGGTCGTATATGGCGTAAAAGGGGTGCAGCTTGCGTACCACAGCTTATCCGTCCGTCAAGTAAAGCACCATTTTCCTAGGCTGGTTGTCGGCTGCTCGGTCCATTCGCTTGACGAGGCGAAGGAAGCAGCGAAAAGCGGCGCAGATTTTTGTATCTACGGACATATTTTTCCGACCGCAAGCAAGCCAGGGATGCGACCGCGCGGAGTCGAATCATTACGGATTGTTGCGGGCGGCGTTCATATTCCGATCATTGCGATCGGCGGCATTCACGCGGGGAATGCGGCGCAAGTGCTGCGGGCGGGTGTCGATGGGATCGCCGTGATGTCGGCGGTGTTTTTGGCGAGAGATCCTGTCGCAGAAGTAAAGAAGCTCGCTCATATAGTCAAACATGGGCAATGTACAGGGGAGAGGGATGTTGATGGAACGTCATGATTACGATGTATTGGTGGTTGGCGGCGGAATTATCGGCGCATCGATTGCATTTCAACTGGCAAAACGCCAATTTCGTGTCGGCGTGCTCGAAAAAGAGCGGATAGCAAGCCAGGCATCCAGCGCAGCGGCGGGAATGCTTGGAGCGCAGTCAGAATTTTCCGAAGAGAGCCCGCTTATTCCTCTCGCGATCAAAAGCAGGGAGATGGTTCCTAAGCTTGCGGAGGAATTAAAGGAACTTACCGGAATGGACATTGGGCTTGTACAGAAAGGCATGCTGAAAGTGGCAGTGACGGAGGAAGAAGCAGCAGCCCTTCGCCGCCATTACGAATTTTGGCGGCAGACAGATGATCCGCCGCGCTGGCTCTCGGCGGATGAGACAAAGGAAATCGAGCCGCATGTTTCCGGCAATCTTGCGGCAGCGATGTATATTCCAAAAGACGGTCAAGTAAGCGCTCCCGATTTTTCGCTTGCATTGGCGCACGCTTCGCTAGCCTATGGAGCAAAGTGGTATGAGTACACCGAAGTGATGCGTTTAGGAAAGTTAGGCGATTCGTACGTAATCGAGACGAATCGCGGAACGTTTGCCGCCAATATTGTCGTCATCGCCTCAGGGGCATGGTCTTCCATGCTTCTTGAACAAACAGGTCTTTCGCTTTCGATGTATCCGGTCAAAGGGGAATGCTTGTTTGTGAAAACGGAAACGCCGCTCCTGAAAACAACTGTATTTGCCAAAAGCGGTTGCTATATCGTGCCGAAACGCGGAAACCGGCTGCTCATTGGGGCGACTTCGACGCCGCACACGTTTGACCGGAAAGTATCGGTCCAAGGGATAATGAGTCTGATTGAACGCGCATGCCGTCTTCTTCCGGAACTGGAAAAGGCGGAATGGGAAAAGGCATGGAGCGGCATCCGCCCGCAAACGGGCGATGGTCTGCCGTACATAGGAGAACATCCTCATTACCCGCGCGTTTGGGTGGCGACCGGCCATTACCGTAACGGCATTTTGTTAAGCGCGATTACCGGCGTGTTGTTGGCGGATTTAGTAGAAGGAAAAGAAACAGATGTCGATCTTGCTCCGTTTTCGCTCACGCGACATCAAATAAAGGTGGGGAAGGAATGAAGCTCATTATTAATGGCGAATCGATTTATGTTCCCGAGCAAGTGAAAACGGTCAGCGATTTGCTTGCCCATTTTCAATTGCACAACAAGCTGGCCATTGTCGAAGTAAATTTAACCATTATTGAAAAAAGCCAATATGACATGACAACCTTATGCGACGGCGATCAAATCGAAATTGTCCATTTTGTAGGAGGCGGTTGAGATGTTAAAAATCGGGCCATATGAATTTCAGTCGAGATTATTGCTCGGAACAGGGAAATATCCAAGTTTGGAAGTGCAGAAGCAAGCGGTCGAAGCATCGGGAGCAGAAATTTTAACGTTTGCTGTCCGGCGCATGAACATTTTTGAGCCGAGCCAGCCTAACTTTTTGGAAAATTTAGATTTAAAAAAGTATAAACTGCTGCCAAACACCGCGGGAGCGAAAACGGCGGAAGAAGCGGTGCGAATCGCGCGGCTCGCCAAAGCTTCGGGATTATGTGATATGATTAAAGTAGAAGTGATCGGCTGCGAGAAAACGCTGCTGCCAGATCCGGTGGAAACGCTAAAAGCAACGGAAATGTTGCTTGAGGAAGGATTTATCGTTCTTCCGTATACTTCCGATGATGTCGTGCTGGCCAAACGGCTGCAAGAGCTTGGCTGCCATGCGGTAATGCCGGGTGCTGCGCCGATCGGTTCCGGGCAGGGCATTGTCAATCCGCTTAACTTAAGTTTCATTATCGAGCAGGCGACGGTACCGGTGATTGTGGATGCCGGAATCGGCAGCCCGGCTGATGCGGCGTTGGCGATGGAGTTAGGGGCGGACGGCGTGTTGTTAAATACGGCCGTTTCTGGTGCAGCTGATCCAGTCAAAATGGCTAAAGCGATGAAATTAGCGGTGGAAGCGGGACGTCTCGGCTATGAGGCGGGCAGAATTCCGAAAAAACGGTACGCTACCGCAAGCAGTCCAACGGAAGGAATGAGTGTTGTTTGAACGAACGTTATTCTCGTCAGGAGTTGTTTGCGCCAATCGGCGAAGAAGGACAAAGGAAAATTAGGCAAAAACATGTGCTCATTATCGGTGCCGGTGCGTTAGGAACAGGCAATGCCGAAGCATTGGTGCGCGCCGGCGTCGGCAAAGTGACGATTGTCGACCGCGACTATGTCGAATGGAGCAATCTTCAGCGTCAGCAGTTATACAGCGAAGCCGATGCAAAAGAACGCCTGCCGAAAGCGATCGCCGCTAAGCAACGGCTTCAGGAAGTAAACTCCGATGTCGAGATCGAGGCGATTGTCGGCGATGTGACGGCGCAAGAGCTTGAGGAGCTGATTACTACAAGAACGCCTGATCTTTTCATTGACGCGACCGACAACTTTGATACGCGTATGATTATCAACGACGCCGCCTACAAATATCGCATCCCTTGGATTTATGGCGCCTGTGTCGGTAGCTATGGCATTAGCTACGCGTTTATTCCCGGAAAAACGCCATGTTTTCACTGCCTGCTTGATACGGTGCCGACGGGCGGCCTAACGTGCGACACGGCGGGAATTATCAGCCCGGCGGTGCAAATGGTCGTCAGTTATCAAGTGACGGAAGCGCTGAAAATTTTAGTCGAAGACTGGGCAGCGTTGCGCAACAAGCTCGTATCGTTTGATTTATGGAAAAATCAGCATACGGCGATACGGATTGATTCGGTGAAAAAAGAAGATTGCCCGACTTGCGGCTTCAATCCGTCCTATCCGTTTCTTTCCTATGAGCAGCAAACAAAAACGGCGGTGCTGTGCGGGCGCAATTCGGTGCAAATCCGCCCCGCTGTCAAACGAAATTATGATTTGCAAGAGCTGGCCGCTTTGTTTGCGAAACAAGGATTGGCCGTGGATGTCAATCCATATCTTGTTTCCGTATCGCTTGGAAACGAGCGGCTTGTCGTCTTTTCCGACGGGCGCGCGTTGATTCATGGGACAAAAGATATTCAAGAGGCGAAATCGATTTATTACCGCTATTTAGGCTAGGGGCTTCAAGAAAGGGAAGCCCCTTTTGCCTTGCTCTTGGCGATTAGCTAAAAGGAGGAACATGGAACTAAAACCCTCGACGCATTCCCTTTCTATAAAGCGAAGCATTAGGCTAAAGTAATAAAATTGTCAAAAAGTCGTATAAAATGTCTGCCACATAGAAAAAGTGTTATGTTACGATATAATGGGGACGAATAATGAGGAGGGGACAAAATGGAAGAATTATCCATTACCTTAAATATTGCTTCTTTGCTGGCAATAGTATATTTTATCGGTTCATGCTTGATTGAGTCGTAAAAACTGCAGAGGCCACTCTGCAGTTTTTATTCTTTGCATGTTTAGACGATAGGCATTTCGTGAAAAATTTGATATGATAATCATATAAATGGATAATAATAGCATAATCATGTTTTATTTAGGAGTGTGAAGATTCTTTGGGAGAGTTGCCTCTAGGGTTGTTAGGGTGGTTTTTCCTTTGCATGATGTTAAACGCTTTCTTTTCTTCGGCAGAAACCGCATTGTCGTCCGCCAATAAAATTCGTCTGAAGAATTATGTGGAAGAAAATCACCGTGGCAGTAAACGGGTAAATTACATTATGGAACATTTAGACCACGTCTTATTGACTGTGCTTGTAGCCAATCGAATCACCGGTATTGTGGCGGTCGCTTTTTTAGTAGACATGGCGACAACCATGCTTGGGGAGCGCGCGGGTTTGGTCGCTGCAATTATCGTGATGACTGTGCTTCTCGTGGTCTTTGGTGAAATTTTGCCAAAATCGATTGCGAAAGTGCATGCAGAATCGTTATCGATTCGTTATGCAGGCATTATTTACGTATTGATGAAGCTGCTTTCTCCCGTCACGACGATGTTTCATGCAGTAAGGGAACATGTCGCAAAATGGTTTGCTAGCGGGGCGGTTGTTCCCGCGGTGACGGAGGAAGAAATTAAAGTAATGATTGATTTAAGCGAGGAAGAAGGAATTATTGACAATAAAGAAAAGGAGCTTATTCATCGTTCGCTCGATTTTGATGAAATTTTAGTGGAAGAAATTTTTACGCCACGGTCTGATATGGTTGCTGTCGAAGTAAACCAGCCGATCGAGGAAATCCGCGATGTGTTTTTAGAGGAAAAATACTCTCGCATCCCGGTATATGAGGGAGATATTGATAATGTCATCGGAATTTTGTCAGAAAGCGACTTTTTTAGTGAGCTCGTGCAACAAAAAGAGGTCAACATTCGCAAGTTATTACGCAAACCGCTGTTTGTCGTGGAATCGATGAAAATTTCCGATTTGCTGCCGGAATTTCAAAAAAGCAAGGTGCATATGGCCATTGTTGTCGATGAATTCGGCGGTACCGCCGGGTTAATTACGCTCGAAGATATTATTGAACAAATTGTTGGCGAAATATGGGACGAACATGATGAAGCGGTAAAAAGCATCCGGCAAATCGATGAGAACAGCTATGAGTTTAACGCTGAATTGCCGCTTGATGAATTTTGCGAAATGATGAAAATTGATACGCCAGAAAGCGCGTCGCACACGTTAGGCGGCTGGATATTTGAAATGTTTGAGCGCGTGCCGAACGTCGGTGAAACGCTGCATTACGGACCGCTTACGTTTACGGTGCGGCACGTAGAAAACCGTCGGATTCGCAAAGTGCTTGTTTCGCTTAACAAGTCGTTGGCGGAAAATATATAAGGAGCGTAAAGCTCTTTTTTTTTGGGCTTGAAGGGGAATAATGATGGAAGAAACGTTTTTCCATTTGACAACTAGCCTATGGCTTTTTTATGATAACATATGTTGCTAAAACCAATCGGAATGATGGAGGTTTGGAATATATGAAAAAAACTTTATTACGCAGTTTGTTCTTTTTTATGGCGGCTTCCATTTTGTTATTGGCCGCATGCGGCAATCAACAATCACAAGAGAAGCCGAGTAAGCAAGAAAATGATTTATTAGCGCAGGTAAAAAAATCTGGAGAATTGCGAATCGGGACAGAGGGCACCTACCCGCCGTTTACGTTTCACGATAAAAGCGGAAAGCTAACCGGTTTTGATGTGGAATTGGCAACAGAAGTAGCGAAGCGTCTTGGCGTCAAACCTGTGTTTATGGAAACACAGTGGGATGCGATGTTCGCGGGATTGGACGCAAAACGCTTTGATATGATTGCCAATGAAGTCGGAATTCGCCCGGACCGGCAAAAGAAATATGATTTTTCTGATCCGTACATTACTTCTATGGCGGTGTTAGTCGTTCATAAAGATAATAATAAAGTATCTAAGTTTGAAGACATAAAAGGGTTAAAAGCGGCACAATCGATGACAAGCAATTTTGCCGATTTAGCACGGTCTTACGGAGCACAAATTGTCGGTGTGGAAGGATTTAATCAAGCGGTCGAATTGTTAAGCTCTAAGCGGGTGGACGTTACCATTAACGATAATCTATCCGTTCTTGATTTCCTAAAACAAAAACCAGACGCGCCAATTAAAATTGTGGCAAAGCATAAGGACGCATCACAAAGCGGATTTATGTTCCGCAAAGGCAGTGACACATTGGTAGAAGCTGTGAATAAAGCGTTAGAGGACATGAAAAAAGACGGAACATACGCAAAAATTTCAGAGAAATGGTTTGGTGAAGATGTATCTAAGTAATGTGATGGCAGACCCTGAAAGAGTAGACAGATTGGTATCCATTGCACAAAGTTCCCTTCTCCCACTGGTGAAGGGGGCTTTGTATTATACGATTCCACTGACGATTATTACGTTTATCATTGGATTAATATTGGCGATTGCGACAGCATTGGCGCGCATTTCCGGAGTAAAAGTATTAGAAATGATCGCGAGAATATACGTATCCGCCATCCGCGGGACACCGCTTCTTGTTCAGCTGTTTATTATCTTTTACGGCCTGCCGAACATCGGCATTACGATTCCTTCATTTCCTGCGGCCATCATCGGCTTTTCGTTAAACGTTGGCGCGTATGCTTCAGAGATTATTCGCGCCGCAATCTTATCCATTCCGAAAGGGCAGTGGGAAGCGGCGTATTCGTTAGGAATGACGCCGGGGCAGGCGCTGCGCCGGGTAATATTTCCGCAGGCAGCGCGCGTTTCGATTCCGCCGCTGTCAAATACGTTTATCAGCTTAGTAAAAGATACATCGCTTGCATCGCTCATTCTCGTTTCGGAAATGTTTCGCAAAGCACAAGAAATTGCCTCGACGAACTATGAATTCTTATTATTATACACGGAAGCAGCAATCATTTATTGGATTATTTGCTTTCTACTATCGATTGTACAAAATCGAATCGAAGAGCGTTTAAATCGTTACATTGCACGATAGCGATAAGGAGATACGATGATGATTTCTGTTCAAGGCTTATATAAGCAATTTGGCGACGTAGAAGTATTAAAAGGAATCGATATCACGGTGGAAAAAGGGAAAGTAGTGGTCATTATCGGTCCATCGGGTTCAGGGAAGACGACGTTTTTGCGTTGTTTAAACGTGCTTGAAACGCCGACGAAAGGGAAAATATCGATAGCAAATAGGCAGCTTGATTTTTCGAAGTCTGTGACGAAGCGAGAGATTCATGAATTTCGTCGCTTAACAGGAATGGTATTCCAAAGCTATAATTTGTTCCCTCATATGACGGCGCTTGAAAACGTCATGGAGGGGCCTGTCACGGTCAAACGAGAAAAGAAAGAGCGTGCACGCGAGAAGGCGATGGCATTGTTAGAGAAAGTGGGACTCGGAGATAAAGCCCATCATTATCCGTTTCAGCTGTCTGGAGGGCAGCAACAGCGCGTCGCGATCGCGCGGGCGCTTGCCATGGAACCTGAAGTCATGCTGTTTGATGAACCAACATCAGCATTGGATCCGGAGCTTGTCGGTGAAGTACTGAAAGTCATGAAAAGTTTAGCAAATGAAGGGATGACAATGATCGTCGTCACTCATGAAATGAGGTTTGCGAAAGAAGCAGCCGATGAAGTGGTTTTTATGGACGGAGGAATCATCGTGGAAAGAGGAGCTCCAGAACAGCTGCTCGTTTCTCCAAAACATGAACGTACAAAACAATTTTTGCAACTCATCAAGTAACAAGACAAATGAAGCCCCAGGCAAGACGCCTGGGGCTTAAGCCATGTATATGAAGTTGTTTTATTAGCGAGCGCCGAATTGGCCGCCAAGTTGTTGTTGTGCCATTGCGACAAGACGTTTTGTAATTTCGCCGCCAACAGAACCGTTAGCGCGAGAAGTTGTGTCAGGACCAAGATTCACACCAAATTCTTGAGCGATTTCATACTTCATTTGGTCGATTGCTTGTTGTGCACCTGCAACTAACAATTGGTTCGAATTGTTGTTACGTGCCATGTGTCATCATCTCCTTGTTTAAAGTTTTGATGGCTGGGTTTGCTGGATTTGCACCAGCACCGCATGCTATAAAGCATGCTGCCAAGCTTGGCTGAACCCAACGGATTATTGGTTGTTGGTACTAATAGTTTGAGATGTTTTGTTTTGATTATTCACGGATTTTTTATGGTAATTTTTAACGTTTTACCGTTACCGAAATTAGGGAATATGTAAAATAAGGGATTGTGTTTAGGAGGAAACAGCATGAACATTTGCCCACTATGCAACAGATTACGTAAGGTGACGGTATATTGCCCCCATTGTCAACAGCCAATGGAGGATCAAGGAAAGGTAACCGATTATTTTGATGACTATAGTCCTTATATGGATATCGATATGATGAAAATAGTGGATGGATATCCGTACACATTAGCCAACCATGAATGTGTGCATTTGTTTTACTGTCCACACTGCCGGCAGGAAGAAGTGCGTTTTATTAAAGAATAGGCTCTAGCGATGACGCTAGAGCCTGTGCAGTATTTATATGAAAATGAGGGGAAACCATATTATTTTTCATCAGCAGCACGGATTCGTTTTTCCGTTTCGATATCGAAAAAGTGCGCTTTGTTCATGTCTAAGGCAAGGTCTAATTGGTGGCCTGGTTTGATTTCCGTGCGGGCATCGATGCGCGCGACAAACTCTTGTCCATTAATATTGGAATAAATCATCGACTCTGCACCAAGCAGCTCGGCTACCTCAACGTGGGCGGTAATTTTCGTATTTGGCGATGCTTCAAGGAAGAGTGGTTCATCATGGATATCTTCCGGACGAATGCCTAAGATGACTTCTTTGCCAACGTAGCCTTGATCGCGCAGCACTTTCATTTTTCCTTCCGGAATGCCGAGGCTAATATTGCCGACAACAAACTTGCCGTCCTGCAGCGTTCCTTTAATAAAGTTCATCGCTGGGGAGCCGATAAAGCCGCCGACGAAAATATTTTCCGGTTTTTCATATACTTCTCTTGGCGTGCCGACTTGTTGAATAACCCCGTCTTTCATTACTACTAGCCGTGTTGCCATCGTCATTGCTTCCGTTTGGTCGTGGGTGACGTAAATCGTTGTCGTTTCCAAACGTTGATGCAATTTCGCAATTTCGGAACGCATTTGTACGCGCAGTTTGGCATCCAAGTTGGAAAGCGGCTCGTCCATTAAAAATACTTTGGCGTCACGGACGATGGCACGGCCTAGCGCGACGCGTTGCCGCTGACCGCCGGAAAGCGCTTTTGGCTTGCGGTCCAGATATTGTTCCAGTCCAAGAATGCGCGCTGCTTCACGGACGCGGCGTTCGATTTCCGCTTTTGGGAATTTGCGTAATTTTAAGCCGAATGCCATGTTATCATAGACGCTCATATGCGGATAAAGTGCATAGTTTTGGAACACCATCGCAATATCGCGGTCTTTTGGCGGAACATCGTTCATCCGCTTGCCGTCGATATACAAGTCGCCTTTTGAAATTTCCTCAAGACCGGCAATCATCCGCAATGTCGTCGATTTTCCGCAGCCGGACGGACCGACAAAAACGATGAATTCTTTGTCTTGAATATGTAGGTTGAAATCTTTTACCGCTGTGACGTTGTTATCGTAAATTTTATAAATGTGCTCTAAACGAAGTTCTGCCATTGTCAAGCCCCCCGTCGTGAAATCGGTTTCAATCGCTTTAAGCATACAGAAAAATGGCAAGATTCGTAAATGGACAACTTGCACAAAAAAGAGCCGTCATTTTGGGCAAGATGCCAAACGGCAAAGACGATAGGAAAACGATATAAGTTTCACCTGAAGATCGGCTTCTAGTAAGAAAAAATGGAGCATCCACTTTTTGCTTGTCAAGCAGCCGAACCATGTTCACTTTTCTTCTTATGAAAAACACAAAAAGGGAGACATTCAGCTGCATTTTCAACGTGTTTGGCTTCCATTGGACTCAGCAGCGTTTATTGATATATTGCTGCAACAATATCGCCAAATAAACGGCTACCGCCCCTTTAAAATGTTTAATATCGATCCCCGTTTTTTCAATAAATTTATCAATGCGGTATTGCAGGCTGTTGCGGTGCATATATAATTTTTTCGCGGCCATGGAAACGTTAAGATTGCATTGCAGAAATGTCTGCATGATCCGCAGCCATTCATCGTCTAATGTTTCAAGAAAAGGAAGTGCTTTTTTAACTTCTTCCAGTTCGGGATGGCCATGAATCAACAAAAGCGGAATCACATCTTCCATTTGATAAACCGTCTGTTTCGGCATATATGCCTGGGCTAACTCGAAGCAACGCTTTTCATAGCGGAATGATTCGTAAAGCTGCTCATCGTACGGATGGATTTGTCCGATAAATAAATGGATGGTAGCGTAAAAATCGGTTGCCAGCGTATCGATAATATCAGCAAACGGCAAAGGCTCTGCCGCTTGCTTTTGCTTTTTCTCAATAATGACGCCACGGTGTTCATGTTCCCAAACGATCGTAATCGGGTCAGGGAACAATCCGCTGACGGCATCGTAAAAGTCGCCTTTATTTGCGACCGAGCGTTTTGTTAGAAAATGAATAAAACGGCAATACGGAGGCGGGGAGAAGAGATGCTGCAGCATCGCTGCATCCTCGTGCACGATCCAGCGCAGCCATGCCTGCTCTTCTTCGCTCATCGTATGATTTGCGTCAAGAATCGGGGTGAGAAAGATCGATAATAACTGTTTTTCTTGTTTGGATAGGCGGCGTTTATCGATGCCGATTTTATCCCCCTCTTTTGTATAAAACCATTCATATCTAGCAGCGTCGGCGACCTGTTCGTTAATGACGATCGCGTCCTTGTAATAAGATTTTAGCCGTTCCAGCATCGATACGTTTCCTTTCTTTTTTATGTTAATTTCATTATAATACAAAAAACCGATTTTCCCCGTGAAAAGGAAAATCGGTTTTTTGCATGATTATGTTGTTTCATGAGGCGGCTCTTCTTTGACTAAGTCACGTGCCTCTTCAATATTGACGGCGTCTTCACGGCCGTGGACATAGCCGCCCGCCATGCCTTCATTAATCATTCGATCGATATCCAAATAGTATTCGTCGCGGCCTTCATATTGAGCATCTTGGCGCTCCTGTTCGTTTCGTTCTATCATGATGTTCCCTCCTTGTTTTTTAGTTTGTGTGAAAAAAGCATAGAATATCCACACTCGTCATATATATGGCAAAAGGTAGGACAAGCAAGGAGGGGAAGGCGATGATACGCATGGTGAAACAACTGTTGCACGTTACCGCCACATCCACCCAGCTGGCGGAGCGGCTCATGGAAACAGTGGAGGAGGAAATGTGGCGGCAGCAATTCATCCGATATTTAGAAGATGCCAAGCGGCAATGTCAACTTTGGCAATACATTCATTACTTGCTTGCCGGGACATATGAAGAAAGCGACAGGGAAGAGGCGGTCCATGCTTTTTCTTCTGAACTGCTGCACAGGCTCTGCTTGCACGAATGGAAAAAAGCAATGTTATGCCGCAAAGCAAGAGAAGGTTTGTCAGGCGCTGCACAAAAGGCGACTGATCACGTTCTGCAGCAAGCGATGCAATACAGCCGCTTATTTTTTATGATGGCGCAAACCCAGCTAGTTCCGCAAATAGAGAGATAAGTTGTTTCGCACCGTTCTGCTGAATATCTGGTTCGTCAAAGATCATCGGCTTGGCGTTGAGCTCATATACGTACAATGTGCCGTCTTTGCCGACGCCGATATCGGCAGAAAACTCGCCGACAAAGCCGAAATGGCCGCTTATTTCTTTTCCGCAGGCGTCAAGGAGGCCGTGGAGCGTTTTTTCGTCGACGCGATGCCTTACCTCGGAATACGGTAAAATGGTTCCGCCGTTTAAGACGTGGGTTGTCAGCTGCTGCGTTTGTGCCAACCGGACGCCGATGCCGCTGATGGTATAGCTTCCATGTTTATAATGAACGAGAACGCGTAAATCATAGCGTTGCCCGTTCCATGTGTCTGTATCGATCGACTGCTGGGCAATGTAGCGTGTCGCCGCCAAAAGCGGCTCCAGTTCGTCAAGGGAGGAGAGCGTTTTTTGGCCGTTGATGTGCTCATAAAGGATTGTGTTCGTTAACAGAGAAACGGTGAGTCGGAAAATCCCTTTTCCTTTCGCCCCGTCGTTTGGCTTCATATAAACGCTTCCGTACGTTTGCAGCATGTTTCGTATGTCATCGATATGCTGCACTAGCACCGTATGTGGCAAATGGGCCTGCAATCGTTCATTTTTCGCGAGTGTCTCATATACTTCCCATTTTGTAAAAAAAGAACGGTTAAAAAAGGGGATGCGGAGGTTTTCAAAAAGAGTAACGGTCTGTTGGTATACAGCTGATTTTTCTTCGCGCCGGCTTTTAATACGGTTATAAAAAACATCAGGAAGCGGGATGGTAACGGGCACCCATCGATCCAACGCTGGAACGAATACATATCCGCGAACGGTATGTTCACCGATCGCTCTGACCGGACAAACGGCGCCGATCCCCCCGGCTTCTTGCAGGCAATGGGTGATAAGTTCGATATAGCGTTTTTTCCTGTTGAGCAGGGCCGGAATGGATGATTCACTAACTAGGATGCCGACGAGCGGCCCAATTTTTCCGTTTTTCTCTTTTACCGAAAAGGAGAACGATGGCGTATCGTTAGAAAACGGCAGTAACCCATTGCATCCAAACGTGTAGGCGCGGCCATTGTCTTGATGAAACCATGTGCCTCTGTCTTGATTGTAATAAATGACGGTCATTGCAATAACGCCTCTGGCTCGGCAATGATTTTTTTGCTTAAATAGACAGCATAAGCAAGGGAAAGCATTGCCGTCCGCTCATCATCCTGCTTTAGCTTTGGATGGTTAAAAATCGATCTTCCCGGTTTGGAATTGGCTTCAAACATCCAAATATGCTGCTTTTGGTCAAGGCCGATGTCAAAGCCAATTTCACCGATCGTGACGTCCATCTTCTCTTCCAAGCCACGGCTTAACGTGAGAGCAGCGTCATGAAGCTGTTCGAGAATGCGCTGGCGGACGGAGGAGTCAGGAAAAATTTCTTCCATTGTTTTAACGATGCCGCCGTTATTCATATGAGTTGTTACGCTTCGCTTTCCGGCGATTTTTGCTGCGATCGCACTTACTTGCCAAACGCCTTGCTCATTTTTATTCGTATGAATGCGGAAATCGACCTTTCTGCCGTTGACTTCAATGAGCCGAATCCCTTGCTGGATAATATAATGATCCAATTTTTTATGCGAAAATAAGTGTTGCCATAGCGAAGACAACGTCGGAAAAGTGCGCATCCGGTTGTATCCATGTTCGTCGCGAAATCGGCATTCGTATCGGCCGTTTTTCTTTACAAGATGGTAAATGCCAAAACCAAGGCTGCCATTGGCTGGTTTTAAATATGCTTCGCCATAATGGTCTAAAAAACGTTGAACATCTTCCGCGGTAGGATGAAGCAAAGTATCGGGAAGATAGGGCCGGGAGAGCGGATGCTCCTTTAGCAGGCAGTATACTTCCCATTTATTAAAAAAGTTTTCATTAAACCAAGGAATGCCATATTGGTTTTTTAGCGTTTCTTTAATCGTTTGGAATGTTTCGCTGTTTTCAATGCGGCGGTTTGGCAGGCGGTTGTAAATAACGGTTGGCAGGGGCACTTCCCGCTGCATCCAGCCGCTTTCTGTATAAAAATAGCCGGTTACCGTTCCTGTTTCCCAGTGAATATGATGGGCGCCAAACAGAAAAGCAAACCCGCCGACTTTCTTCTCCTGGGAGAGCAATTTCGCAAAGAAGAAGCTCCGCTTCCCGACAGGACGAAGAGGCGATTTCGTAAACCCAGCAGTAAAAATGCCAACGAGCGGACCGAGATGAACGGTATCGTCATCGAGAACGAGATGGACATCCGCGGCAAACGGAATGTACAAGCGTTTTGCTACGTCGCTTGTCACGATAATGTGTTTGTCTAAAAGTGGAGAGGAAACAAAACGGCAAGGGGTAGAGATACTTCCAAACGCTGCCATCGTCTGACCAGAGAGAGAAACAGCGGATGGAAGATAGATCGTATTTTCTTCTTTTTCCTGAATCATTAATGAATAGGTCATGAGATATTCACCTCGTTGGCGAGAAACAAACAATATTGCAGCGGTGCCTCGTATACGTCATCCTTTTTGTCAGGATGAAGCGCGGCCACAATCTTTCTGCCTGGCTTGGAATTGACATCGATGATCCATACACCGCCTTCTTTCGTAATACCAATATCAATCCCTAATTCGAAGAGAGGGCCGAATTGTTCATCCACGTAGGCTGGGAGGGCGCGAATAATGGTTTCGATGCCATCGATAATCAAAATACGCTGTGAAGAAGGAAAGGAACGGATCCATTCGGAAAAATCACAAATGTCGGCACCGGCGCGGATGTTGGCGATAAACGTCCCCGGGCGCCCGACCCGCACGGCTCGGCACCGCTCTATCCATTTGCCGGTTCCATCTTTTTGGAACAGGAAGCGGACGTCAAATGGTTCGTTTGCTTTTGTCTGCAACGGCAAAAACGGCTGGATCAAGTAGGAATGGTGCTGCAGTAATGTATCGGTCCATTGCTCGAGTTCGCTTTTTTGTTCGACCAAAGCGGTGGTCTGCCCGGATGCATCGCAAATATGAAGCTTTCTTTCTGCTTTTTGGATGACATAAATGCCGCGGCCGCCCGCCCCGTGCTCCGGTTTGCAAATGACTGCTTGCTCGCGGCGGATCATGCGTAAAATGTCGGCATCCGACTGCAAACGGGCCGTTTTCGGCACGTACGGGGACAGCAGCGGATGCTCGATCATTTTCTCATATACGTCCCATTTGCCTGGGAATCCGTATCCTAAAAAGACAAGGTCCGGCCGGCGTTTCAGCCATTGCATGATTGGCTTGCATTTTTTCGAACGGATATCGGAACGGTAAAAACAGCGGTCGTATAAAAACGATGGAATATCAAACGTGCTTTGAACCCACGACTTTGTTTTGTCATTAAAAGCGTGGCCATGCACTTTTTCTGTTAGCGGGTCGATATCAAGCGGAGTAAAACGGTAGACGGCAATGCCGTAACGGCCGGCTCGTTTCGCGATTTCCGTACAGTATTCCATTTCCTGTTGTTCCTCAATTGTAATAAATCCAAGAGAAATCAAGGCGATTCACTCCTTTTCGTCGATCAGTGACAGACAATAGTCGATAATGGCTTTCGCCGATGGGCGAATAAAGCGTTTCGATATCGACATGTCGGTCTGTTTCGATGGCTTCGTGTTCACTTCAATAATCCATGGTTTATGTTCCCGGTCTATCGCTAGATCAATGCCAAATTCCCCATACAATCCTTCCGCTTCACTGGCTAAAACGGTTGATACTTCGATGGCGATATCTTTTAACAGCATTTTTTGCTGAAATGCTTTCCTTCGTTCATACCATTGTTGCAGCACGTTGTCGATCGGGACGATTTCTCCGCCGCGGGCAAGATTGGCGACAAACTGTTCTTGATTCGCCATGCGTGCGATGGCCGATGTCACGCGCCATTCGCTGTCATGGACGCGGTGGCACAAGAGGCGGAAATCGATCGGCCGCCCGTCGATCGTTTGCATATCGATTCCTTGCTGAATGATCGCCGCCGACTTTAGCCGTTCTTTTAAGGCGGTAAACAGCTCGGAAGTGGAAGCATATTGCTGCGTCGCATCTTTCATTGACGTCGAGTAGTCAAGAAGGAAGCCGGTTTCCTTGTTTTCAATGCGAAAAATATGCCGTCCTTGACTGCCGTGAATCGGTTTAATAAATACGACGGGAAATCGTTCAACAAAGCTATCAAGCGTTTGTTTATTCCTGAATAATTCCGTTTTTGGCAAATAAGGATGCAAGTACGAATGGTTTGCTAAATATTGATGCACTTCCCATTTATGCAAAAAGCGATGGTTAAACATAAGAACGTTCTCGTCTTTCAGTTTTTCGATCAGCTGCTCAAATAAATAGGAATGTTCGGCCTTCCGTGAGTGGAGGCGGTTATAGATCACGTTCGCAGGAGGTACTTCTGTTTTTTTCCATTCCCCATCAATCCAGCGGTAGCCGTTCTTTTCGTTCTCTAAATACATCGACAAAGAAGTGACATAGAAAATAAGCTGGTGCTGCATGCTATAGTTTGCTAATTCCTCGCAAAAATCGTGAATCGATCCGAAATGAATGCACGAATCTTTATAGAAAATTTCTGTCAACACGGCGACCGTTGGCAGCTGATTCATCGTTCTCCCTCATTTATGCCTTCGTTGTGCGAACCCTATAATGAAAGATTAGGCAAACGTTTATATCGTATCGTATGATGATCGCCTCATTTTGGTGATTATCTTATAGATGGGAAAGGAGAGAAACATGGAGACTTATTTGGATGCGCTGCTAGGAGGCATATGTAAGATTTCCCTTTGTTTTTTGCTAGGCATATCGCTTTTTCTTGGCGCATACGTTATGATAGGGATACGTTACTTTTTTATAGGAGGCTTTTTTTATGTCCAATCACAATCAACTATATGCCCTTGCCGAGCAGCTTGAGAGAGCAATCCGCGCAAGCAGCGATTTTCAGCAGTTAAAACAGGCGTACGAAGCGGTGCGCCACGATGAAACGGCGTACCGCCTATTTACCAATTTCCGCGATGTGCAAATGCGGCTGCATGAAAAACAGATGACCGGGGCGGAAATTTTGCCGGAAGAAGTCGAACACGCGCAAAAAGCGATGATTCTCGCCCAGCAAAACGAAAAACTCGCGCAGCTGATGGCGCTCGAACAGCGGATGAGCATGGTCTTGGCTGACATCCAACAAATCGCGATGAAACCCCTCGAGGAGCTGTACCGTTCCTTCATGGAAACGGAATAATGATGAACACTCATATTGAGTGTTCTTTTTTTGTCCGTTTTATCATAGCTATGAAGTGATAGGAAGAAAAGCGGAGGGCGCCTGCTCATCGGCGAAACGCGCTGGAGGGCCCGCGAGGAGGCTCAGACCAAACAAAGTTTGGTCTTGCGTGGGTTACTCAGAGAAGTTAACTCAATGTGTTGCCGCCGCAGCGGGACTGAAGCTAGACAAGGGAGAAAAGCGGAGGGCGCCGAGATTAGCGCCGAACGCAACAAGAAAAGCGGGCAAGATCGACTTTTTTCACAAAAGGGGGAGACAGCAGTGGCTTACAAATTGCTTGCTCTTAATATTGACGGAACGATTTTAAAAAACAACGGCCGGCTGCAGCGCGAAACAAAGGAAGCGGTTGAATACGTCAAGAAAAAAGGAGTGTATGTCACGCTTTTGACAAGCCGCAATTTGTTCGCAGCGCGGAAAGTCGCAAAAGCGTTAAAATTAGAGAGCCAACTCATTACGTTCCAAGGCGCCATCATCGGCAAATCGTTGAACGAAAAACTGTTTGAAGCGCTCATTCCCGAAGAACGGACGTTTAATATCGTGCAGGTGCTAGAAAACTTTAACTGCAATATTCGTTTGATGCATGAGCGGTATTCGCTTGGCAATCGGAAAAAAGTGAAAAAAAATTTAGTTGTCAAAACGGTATTATCATCTGGAGATCCATTTTTTTATCCGACACAGTTTGTCGATTCGCTTGGCGATGTGCTCATGGATGAACCGCTGGCGGTTCCGAAAATCGATGTGTATTTTGCCAGCGACGAGGAGCGGGACGAGGCCGTCGCCGTGCTGGCCAAAGCGTTTCCAACTATTGACATGATTATGCAACCAAACGGGAAAATGGAAATTGTCCCGCAAGGAGTGTCTAAACTCGCGGGATTGCGCCGGCTGGGCAATCATTTAGGTATTTCTTTAAAAGAAATGGTTGTCATTGGTGATGGCATCGATGACATGCCGGCGATCGAAGCGGCTGGTTTAGGCGTCGCAATGGGCAACGCGCCAGCAGAAGTGAAAAAAGTCGCTGACTGGGTGACGCGCTCGAACGAACAGCTTGGCGTCGCCTACATGATCAAAGAACATTTTCGCAAACAGCATCGTCCGGATTTTTTGCGAAAGCTGAAAATGAAACGATAAATGGAAAAGCTGGGATGGATCCCAGCTTTTTGCGCTTTTTTTACTTGACGAGCAAAAAGTACTTTCTGTACACTTAAGTAAGCTTGACAGGGAAAGGTGATGTTATTGCGCATTGAAATTCAAGGATTACACGATATCGAGCGATTTCAACGACCGCTGGAAGTCATTACAGGGTTGTTTTATGAAGAATATGAACTGACATTTGCGCCGCTTCCTGACGCGGATATAACGGTCACGCTTTCGGTAAGCGGTGACGAGCACGTTCATGTGCACGGAATTTTAACGGAACGGTCGACGGGGAACATTTATCAAGCGGCTCATGAAAAAGACGTATCCATTTACCAAGAGGAAAAAGACCGTTGGAAACAACTGAAAAATGCGGTATTCCACGTGTATTTAGCGTTATTCCAGCAATACACTGGCCTCATTCAGCAATGGGGCATTTTAACGGGTGTGCGTCCGGTCAAGCTGTTGCATCAAAAATTGCGCTCCGGGTTTTCGCAAGAGGAAGCACACCGCCAGCTTCGTGAAGATTATTTAGTCACCGATGAAAAAATTGCCCTTATGCAGGACATCGTCGACCGCCAGCTTACGGTCGTGCCAGATTTATACGATCTCGCCCATGAAGTAAGCATTTATATCGGCATTCCGTTTTGCCCGACGAAATGCGCCTATTGCACGTTTCCGGCCTATGCCATTAATGGGCGCCAAGGTTCCGTCGATGCCTTTTTAGCCGGGCTGCATTACGAAATGCGCGCAATCGGCCGCTTTTTAAAAGAGCGCGGCATTAACATTACGACGATTTACTACGGCGGCGGCACGCCAACGAGCATCACCGCCGACGAAATGGACCGGCTGTATGCGGAAATGTATGAATCGTTCCCGAATGTTGAGCGCGTCCGTGAAATCACGGTCGAAGCGGGGCGTCCTGACACAATTACGCCGGAGAAGCTGAACGTCCTGAAAAAATGGAACATTGACCGCATCAGCATTAACCCGCAGTCGTACATTCAAGAAACGTTAAAAGCGATCGGCCGCCACCATACGGTCGACGAAACGATCGAAAAATTTCATCTCGCCCGCGAGATGGGGATGAACAACATTAACATGGATTTAATCATCGGCCTTCCGGGAGAAGGGATAAAAGAATTTTCCTATACATTGTCACAAACGGAAAAACTCATGCCCGAATCATTAACGGTGCACACCCTTTCCTTTAAACGGGCATCGGAAATGACGAAAAACAAAGCGAAATACAAAGTCGCCGACCGCGACGAAATCAGCGAGATGATGAAAGCCGCCCAAGATTGGACGAAGCGGCACGGCTATGTTCCATATTATTTGTACCGGCAAAAAAACATTCTCGGCAACCTTGAAAACGTCGGCTATGCGCTCCCGGGCCAAGAAAGCATCTACAACATTATGATTATGGAAGAACAGCAATCCATCATCGGGCTTGGCTGCGGCGCGTCGAGCAAATTTGTCGATCCGAAAACGCGGAAAATCACGCGCTTTGCCAATCCGAAAGAACCGAAAGTGTACAACGAGCATTTTGTCCACTATACAGAAGAAAAACTGAAAATGCTGGAAGAGTTGTTTGGATAAGCGGAACGGATGGGCTTCAGACAAATGTCTGGGGCCTGTTTTTGTTGGTTTATTGTAAAAAAAGCGATTTTATAGACGTAAACGAAGACGAGAGGTCATTTGTTAAAGAAACTTAGGATAACAATAGCCATCGTCATAAGAACAAAGCCAATCATAACATACCCAACCCATCTAATTCCTTTAGGCTGTGAATCGAGCCGAAAGTTCTTTCGGTTCCATACACCTCCTGTGATCCTTTGCAAGTCTTCGATAGGTGCAAAGACATTGTCGTCATCATGGTGAAGAGGTTCCGTTGATTGTGTTTCATGCATATCTTTCACTATTTTCGCCCCTTTCTGTTCAAAACCCGATTGCTTTTGGCAACCGGGCTTTATTCATTGTCAGCGGTGGAATAAAATCAGTTTTCCGCTTGATGTTACACAGCGGTGCGTTTTATCGTGGCAGTTATGTTCGCGCAATTTTTGTTCACCGATTTTTTTCGCTTCGTCATCGTTCGCGGCTTCGAACGTTTCGTCCAGCAGTTTTTCCCCGCTTTTGTCGAAAGCCGTTAATATATACGTTGGCATGGGAGCTCCTGGTTACTAAAATCTATAAAAATCGACTCATCGCGATGGAACCAGCCAAACTGCTTGCCGCTCGGATTTTCACCGAGTTCCATCAGGAAGGGAATTCCCTTGTCATTCACCTGCTGTGAAAGACACCCCGTGGATCGCTGTCAGCGACGGCACCTGTCGTGCACCATTCCTTCCATCGGTCAGTACACGACAACGATTTTAGTAACCAAGTCTACACCTCCTTAGTTGAATTTGGTACTGGTTAAGCCAGCAGAATTTGTGCAAGATATTCCATAATGACCATTCATGTTCCTCTTTGAAGTTCTCTATCTTTTTTAACATCATACTTAGATATTGTCGCTGTTTCGTTCCGCTTTTTGATTGCTTATAGGATTCTACCATCGCCCCTCCTTTGTTCAATGGTGGTTCATATTATTATTTTTCTATTTTTAAAAAAATTCCTTCTAAATGATGAAACTTTTCGCTATGATAAACGTGTATGATATCAGTGGAAATTTTATCTAAAATTGGGGGAGTGAGAATGTCGTTACAGTTAGATCGTGTGACAAAGCGGTTTGGCACAGTGACCGCGGTCAACGATGTCACGTTAACCATTCCAGAAGGAAACTTGTTCGGATTTCTTGGCGCGAACGGGGCGGGGAAAACGACGACGTTTCGCATGATTTTAGGCCTGCTGAAACCGACGGAAGGAACGATTACGTGGAATGGAGAAAAAATCGACTACTCGAAAAGCCATCTCATCGGCTATTTGCCGGAAGAGCGCGGACTATATCCGAAGCTCAAAGTAAAGGAGCAGCTTATTTATTTAGGCAGGCTGCGCGGCATGGATAAGGCAGCGATTATAAAAGAAATGGAAGCATGGCTTGAGCGGTTTAACGTACCAGAGTATGCGGACAAGCGAGTAGAAGAACTTTCGAAAGGGAATCAGCAAAAAATTCAATTTATCGCCGCTGTGTTGCATAAGCCGAAGCTATTAATCTTAGACGAGCCATTCAGCGGACTCGATCCGGTCAATGTCGAGCTGTTAAAAGAAGCGGTTGTTGACTTAAAGAACAGCGGCACGACGATTGTCTTTTCGAGCCACCGTATGGAACATGTCGAAGAGTTGTGCGAGCATCTTTGCATTATGCATCGCGGGCGGCCGGTCGTATACGGGGCATTGAAAGAAGTGAAACGGTCCTTTGGTAAAAAGAACATTATTATTCACGCCGATATGCCGCTTGACGAACTGGCGGAGTTTCCAGGGGTCATCAAAATGAAGCGGACAGCGGAAGGCGTTCATTTGCAAATCGAAAACGAAGACGTGTCGCAAAAAATTCTTTCCTATATTGCCAACAAAGGATTTATTCGCAAGTTTGCGCTAGAAGAGCCTTCGTTAAACGATATTTTCATTGAAAAAGTAGGTGCGGCGTATGAATAAGTTTTGGATTGTGCTTGGGCATACATATGTGACCAAGCTGAAAGCGAAATCGTTTATCATCACAACGATCATTACGAGTCTCTTTGTCTTTGCGATGGCGAACATCCAGCATATTATTGAATTTTTTACGAAGGATGAAAAAACAACGGTGGCGGTCATCGATACCACGGGAGCGTTTTACGAACCGCTTAAGGCACAGCTAAAACAAGGAAAACACGATGATCTCAAGTTAAAGAAGGTGACCGATTCGGAAGAAAAGGCAAAGGCGGACGTCCGCAATGGCAAATGGGATGCGCTCCTGATCCTTTCGGCTGACGATAAGCAGCTGCCGAAAGCGGCGTATTACGCGAACACGATTGCCGACAGCGATACGCCAAGCAAGCTCGAGCAAGTGCTCCAGCAGCTAAAAACGGCGATCGCGACGGCAAAAATCGGTCTGAAGCAAGAGCAAATCGCGCAATTATATGAACCGGTACCGTTTGAAAAAGTGGCGTTGGAAAAAAACGCGAAAACGGAAGAAGAGCTGAATCAGGCGCGCGTTCTCGTTTACGCGCTGCTGTTTGCGATGTACATGTTTGTTCTCATGTACGGCGGCATGATTTCCACAGAAGTGGCGACAGAAAAATCGTCGCGTGTCATGGAAATTTTAGTTTCCAGTGTCTCACCGATACAGCAATTATTTGGGAAAATCATTGGAGTCGCGCTCCTTAGCTTAACGCAATTTGTGATTTTATTTACGGTCGGTTTCGTGGCGCTAAAAAGCAGCGGACAAGAATTGTGGAAATTTCTCGGTTTTGATCATCTTCCTGTCTCGACATTTGTGTATGCAATTATTTTCTTCCTTTTAGGATATTTCTTATATGCGACATTATTTGCCGTGCTCGGTTCGCTCGTCAGCCGCGTGGAAGACGTGCAGCAAATGATTACGCCGGTGATGATTGTTGTCATTGCCGCGTTTATGATTGCGATGTTTGGCTTAAACGCTCCAGAATCGTCCTTTATTATGGTGACATCATTTATTCCGTTTTTCACGCCGATGATTATGTTTTTGCGGGTCGGATTGCTTCCTGTTCCATTTTGGGAAGTGGCGCTCAGCCTCGTTCTGCTCGTTGCGACGATCGGCTTGCTTGCCTTTTTCGGCTCGAAAGTATATCGCGGCGGGGTACTCATGTACGGAAAAGCTGGTTCACTGAAAGATATGAAAAAAGCGGTGCAATTGACGAAAAAGTAAGGCCTTGCGGGAAGCAAGGTCTTATTTTTGGCGTCTGCGCAATTGTGGTATACTAACTATACGTGAACAAGGAAACGGAGGAGAATAGGTTGGCCAAGGGAATCGTTCATTATGAGGTTGGCGAGCAAGTCGATGTGTATTTGCTTATTAAATCGGTGACAAAAGGAATCGCCAGTAACGGGAAGCCATTTTTAACGCTGATTTTGCAAGATAAAACAGGGGATATTGAAGCGAAGCTATGGGATGCGTCGCCGGAAGACGAAAATGTTTATGTGCCCGAGAGCATTGTTAAAGTGTTTGGCGACATTCATAATTACCGCGGCAAATTGCAGCTAAAAATCCGCTCAATTCGCCCCGTCCATGAAGGAGATGCCGTCCGCGTTTCCGATTTTCTCGAAACGGCCCCAATGAAACGGGAAGACATGATGGAAAAAATTACAGAATATATATTTGCGATGCAAAATCCAAATATCCAGCGGATTACGCGCTATTTATTAAAGAAACACGAACAAAAATTTTTCGAGTATCCGGCGGCGACAAAAAATCATCATGAGTTTATTTCCGGATTGGCGTACCACGTTGTTTCGATGCTCGAATTGGCAAAAGCGCTTGGGAATTTATATCCATCATTGAATAAAGACTTATTATATGCTGGCGTGATTTTGCACGACCTCGGCAAAGTGATCGAGCTGTCCGGACCGGTATCGGCGTCGTATACGTTGGAAGGTAATTTGCTTGGCCATATTTCGATTATGGTGAGCGAAATCAGCAAAGCGGCCGAACATCTTGGCATCAGCGGCGAGGAAGTCATCGTGTTGCAGCATATGGTGCTTTCCCATCACGGCAAGGCGGAATGGGGCAGCCCGAAGCCGCCAATGGTAAAGGAAGCGGAGATTTTGCATTACATTGACAATTTGGATGCGAAAATGAACATGATCGACCGGGCGCTGGAAAAAGTAAAGCCGGGCGAATTTACGGAACGAATTTATGCACTGGAGAATCGGTCTTTTTACAAACCGATTTTTTCTTCTGTTTCAAATCAAGAAAAAGGGGTATAACATAAGTAAGTCCCTAAAAAAGGAGGGATTGCTTATGATTGAACCCATTATTGAGATCATGAAAGACGCGGAACATGAGCGAAAAAAAGAGGAATTAAAGCAACTAAAAAAAGAATTGCAGCGAGCAAGGAAAAGAACGAAAAAGAAAAAAGACGAATAACCTGCGTTGTCCCAAAAAGGAAAGAGGCGGCAAAACCCGTCTCTTTCTTTATGCATATCCCACCTTTTCCTTGCGTATAGTTTAGTAAGACAAGCTAGAAGGGGGATACGGATGCTTAGCATGCCATGGTGGATTTATTTAGTCGTCGCCGGCATTATTTTTAGCGGCTATATGACAGTAAGAACGGCGGCGCAAGAGCGCGAAATCGAACAAGCCTTTATCGAAAAAGAGGGAGAAATTTATATGGAGCGCATCCGCAAGGAGCGGGAGCGGCGCCAGCAGGCGAAGTCCTTGTAGCAAACAAGGACTTTATTTTTTTTAAAAATTCCCTTTATTTTTTTCAATTTCATGTTAGGATAATAATAACTATTACACACTAAAGAAATAAAGCGGGGGATAAGACATGAAGAGAGCCTATAATTTCAACGCCGGGCCTTCCGCGCTGCCGCTTCCGGTATTAGAGCGGGCGCAAGCAGAACTGCTTAATTTTCAAAACACAGGGATGTCCGTGATGGAGCTGAGCCACCGCAGCAAAGAATACGATGCGGTGCACAATAGCGCCAAAGAGCGGCTGAAACGGCTGATGAACATTCCTGATACTCATGACGTTTTGTTTTTGCAAGGAGGAGCGAGCCTGCAGTTTTCGATGGTGCCGATGAATTTCCTATCTGAAGGGAAAATCGGCAATTACGTATTGACGGGATCATGGTCGGAAAAGGCGCTCAAAGAAGCGAAAAAAGTCGGAGCAACGCATATCGCCGCCTCGAGCAAAGAAGCGAATTACACGCATATTCCGAAGTTTGAAGACATTCAACTTTCCGAAAACGCGGCGTATTTACATATTACCTCGAACAATACAATTTTTGGCACTCAATGGAATGAATTTCCAAATATGCCGGTCGACCTTGTCGCCGATATGTCGAGTGATATTTTAAGCCGGGAGATCAACGTCGGGCAGTTTGCTTTAATTTATGCTGGAGCGCAAAAAAATCTCGGCCCGTCCGGCGTGACGGTCGTCATTATTCGCAATGACTTATTAGAACGCATTCCAGACAACTTGCCGACGATGCTCGATTACCGCACGTACAGCAAAAGCAATTCATTGTATAATACACCGCCGACGTTTGCGATTTACATGCTTTCGCTCGTGCTCGAATGGGTGGAAGAAGAGGGCGGTGTGAAAGCGATCGAAGCGCGCAATCAAGAAAAAGCGGCCATTGTATATGAGGCGATTGATGCCAGCAATGGTTTTTACGCGCCGCATGCCGAGAAGGAAAGCCGCTCGCTCATGAATGTGACGTTTACATTGCCGAATGAAGAATTGACGAAGAAGTTTTTAGCGGAAGCGAACGAAAAAGGTTTTGTTGGACTAGCGGGACACCGCTCGGTCGGCGGCTGCCGCGCTTCGATTTACAACGCTGTTCCGTTGGAAGCGTGCGAGGCATTGGCGGCATTTATGAATGATTTCCGTCGTCGTTTTGACTGAAAATTTTTACTTCACTTTTATACTGCAAAGTGATATAATGATAGAAAAATTCTCGCCATACGTGCAAGGAGCACGAGGAAGAGGAGCCTAGAAAAGGAGAGATGAGGAGAGATGAGCATGAATACGAGAGTATTAGTTTCTTTGGCGCTGTTAGTGGGAATCGGGGCGGTATTGCACGCGGTCATTCCGGGGATTTTCTTCGGAATGAAGCCGGATATGATGTTGACGATGATGTTTTTGGCGATTTTATTGTTTCCAGATATGAAAGCGGTAGGGCTTGTCGGAATAGTGACTGGAATTATTTCCGCGTTGACTACCAATTTTCCAGGGGGACAAATTCCGAATATCGTCGATAAGATGATTACCGCCTTTGTTGTGTTCGCCATTGCCTTAGCGCTGAAAAAATATAGTCAAACTGTCGTTTCCGCGGCAGTGCTGACGGCGGTTGGGACGGTGGTTTCCGGCACGGTTTTTCTGACGGCCGCACTGCTATTGGTCGGGTTGCCGGGCAATGCCACGTTTTCTGCTTTATTCCTCGCCGTTGTCCTGCCGGCGGCCGTGATTAATACGATTGTGATGGTGATTATCTACCCAATTGCATCGTCGATTCTCAAGCGGATGAACATAACAGCGCACGTGTAAATGGTAAAAAACCCGATCATCATCTTGGTCGGGTTTTTTGCTATCACCTCATACGTACCGGAGAAGCCAAGCGGTGATGAAGAAAAGAAACGCTATTCCAATATAGACGAAGGCACGCTGTTTTAAGAGGTTTTTCGGTGGGTACATTTTTGCTTTTGCTAATGAAAAAAGAGTATTTATGAAAAGACAGAAAAATAGGAAAAACATGATAAAAAAAAATGACTGCACATATGTCATCATATTCTCCTCCTAATATTCACTATATGCTCACGCTTTTGTGACTATGAACATGCATGAATTGTCATAAAAATAAAAAAATAAACATTTTTATCTTTATTACTTTTTATTTTACTGATATAATGGAAAGTAAAAAATACGGTGAGGGAAGAGTGGGTGGAACGATGAAAGCGACAGAGCAACATTATTCCATAAAAGAGGCGATGCTATTTAGCCAACGGATTGCTCAGTTAAGCAAGGCGCTTTGGAAATCGATCGAAAAGGACTGGCAGCAGTGGATTAAACCGTTTGATTTAAACATTAATGAGCATCACATTTTATGGATCGCCTATCATTTTAAAGGGGCATCGATTTCAGAAATCGCTAAATTTGGCGTCATGCATGTTTCCACAGCGTTTAATTTTTCGAAAAAATTAGAAGAGAGAGGCTTGCTTTCCTTTTCAAAAAAGCAGGACGATAAGCGCAATACGTATATTGAGTTGACGGAAAAAGGGGAAGAAGTGTTGTTAAAGTTAATGGAATCGTATGATCCGACGAAAAATGCGGTGTTTAACGGAGCCCTGCCGCTGCGCGAACTGTATGGAAAATTTCCGGAAATTTTAGAAATGATGTGTATTATTCGCAACATTTATGGCGATGATTTTATGGAAATTTTTGAAAGGACATTTGAAAATATTAAAGAAGACTTTATTGAGCAGGATGGAAAGCTAGTGAAACGAAATGCGAAAGCGGAAGAGAAAGAAAAAGAGTTGACCGGCCAATCTAACTAACTGTTTTCATTAATTTTTTAAATTCGCTCATCAGCGGAACGAACATTTGCTGCTTAAGGAGAGCGTCCACAGTCTGCTCGAGCGGAAGGCTTGGATGGAGCATCCCCGCAAATTGAATGAGAAGCGGAGTGAACACCATCAACCCTTCCGCTTTTTGTTTTTCATATACTTCGCTTAATTGTTTGCAAAGAGAAAGCACTTCATCGACTTCTTTTTTTGTTAAATTGGCTTTAATGACAAGATAATAAAACGGTTTTTTTGTTTCATCAATCATTTCCATCAGCAATGATTGGTGAAATTCTAGCTTGGCGATTCGTTCCTCTAGCGTTCCCATATATGTACCCCTTTTGTTTCATATAATGGACAAGTTGTTAAGTATATTTTACCGAATTTACGAAAATCAACCAATCAAAAAGTTTTTGGAGTTGGAAGGATTTTCACGCCAAAAAAGCATATTGATTTATAACATGAAACATTGTAAAGTAAAAGCCATGAATATGTATGCTATGAATAAGGAGGGGAACGAGGTTTGGCGCTTTATTTTATACCCCTTGCTGTGATTATTTTGTTTCTTATTAACCAACTAACGTCAAGTCTTTGTGCACAAAGGGAAATCCCGGAGGAAAAACAGCCGAGCGTCTTTCGAACGATTAATGTCCTTATTACTATTTTATTAATTTCTTCTTATTTCGAGGTGCTATTTACATAAAAAGCTGACAGCATGTGCTGCCAGCTTTTTTGTGCATATGCCTAGCATTAGAATAAGCATGCACATCCAACGATAATCAATAAAATAAACAACACGACAATTAACGCAAAGCCTCCTGCATAAGGTGCGCCCATCATAACACCCCCTTTCAAAAAGGAGCGGTTCCGTCTGAATGCTTCACCATCATCATATGTTAGACAAACGCACGTGTATGGGCGGATGACTAAGATGAAAAAGGTTTTTTTCTTTCCAGAAAATATGTTATAGTTATTGTTGTAATTTTTTTTGAAAAAAAATGGTGTAGGAGTTGTGAAGCAAATGAGAAAATGGATGATTGCAGCAGCCGTTGCCTCCGTTTTTGCTCTATCGGCGTGCAATAACGGTGACTCGGAAGTGATTGTAAAAACAAAGGACGGCAATATTACGAAAGAAGAATTTTACAATGAAATGAAGGCTCGCGTCGGCAAAGAAGTGATTCGCGACCTTGTCCACGAAAAAGTGCTAAGCAAAAAATACAAAGTAACGGACAAAGAAATCGACAGAGAGATCGAAAACTTAAAAGAAGCGTATGGGACGCAATACGATTTAGCCGTTCAGCAAAATGGGGAAAAAGTGATTCGCAATATGGTGAAGCTGGATCTGTTGCGGACAAAAGCAGCTGTGGAGGATATTAAGGTAACGGAAAAGGAATTAAAAGACTACTACGAAAACTATAAACCGAAAATCAAGGCGAGCCATATTTTAGTGAAAGACGAAAAAACAGCGAAAGAAGTCAAGGCAAAGCTTGATAAAGGCGAGGATTTCGCAAAGCTGGCAAAAGAATATTCACAAGACCCTGGTTCGGCGGCAAATGGCGGCGATTTAGGCTGGTTTGGACCGGGAAAAATGGTGAAAGAATTTGAAGATGCGGCCTATAAGCTGAAAGTCGGACAAGTCAGCGATCCAGTGAAAACAGACTATGGCTATCATATTATCAAAGTGACGGACAAAGAGGAGAAAAAACCGTTTAATGAAATGAAAGAGCAAATTGAATTCGAAGTAAAACGAAGCAAATTGGATTCAGCAAAAGTACAATCCAAAGTAGAAAAACTGATAAAAGATGCGAAAGTGGAGATTGAAGATAAAGATTTGCAAGATGCGATAAAATAACGACCAAAAACAAGAAGGAAGCGGGAGGAGAACCGCTTCCTTTTGTTTAGGACAATCCTTTTTGGATCGTCGTCGCAATCGTTTGCAAATCGTCAAACGTATAGTCGCTGGCGTGAGATTTCCATACAGCGCCAAAACCGTCGCCTTTGCCGTAGCGAGGGATGAGATGGACATGGTAGTGAAAGACCGTCTGTCCGGCCTGCTCCCCATTGTTGTTCAGCAAATTGAGACCAACTGGGGAGAATTGCTTCTTAATCGCATTGGCGATTTTCGGAACGGCGCTAAAAACGTGGCTTGCCACGTCTGGAGTGAGTTCATAAATATTTTCTTTATGTATTTTTGGAATAACAAGCGTATGGCCTTTCGTCACTTGGCTGATGTCGAGAAACGCCAGCACATGTTCATCTTCATATACTTTTGCCGCAGGAATGTCACCGTTTACAATTTTGCAGAAAATGCAATCACTCACTGAAAAAGCCACCTTTCCTATTTTTTTCTTCCATTTTACCATAAAAAAATCGGGATGTAATCCTAGATAGATTACATCCCGATTGGTGAAAAGGGGCGAGGATTATTATTCATCAAAATGGCGTTTGATGAACACCTCATTTGCAAGAAAATGGTTAAAGAGTGAGCTTTCCTTTGTTCAAGATGACCATCCCCTTGTTCGTTGCGTAGAGGTTCGTTGCTTCACAGCAATGGCAAGATGGTCCTGTTTTTCGCAAATACTCCATTTATAAAGGAGTATTGCGCTGTCTCACTTTTTACAACGGTGTTACTTGGACAAATGTGTCTTTCGTGAACACCTCATTTCAAGTGGATGATTCATCAAATCCTTTTTTGGTTTGCTCCTCATCCCCTCTTCGCTATTTATCATGCCCAGGGTGGGGCAATATATGCGAAAGGGGGATAGATAATTTTTGGAAAAACATGAACCGCTTTGGTACAATGAAAGCGGAACTGACAATTCAGGATGGAAAGGAAGCGGACGATGGCGCTTTTAGAAGTCCAGCATTTATATGGGGGATATACAAAGCAAAACGTGCTCGAAGACGTGTCGTTTACCGTCGACCGCGGCGAGATCGTCGGTTTAATCGGTTTAAACGGCGCAGGGAAAAGCACAACGATTAAGCACATTATCGGACTACTGGAGCCGCGAAAAGGGACGATTACGATTAACGGCAAAACGTTTTCCGAACAGCCGGAGGCATACCGCTCGCAGTTTACCTATATTCCGGAAACACCGGTTTTATATGAAGAATTGACGCTTGAAGAACATTTGCGCTTAACCGCCATGGCTTACGGGCTCGACAAGGCGGAATATGAACGGCGCCTGCCTGCGCTGTTAAAAGAATTCCGTATGGAAAAAAAGCTAAAATGGTTTCCCGCCCATTTTTCCAAAGGGATGAAACAAAAAGTAATGATCATGTGCGCGTTTTTAGTGGAGCCGCCCCTTTATATTATTGACGAGCCGTTTCTTGGCTTAGATCCGCTCGCCATTCATGCGTTGCTCGAGCAAATGCAGCGAATGAAGCAAAAAGGGGCAGGTATTTTAATGTCAACGCACATTTTAGCAACGGCAGAAAGATATTGCGACTCGTTTGTCATTTTGCATAATGGGAAAATCAAAGCAAAAGGGACGCTCGAGGAAATGCGTGATCAATTCGGCTCAAAAGCAGGCACGCTGGATGAATTATATATTGAATTGACAAAGGAAGAAAGCGTATGATGGACGGAAAGCAGTTGTGGAGAGACCGGCTTGGACAGGAAATACGAAACATACGGCTTTATTTGCGCTATATGCTAAATGGCCATTTATTGTTCGTATTGATGGTCGCTCTAGGTGGAGGGGCGCTTGCCTACCATCGTTGGGTGCAAACACTGCCGTCGACATTTCCTTACGCCACGGTGGCGGCAGTTGTCTTTTCCTTTGCCTTGACTTTTGGTTCGATACGCACGTTGTTTCAGGAAGCCGATATCGTGTTTTTACTGCCGGCGGAAGCAAAGCTTCGTCCCTATATACAGCAGGCTTTTGTCATGAGTTTTGTTTTGCATGGATATGGTCTGCTTTTGCTTTTGTTGGTGGCTGCGCCGCTTCATCATCGTTTTTCCTCCGTTTCTTTATGGCTGTTTTTTCTCGTGCTGCTTATGCTAAAAGGATGGAATTTATGGATCAGCTGGAAAGGAAATTATTTTATTGAACCGTCCTTTCACCGCCTCAGCATGGTGGTCCGCTTTGGCATGAATGCCCTTTTTCTTTACTTTTTGCTTGTTGGCGCTCCTGTTCTGTTTTTGCTTGCTTTAACGATGATCATCATTGGTGTCGCTGTTTATTTGCAACAGGAGACAAAGCAAAAAGGCTGGAAATGGGAGCGGATCATTGAGCAAGAAGCAAAAGCGGTACGCACATTTTACCGTATCGCCAATATGTTTACCGATGTTCCGCAATGGAAAGAGGAGGCGAAACGGCGACGTTGGCTCGATTTTATCGTCGAGATGATTCCGTATGGGCAACAAAATACGTTTCTTTATTTGTATGTGAGAACATGGATCCGTGCTGGCGGATATTTGGGGCTTTATATTCGCTTAATCGCAATTGGATTGTTGTTGCTCTATATTGTTCCAACAGAATACGGAAAAATCGCCGCGTCGCTATTTTTTCTTTACATCACCGGTTTTCAATTATTCGCATTAATCGACCATTACCGGACAAACATGTTGATCCGATTATATCCGCTTCCTAACGACGTACGGAAACAGGCATTATGCCGCCTCCTCTTTTTCTTATTAATCGTGCAAAACAGCGTGTTCAGCTTGTTTTTATTCCTGCTTTATGCCGGCTGGACATGGATCGCGTCATGGGTGGCAGGAGCTGTTTTTAGTTATTGGCTATTGTTTCATTATCTTTCCAAACGTCGGAAGTAGGTGGGAAAAGGATGAAAAAATGTATATCACGACAGGAACAACTAATTATTTGCAAAAAGTGAAGCACATGCATGCGAACGAAACGATGTTATTGTTGGAAAGAGAAGAAGATGCTGTTTTGATTCATGAAACCTATTCGGTCATTCAAGAAAGATAAAGCAATCCCCCGCTTTTTGCGGGGATTTTTGCCATCATGTGAAAAAATATATAAGTGTTTCACACCTTTATTCTCCTTTCATATGCTGTAGTACACCAAGTTAGGTAAATGTCCCATTTACCAAGTTGGGAATACAGCAGAAAGGGGAATGTCGATGGGTGTCGAGTTGACAGCGCTGCATTGGATTTACTTGGTGTTTATCGTGCTCATTATTGGGTTTATGATAGCACGAAAAGATACATCGCTTGTCTGCATCGTCGGAATCTTTTTATTGGTAGTGACGGCGACCCATTCGCTGAGCGCGGCGATCAGCGGAGTGTTTAACAGCTTTATTTACGCGATTACCGAGCTGCTGCCGACGATTTTAGTCATTTCTATCATTGTGGCAATGAGCAAAGTGCTGACGGCAACAGGAATCAATGACGTAATAATTTCGCCGTTTACCCGGTTTATTCGCACTCCCGGATGGGCGTATTGGACGATCGGGATATTGATGATGGTCATTTCTTGGTTTTTTTGGCCGTCTCCTGCGGTGGCGCTGGTGGGAGCGGTGCTGCTGCCTGTCGCCATTCGCGTCGGGTTGCCGGCGTTAGGGGCGGCGATGGCGATGAATTTATTTGGCCATGGCATCGCCTTATCGGGAGATTTTGTGATTCAAGGAGCGCCGAAGCTGACCGCCGATGCGGCGGGGCTGCCGGTTTCCGATGTTATTTCCGCCAGCGTTCCGCTCGTATTTGTCATGGGAGTTGTCACGACGATTACCGCCTTTCTTCTGCTTCGCCGCGATATGAAAAGAGGAATTTTTGCCAACGAAGAACATGAAATTGCCGTTACGGCCGATTCTGCTTTAGAAAAAACAAGACAACTTTTGTCCAGTCAAGTGAAAAAACTGTTGGCGATTATGATACCAGTTTTGTTTGTCCTCGACGTTGCTGCGATGTTTTATCTGCACTTGCAAGGTGGGGAAGCAACCGCTCTCATTGGCGGGACAGCGATTTTTATTTTAATTTTCATCTCTATTTTCGCCCACCGCCAAGAAAGTTTTGAGGAGATTACTAATTATTTCATTGAAGGGTTCCAATTTGGCTTTAAAGTGTTCGGACCAGTGATTCCAATCGCCGCATTTTTTTATCTTGGTGACGCGGGGTTTGTTAAAATCATCGGAGAATATTTACCAAAGATGTCGCAAGGAATTGTGAACGATTTAGGCATTGCGCTGGCTCATGTTGTGCCGCTGAACAATGAAATCGGCGCGGTGACGTTAACGGTTGTCGGCGCGATAACCGGTTTAGATGGTTCGGGATTTTCCGGCATTTCCTTGGCGGGGTCTGTTGCTCATTTATTTGCCACCGCGATTGGCGGCGGCGCCGCGACATTAACCGCGCTTGGACAAATTGCCGCGATTTGGGTTGGCGGCGGTACATTAGTTCCTTGGGCGCTGATTCCGGCTGCCGCTATTTGCGGTGTCGACCCTTTTGAACTGGCGCGGCGCAATTTGATACCGGTTGCCGTCGGGCTTATTGTTACGACGATCGTTGCGATGTTTCTTATTTGACACAAATGTAAAAGCTGTCCCCGTAGGAGGGGGACAGCTTTTTTGTTATAATTGAAAAGAAAAAATTTGATAATACGTGGAGGAGCGCATAGCCAAAAGCTTGGAGCAGACAATATATTTCGATAAAAGAACAGTGTAGATAAATCGTCAATTTTTTGACAGTTTCCCTTGTTAGCTATACATTAGAAAAAGAAACTTGTATAGTTGTAATTGTAGTTTTGCTGTTAATTAAGTTTTTTAACCAGTTTGTAATGAAAACTGTAAGGATCGATCGTGGAAGTGAAGAAAGGCGGATGAAAATGGTAAAACCAATGAAAGATACATTTTTGCGCGCTTGCCGCGGCGAAAAAACGGAGTATGTCCCGGTTTGGTACATGAGGCAGGCGGGCCGGTCACAGCCGGAATACCGGGCGCTGAAGGAGAAATATTCTCTGTTTGAAATCACGCATCAACCAGAGCTTTGCGCTTATGTAACAAGGCTTCCGGTCGAACAATATGATGTGGACGCAGCTATTTTATATAAAGATATTATGTCCCCACTGCCGGCGATTGGCGTGGAAGTGGAAATTAAAGGAGGGGTCGGGCCGGTCATTGCCAATCCGATTCGTTCGCTCGCCGATGTAGAAAAACTCGGGGAAATCCATCCGGAAGAAGATGTGCCATATGTATTGGAAACGATTAAACTGCTGACGACAGAGCAGTTAAACGTGCCGCTGATCGGTTTTGCCGGCGCACCATTTACGCTGGCAAGCTACATGATTGAAGGAGGCCCGTCGAAAAACTATCACAAAACGAAAGCGTTTATGTACGCAGAGCCAAAAGCTTGGTTTGCGCTCATGGACAAGCTGGCCGATATGACGATTCGCTATGTAAAGGCGCAAATTCATGCCGGAGCGAGCGCGATTCAAATTTTTGATTCGTGGGTCGGCGCGGTCAATGTCGAGGATTACCGCACCTTTATTAAGCCAGTCATGGCGCGGATTTTTGCCGCGCTGCGCGAGGAAAACGTTCCGCTCATTATGTTTGGTGTCGGCGCCAGCCATTTAGCGCTCGAGTGGAATGATCTGCCGCTTGATGTGATTGGGCTCGATTGGCGCCTTTCGATTCGCGAGGCGCGCAAAAAGGGGATTACAAAAGCGCTGCAAGGCAACTTAGATCCGGCTGTGCTGCTTGCCCCTTGGGAAGTGATTGAAAAGCGGGTGAAGCAAATTTTAGACGAAGGCATGGAGCAGCCGGGATATATTTTCAACTTAGGCCACGGCATTTTCCCGGACATTCAGCCGGAAACGCTAAAACGGTTAACCGCGTTTGTCCATGACTATACAGCGGGAAAATAAAGAGGTGTGAAAGCATGGCAAAAAAGCAAATCGGGTTATTAGTAATGGCATACGGAACTCCATACAAAGAAGAGGATATTGAACGGTACTATACACATATTCGCCATGGAAGAAGACCTTCCGATGAGCTGCTTGAAGATTTAAAGCAGCGCTATAAAGCGATTGGCGGCATTTCGCCGTTGGCAAAAATTACGCTCGAACAGGCGAAACAGCTAGAAGATCGACTCAATGAAATACAAGACGATGTGGAGTTCCGCATGTACTTAGGATTAAAACATATTGAACCGTTTATAGAGGATGCGGTAAGAAAGATGCACGAAGACGGAATCGAAGAAGCGGTAAGCATCGTTCTTGCACCGCATTTTTCCACGTTCAGTATTCAATCGTACAATGAAAGGGCAAAATCGGAGGCGCAAAAGTTAGGCGGGCCGGTCATTTATACGATTGACAGCTGGCATGACGAGCCGAAATTTATCGATTATTGGGTGGAAAAAGTAAAAGAAGTGTTTGCCTCGATGCCAAAAGAGGAACGGGAAAAAGCGGTGCTTATTGTATCGGCGCATAGCCTTCCGGAAAAAATTATCACTGCCGGCGACCCGTATCCAAAACAGCTGGAAGAAACAGCGAAGTGGATTGCTGAAAAAGCAGGTGTGAAACATTATGCGGTCGGCTGGCAAAGCGCCGGCAATACACCGGAACCTTGGCTGGGGCCGGATGTGCAAGATTTGACGAGACAGTTGCATAAAGAAAAAGGATACACATCATTTGTCTATGTTCCGGTTGGATTTGTCGCCGATCATTTAGAAGTGCTGTATGACAATGATATCGAATGTAAGCAAGTAACCGAGGAAATCGGCGCGAAATACTACCGTCCGGAAATGCCAAATGCGAATCCGGAATTTATCGATGCGTTAGCGAACGTTGTATTAAAACGGATCAAACTTTTATAAAGAAGGCGATGGACAGTGAGTGAAGGAAAACGTACGGTAGTGATTATCGGAGGGGGCATCACAGGTATTGCTGCCGCTTATTATTTGCAAAAAGCGGTGAAAGAAAAGCAGCTTCCGCTAGAATGCAAGCTGATTGAGGCGACGCATCGCTTAGGCGGAAAAGTGCAAACGGTGATCCGTGATGGGTTTGTTATTGAACGCGGCCCCGATTCCTTTTTGGCGCGCAAAACAAGCGTTTCCCGACTTGTACATGAGGTGGGGCTAGAAGACGAAATCGTCCATAACGCGACGGGAAAATCATACATTTTAGCAAACGGCAAATTATATCCGATACCAGGCGGAGCGGTCATGGGAATTCCTACCCAGCTCGGCCCATTTATTACGACGGGATTGTTTTCTCCGCTGGGAAAACTGCGGGCCGCGCTCGATTTTGTGCTCCCGCCGACGAAAGCGGAAGGAGACTTATCGTTAGGCCAATTTTTCCGCCGCCGTTTCGGCGATGAAGTCGTTGACAATTTAATCGAGCCGCTGCTGTCCGGTATTTATGCCGGCGATATTGACCAAATGAGCTTAATGTCGACATTTCCACAGTTCTTTCAAGTAGAGCAGCAGCACGGCAGCCTGATACTCGGCGCGAAACGGACTACCCCAAAAGCGCAAAAAGAGCGGAAAGGCGCGTTTCAAACGTTAAAAACCGGGCTGCAATCATTGGTGGACGAAGTAGAAAAACGGTTGGAACTAGGCAGTGTGGTAAAAGGAGTGCGGGTGGAACAGGTGAAGCGGGACGGAGCGGAATACCGGCTGCGTTTAAGCACTGGAGAGGAGTGGAAAGCGGACAGCATTATTATTGCGACACCGCACTCCTCTGTTCCCACAATGTTTGCGGGTTACACATTTTTTGCGCCGTTTCAGTCGGTGCCGTCCACATCGGTGGCGACCGTCGCGCTCGCCTTTTCGGAAAGCGCCATTGAACAAGATATTGACGGAACGGGCTTTGTCGTTTCCCGTCGCAACGATTATACGATTACCGCCTGCACGTGGACGCATAAAAAATGGCCGCATACCACACCGCCAGGAAAAGCGTTGCTGCGCTGTTATGTCGGCCGTCCGGACGATGAGGAAATCGTCGAGCAATCTGACGATGAAATCGTCCGCGTCGTGATGGATGATTTAAATAAAATTATGCGCATTAACGGGCATCCGGAGTTTTTTGTCATATCCCGCTGGAAACAGGCGATGCCGCAGTATACGGTCGGCCACAAAGAACGGCTGGCGAAAATAAAAGAACAGATGGCTACAGAACTTCCTGGCGTATTTTTAGCGGGAAGCTCCTACGAAGGATTAGGGTTGCCGGACTGCATCGATCAAGGAGAAAATGCAGTTCGCGCTGTGCTCGATTATTTGCAGCTGAATGTGAAAAAATTTGCCGAGGTTAACTAAATAACGTTAACCTCTTTCTTTTTTATGGCTCATATGCTATGATGGGTACGTAATGACCAAATCGTCCATTTAGTCAATTTCCGAAGGATGAGGAAGATGACAATCGATCGAAAACGGCAAATTATCGAAGCGGCGGCACAATCGTTTTCCCAGTTCGGCTACAAGGCGACAACGATGGAACAGATCGCCAAGCTTGCCAATGTCGGGAAAGGAACGATTTACACGTTTTTTAAAAACAAGGAAGATTTGCTCGATGAAATTATTTCTTCGCTGATTGTCGAAATAAAAGAAGCGGCGGAGCAGGCGATGGATCCGCATCTTCCTTTTTCAGAAAACGCCCACCGCGCTTTATACCGCATTTTGGAGTTTCGCCAGCAGCACCAATTAACAGCCAAGCTGCTTCAAGAAGTGCGGAGCATTGGAACGTCGGCGGTCCAAGAAGTGTTGAAAAAACTAGACCGAGCGATTATCGAATTCATTCGCGAAAAAATCGATATGGCGATCCGCAAGGGCGAAATTCGTCCATGCGATTCGGAAATTACTGCGTTTTTAATGTTAAAAGCGTATATTGCTCTCATTGTCGACTGGGAAAAAGATCATGAGCCGCTGCCAAAGGAAAAAATCGCGGAATTATTTGAGCTTTATTTTCTGAAAGGATTGTCCAATTAGATAATCCTTCTCTTTTTTATCCAAAATGACCAAATGGACAAAATGGTCATTTGTACAAAGGAGGGGAAACAATGAAAGGCATTTCGTTATTATGGCAAGAAGTACAGGCGATTGTCCGCAATCGAAAAGCGCTCATTCCTATCATCGCCATTTTGTTCATCCCGCTCTTATACAGCGGCATGTTTCTATGGGCGTTTTGGGACCCATACGGTCATTTGGACCGATTGCCAGTGGCCGTAGTCAACAATGACAGGGGTGCGGAATTCAATGGCGAAACACTAAAGCTTGGAGACGAATTAGTCGACAACTTAAAGGAAAATAAAAAATTCGCTTGGCAGTTTGTGTCCGAGAAAGAAGCAAAAAAAGGATTGGAAGAGCAAAAATATTACATGGCCGTCATCATACCGGAAAACTTCTCCGAAAACGCAACGACTTTGCAAGACGAACAGCCGAAACCGATGAAGCTTATTTATATGCCAAACGAAGGATTTAACTTTTTAGCAGCGCAAATCGGCGATTCGGCGGTAGAAAAGATTAAAGAAGAAGTCGCCAAAAACGTCACGAAAACATACGCGGAAACGATGTTGGACAACGTGAAAGAAATGGCGGGAGGGCTCGAGCAAGCGAGCGATGGCGCCAATCAGCTGCATGATGGCGTGAAACAGGCAACAGACGGGGGAGCAGCGCTGCAAACCGGTCTTCACTCCGCCAAAGACGGAAGCGGTAAATTAAAGGAAGGTGCGCATACAGCGAAAAACGGCGCTGCGGAACTATATAAAAACTTAAAACTGCTCGCGGAACATTCGCTGACGTTTGAAAACGGACTGCAATCGGCTAGCAGCGGCGCCGATCAGCTTCGTGCGGGGCTTGGGCGATTGCAAGATGGATTTCTGAAAATGCAGGACGGCCATTCGCAATTGCTAGCGGGAGCGAAACAGGCGGAAACTGGCGCGCAAAGGCTGTCGGACGGTCTGCATGAGTCGCTCAATGGAATGGAACAGATGAAAGAAAAAATGCCGCAGTTAACGGATGGGGCGCAGAAATTACAAGAAGGAGCCGTCCAGCTTGCATCGTCCATGGAACAATGGAAACAAGGAGCAGATCAAACAAAAGCAGGAGCAGCGCAAGTAAGCCAAGGGTTAGAACAAGCGGTGGCACAATTAGATGACTTGATCTCCAAAACCACAGACCCGACAGAAAAAGCGTTATTGCAAACGATGAAACAAAATTTACAACCGCTTGTGCAAGGCAGCAAGGAAGTTGCCGGCGGAATAAATGAACTGGCCAATAGCGCCACCGCATTGAAAGCTGGCGCAGACCAGCTTGCCGATGGGGCCGCCGGGCTTCATCAAGGACAGCTGGCGTTGAATGAGGGAGTAGAAAAACTTTTGGCCGGCCAGCAGCAATTAGCAAGCGGTGCGGATGCGCTTGTGGCCGGACAGGCAAAAGTAGTGCAAGGATTGACGACGTTTGGTGAAAAATTAGCGGAAGGAAAAACGGGGGTAGATCAACTCGCCGCTGGAAGCAGAGAATTATCGTCCGGTCTGCACCAGCTTGCGCAAGGGTCCGGAAAATTGACAGCTGGCACGAATCAGCTTGCCGCTGGCTCGGGACAGCTGGTAAGCGGCATGACTGAGCTCGACAACGGTGCTTCAGCCTTGTCGGCAGGAATCGATAAACTGTCGAACGGTTCCGACCAACTGGTGAACGGCATGAACAAGTTGGACGCTGGTTCGAAGGAGTTGGCCGACAAGTTAAAAGACGGTGCGAAAAAAGCGAACGACGTAAAAGCCAATGATGATGTATATAACATGTTTGCCGATCCGGTGAAAAAAGAAAATGAAAACATTCATCATGTGCCAAACTATGGAACCGGCTTTACGCCATATTTTCTATCATTAGGATTATTCGTCGGCGCGCTGCTCATATCGATTGTGTTTCCATTGCGTGAGCCAGCCGGTGTGCCAACGTCAGGAATCAGCTGGTTTATAAGTAAATTCGGTATTTTAGTTGCGATCGGCATCCTTCAGTCGCTGTTAGCGGATGCGGTATTGCTTGGCGCGCTTGATATCCATGTGCAAAGCGTTACTAAATTTATTCTGTTTACGGTCATTACGAGCATTACGTTTATTTCTTTAATCCAATTCCTTGTGACGTTGCTTGGCGATCCGGGACGATTTATTGCGATTGTGATTTTGATTTTGCAGCTGACAACAAGCGCAGGCACGTTCCCGCTTGAAGTCATCCCGAAATCGCTGCAGCATTTTAACACCTGGCTGCCGATGACGTACTCGGTATTCGGATTGAAAGCCGCCATTTCTACTGGTGATTTTGCGTTTATGTGGCATAACGCGGCAATTTTAGGTCTGTTTGCGGCAATTTTCATCATTGGCACGGTCATATACTTTACCGTTCAGCATCATCGCCAGTTTTACACGCTATTGAAAAACAAAGTGGAAGCTCCTGAAGCCTAATGTTTCAGGAGCTTTCTTTATAAAAAAGAAAGACGCTTCATTTTGACAGAAGCGTCTTTAATGGCTGTGGGCAGAAGGGGTGATCTGCCTACAGTTGGGGATCGATAGTCGCAAATAAAGTTGGCATTCGTGACGCAAGGGTTGATGCCAGCTTTATTGATGATAAGCGACACCAAGACAATCAGGGCATGTGTTGCCGTAGCACTCATGTTGCTCTTCAATTTCTTTGCCGCATTGCATGCATTTTTTTGGCGGTAGATTTTTGAAAAATTCTAACACTTTCACTAACATTTTGATCGCCTCCGTTGTTTTGTTACTTGTATTGTATTATAACAGTATTCATTTTGTCAATAACTGTTTTAAAACAAATTTCAACAAAGATGCAAAACGAATGAAATTGGTGTATGATGGTAAAAGAGGAATACATAAAGGAGGGGACGTATGAAAGTTACCGTCATCGGCTATTGGGGAGGATTTCCGGCCGCCAATGAAGCAACGTCCGGTTATTTGTTTGAACACGACGATTTTCGGTTGCTCGTTGACTGTGGAAGCGGTGTCTTGTCCAAACTGCAAAATTACGTGCCGGTAGAAAAACTGGATGCTGTCGTCGTCTCTCACTATCATCATGATCATGTTGCCGATATCGGTCCGCTGCAATATGCTCGCCTCATTAAGAAAAATCTCGGCACGGATCTGCCTGTGCTGCCGATTTACGGCCATCCATATGATCAAGGAGAATTTGCCCGTTTAACACACGAAGGAATGACGAAAGGAATCGCCTATCATCCAGAAGAGCCGCTTCAAGTGGGACCGTTTCACATCACGTTTATGAAAACCGTGCACCCGGTGATTTGTTATGCAATGCGGATTGCAGCAGGGGAAGCAACGGTCGTGTACACGGCAGACTCCAGCTATTTGCCGGAATTTGCCCCGTTTGCGAAAAATGCCGATTTGCTTATTTGTGAATGCAATTTTTACGCTGGACAAAACGCTGCACCCGCTGGCCATATGACAAGCGAAGAGGCAGCCACCATTGCCCGCGACGCCGACGTAGCGGAACTGTGGCTTACTCATTTGCCGCATTTTGGCGATCATGCGCAGCTTGTTGAAGAAGCCGGGCGGCAATTTTCCGGAAAAATACAGCTAGCGAAAACAGGTCTTGTGTGGGAAAAAGAATGATATAAATGTTCCTATCTTCGGGTTAACGGGGCCATTGGAGCTTGGAGAAGGAGGGCCAACTTTTTCTTGCCCTCTCTTTTTATTTTTTTTTATAATTAGTTTAGTTAGAATTTTTTTAATTATAAAATGAATGATAATTCATTCATTATTTTTGGGGAGGGAGCTTAATGAATTTATCGTTACGATTGGCAGAAGTAGCCAAGCAGCTACCTGACAAAACAGCGTATGTATTTGAAGGGGAACGCAGTACATACGGGGAACTGAATGCCGCCATTTCTAAATTCGCAAGCGGCTTATATAATATGGGAATCCGTCAAGGCGACCATATTGCGCTTCTGCTTGGAAATTCGCCGCAGTTTGTCATCGGCTTGTACGGAGCGCTGCGGTTAGGGGCGACGGTCATTCCGATCAATCCGATTTATACGCCGGATGAAATCGGATATATTTTATTGAACGGAGATGTGAAAGCGGTTATCGCGCTTGATTTGCTTGTTCCGATGTTTGCCCAGGCGCAAGGGAGCCTGCCGCTTCTTAAGCAGGTGATCATTTGCGAGACGCCGCAAGGAAAGGAAAAAGGGATTTCGTTGCCGGAATCAATGAAATCGTTTGCAGACGTCCTGCAATCCGGTGATGTGCATTTCCAAGGTCCGGAGCTGCAAGATGACGATGTCGCCGTGATTTTGTACACGTCAGGAACGACCGGAAAGCCGAAAGGAGCGATGCTGACACATAAAAATTTATATAGCAACGCCCAAGATATTGCCAATTACTTAAAAATTGATGAAAACGATCGCGTGATTGCGACGCTGCCGATGTTCCACGTATTCTGTTTGTCGGTGGCTCTGAATGCACCGCTGATGAACGGAGGAACCGTCCTCATTGTTCCGAAGTTTAGTCCGGCGAAAATTTTTCAAATTGCCCGCGAACAACAAGCGACCATTTTTGCCGGCGTGCCGACGATGTATAATTTTCTATATCAATATGAGGGAGGAAGCGCGGAAGACTTCCGTACATTGCGCCTCTGCATTTCCGGCGGCTCATCGATGCCGGTCGCATTGTTAAAAAATTTCGAGCAAAAATTCAACGTCATTGTCTCGGAAGGCTACGGCCTATCAGAAGCATCGCCGGTTACGTGCTTTAACCCGCTCGATCGCCCACGTAAACCCGGTTCGATTGGGACAAGCATTATGAACGTGGAAAACAAAGTGGTCAACGAATTTGGCGAGGAAGTGCCGGTAGGGGAAGTCGGCGAACTTGTTGTCCGCGGTCCAAACGTGATGAAAGGTTACTATAAAATGCCGGAAGAAACCGCCCATGCACTCCGCGACGGCTGGCTCCACACCGGGGATTTAGCGAGAATGGATGAGGAAGGATATTTTTATATTGTCGATCGCAAAAAAGAAATGATTATTGTCGGCGGCTATAACGTTTATCCGCGTGAAGTAGAAGAAGTGCTGTACAGCCATCCGGATGTGGTCGAAGCAGCGGTGGTTGGCGTGCCGGATCCCGATTACGGCGAAGCGGTAAAAGGGTTTGTCGTTTCGAAAAACCCGCAGTTAACGGAAGAAGCGTTAATCGAGTATTGCTGCCGCCATCTTGCCAAATATAAAGTCCCTAGTTCAATCGAGTTTTTAGACGAACTTCCAAAAAATACGACCGGAAAAATTTTACGCCGTGTCCTAAAAGAACGGTTAATTTCCTCCCATTCATAAAAAGTACTGAATTTTCGGTACTTTTTCTTTTTTTTTGAATAATATCATTGAAAATAGAATCATAAATTTATATAATTTAATGCATAAAAGCTAAAAAGCATAAAAACTAAAAAGCAATAAAGTGATAAGGGGATGGGATGATGAAAAAAAGGATTCAGCGTTTGGCAATGTTATGCTCGGCAAGCTTTTTGCTTTTGAGTGGATGCGGAGCAAAAGAAACGAGTGAAAACAAAGAGGGGGCAGAAAAGAAAACGTACCATATCGGCGTGACGCAAATCGTCGAACATCCTTCGCTCGATGCGGCTTTTAAAGGCTTTAAACAGGCGCTGAAAGACAAAGGGTTGTCCGTTTCCTATGATGTGCAAATCGCGCAAGGAGACATGAATAACAATCAGACGATTGCGAATAACTTCGTATCGGAGGGAGTGGATTTAATTTTTGCCAATTCCACACCAAGCGCCCAAGCGGCGTTGAATGCGACGAAAGATATTCCGATCGTGTTTACTTCGGTCACCGATCCGGTCGGAGCACAGCTCGTGCAATCGATGGAAAAGCCGGGAGGCAATGTGACGGGGACGACCGATACGCATCCGGATGCGATTCCAAAAACAGTGCAATTCATTGACAAGTATATAAATGGCAATCGCATTGGCATGGTTTATAACGCCGGGGAGCAAAACTCGGTCGCTCAAGTCGATGTGGTCAAACAAGCGATCAAAGGCACAGATTTGCAAATTGTTCCGGTTTCTGTATCGACGTCTGCAGAAGTAAAACAGGCGACGGAATCGCTTGTCGGAAAAGCGGACTGCATTTATATCATTACTGATAATACTGTTGTCTCTGCGCTCGAGTCGGTCATTCAAGTGGCGAGCGAGCATGATATTCCGCTGTTTGTCGGCGAATTGGATTCAGTGAAGCGCGGCGGCTTTGCCGCTTATGGTTTTGACTATTACGACATTGGCTATGAAGCTGGGGAAATGGCGGCACAGATTTTAAAAGAGGGGAAAAAGCCAGCGGATTTGCCAGTACAATATCCGCAAAAATTAAAGCTGTTGATTAACAAAAAAGCGGCGAAAGACATGGGTATCGAACTGAACCCAGAATGGGATTCGATTGCGGAATATATAGAATAAACATATATCCCTCCTTGGCATCAAGGAGGGATATGTTTCAAAAAGGTGGGGGCATGCATGTTAACAGCGATTTTTGGTGCTATGGAAGCAGGATTCATCTATGCCATTATGGCGCTAGGTATATATTTATCATTTAGAATTTTAGATTTTCCTGATTTAACGGTGGATGGCAGCTTTGTCACCGGGGCGGCCGTCGCCGCTGTGCTCATTATTAACGGAACAAATCCGTTTTTCGCTTCCGCCGTCGCATTGGGTGCAGGATTTATCGCTGGGGCGGTTACAGGACTGTTGCATACAAAGGGAAAAATTAATCCATTATTATCGGGCATATTAATGATGATTGCCCTTTATTCTATTAATCTGCGCATTATGGGACGCTCGAACGTGCCGCTTTTACAACAGGAAACGGTCATGACGATAATCGCCGAGGCGTGGCAAAAAACAGGGATAGACAATGTGTTAAACAGCATCATTGCTTTTTCCGGATTTCAGCCGCGGACATGGGCGATATTCATCACGATGGCGCTGCTCGCTGTCATCGTCAAGCTGCTGCTTGACCTGCTATTGAAAACGGAAATCGGGCTGGCGCTGCGCGCGACTGGAGACAATCAGCCGATGGTGTCGAGTTTTTCGGCCAATACCGATTGGCTCATCATTTTTGGCCTTGGGTTATCGAACGCACTCGTCGCCTTTTCCGGGGCGCTTGTCGCCCAATATGGCGGATTTAGCGACGTCGGCATGGGAATCGGGATGATCGTCATCGGACTAGCTTCCGTCATTATCGGGGAGGCGTTGTTTGGTACGCGCTCAATTGCGCGCGCTACATTGGCGGTTATTGGCGGCGCGATTGTCTACCGCATTATTTTAGCGCTCGCATTGCGGGTGCAGTTTTTGGAAACGGGAGATGTGAAGCTCATTACCGCTGTCATTGTCATGATTGCGTTGATCGTTCCAAACATCGCCGCTATGCAAAAAGAAAAGCGGCGGAAAAAGCGGAAAATGGAAAAACAAGCAAGGGGGGAGCACGTTGCTGGAGCTCAAACAGATTACGAAAGTATTTAATGAGGGAACTGTAGATGAGAAAGTAGCGCTGCGAACGATTAATTTAACGCTTGCCCCCGGCGATTTCGTTACGATTATCGGCAGCAACGGCGCCGGAAAATCGACGATGATGAACATTATTTCCGGACGGCTGTTTCCCGATACGGGCGTGGTGCGGATCAATGGCAAAGATGTAACAGCCATGAAGGAGCATGAACGCGCCCGCTATATCGGCCGCGTATTTCAAGACCCGCTTGCCGGCACAGCACCGCATATGACCATCGAGGAAAACTTGGCGCTTGCTTACAACCGCACGAAGCGGCGTACGTTAAAATTCGGCGTGACGAAACAAAAGCGTGACTTTTTCCGCGAGACGTTAAAGACGCTTCACTTAGGACTTGAAAGCCGATTGAACGCCAAAGTCGGAATGCTATCCGGCGGGGAGCGGCAGGCGCTGTCGCTGTTAATGGCGACGTTTACGAAGCCGGATTTGCTGCTTTTGGATGAACATACGGCCGCGTTGGACCCGGCGCGCGCCGAGCTCGTTACGGAGCTGACGAAAGAAATCGTTGAAAAATATCAGCTGACGACGCTGATGGTGACGCACAATATGGAGCAGGCGCTCCGCCTTGGTAATCGCCTCATTATGATGGACCGTGGGCAAATTATTTTCGAAGCGAGCGGCAAGGAGAAACAAGCATTGACGGTCGAGCGGCTGCTGCAAGAGTTTCAGCGTATCCGCGGCAGCCAATTCGCCAGCGACCGCGCCGTGCTAGGATAATAGATAAAGCGGGGAGTCCATCCCCGCTTTATTATTTTCCGCTTTTAACGGCAAGACCCGCCGCTTTTTCATAAGCAGCCTGCAGCTTTCTCGTCACCTCTCCCGGTTTGCCATCGCCAACGACTTGTTCTTCGACTTGGATGATTGGAATAATCGATGACGTGGTGCTGGTGAGAAATATTTCGTCCGCTTCGGCGATATCGTTAATAGAAAACGCTTCTTCTACTAATGGAATGCCAAGCTCGCTGCAAAATTGCTTTACTTTCATGCGAACAATGCCGTTTAAAATACGCTCTGTCGCCGGATGGGTGTATACTTTTCCCTCTTTAACTAAGAAAATATTCGAAGAGCTGCCTTCGGTAATGATGCCGTCGCGGTGAAGGATGGCTTCAAACGCTTGTCGCTCCACGGCTTCCTGTTTGGCGAGCACGTTTGGCAGCAAGTTTAAACTTTTAATGTAGCAATATTCCCAGCGGACATCTTTTGTCAAAATCGTCCGCACTCCGGTTTCGATTTCCTGCATTTTTCTTGGCATTTCCCGAATATAGGCGTACAAATTCGGACGGTTCTCCGCCGGAAACGCGTGGTTGCGCGGGAAGCTCCCTCTTGTCACCTGAAGATAGAGAATCGCGTCTTCTTTCACATTGTTCATTTCCCGCAGCAGTTCCAGCTTTTCCATCAGCACATCTTTTTCAAAAGGAACAGAAAGGCGAATCGCCGCCGCGGAACGGTATAGGCGGTCGATATGCTCCTCAAGCAAAAAATACGTTCCTTGATAGATGCGCGCGACTTCATAAACACCATCGCCAAACTGCAATCCCCGTTCTTCCATTGGGTAGGTTACTTCATGACGGGGGAGAAATTGTTTTTCCGTTAGTACGTACAGCTTTAATGTCATCGGTTTCAGCTCCTTTTTTTAGTATTATAAAAATTCAATTTATTTTCAGTATATCACGAACAAAAAAGGAGCTGTTTGTGATAAAGCATTTCGTTTTTCTACTAAGGTGAAATATGTCCTGCTGGGATACCGCTATTTTCGTTGGTGCTTTTTTGTTAGCCGCCAAAAGGTCAATGTCTACCTTTCACAGTCGCGCAGGTGGATGGTTGACGGATCGGAAAAGCCGTAATACAATGAGAGCAATTTATTTTCTATTAATGAAGAAAGCTTCTGCAAACGGCATCTTGTATAAACATCATAGAAAGGGAACGTGCAGTGAAAAGAGAACAGTTGCAAAAAAGAATCGCGGTAGCAGCAAAAAAGAGCCTGCAGATATTGTTGTGAAAAATGGAAAAATCGTTATGTGTTTACACATGAAATCGTATATGGACAGCTTGAACGATTGCATCAGTCGTTGAAAGATATCGGCTCACCGACATCATTTAATCCGTTCGTCACGTTATCCTTTCTGGTATGGCCAGTGATTCCAGAGCTGAAAATGACGGATCGTGGCTTATTTGATGTCAAAAGGTTTCAACATATTTCGGTTGAAGCACGATGAATTGGCCATTGCGAAAAATAAACAATTTTTAGATAATATTACAAAAGGGCTAGACAGAAACGGGGGATTCATCGTGGAAACGACATTGGCAGCGGGCAAAGCGTCGCTGTTCCGCCAAGGGATGCAAGCAGGCGTGAGCATCGCAATCGGTTATATGCCGATAGCGCTGACGTTCGGGCTGTTCGCAAAAACAACGGGACTAACGCTCGCGGAAACGGTGCTGATGAGCGTCATTGTGTTTGCTGGTGCTTCCCAGTACATTGCGTTAAACTTGCTTTCCATTGGCACGGGGACGTTTGAAATAGTGCTGACAACGTTTATTTTAAATATTCGCCACTTTCTCATGTCCGCTTCGCTAAACGAAAAAGCGGAGCCGGATTTGCTTTGGAAAAGGGCGCTTTATGCGTTTGGCATTACGGACGAAACGTTTTCCGTGGCGGCGATGAAAGAAGGGTCTGTGACCGCTTCTTACATGTTTGGACTTATTTTGATGTCATATGGCAGCTGGGTGGTGAATTCGGGCATCGGCCATCTTGTCGGTGCCAACTTGCCGCAAAGCTTGAAAGAGAGCATGTCGGTTGCGCTATACGCGATGTTTATCGGCCTGCTTGTCCCATCTTTGAAAAAACAGCGGAAAACGATTTGGCTTGCCGGAATGGCCGCAATCATCAATTCACTGTGCGTGCTTGCGCTGCATATTTCCAAAGGCTGGTCGGTCGTGATCGCGACGTTAACGGCGGCGATCATTGTTCAATGGCTGGCGAAAGAAAGCGGGGAAGAAGAGAATGCATAGCACAATCGTTTGGATGATTATCGGCATGGGGATAGTGACATACATTCCACGTATGCTTCCGCTTGTCGTGTTGCAGCGCGTCAAGCTGCCGCCGTTTTGGCAAGGGGTATTAAAAAACGTTCCATCCGCGACGTTAGGAGCGCTCATCGTTCCAGGCATCTTTTTCATTCATAAAGACATCTGGTTTGGCATTCTTGGGTTTATAAGCGCATTTGTCGCGGCATGGCTCGGCGCGAACGTTATTCTTGTCGTGCTTGTGTCTGTCGCGGTATTAAGCGTGTATGCGTTGCTTGGATGAAAAATGGAGGGATAGAAGAAGGAATAGCGGAAATACAGTGAATAAGGAGAAAAATGTAAAAAGGTAAGCACATATTCGAACATGAAATATGCGGCTTACCTTTTTCTCATTGGTAAACTTTCTGTGAAGGATTATGAAAAAATGTGCCGTTAAAACTAAAACGGAAGCGACGAGCCATCTTGTGGGAATTTTCATTCCGGTTGTTTTTTTGTTACTGAAGCTCATCCATAATCGTTTCGTACACTTCCTGTACGTGAAAGCGATTTTTCCCCATGCCAAACTGTTCGATAACGCGTCCGTTTTCATCTAATAAATAGGTTAATGTCGTATGGATCAGCATACCGTTGCCGGGGTCGCGATATTGAAAGTCGAAAGCGTCGGCTACCTTTTTCGTATCGGCTTCGCTTCCGCGTAAAAACATCCAGCCTTGCTGGGCGTTGGTCACGCCGAATGTTTTTGCGTACGTCCGCAGTTTTTCAGGAGTATCGCGCTTCGGGTCGATCGTAATCGTGATAAACTCGACCTTTTTGCCAAAAACGTGCGCTTGTTCCAGTTTCGAACGCAATTTCGTCATTTGAAAGGTTGTATTTGGGCAAATATCCGGGCAGTTTGTATACATAAATTCCAGCAAGCGGATTTTCGGTTTCATTTCGTTAAAATGATACTCATCTCCCCAAGCTGTTTCCATCACTACATCATCAGGCAGCCCCATTTTTGCCTGTTTGTATACGGTGAAATAAAGGATGCCGGCACCGACGCAAATAATAAACAAGCTGATTAATGATAAATACAATTTTTTCACGATGACCACTCTCCTATGTTTATCATACAAGAAAACGATAACAGATACGAAAGATATTTATGACACTTCTTTGACGTTCTTAATGATTATAGTTGTTAAGGAGGACATGGCATGAAAAAATTAGTCTATTGGGCGCTTGCCGTTTATGTGCTGTACGGGATCGGCATGGCATGGTATTTGCTTGTTGTCGCCGATATATCGATCCCGCCGCAGTGGAAAGGAACAAGCGCGGATCCTGCCACATTTCTAACGCCGAAAGAGCTAAAGTTAAGCGAGGAATATTCGCGGTGGAAAGATTTGTTGTTTTTTCTTTCTGTTCCGTACGAATGGCTAATCTATTTTGGATTGTTGGCATTTGGTGTCGCCCAGGCGCTGCGAACATGGGTAGAGCAGACGGCGAAATGGTTTCCTGTACAATCGGCTCTGTATGCGTTTTGGCTGTCTTTGATTATCACAGCGCTTTCGCTTCCCATCCAATTTGCCGGCTATCATCTTTCCCGCACCTATGGCGTCAGCACGCAATCGTTAGCAAGCTGGTTTCGCGACAGGCTGACCGATTTTTTCGTCCATACCGTGCTGCTTGTTTTGATTGCGGCGACATTGTATTGGCTGATTCGCCGTTTTGAGCGGCGCTGGTGGCTGTATGCGTGGATGCTGTGTGTGCCGTTTATGATTTTTTTTATGTTCATTCAGCCAGTTGTCATTGATCCGTTATATAACGAGTTTTATCCATTGAAGGATAAAAAGCTAGAAGCAAAAATTTTAGCGTTGGCAAGCGAAGCGAATATTCCTGCCGAGCATGTATTTGAGGTAAATATGTCAGAGAAAACGAATGCGTTAAACGCCTATGTCACCGGAATCGGTTCCCACGCGCGCATCGTGCTGTGGGATACGACATTGCAGCGGCTTAATGAAGATGAAGTGTTGTTTATCATGGCCCATGAAATGGGGCATTATGTGATGAAACATATTTATTGGGGGCTTGCCGGTTATATTGTTTTGGCGCTTTTTGGACTGTGGCTCGTCAGCAAGCTGATAAGATGGAGCCTTGGCCGATGGGGAAGGCGCATCGGAATCCGACGGTTGAGCGATATCGCTTCTTTTCCATTGCTGTTGCTTCTAGTTTCATTGCTTAGTTTTGCCGCCAGTCCGCTTGTGAATGCGGTGTCGCGCTATGAAGAACACGCGGCGGACAAGTACGCAATTGAACTGACAAAGAATACAGATGCGGCGATTTCTTCGTTTCAAAAGCTGACAAAAGCAGGGTTAAGCGAAGTCAATCCACCGCTTCTCGTGAAGCTGTTTCGCTATACGCACCCAACGATGCTAGAGCGAATCGTCTTTTTGGAAGAGTATGCGCCGCCTTTGCGGGAAAAGCGATGACAAAGCAGAAAGGAACTCCTTTCTGCTAACTTTTTTCAAAAATTTAAAAAAAACTGTTTTCTTTTTCGTTTATCTGTTATATAATAACTACGTACAAACCGGTAATGTGTTATAACAATATAGAGATGGGGGAAGGAAAATGGCGAGTTTTGAAGAACGTGTCAAACAATTAGAAGAAAGCTGGAAAAATGAAGAACGCTGGAGAGGAATCGTCCGTCCGTACAGCGCCGAAGATGTTATTAAATTGCGCGGTTCGATTGATATCGAATATACATTGGCGCGCCGCGGAGCAGAGAAACTTTGGAAATTGTTAAATACAGAAGATTATGTTAATGCGCTTGGTGCGTTAACTGGAAATCAAGCAGTTCAGCAAGTAAAAGCGGGATTAAAAGCGATTTATTTAAGCGGCTGGCAGGTGGCGGCAGATGCAAACCTTGCCGGACAAATGTATCCGGACCAAAGCTTATATCCGGCAAATAGCGTACCGCATGTGGTGAAGCGGATTAATCAAGCGCTGCAGCGCGCCGATCAAATTCAATATTTGGAAGGAAGCGGAGATATCGATTATTTCGCACCGATTGTCGCCGATGCAGAAGCTGGTTTTGGCGGTCAATTAAACGTATTTGAATTAATGAAAGCGATGATTGAGGCGGGTGCAGCCGGCGTCCACTTTGAAGATCAGCTTTCTTCGGAGAAAAAATGCGGCCACTTAGGCGGAAAAGTGCTGCTTCCAACGCAAACAGCGGTACGTAACTTAATTGCGGCACGTCTTGCAGCAGATGTCATGGGGGTACCGACCGTGTTAATTGCTCGTACGGATGCAAATGCGGCGAATTTAATTACGAGTGATGTTGATCCGTACGACCAAGAATTTATTACTGGCGAGCGGACGCCAGAAGGCTTTTACCGCACGAGAGCAGGGCTTGACCAAGCGATTGCCCGCGGCTTAGCGTATGCGCCATATGCCGATTTAATCTGGTGCGAAACAAGCGAGCCAAACTTAGAAGAAGCGCGTCGTTTTGCAGAAGCGATTCATGAAAAATTCCCAGGCAAATTACTTGCTTACAACTGCTCGCCATCATTTAACTGGAAGAAAAAATTGGACGACGAAACGATTGCCAAATTCCAAAAAGAACTTGGAAAAATGGGTTACAAGTTCCAATTCGTTACACTTGCTGGTTTCCATACATTAAACTACAGCATGTTCGAATTGGCACGCGGATACAAAGAGCGTGGTATGGCGGCATACGCAGAATTGCAACAAGCGGAATTTGCTGCAGAAAAATATGGTTACACAGCTACGAAACATCAGCGCGAAGTTGGTACCGGCTACTTCGACGAAGTAGCACAAGTGATTTCCGGCGGTCAATCATCAACGGTTGCGCTAAAAGGTTCGACGGAAGAAGAGCAATTTACGACGGCATAAGGGGAAATGGGGGAGTTTTATATAAAGAAGGGCATGCTTTACATAAGCGTGCCCTTTTGTGCTACATAGAAGTTACAATAAGGCGAGAGCCGGCAAGGAAAGCATACATATACCTACACAAAATGTGCAAAAAAGGAAATAGTAAGCGCAAAACGAGTAACATGGAGCGTATGTTCCAATTATAATTCCGAAAAGCCCTATAGATTTGCCATCAATTCTGATAGTTTGGCTAAAATACATGTAAAAAAGCTCAGCTGGTAAACAATCGAAAGCAGCGAAAAGATCGTTATGCCCGTTTTTTTCATGGTGTTACTTCCAGTTATTCAATGAAAGCGTCAACATCCCTTCAAGGCTTGTATCATTTGAAAAAAAATGACGCATCCTAATCGTAGGAGGCGGATCATATGGAAAAAGAACAGGAAAAAAGTGAAATGCCGTTCGAACCGGTGTTGCATTCAGAGTTCCGCATGAGCACGGATTTTCATTTTCAACAGGCGTTTATGAATGAGGAAACATATGCGGGAGATTCAGTCGGAGAGCATACCGAGCTCGAACAGGCGAATGAATATTTCGCGGCAAAAGAAATTCATCAAGTGTTTCATAATTCTTGAACAATCCCATGACTTTTGTCATGGGTTTTCTATATGATTGTATAGTGAAAAAATGGTTTAACTTTTTTGAAAATATAGAAAAATATAACTATTAATGGTATGATGGAATCGGATACAATGTCGCAATAAGAGAGGAGAGAAAGTAGGATGAAGGTAAATGAGTTTGTCGTCCTCGATAAATTTATTATCAGCCGCTATACGATGGCGGTTTTGCCCCACCACTTCCACGGCGATTCCTATGCGAAAGTGATCGAGGAAGACGGAGAGTATATCGTGAAAACGAGACCGATCGATATTATTAAACGAAGCTGCGATTATTATGGAGCTAGTTTTCGCGGTCGGAAAGAGGGAACGAGAGCCGTCATCGGCGTTACCCATAAAGCTCCAATCGCCATTGAGCCACTCAACGAAATTTATGTTTTCCCAACGATTTCCCCAAGTGATTCCCGCTGTGTTTGGCTGTCGCACATTCACGTATATAAATATGAGCCTACCAAAAATGATCAGACGATCGTTTATTTCACAAATGAAAAAAGTGTTTTACTCGATGTTTCCTATCATTCGTTTGTCAATCAACTGTACCGAACCGCCCAGCTTCGAACGAAGCTGTCGGAGCGAATGGAGGCAAGAGAGCGCAAATTGCAATATGTGTTTCGGATGAATCGTTCTAAAGATTGGTTGCAGCAGTAAGTCACTGTCGAAACCAAGGCGAAACGCTATTTCAATGGGATTTTTTCGCAAACGAAGCAGAAAAAAGCAGTGCCACCTATTAAATATTAATAATACTGTAAAGATTAGTTCAAATTCCCCATAGAAGTGTGTAAAATAAATATATAAAAATGCATTTGAATGGGGAGTATACATGGACGTCGAAACATTAAAGCAATGGTTTACTCTCGAAAACGTACTATCGATGTTAGAACAGTACCGCTCGTTCGGAGTGCTTCCAGGGATTGTGGCAACATTATTGGAATCATTTTTTCCCATCTTGCCTATGTTTGTATTTGTGATGGCCAATGCCGCCGCATTTGGTTTATGGAAAGGATTTCTTATTTCTTGGATCGGCGCCTGCCTTGGCTCGATTCTCGTTTTTTGGCTGACGAGGAAAATCGGACAGAAACGTTTTTTTCATTTTGTCAGCCGCCATCGGAAAGTTAGACAGTTTATGCATTGGATTGAAAGACATGGCTTTGGTCCTGTGTTTTTGTTATATTGCTTCCCCTTTACTCCATCAGCGTTGGTAAACATTGTCGCGGGATTGTCACGGATCAGCCGGCAGCAGTTTATTTTAGCGGTGTTATTGGGAAAAATGGTTATGATTTTTACAATTAGTTTTATCGGATATGACATTGTGGCGCTTGTGAAGCAGCCGCTGCGCACAGTCGCGATTGCAGTTGTCGTTATATTGTTATGGTATGCCGGAAAAAGGGTGGAAGCGAGATTTTCGCTTGCCGAGAAACAGCACAATGAGGGAGGCGCAGAATGACAGGTGATGGGAAAATGAAGAAAAACGAAAGACGGTGGCGCAATCTAGCTCTTTTTGTCGGGGTGCTTACGGTGATTTTCATTCGGTTTTTTTGCTTCACCAATTATATGGTGGAAGGAAAATCGATGATGCCAACATTACAGGAAGGAAATTTGCTCATTGTCAATAAGCTGAGTTATCAAATCGGACATATTCATCGGTTTGATGTCATTGTTTTTCATGCCAATAAAAAAGAAGATTACGTCAAACGCGTCATCGGACTTCCCGGCGATCAAATCGAATATAAAAACGATGTCCTCTACATTAACGGAAGAAAAATGAATGAGCCGTATTTACAGCCGTATAAGCAAAAATTGATTGGTGGAAAGCTGACAGGAGATTTTACGTTAGAGGAACTGACAGGAGAAAAAAGGGTGCCGGAAGGATGTATTTTTGTCCTTGGTGACAACCGGCTAAGCAGCTGGGACAGCCGCCATTTTGGGTTCGTGAAAATCAGTCAGGTAGTAGGGAAAGTAGATTTGCGCTACTGGCCTGTGCGGCAGTTCGCAGTCCAATTTTAAAAATGGAAAACATAAAAATCGCCAATGAATAGGCTGATTGTTTGGCAGGTTGTCTCGTCGTGTGTGCCGTTTGCAATATCATTTTCAAAGGTATTCAGCGATGCAAATTGCGCGTGGGATGCCTTTTTTCTTTCGCTGAATGGAAAATAAAATGTGTTGCGATAGCAGTGCTTTCTTTTTACACTGGTTATGTAGGAAGTGGAAAGGAAGCGCACTTTTTTCTTCCAAAATACGAACATATGTGCTAAAATGAAGGAAATAATGGAAAATGAAGGTGATATCCATGTCGCTTCGATTTCTGCTGGGAAGATCAGGAAGCGGAAAAACGGCAACGTGCTTAAATGAAATTCGCCGCAAATTACAAGAAGAGCCGAAAGGGAATCCGATTATTTATCTTGTCCCGGAACAAATGACGTTTCAATCCGAATACGCGTTAATACATACACCTGGGCTTGACGGAATGATCCGTGCGCAAGTATTTAGTTTTACGCGCCTGGCGTGGAGGGTTTTGCAGGAAACGGGTGGAATGAATCGATATCATATTAACGATGTCGGCATGCAGATGATGATCCGCAAAATTGTGGAACATCGCAAGCAGCAACTGCAATTATTTGGGCGCGCGGTGGATAAAACCGGTTTTATTCAGCAGCTTTACGACATGATTACAGAGTGTAAACGGTATTGCCTTACACCGCAGCAGCTCCGCCAACACGCGCAAGAGTTGGAGGAACATCTCAAAAAGCCCGCTGAAAAAGTGCTGGCGGATAAGTTAAACGATATATCGATGATTTATGAGGAACTGGAAAAAAGTTTAGCCAATCACTATATCGATTCGGAAGATTATTTGCGGCTGCTTGCGGAAAAAATTCCGCAATCGCGTTATTTACGCAACGCCGAAATTTATATCGACGGGTTTCATCAATTTACCCCGCAGGAGTATATGGTGCTTGAGCAGCTGCTGATTCATTGCCGGCGCGTCACCGTTTCATTGACGGTGGATGCGCCTTATGATGAAAGGCTGCCAAACGAATTGCATCTGTTTTATTTAACGGCAAAAACATACCATGACATTCGCGAAATCGCGCTGTTAAATGGGATTGCGATCGAAGATCCAGTAGTGCTGGGCGGAAATAGACGCCACCAAGAAGCAGCGCTCGCCCATCTTGAAGCGCATTATCATGATCGTCCTGCCGCTGTCTATTTGGAAAAGAGCGATGCGATTTGCGTGTATGAAGCGGCAAACCGCCGGGCAGAAATCGAGGCGATCGCTCGTGAAATCGTTCATCTTGTCCGCGACAAAGGTTACCGCTATCGTGATATCGCCGTCATCGTCCGCAATACGGAAGCGTATCGCGATTTCATCAAAACGATTTTTTCCGATTTTCATATTCCATATTTCATGGATGAAAAAGAACCTATGCACCATCATCCGCTCATTGAATTGTTGCGGGCGAGCATGGAAATTATGACGTCGCGATGGCGTTATGAAGCCGTGTTTCGCGCGATTAAGACCGATTTGCTGTTTCCGGTCGGCGAAGATGTAGCCGCGCTACGCGAAGCGATGGACAAGCTGGAAAATTACGTGCTCGCGTACGGCGTGAAAGGAGATAAATGGACGAACGGCGAACGTTGGACATACCGCCGCTATCAGGCGTTGGAAGGGTTGGCGATTCCGCAGACGGACGAAGAGAAGCAATATGAAGAAATGCTGAATCAATGGCGCGAAATGGTGACTACTCCACTTCTTCGGCTCGAGCGCCGCATGCGTCGAGCAAAAGACGGACGGGGTCTTTGCGAAGCGATTTATCTATTTTTAGAAGAATTGCAAATTCCTAAAAAGCTAGAGAACATGAGCAATGAAGCACAAGAGCAGGGAAAGCTTGTTGAGGCCAGACATCATGAACAAGTATGGAATGCGGTCATCGACTTGCTCAACCAGTATGCGGAAATGCTCGGAAATGAAACATTGCCTGTTACGGAGTTTGCAAAAATTATTGAAACGGGGCTCGACCGTCTTGAATTTGCGCTTGTCCCGCCGGCAATGGATCAAGTGATTATCGCGCAGCTAGACCGTTCGCGCCTCATCGATATAAAATGCGCATTTGTGATCGGAGTCAATGACGGGGTGATTCCGGCCAAAGCAAAAGAAGACGGGTTAATCGCCGAGGCGGAGCGGCAGCTATTGCATGAATTAGGTGCGCGAGTAGCTCCGGGGGGAAGAGAGCAATTATTTTATGAACCTTTTTTCATCTATTTAGCGTTAACGTGTCCAAGTGAACGTCTATATGTCACTTATCCGCTTGCCAATGAAGAAGGAAAAGCACTGCCTCCTTCGATCGTCATCAAGCATTTGGCTGATTTATTTCCGAATTTGCAAAAACGTGTATGCGGAAACGATCCGCTTGATGCGGCGCTTACGGAACAAGCATCGTTTGTGACCGCACCAGGCGCGACACAAACTTATCTCGTCGCACAGCTTCAGGCATGGAAGCGCAATTATTCCATTGCCCCGCTATGGTGGGACGTATACAACTTTTTCATCAGCGACCCAAATTGGAGCAAGCAGGTGCAAAAAGCGATCTCCGGGCTATTCTATACAAACGAAACAGCCCCGTTGAAAAAAGAAATCAGCAAGCGGCTATACGGCAAAAAAATTCAGGCGAGCGTATCGCGCATGGAACAATTTCAAAAATGCCCGTTTTCCCATTTCGCTTCCCACGGGTTGCGCCTCAAGGAGCGGACCATTTTCCGGCTTGAAGCTCCGGACATCGGCCAGCTGTTCCATTCCGCGCTAAAAATGATATCCGACCGCCTGCGCGAAGCAAATACCGATTGGCGGCATTTATCCAGACAGCAATGCGAACAGCTGTCCACCGAAGCGGTGGAGCAGGTCGCCCCTCTCATTCAGCAGCAAGTATTATTCAGCTCGAATCGCTATTACTATATGAAGCGGAAGCTGCAAAACGTCATTGCCAGAACGGCGCATGTGTTAAGTGAGCACGCTAGGGCAAGCGGCTTCGTGCCCGTCGGTTTGGAGCTGGAGTTCGGCCCTAACGGCGTGCTTCCGCCGCTAGCGTTCCGGCTTCCCGATGACACCGTGATGGAACTGGTCGGGCGAATCGACCGCGTCGATAAAGCGGAAAGTTCAAGAGGGGTTTTATTGCGCGTGATTGACTATAAATCTAGCGCCAAAACGCTCGATTTAACAGAAGTATACTATGGACTCGCCTTGCAGATGCTTACCTACCTGGATATTGTGCTTACGTATGCCGAACAGCTAGTCGGACAAGAAGCTTTCCCTGCCGGCATCCTTTATTTCCATGTGCATAATCCGATGATAAAAAGCAATCAATTCCTGCAAGATGAAAAAGAGATTGAGAAAAAGCTGCTCGAACAGTTTAAAATGCGTGGTCTGCTGCTAGAAGATGCGGAGGTCATCCGCTTGATGGATATGCAAATTGAGGAAGGAAAATGGTCGCTCGTTGTTCCCGCGCAAATTACTAAAAAAGGTGCGATTCATTCGAAGTCTTCGGTTGTCAGTGAAACAGATTTCGCCTATCTGCGTCAACATATTCGCCAGCTGTTCCAAATGATTGGCATTCAAATTGTTGACGGGGTCGTTGATATCGCTCCGTACAAGCTGAAGGAACAAACTCCTTGCGAGTTTTGCTCGTTTAAGTCAGTTTGCCAGTTTGACGAATCATTCCAAGGCAATCGTTACCGGCTGTTAACACCGAAGGACAATCAGGCGATCATGAAAAAAATATCGGAAGGGAAGGACTGAAATGAGCGTCACGCTTCGCCCAAAGCCGGCAGGAAGCCGTTGGACGGATGAACAATGGAAAGCGATTGCCGCTGACGGACAGGACATTCTCGTCGCGGCAGCGGCGGGGTCTGGAAAGACTGCTGTGCTTGTCGAACGGATTATCCAAAAAATAATGGCAGAAGAAGACCCAATTGATGTAGACCGGCTGCTTGTTGTTACATTTACGAACGCAGCGGCGGCGGAAATGAAAGCAAGAATTGCAGAAGCGCTTGAACGCGAGCTGGAGAAACAGCCGAGTTCGCTTCATTTGCGGCGGCAGCTCAGCCTATTGAACCGCGCTTCCATTTCTACCATCCACTCTTTCTGTTTGGATGTGATTCGCAAATATTATTATTTCATTGACCTGGATCCTGTATTTCGCATCGCCGATGATACAGAAATCGAACTGTTAAAAGAGGAAGTGATGGAAGAGCTGCTCGAGGAGGAGTACGGAAAAGCGGATAATGAGCTGTTTTTCCAAGTGGTAGACCGCTATACGGGAGACCGGAGCGACGCCGAGCTGCAGGAAATGATTTTAGCCATCTATGAGTTTTCCCGCTCACACCCAGAGCCGCAGCAATGGCTTGATCAGCTTGCCGCTATGTATGACATCGAGGAACATACATCAGTGGAAGAGCTCCCGTATTATTCTTATTTGAAAAAATATGTAATGATGGAGCTGTCCGCGGCAAAACGGCTCATTACAAGGGCGCTCCGTTTGACGCAATCGCCGGGAGGGCCGCTGCCGTACGCAGAAAATTTTCATCAAGATTTACAGTTTATTCAACACTTAGAAACGTTGTTTGACCAGTCATGGGACGAGCTGTACGAAGCGCTGCAGGCTTTGTCGTTATCGCGGTTAAATTCGTGCCGCGGCAGTGAATATGACCCGCAATTAATCGAGGAAGCAAAATCATTGCGCGAACAGGCGAAAAAGAAACTGGAGTTGCTGCGCGATAATGTCTTTTCCCTTCGACCGGCCACATGGCTTCGGCATATGCGCGAAATGAAGCCGGTTGTCGAAACGATCGTGCGCTTGGTCAAGCGCTTTGCGGAAATGTTTCAAGCATATAAGCGGGAAAAGGGAATTGTCGATTTTTCCGATTTGGAGCATTATTGTTTGCAAATTTTACGCCATCCTGACTCTGCGGATGGACAATGGCTTCCTTCCGACGCGGCTTTAGATTACCGCGCACAGTTTGTCGAAGTGCTTGTCGATGAGTATCAAGATACGAATATGGTGCAGGAGGCCATCTTGCAGCTGGTCAAAAAAGGAAATGAACGCACTGGAAATCTATTTATGGTCGGTGACGTCAAACAGTCGATTTATCGTTTCCGTCTGGCGGAACCGCTGTTGTTTTTAAGCAAATATAAACGGTTCACATCAGACGGAAGCCAATCGGGAATGAAAATCGATTTGGCGAGCAACTTTCGCAGCCGCTCCGAAGTGCTGCACGGGACCAACTTTATCTTTCAGCAAATTATGGACGAGAACGTCGGCGAGATGGACTATGACGAAGCGGCGCAATTAAAATATGGAGCCACTGATTATCCCGATTACGAGCAGGCGGTTCCGGAATTCATCATCGTAGACCGAAACAGCAAAGATGGGGAAGAAACGGAAGAACTGAGCGCTGTCGACTTGGCGCTGGCGGATCTTGAAGCGCGCGTGATGGCGAAAAAAATAAAAGAAATTGTTTCCAAACCGTTTTATGTGTATGACCGCAAAACAAAACAAATGCGCCGCGCTATGTACCGGGACATTGTCATTTTGCTGCGGTCGATGACAAACGCGCCGCAAATCATCGAAGAATTTCGCGCGCACGGCATTCCGGTGTACGCGGACTTATCTTCCGGCTATTTTCAGGCGACGGAAATATCGATTATGTTGTCTCTGTTAAAAGTGGTCGACAATCCGTATCAGGATATACCGCTTGCCGCCGTGCTGCGTTCGCCGATCGTCGGCTTAAACGAAAATGAGTTAGCGCTGATTCGCATTAGCGATAAAAAAGGGACATTTTATGAGGCAATGATCGCCTTTTTGCAGAAACCAGCAGAGAGTACGGAAGAAGAAGGGCTGCAGGAAAAATTGCGCCCGTTTGTCGAACAATTACAGCAGTGGCGGACGATGGCGCGGCAGCGTTCGCTGGCCGATGTGATTTGGCAGCTGTATCGGGATACGCAGTTTTACGATTTTGTCGGCGCCCTGCCTGGGGGAAAACAGCGGCAGGCGAATTTGCGCGCTCTTTATGACCGCGCCCGCCAATATGAGACGACGTCATTCCGCGGATTGTTCCGCTTTTTGCGGTTTATCGAGCGCCTGCAAGACCGCGGGGACGATTTAGGCGCGGCGCGCACCCTTGGCGAACAAGAAGATGTCGTGCGGATGATGACGATCCATAGCAGCAAAGGGCTTGAGTTTCCGATCGTGTTTGTAGCCGGGTTAGCCCGTCCGTTTCATATGCGCGATTTACACGGCCCGTATTTGCTTGATAAAGAACTTGGCTTTGCTTCGCGTTTTGTGGACCCGAAGCTGCGCATCAGCTATCCGACATTGCCGCAAATGGCAATCCGGGAGAAAAAACGGCTTGACTTTTTGGCGGAAGAAATGCGGATTTTATATGTGGCGCTAACAAGAGCGAAAGAAAAATTGTATTTAGTCGCCGCGGTAAAAGATGCGGAAAAAGAAATAACCAAATGGAAAAGTGCCGTAACGGAGGAAGGATGGCTCTTGCCTGATGATGTCCGCGCTTCTGCCCGTTGTTATTTAGATTGGATCGGCAGGGCGCTTATCCGTCACCGCGATGGAAAGCGGTTGGCCGATGTGCCCGGTGTGTGCGAAAAAATCGCTTTCCACCCATCTGTCTGGCATATGGAAGTCATTCCGGCGAGTCAGTTAAACGATGAAAATGGGGAAGCGGAACAGGCAAATGAACAAATAATGTCTGCGCTGAAAAAAGGAGAGCCTGTCCCGAACATGGGGGAACGGAAAGAAGAAGTCAAACGCCTTCTTTCGTGGCGGTACGCGTATGAAAAAGAAACGGTGGTGCGCGCCAAGCAAACGGTATCGGAGTTAAAGCGGCAGCGCGACATTTTCGGGGAAGACGCGGATCGGCTGCTGCTTCAGCACACTGTTACGCCGATTTTTGAACGTCCGCTGTTTATGCAGGAGAAAAAATTGACACCAGCGGAAAAAGGGACGGCCATGCATATCATCATGCAGCATGTAGACATAACGGCACCGGTTACGGAAGAGTCCGTTCGCGAGCAAATCGCAAAGCTCGTGCAACGGGAGCTGCTGACACATGAACAGGCGGAAGCGATTGATGTTTCCAGCGTTGTCGCGTTTTTCGCAACAGACATTGGCCAGCGCTTGTGTACCGCTGGTGAAGTGTATCGCGAAGTTCCGTTTAGCTTCGCGCTTCCAGCTAAAGAAGTATACGGCGACGGCATTGGCGAAGAAAGACGAGTGTTGGTGCAAGGAGTGATCGACTGCCTGTTTGCCGACGAAAAAGGGCTTGTCTTAATCGATTTTAAAACGGACACCGTCACCAATCGGTTTGCCGGCGGATGGAGCGAAGCGAAGCAGGTGATTGCATCCCGATATGAAACACAAATGCGCTTATACCGGCGCGCTGTCGAGCAAATTTGGCGCACGCGTGTCGATGAATGCTATTTATATTTGTTTGACGGATCTCATCTTCTTTCCGTTTAAAAAATGGTAAAAGGGGGAGGGGCAGCGATGCGCATTTTGCATACCGCAGACTGGCATTTAGGGAGAACGCTGGAAGGAAGAAGCCGGCTGCCGGAGCAGGAGCAGTTTTTAGATGAATTAGCGGACATCGTCGAGAAAGAAAACATTGATGTCATATTAATGGCGGGCGATGTGTTTGATTCGGTAAACCCTCCGGCAGCGGCAGAACAATTGTTTTACGAAAGCCTTGCCCGCCTTTCCGATAAAGGAAAACGGCCGATCGCGGTGATCGCCGGAAACCACGATCACCCCGAGCGCATTAGCGCGGCGCGGGCATTGCTCAATGATTACAATATCTTTCTGCTCGGCTGGCCGGATACATCGATTTATCGCATTGACGTACCGGCGTGCAACGAAACGATGCTGCTTGCCCCGCTTGCCTATCCGTCCGAATCCCGCCTGGCGCAATTGCTGTCGAAAGAACATTCCGAGGCGGCACTGCGCGATCGGTATGATGAGCGAATCCGCCATTTATTTGAAGTCATGGCCGCTTCTTTTACGGAAAAGACGGTTAATATCGCCATGAGCCACCTTTATGTGGCGGGAGGAAGCACCTCGGATTCGGAGCGTCCGATCGAGGTCGGCGGCGCTTATACAGTAGCTGCAACAAGTCTGCCAAAACAAGCGCAGTATGTTGCGCTCGGCCATTTGCACCGCCCGCAAGATGTCAAACGTGCGGAAACGGCAGCCCGCTACTCGGGCTCCCCGCTTGCCTATAGCTTTTCCGAGGCGGGCTATGCCAAATCGGTGACGATCGTCGATGTAAAGCCAGGGACAAAAGCGGCCGTTTCGGAAATTCCGCTCTCTTCCGGCAAGCCGCTTGTGAGATGGAAGGCGACGGACGGGCTTGCGCAAGTGTACCGCTGGTGTGAGGAAGGAAAAGACGCGTCGAGTTGGATTGATTTGGAGATTCACCTTTCTGAGCCGCTGACAATGGAAGAAATTTATCGTCTACGCAAGCTGCATCCCGGTTTTGTACATATTCGTCCTGTTTTCACTGATAAAGAAGAGCATGACACCGGTGTAAAACATGAGCAATTATCATTAGAGGAAATGTTCCGCCGCTTTTATGAACGTCAAACGGGCGGGCATAAACCGGATGATGAGCTGGTCCGCCTCTTTTTAGAGCTGGTGGCGGACGAGGAAGAAGAGGGGGAGGCGGAAGAATGAAGCCGATTTCGTTGACGATCGCGGGGCTGCATAGTTTCCGCGAGAAGCAGACGATCGACTTTCAATCTTTATGCGAAGGCGGCGTTTTTGGTATTTTCGGCCCGACGGGAAGCGGCAAATCGACGATTTTAGACGCGATGACGCTCGCCTTGTTTGGCAGTGTCGAACGGGCGCCAAACCATACACAAGGGATTATGAACCACGCGGAAAACGAGCTGTTTGTTTCTTTTACCTTCGAATTGGAAAACGCGTCTTGTACAAAGCGATATACAGTAGAGCGCAGCTTTAAAAGAGGGGATGAATGGCGGACAAAAAGCGCCGTCTGCCGCTTGATCGAGCACGGCGAGGAGCCGGTGGTGCTCGCTGATAAATTAACGGAAGTCAATAAGGAGATCGAACAGCTGCTCGGATTGGCGATGAAAGATTTTACGCGCGCCGTCGTGCTGCCGCAAGGAAAATTTGCCGAGTTTTTATCACTAAAAGGCGCTGAGCGACGGCAAATGTTGCAGCGTCTTTTCCATTTGGAACCGTATGGCGACCAGCTAAATAAAAAATTGAAAGAAAAATTGGCCAGCGTTTCAAACGAGTGGAACGAGGTGGCTGCTGAAAAAGCCGGTTTGGGCGATGCTTCCAAAGAAGCATTGGAACAGGCAAAACAGCAGTTCAACACCTTGCAGGGGTTATTGCAAAAGCGGAAAAAAGAGCTGCATGATATGGAGAAAACGGTAGAACGGGCCAAACAATTATGGACGTGGCAAAAGGAAAAAGAAGAGCTTCAAGCGGAGCTGGCGCGTTTTGCCGAACAAGAACGACATATTCGTCTATTAGAAACAAAAAAAGAACGGGCGGAACAGGCGGAGCGGATATGGCCGTACTGGGAACAGTATGAAAAAACGCTTCGCTTTATGGAAGCTGCTTTCGCCAAACAAAAGGAGCTGCAGCATAAGCTTGCCCAGGCAAAGGTGCTTTATGGACAAGCGATGCACCGCTATGAACAAATTCGCCAAGAAAAGGCTTCCCAGGAGCCGCGTCTATTGGCTAAAAAAGAACAGCTCGCGCAGGCGAAGCAACTGGCAATGCAAATCCGCGCGCTAGAATCGGAAATTAGCGAGCTTGAAAAACAAATACATTCCATCGAATTAGAGAAACAAAAAGCGGCGGAACAGCGCGGGGAAGCAGAAAAATGGTATGAGCGCGGCTTAGCGAAACAGCAAATGCTGAAAGAAGAGATGCAAAAGCATGTTCGTTCACTAGAATCAAAAGAGCGGATCGAGCAGGCGTATGATGAAAAACAGCAAATCGAAAGAGCGGCAGACGCCCTCCGCCATGCGCAGCAACAGCTGGCGCAAAAGCAGCAGGCATGGGAGCAGGCAAACAAAGAATGGGAAAAAAGAAAGCGGTATGCGGAAACAGCAAAAGAGAAATTACATATTTTATTTCAGCGCATCGAAAAAACATATCATTCGGTTTGCGAGCGGCAATGGCAGTTGGAGAAGCTCCTATACCGGTACGAGCAACAGCTCGAGCAAGAACGGAAAAAAGCAGAAGAGGCGAAAACGGCGGAACTGGCCGCCATTTTGGCCAAACAGCTCCGTCATGGAGAGCCATGCCCTGTCTGCGGCTCGCGCGAACACCCTCATCCCCGTGTACACGCTGATTCGGCCGATGCTCAGACGGTCTTAGTAATCGAGAAACATATTAAACAAGGACAGCTCGATATGCAAACGCTCCTTTCTCTCAAAGCCCAGCTCGAGCAGCTTGCGCAGTTTGTCGGCAATGAATGGATCTTTGAGCGCTTGGATGTGAGCCAATGGAAAGTGGAAGAGGACGTCAATATTACCGTGGAAGCGAAGGCGCTGCAACAGGACTGTCTGCAGTTAAGGGAAGCTGTCCATCAGGCATTACAGCAATGGCGCAATGCGGAATCGGCGCAGCAGGCAACCGAGCAGCAAATCCAACTTCTGAAAAAAGATATACAACAGCTGCAGAGCGAATGGCAGCGTCGAGTGGACGAATATAACCAGCTAGAAACAGGCTGGCGCGAAAAATATCCTGATTTTTCCCTGACAGCGATCGATGAACTGCGCCAACAAATGCGCAAGCAGGAAGAGGTGGTCCGCCATTTGCAAAAGCGGATTGATGACAGCGTTTCGTTTCTTGAAAATAAATTGCGGGAAAAAGAACGGCTGGCAGAGGAAGAGCGGAAGCTGGAAACAGAAAAAGTGCGTCTCGCTTCTTTAGGCCAAACGAAACGAAAGTTAGTGGAAGACTATCGGCAACAATTAATAGAAAAGGCAGGGACAGAAAGCATCGAACCGCAGCTTTGCCAAGTAGAAGAGCAACTGCGCCAGCTGCAAGCGGAAGAAGAGCAAGCTTATCAGACATGGCTGCACATGCAGAAACAATATCAAACACTAGAAGCCGAGGAAAAAGCGGCTGGGCAGTCGCTAGAGGAAGGAAAAGTGCGGTATGAAGAGGCGAAATCACGCTGGCTTCAAGAACTGGGAAAAACGATATTTGCTGATGAAAAGGAAGTAAAAGAAGCAAAGGTTGCAGAGGAAGTATATTCCGAGTGGAAGCAGCAAATCGATGACTATTGGCGGAAAAAGCAGCAAGTGCAGCATCGTCTCGAACAGCTGGCAGAGGCGATGCAGGGGGAAACGATCGATAAAGAGCAATGGGAAGAGCTGCAGGCGGTATACAGGGAGATCAAGCAGCAGGTCGACGAGGCGATCCAGCAATTAGGCGCCGCACAAACGAAAGTAGAAGAGTTAACAAAAAAACATGAGCGGTTTATCGAATTAGAGAAAAAGCAGGAGCAGCTAACCGCCCTGATCGATCGTTATAAACATCTGCAATCCATTTTAAAGGGAAACAGCTTTGTGGAGTTTATGGCAGAAGAACAGCTCATTCAAGTCACAAGAATGGCATCGGAACGGCTGCACTCGCTAACGAGACAGCGCTATTCGCTCGAAATCGACTCACAAGGAGGGTATTTGATCCGCGATGACGCCAACGGCGGCGTCAAGAGGCCGGTGACCACTCTGTCAGGAGGGGAAACGTTTTTAACGTCATTGTCGCTTGCTTTGGCGTTATCGGCGCAAATTCAATTGCGTGGAGAATATCCGCTGCGGTTTTTCTTTTTGGATGAAGGGTTTGGCACGCTTGATGCCGAGCTCCTTGACACCGTGATTTCCGCGCTGGAGAAGCTTCACATGCAACGGCTTTCCATTGGAGTCATTAGCCATGTGCAGGAAATTCGCTCCCGTTTGCCGAAACGGCTGATTGTCGAGCCGGCAGAGCCGGGTGGGCGCGGAACGAGAGTGAGATTAGAAGTCATGTAACTGCTATGTACATGCAAAGCCGCCTGCTTCTTTTTGAAACGGCGGCTTTGTTAGTTATTGGCGGCGACGTTGCTGTCAAACTGATCCGGGTCAAACGTGTTGGTCAAACTGAAGCCATTATTGGTAACGACAAAATCTCCAGTATTAAATCCTCCCGAACCGGCTTGCGTTTTTGTTGCTGCTTTCGGAGCGATATACAGGCAATCCCCCATTTGTACAACCGCTCCGCTGCTAACATTATTAATTTTAATTGGTCCGACGACAGAAGGCATTATTTCTCATCCTTTACTGTTGGCGAGGTTGTTTGTGTATTTCCCATAGAAGGTGCTGAAGAATTCGGCGCAAGCTGGCGGATATGTTTAATTCTTGCTTCCGCATCAACGGTAGATGTTGAACCGATATGCACCACACCGGCCGTGGAAACCGCTAGTACACGAACGGAACGGACGGAGATAACGGGAGATTGATGAAGTGTTTGCAGCGAAATGTTGCGGCGGTTCGATTGAATTTTTGGAATCGGTTTTGTAAAAATAGGAAAGCTAATTTCCCCTTCGTTTCCAAAAAATAGCTCATATTGCCGCTGGACAGCTAAAACGCGAGCACGGGGAGTAATTTTTTGCGAATCGCCAATCTGTAAAACGGAACTAAAAAGGAGCGTTTCCTCATGAAAGAATTGGACGATCGATGTTCGTTTCATCATTACCCTCCTCTTTGGACGAGCGGAACGAACGGTCCGATGATTAATGATTCTGGAGGAGTGTCAAAAGCGGACGCGATATTAATGACATCCGCATCGCCGATTAAAAAAACGGCGGAGCTTGTTACAGCTATTACATGAATATCTCCAACATGAACATCACGGTTGATCACAGTATAATTCATCATTCTCCACCTTGCTTTGGCAAATGTTTTAGAAAAAGGTCAATCGATTGTTCAATATCCATCTTTACTTTTTGAAAAATTTCGTTTACGACGGTCTCATCATTGTCTGATTTAGGAACGTATCCGTTATTCATTTTTTGATGCAAATAAAAACGAATTCGTTCGTCTACTTGCCGGGCAATGTCTTGCAAAATAAAATGTCGATACGTGTCATCAAGACGATGTGCGTACTGTTTTTCAAATTTTTTTATTGTCTCCTTTGCTTCCTTTCCTAAATAAGCATAAACTTTTTCTTGAATGTTGCGGAATAAGACGGGTTCCGGCTTCGGAACGACTGTTTGTTTTGGTTGAACGGCAAAATCTTCGATAACGTTGCCAGCCCCGTTAGGAGTGATGCCGATATTTAACGTTCCTTCCAATGTTTCCACTTTTAATTGATCAAATTTATATTCGATTCGCTCAATAGTGGTGCGAGGTTGCTGTTCCAGTTCTTTTAGCTGATTTTCTAGTAGGAGAAGCCGCTGTTCTAACGTCTGTATTTTTTTTGTTTGCCATGACAAATAGCGCCGTAGCTTTACCAAATAATCATATAGGAGCATAATCGTGAACTCATCCTCTCCAAAGTCCCTTCTTACTTCAATATATGGACGACCAGTTATTGTCATCACCATTTTCATGATTTTCTAACGTGTGGCTGAATGGAGAGGAACGAGAGGAGCGGCTGCTTCTCCTGCGAGCGGAACAGTAGCGGCCGCCTGCGGAGCAGGTTCCGTGTACCCTCCTGTGTTCATTAATGTAGAAAGCGCTTGGATGCTGCCTGCGCTGCCGATTTGCAGTACGGATGAGTTCGTGACAGAGCCAATTTTCAATTGGTAAATACATATACTTTGATTAATGTAAAAATTCAATTTCTTCTCCTCCTTTAAGCGTTGGCTACCACATTTTCATCGGCGACATCCGCGTCATTGGTATTTGTATTGCTATAATAGTTGTAAATATGCAGACCATCCCCCGTGTTAAACGAACCGGCGCCGGCAAATGTTTTGGCAACGCTTTGGGGCGAAATCGCAAACACGTCTCCAATATGAAACACGCCGCTGCTTGAGATGCTATTTAATTTGACAACTCCGACAAATGCTGGCATAAGGTATACACCTTTCTTTTATGTCTTACATTTAGTGTATGGGCACAGCAGCAAAAAGGTGAGCGTTCTAGTTGTTTGCCACATTGTTCGAGTCGGCGACGTCCGCATCTCCTGTGTTTGTAAAACTGACAAACGTGTTGGTTTGTAAAAAATCGCCATTATTGCTTCCGCCGGAGCCAGTGTTAGATTTTAGCGTGCTTTTCGGGGCAATTTGCAATACATCTCCAAAATTTACGGTGCCATCTCCGCTCACATGTGTAATTTTAATTGGACCGCTAACAAATGAAGGCATAGGGCTCCCCCTTTTTCTCGTTGCTTACTGTCAGTGTATGAATGGGGAAGGAAAACGGTTCAATATAGGATGGGTGTCCAAGCGAATCTATTTTTTGATCATATGCTAATCATTGAACTACCCTCGCTTTTACTTCCCTGTATTTTAAGAAAAAATGAAAAGGAGAATGAGTGATGCCGGCAATGATTATTGGCGGAATTAAAGTGACGAACGTGAGTGGAAATGGCACGGTCAATATGGGAGATGTGCTGCAAATCGCTCCGAAAAGCACAACAAAATCAAATTCAGGGGCAGGAGGAGGAAATTCAGGCGATTTTCTGCAGACGAATACGTTTTGCAGTGTCGTTAATCTATTAGACCCTGATGCGGTAGACTCAGGGGTGAAAGGCAATAATTAGGTGGTCGTGATGGACAAAGACCATCTTTTTCTTTTGCGAAAAGTTATATATACTATAATTATGAATTTTCTAAAACATAGTTAGGAGATGGGAGAATGAATGTGCCATTAGTGTTGACACAGTTTTTAGATCGGGCTGTTTCCCTGTATGGAGACAAAACGGCCATGATTTGTTCCGGACGAACAGTTACATACAGACAGCTAGGCGAGCGCGTAAATCAACTTTCTCACGGTCTAAAACAGTTAGGGGTAGAAAAAGGGGATCGCGTGGCATATTTAGCGCCAAACACGCTCGAAATGCTAGAAGGATTTTACGGCGTCTTTCAGCTCGGTGCGATTATAGTGCCGTTGAATACGCGCCTCAAGCCCGACGATTATTTGTTTATTTTAAATCATAGCGAAAGCAAAGTGTTGTTTGTCGATCAAGACTTGTACCACTTAATTGCGCCGATTAAAGATCAGCTGCAAACAGTAAAGACGATTATCGTTCATCAAAAAAATAAAGAAACAAATGAAATCGATTACGACGAATGGCTCGGGCAATATCCAGCTGTGCCCGTTGACCGTCCGGATATCGATGAGAACGATGTATGCAGTCTTTTATATACGAGCGGAACGACGGGAAATCCAAAAGGAGTCATGCTGACGCACCGCAACAATTACCTTCATGCGTTGATTGCGATGCATCATCTCCGTGTTTCCGATCAAGATACGCATTTGCACGTATTGCCGATGTTTCACGTCAACGGCTGGGGGGCGCCGTTTTATTATACGGCCAACGGAGCGACACAGATCGGCTTGCGCAAGGTTGATCCAAAAGTGATTTTTGATTATATTCAAACATATCAGGTTAGCGTCATGCATATGGCGCCGACGGTATTAAATATGCTGTTGCAGTACTATGATGAGCATAAGCCGGCGATTGACCACCCAATCCGCGTCGTGATTGCCGGTTCAGCGCCGCCTCCAGCGTTTGTCACGCGCGTCGAACAAGATCTTGGTTGGGAGTTTATTCAAGTATACGGCATGACAGAGTCTTCTCCGCTTAACACGATCTCAACGATTCGCCCGCATTTACGCCATTTGCCGCTGAAAGAACAATATCGTATAAAAGCAAAAGCGGGGTATCCGATGATCGGTTGTGAAGTAAAGGTGGTAGATGAATACGGTGATGAAGTGCCGCATGATGGAAAAACGATCGGTGAAGTCATTATAAGAAGTAACAATGTCATGAAAGGCTATTGGAAAAATCCAGAGGCAACCATGGAGACGATCCGCAACGGCTGGCTGTATACCGGTGACATGGCGACAGTCGATGAATACGGAAATATTGATATTGTTGACCGAAAAAAAGATATTATTATTAGCGGCGGAGAAAATATTTCTTCGATTGAAGTAGAAGGGGTGCTGTACGAGCATCCGGCGGTGCTGGAAGCAGCGGTGATCGCGGTGCCGCACGAAAAATGGGGAGAAACGCCGCATGCATTTGTGGTCGTGCGCCCGGGACATGAAGTGACAGAGCAGGAATTAATCGCTTTTTCACGGGAAAAGCTCGCCCATTTTAAAGCGATTACCGGCGTCACTTTTGTTGAGGAATTGCCAAAAACGGCGTCCGGGAAAATTCAAAAAGTTCATTTGCGCAAACAATATTGGGATTCGGTCGGAAAAACTGGCCGTTACGTAAACTAAAAATGGCGTCCGCGATATGCGGAGCCTTTTTTCTATTAAAGCACGCAGAAAGAAAGGAGAAAAAATGAGCCAACCATCCAGTGAACAGCGGATTATAGTTATCGACGTGCTGCGCGGCTTTGCCCTGCTTGGCATTTTGCTCGTGAATATGCCGCATTTTTCTTCACCGGTACTATATGATAGAAAAGAATTCAACGGACTGGACCGTTGGACAGCAGTGATTGTCGACATTGCTTGTGAGGCGAGTTTTTACCCGTTGTTTGCCTTTTTATTTGGTTTTAGCATGGTTTTATTTCGCCATCGGCTGCAGCAAAGGCATCTCCCGTTTGAATTCATTTTGGTACGGCGGCTTATTGCTTTATTGGCGATTGGGGTAGTCCATGCTTTTGGCATTTGGTTTGGCGATATTTTAATTCCTTACGCCCTTGCCGGAGCAATATTGCTTTTGTTTTTCAAAACCCGGCCGCGCGTATGGCTTATCGGGGCGATGATTTGCTTTTTTATCCCTCATCTGTTGATGCTGCTGTTGCTTGGAATGACGGTCTTTTCCGGGAAGGAAGGGAGCGGTGAAGATCAAGATGTTCAGCTGGCGGCAGAAGCAATCGATCATTACCAAAACGGATCGCTATCTGATATTTTCTGGCAGCGGTGGAATGATTGGATGTACGTCAACGGCTCAGGAGGGCTGCTGTTTACGGTGATGACGGTGCTACCGCTTTGCCTGATTGGCGGATATGTCGCGCAAAAACGATGGATCGAGGAGGCGGAGCGCCATACGGCGGTGTTTCGTCATGTAGCGCTGCTCTCGCTGATAGCAGGGCTATTTTTAAAAACATTGCCATACTTTACCGTAAACAATGGCTTTACAATGTATATCCAAAATATATTCGGTGGAACGTCATTAGCATGTTTTTACGGAACGGCTATTGTCCTATTGTTTCAAAAAAGGCGATGGAAACAACAACTAATAGTTTTTCAATATATCGGAAAAATGTCGCTGACAAACTATTTGCTGCAATCGCTCTGTTGCACGTTGCTGTTTTATCATTATGGATTTGGCTGGTATGGCAAAATGGGCATGTTTGCCGGCGCGCTGCTTGCGCTTTTTCTCTATAGCGCGCAGTTGGTGATCAGCCGCAAGTGGCTTCGGCATTTCCACTTTGGCCCGGCCGAGTGGGTATGGCGTTGGGTGACGTATGGAAAAAAGCCGCCTCTGTATAAACAAAAAAGCCCCTCGTAAAGGGGCTGTATTATTGAGGGACGGGCGAGGAAGGGAGAGGGGTTAGTACAGTTTGCTGTAAATAACGATTGATCAGTTCATCTAGTTCTTGACTGCATTGAATGGTTTCTTTTGCGGTAAATCCGTGCGTCAATGCTAATTCGATCATCTGTTGCCGTTTTTCCTCAATTAGAACAAGAACCATTGCATTCACCATCAATCTTTTTTTATTCTGAAGGAATTCTCTTTCTTTATATATGGAAACCCTTGAGAATAAACCCTGTCCCATGCTGCAAAATGGCGTCATGCTTTTGGCATGATTCAAAAGTCATGATCGTCAATGAGGAAAAGAACTAAACATTATTATACATATAGCGACGAAAAAAGAAAGACATTCGCTAAAACAAGCAATAAAATTTCTAATTTAGACAAATTTCAACAAATAGTAGGGTTTTTGTGTAAAATCGAGAATATAAACAAATATGCATAAATTTTCAATATTAAAGGAGAGTGGACAATGAAGTTTGTAACAGCAGAGCATCGTGGTGAGACGTTTGTCGGCGTCGTTGAACAAGATGGAGGAAAAGTCATTCACTTGCGCCTTGCCGAACAGGCGATGGACCAGCGCGCGACGATCCCTTCATCATTGCTTGAGTGCATTAAGCAAGGGGATTCGTTTCTAGAGCGGGCAGAAGAAATCGTTGCCTGGGCAAAAGAAAATCGAGCTGCGCCATACGTCTATGATTTGGCCAGCGTACATTTGCTTGCCCCGATTCCGCGGCCAGCGAAAAATATTTTTTGTATCGGCAAAAACTATGCCGATCATGCAATGGAACTGGGTGGAAAGTCGCATATTCCAGAACATCTTATTGTCTTCTCCAAAGTTCCGACTACTGTTATTGGACATGAAGAAACGATCTTGCGGCATGCCGGGGTGACCGATGAAGTCGACTATGAAGGAGAGCTTGCCGTTGTCATCGGCAAACGGGGACGAGCGATTCGCAAAGAAGAGGCGCTCGATTACGTGTTCGGCTATACAATCATTAATGATGTGACGGCGCGCGATTTGCAAGAACGCCATGAGCAATATTTGCTTGGAAAAAGTTTAGATACATTCTGTCCAATGGGACCGTGGATTGTGCACCGGTCGCTCATTAAAAATCCAAATAAACTGCAAATTGAGACGAAAGTAAACGGAGAAGTTCGCCAAAAAGCAAATACGGAGCAATTCATTTTTAATATCGAGACGATCATTGAAACCATCTCCCGCGGCATTACGCTAGAACCAGGGGATATTATCGCAACCGGAACGCCGGCAGGAGTCGGTAAAGGGATGAAGCCGCCGCGCTTTTTGCAAGTCGGTGATGTCGTAGAGATTACCGTCGAAGGAATCGGAACGTTGCGAAATACCGTTGGGGAGTAAAAAACGGGGCGTTTTCTGTCCTTGCCCCGTTTTTCTTTTTACGATTCAGCAAATACTTTTTTCACCCGCTCGATCGCCCAATCCAATTCTTCTTTTGTAATGACAAGCGGTGGAGCGAAGCGGATGACCGTATCATGCGTTTCTTTGCACAACAATCCTTCTTCTTTTAGTTTTTCGCAATATGGGCGGGCGGAAGTATGGAGTTCTACGCCAATAAACAATCCTCTGCCGCGCACTTCTTTAATGTCAGGATGCTGAATTTCTTGCAGTTTTTCGATAAAGTAATTACCTAATTCCAAGGAACGTTCCGGCAGTTTTTCTTCAATAATGACATCGAGCGCTGCGATCGATACCGCACATGCAAGCGGATTTCCGCCAAAGGTAGAGCCGTGCGAACCAGGATTGAAAACACCGAGTATGTCGCGGTTAGCCGCAACACAAGAAATTGGGAATACACCGCCGCCTAATGCTTTGCCGAGGATGTACATATCCGGAACGACGTTTTCCCAGTCGCAGGCGAACATTTTTCCGGAACGGCCGAGACCAGATTGAATTTCGTCAGCAATATAAAGGACGTTATGTTGTTTACATACTTCATATGCTTCTTTTAAGAAGCCATTCGGCGGGATATTAATTCCTGCTTCGCCTTGAATCGGTTCGAAAATAAACGCTGCCGTATTTGGTGTTATTGCTTTCTTTAACGCTTCCACATCGCCGTATGGAATGATTTTAATGCCCGGAAGCATCGGACCGAATCCACGTTTATATTCTTCGCTCGAAGACATCGATACCGCTGTCATTGTCCGGCCGTGGAAATTGTTTTCACAAACGATGATTTCCGCTTGATCTTTTTCTACCCCTTTTACGTCGTACGCCCAGCGCCGTGCTGCTTTAAACGCGGTTTCCACCGCTTCGGCGCCGGTATTCATCGGCAGCACCATATCTTTGCCTGTCAGCTTTGCCACTTTTTCATACCAAGGACCAAGCTGGTCGTTATGGAAGGCGCGCGAAGTTAAAGTAATGCGGTCCGCCTGTTCTTTTAATGCCTGAATGATTTTCGGATGGCGATGCCCTTGGTTAACGGCTGAGTAAGCACTTAACATATCCATGTAACGATTGCCTTCCGGATCTTCTACCCATACCCCTTCCCCTTTGCTGAGAACGACTGGAAGCGGGTGATAGTTATTGGCGCCATATTGCTCAGTTAAACGAATAATTTCGGTTGTTTTGCTCATGAGCGTTCCTCCTTAAATAGATAATAAAATTATAATTTTTGCGCTATTTCTTATTATAGCAAAAAAGAAATATCTTTGGCGGAAAATGGAGTTGGTCTCGCCGATATAGGTAAGATGGATTTTCAACAGTATGAGGATAAAAGCATCGCGATCTCTGTTAAATTCCTTTCATGTCGAAAGAAATGCTTTTTTGTTGTATAAAGTTTGTTTTTTTCTATACGTGCATGCTATGATGGAAATGAATGTGCGAAAATGGAGGGATTTTATGACACACGCGCATATTACGAGCTGGCTGATTATGATCATATTGTTTTTGATCACGGTTTCATTGCAACGTTCAGGGTCTTCGAAAGCGAAAATGGTGCAAATGGTGCTGCGGTTGTTTTATATCATTACGATCATAACGGGTGTGCTTTTATTACATAGCCTTGCCTCGATTTCCATATTATATGTGCTTAAGACGCTTGCTGGTTTATGGGTCATCGGGGCGATGGAAATGGTTTTAGCGGCGATGAAAAAAGGGAAAAGCACGGCCGTTGCCTGGGGACAATGGGTTGTTGCGTTCGTCCTTGTCCTATTTTTAGGCTTGATGTTACCACTGGGGTTCGATCTCTTTTAAAACAGGCGGCAATTCCGTATGGAGTTGCTGCTTTTGCTTATGCATAAAATGTGGTATGTTAATAGAAAGAACATTTCATAAATTTTTGTAATATTCGAATAAGTGTGGTGAAGCATAATGAATATGCACCAGTTTCGCTGCCATAATGTCAAAGAGTTATGTCATTTGATCGAGCAGTACCACATTGCTCAATATGACCATCTTTTTGTGCAAATTGCCGTAAATAGCACAGACGAAGGAGATGTTCGGGAAATCGTCGAACTGATTGAACGCCGTCTTCCGCATGCCCAATTATTAGGGATGATGGCGCATCGTGAACATGTTGGCGATGATGCACGATTTTTTATATGTTTTACCTCATTTGAGAAGACGAGCGTTCATTCCGTTTTATTGCCTTATGAAGAATTTGCTCACCCACTTGAGCTTGTTACGTATATATCCGATACTCTCATCACAGAGGAAACGAATCTTCTTCTTTTGTTTACGGACCAAGCAAGCAATCTTCAGCCGCTTGTCCGCCATTTGCCGTTAGTAAACGAAAAAATGGCTGTCATTGGCGGCTGTGTGCCTAAAGGCGGAATGCTGTTTTCCCGGGAAGGATTGGTTGCCGGCGGAGTAGTGGCAGTTAGTTTTAGTGGCGCTTCTTTACGCATTCAATCGTTGCACCCGTTTTTATGGGAGACGGTCGGCACAGCCTTCTCCATAACGAAATGTCATGAAAATATATTATATGAACTTGACGGAAAGAAAGCGGCCATATTGCTGCAACGTTATTTAGGAAAGGAATTTATCGAGCGATTGCCTTTTTCGGGGACGGAATTTCCGCTCATTGTCGAAAGAAATGGCCATAAAGAATGTTTACCGGTTGTAAAGGTAAATGAAGACGGTTCTGTTGAATTAAACGGCGACATCGAGCAAGGTGAGAAAGTAAAGTTTAGCTATGTTCATGCTCCGTCATTATATTGGAATATGCATGATGCCTTCCATCAATTAACAAAAAAATGGCCGGAAGCGATTTTTTTCTATCAAGGCACCGCATTGCAAGGATACGCACATCCTATGCTGCAGCAAGCAGCGGCGACGTTAGAGCAAGTCGCTCCAACTTTTGCCCCGTTTGTCTTTGCCGAACTTGTGATAAAAGATCAATATTCTCCGATACGATTTGCAGCGTTTAGCATGATTGCTTTATCCGAAGGAAGCCAAAATCGCAATCGTGACAACGTTTCTTCGTCTTTGTCGGTTTCCGAGGCATTTCAAGGGATCGTGACGCTTGCTCATTTAATATCCACTTCTTCTCGTGACATGGAGCAGCTTCACGTTCGCGCACAAATATCAGAGCAGCGGTATAAATCGCTGTTTGAACATAATACCGATATTGTGTATTCCACCGATTTGCACGGCAATTTGACAAGCGTGAATCCTGCGTTTGAGCAAGTGCTTGGCTACAAAAAAGAAGAAATTTTATATACGAACTCGCTAAAATATATCCATCCCAATGATATTCCCCGCGTCAGTCGCTATTTTTATCGGGCGCTGCGCGGAAAGGTGCAAACTTACAATTTGGAGATTCCGACCAAATCAGGAGAGAAGCTGCTGTTTCAAATTAAAAATGTCCCTATTGTTGTCGGTGGAAAAAAAGTAGGGATTTACGGAATCGGCCGAAATATTACGGAGCAGAAAAAGGCAGAAGAAAAGATAGCTTATTTAGCATATTATGATCCGGATACCCATTTGCCGAACCGAACTAAATTGATGGAAATCATCGACGAGCAGTTGGAAAAGGCAGAGCGAAAACATAGAAAGCTAGCGGTGATACTGATCGACTTGGACCGCTTTAAATTGATTAATGACAGTGTTGGGCATTATGCGGGCGATGAAATTTTAAAGCAGATTGTCCAGCGCATTCAGCATGTGTTGCCAATGGGAGCGCAGTTAGGAAGATTTCATGGAGATAAGTTTTGTCTGCTGCTACCGGGAGGGATGGATGCGGAAGCGGCATTTGAAACAGCGACGTGCATTGCAAAAGAAGTAGCGAAACCGATTTTGTATGAAAGCAAAGAATTTTTTATTACGGCGAGTATTGGCATTTGTTTTTATCCGGATGATGGGGTAGATAAACATTCATTGTTAAAAAATGCGGATATCGCCGTCAATATGGCGAAAAAAAGCGGAGGCAACCGAATTCAATTTTATGCTGCAAAAATGAACGAAGAAATGTTATATCGTTTAGAAATGGAAGGATATTTGCGGAAAGCGCTGGAAAATCAAGAGCTGTTTCTTTGTTACCAGCCGATCATGGATATACATACCGGTGCCATCATCGGCAATGAGGCGTTGATTCGTTGGCACCATCCGAAGTTGGGGCTTGTTAGACCAGGCGAATTTATTCCGTTGGCGGAAGAAACGGGGCTCATTCACGACATTGGCCGCTGGGTGCTGACGACTGCTTGCAGACAGACGAAAGAGTGGCAACAGCTAGGGAATGAGCAACTCTCTGTTTTTGTCAACGTATCAGCAACGCAATTTCAGCATGAACACTTTATTGATGATGTCAAACAGGCGTTAAAGCAATCACAGCTTTCCCCAAACTGTTTGCATTTAGAGCTGACAGAAAACTCGATGCTTCGTCATCTTTCGAGCAGCATTCAAGTGATGAACGAGCTAAAGCAGCTCGGTGTCGGCATTGCCGTCGATGATTTTGGGAGTGGATACGCTTCCTTTAGCTATTTAAAAAGGTTGCCGGCAACTACCTTAAAAATCGACCGCTCTTTTATCGAACAGCTTCATACCAATCAATCTGACACTGCGATTGTCAAGGCGATCATTACGATGGGCCATGGATTGGGACTAAAAACGATCGCCGAAGGAGTGGAAACGGTGGAGCAGCTGGAATTGTTAAAAATGCTTCATTGCCGCTACGCCCAAGGATATGTGTTATATCCGCCGCTGGCGGCAGAGGAGTTAGCGGGATATATGGTAGCACGGGAAAAATAAAAAAGCGGGGAAAGAATTCTCTCTTTCCCCTGTTTATCCAAGCTGAGTGCAAATAAACCGCTCTCCGTTATTAAATGTGATTTCAAAGTGATCTTTATATGTATTCCCGCGTTCGTAGTAGTGCTGAACGTTGCTGATTAGTTCGGTGTTGTCGTAAATAATGAAATTCACGCCTGTATATTTTGCAAACAACAATCCATTGTAGCAGTATAAACAATCATATAACGAAAAACCAAGCTGATTTAGCCATTGTACGAACTGAAAAAACGTTTGATCCGGAAGCGCTGCCAGCCACTGCTGATAAGCATAGGAAAAGCGTTTGCGAAAACGAACGCGGTCGCCGGTCTGAAGCGGAAACATGCCGATGCTCGTATCGACAGTTCCGTTTTCCAGCAAATAGCCGCACAGCCAATGGCCGTAACGGAACACTTCTATTTTCCCTTCTGTCATTTCCTCTAGCAATGATGCTTCTTCCTCTTCCTCATCAAAAAAAACCCACTCATCGTTTACAAATTCAACGGTTCCTTGTATATAGGCACGCTGTTGTTCATTGATGTATTGCAGGCGTTGTTCGATGTTCAAGTTTGCTCCTCCTCCTTATATTTCTTGTTTTTCCAGATCACCTTCTATTTATTCGTGCTGTTGTTGCCATCGGACAATTCATCGAAATGGGGGGGATTGCATAAAATGGAATCATGCCAATGCGGAGAAGGAGCATGTTGCTAACAGGAAAGACAAGTGTTGGTCGCTGACGTTCGAACAATATAGTTAGCTTTGTTGAAGGAAAGCGAGAAAAGTTCGGAGGATAGGATGTCAAGGAAATAACTTTTTTGTATTTATAAAGAAAGGATTGGTTCGTATGTGCGGCATCACCGGTTGGGTAAATTTTCAGCGTGATTTGCGAATAGAAAAAGAGATTATCTCGAATATGACCGAGACACTAGCAAAACGCGGACCTGATGACACGAATGCATGGTTTGGCCAACATGCTGCGTTTGGACATAAACGGCTTGTCGTCGTGGATCCGGCAGGCGGGAAACAGCCAATGACAAGGCAAAAAAACGGTTACAGTTATACCGTTGTTTATAATGGGGAATTGTACAATACGGAAGATATTCGAAAAGAGCTGTTAAAGAAAGGATATACTTTTCAAGGGCATTCGGATACCGAAGTGTTATTGAACGCTTATATCGAATGGAAAGAACGCTGTGTCGAGTGGTTCAACGGAATTTTTGCCTTTGCGATTTGGGACGAACAGCGGGAACAGCTGTTTTTAGCACGGGATCGTCTTGGCGTCAAGCCGCTTTTTTATCGTCACGGCGATGATGGTTTCTTGTTTGGTTCGGAAATTAAGGCTATCTTGGCACATCCGAACGTAAAGGCGGAAGTGGATTATGAAGGGTTGGCGGAAGTGTTCGGATTGGGTCCATCACGGACGCCAGGCCACGGAGTGTTTTGCGGGATCAAAGAATTGCGCCCGGCGCACGCGTTAACGTTTTCTCGTGAAGGGCTAAGAGTATGGCGCTACTGGAATGTGCAAAGTGACGTCCATCGAGATTCGTTGGCAGAAACGGTGGAAAAACTGCGTTCTCTCCTTATCGATGCGGTGACGCGCCAGCTTGTTTCCGATGTGCCTGTATGCACCTTTTTATCCGGTGGGGTCGATTCGAGTTCCATTACCGCCATTGCGGCGGCGGTGTTTGCCAAAGAAGGAAAAGGGCAGCTGCATACGTATTCCATTGATTACGAAGGCAATGACCAATATTTTAAAGCGAATGATTTCCAGCCCAATGCTGATGCTCCTTTTATTGAACTCATATCGAAAAAATTTCAAACCATTCATCACCGCTGCGTCATTAGTCAAGAAGACTTGTTTGACCATTTACGGGAGGCAGTGATTGTCCGGGACGTTCCAGGTATGGCTGATGTGGATTCTTCTTTGTTATGGTTTTGCAAACAAATTCGCAAAGATTTTGTCGTTAGCTTATCGGGAGAATGTGCCGATGAAATTTTTGGCGGCTACCCGTGGTTTCACCGTCCAGACGATTTGGCGCGGAGCGGATTTCCATGGATGCGTTCGACAGAAGCGCGCATCGATTTGCTAAAGGAAGACTGGAGAAAGAAATTGCGGCTGGATGAATATGTACAAACACGCTTTAGCGAAACGATTGCCGAGGTTCCAAGGCTCGAAGGGGAAAGCGCCGAGGAAGCGAAGCGGCGCGAACTGTTTTACTTAAACATGATTTGGTTTATGACGACGCTCCTTGACCGGAAAGACCGCATGAGCATGGGGGTTAGCCTAGAAGTCCGGGTGCCGTTTGCCGATCATCGGCTAGTCGAATATGTGTGGAACATTCCGTGGGAAATGAAAATGTATGGCAACCGTGAAAAAGGCATTTTGCGCAAGGCGCTCGAGGGAATTTTGCCGGAAGAAGTGCTCTATCGCAAAAAAAGTCCATATCCGAAAACGCACCATCCGCTTTATACGGAACTAGTGAAAAATTGGCTGAAAGAGCTGTTGAGCGATCGATCGTCGGTGCTTTACGAATTTTTCGATGCAAAAAAATTGGAAGAGTTAGTGGAAACAGAAGGGAAATCGTTCCAAGTGCCTTGGTTCGGGCAGCTAATGACAGGACCGCAGCTGTTGGCGTACCTCGGTCAAGTGCACGTATGGTTCCAACACTACGGCATTACGATAAAGGAATAGAGAAGAGCTGCGATAATGCAGCTCTTTTTATCATAAACGAGCGAGAACCCTCCGCTTCAACCAGAGGTAAGTGGGGAGGAGGTCAATTTGGTGAAAGGATTTGCTATTTATCTGTAATTATCGGATATTCTTTGCACAAAAACAAATTATCAAAGGGGTTTCAGAGGGAGCGGTAACACAGTATTATCTTCTGCTTTATAAATTCCTTCTTTTACAATTTTGTTAATATGGAACAAAGGGGGAATAACCGTTATGATAAAAATGGTATTACCCCTTTCCGATAAGGCAAACGATATTACGATTAAAGGGGGGAAACGGAAATGGGGAATCGAGTATTCAAACTGTTTATACTTTCGTTTCTTCTTTTTTATGCGTTTCCGGTACAAGCCGCTGAAAAAGAAGAACGAACATGGCAGGATGAAGCAATTTATTTTATCATGGTTGACCGCTTTAACAACATGGATCCAAGCAATGATGACGATGTCAACGTCAATGACCCGAAAGGCTATTTCGGCGGGGATTTAAAAGGAGTGACCGCCAAACTGGATTACATTAAAGACATGGGGTTTACGGCGATTTGGCTGACGCCGATTTTCAAAAACGAACCGGGCGGCTATCATGGCTATTGGATTGAAGATTTTTATAAAGTCGATCCGCATTTTGGCACGATGGAAGATTTAAAAAAGTTGGTCAAAGAAGCGCATAAGCGCGACATGAAAGTAATTTTAGACTTTGTTGCCAACCATACCGGCTATCATCATCCATGGCTGAATGATCTGGCAAAAAAAGATTGGTTCCATGAGAAAAAAGAAATTTTCGACTGGAATGACCAAAAGCAAGTGGAAAACGGCTGGGTGTACGGCCTGCCTGATTTAGCGCAGGAAAATCCCGAAGTGAAGCGTTATTTGATTGATGCGGCGAAATGGTGGATCAAACAGACAGATATTGACGGCTATCGTTTAGACACCGTCCGCCATGTGCCAAAATCGTTTTGGCAAGAGTTTTCCAAAGAAGTGAAGTCCGTAAAAAAAGACTTCCTCCTCCTTGGCGAAGTGTGGAGCGATGATCCACGCTATATCGCCGATTATGGTAAATATGGCATTGACGGATTCGTCGATTACCCGCTTTATAATGCGGTAACGAAGACATTGACGAAGCGCGATCAATCGTTGCGTCCGCTTTACGACGTATGGGAATATAATAAAACATTTTATGACCGCCCGTATTTGCTTGGCACCTTTTTAGATAACCATGATACGGTCCGGTTTACGAAGCTGGCGATTGACAATCGGCAAAATCCGATTTCACGAATCAAGCTGGCCATGTCTTATTTGTTCTCCGCTCCTGGCATTCCGATTATGTATTACGGAACGGAAATTGCCATGAACGGGGGACAAGACCCGGATAACCGCCGCTTAATGAATTTCCGCGCCGATCAGGAAATCATCGATTACATTAAAAAACTTGGCGAATTGCGGCAAAAACTTCCTTCCTTGCGGCGCGGCGATTTTACGTTGCTGTATGAAAAAGACGGCATGGCCGTATTTAAGCGCCATTATAAAGACGAAACAACGGTGATCGCGATTAACAATACGGAAAAAACGCAAAAGGTGCATATCACGAATGACCAGCTGGCGCCGGGAAAAGAGCTACGCGGGCTGCTTGCCGGCGATTTAGTGCGGAGCGACCGTGATGGCTATGATATTATTATCAATCGCGAAACAGCGGAAATTTACGCGCTTGCCGATAAAACAGGGATTAATGTTCCTTTCATCGTGGCGATTGTCGCTGTTTACGTATTATTTATGTTATTTTTGTATCTTGTCAAAAAGCGGTCGAAACAGGCGACGTAAGCCTAGCGTTCCAAAACAGCAAAATTTGCAAAAAAATAAATTTCCCTTTGTCGTCATCGGGAAGCCGCATCAAAAGGCGGAACAAATTATCCCGCATCGGATTGTCGAACGGTTTTCATGTGATTACTATCGAAAAAAATAAAAGCTGACCCAAACGATCGTAACAACCGATCGTTTGGAGTCAGCTTTGTTTTTTCCTATCTAGAAATACATTGCCGTAGACAGACTATTCATTCATCGTGGTATAACTAAGATTGCCGCCATTGGAGTCATCGTTATACACAAAAAAACTTGCAACAAATTGTTGCAAGTCAAGGAAGAGAGGGTGCCTTTTGCTATACGTGCAAAAGGTTGAGGAACTTGGATCAGAAGCAGCATGTATTTTTATCATAGCGGCTATATACCGGCAGCTCAACAAATATGTCAGAAAATATTACATAAAATTTACATGGTGATGAAGAATACTTCGTTTTCCGCTGCTTTCTACCCATTGATAATCTTTCCGCCATTTACATGTATCATTTGCCCCGTAATATAGGATGCCTCCTCGCTCGCTAAAAAGACGTAGCTTGGGGCGACTTCGCTCGGCTGTCCCGGCCGTTTCATCGGAGTGTTGGAGCCGAAGGTGGCGACTTGGTCGCTTGTGAATGTCGATGGAATAAGCGGAGTCCAAATCGGTCCCGGTGCAACGCCGTTGACGCGGATGCCTTGCCCGGCGAGCGATTTTGCCAGCGAACGCGTAAAGGCGACGATCGCTCCTTTCGTGGCCGAGTAGTCAATCAATTGTTCATTGCCTTCATAAGCGGTAATCGACGCCGTATTAATAATGGCGCTGCCTTTTTGCAAGTATGGAAGCGCTGCTTTTGTCAAATAAAAATAGCCGAAGACGTTCGTGCGGAATGTTTTTTCCAGCTGTTGTGAGGTGATGTTGAGCAAGCTTTTTTGCGGATGCTGCTCGGCGGCGTTATTGACGACGATGTCAAGTTTGCCAAATTGGTCGATCGTTTGTTGGACCGCTTGCTTGCAAAAGTTTTCATCGCCGACATCGCCAGCGATCAGCAAGCATGTTTTTCCTTCCTGCTCGACAAGCCGTTTTGTCTCTTGTGCGTCTTCGTGTTCGTTTAAATAAATAATCGCGATATCGGCGCCTTCTTTGGCGAAATGAATCGCGACCGCCCGGCCGATACCGCTGTCGCCACCGCTAATGATGGCGACTTTATTATGTAATTTCCCGCTTGCTTTGTATTGTTCGCTTACGGAAATTGGCTGCGGGTTCATTTCCGTTTGCAGTCCGGGCTGGTGGTTTTGGTGCTGCGGCGGCAGCGTTGTCTGTTGTTTCGTAACCATCTTCCATTCCTCCCTATGCATCATTTGTCATCGTTAGTATGGGATAAGGGAAGGGAAATATGTAATGTTGGCAAACAATCATTGCTGACCACATTGCATAAAAAAGCTGGCCGTTTTGGGCCAGCTTTTTACAGTACGTTGAAATAGCGCGCTTCTGGATGGGCGAAGACGATCGCGGAGACGGATGCTTCCGGCTCCATCATATATCCGTCCGTTAAATGGATGCCGATTTCTTCCGGATGCAGAAGGCGGAACAACTTTTCCTGATCCTCTAAGTTCGGACACGCCGGGTAGCCGAACGAGTAGCGCTGCCCTTGATATTTGGCGGCAAAGCGTTCTTCCATCGTAAAATCCGGGTCATCCGGAAAGCCCCAGCGGTCGCGCATAATTTGGTGAATGCACTCTGCAAATCCTTCCGCGATTTCGAGCGCCAATGCCTGAATCGCATGGCTTTTTAAAAATTCGCCGCTTTCTTTCCATCGCTGCGCCAGTTCGCGGATGCCTTTGCCAGCGGTGACGGCGAAAAAGCCGACGTAGTCAATTTGCCCGCTGTCTATCGGTTTTAAATAATCGGCGAGGCAAAGATACGGGGCCCGCGGCTGTCTTGGAAATTCAAACGTTTCGATCACTGTCTTCTTGTCTTCCAGAGAATAAATGTAAATGCGGTTTCCATCGCTTTGCGCCGGGAAAAATTGATATACCGCAGCTGGTGTAATCCATCGGTTTTGTTGAGCTTGTTGAAGCAGGTCATCGACGACTTGCTTTAGCATCAGCGCTTTTTCATCTTTTTCCTCAAGCAGCCGTTTCACTTTTCCTTTTAACCCAAGGTGATGTCCTAATACCATTTGCCAGTTGATGTACGGAACAATATGCGAAAGCGAAATATCTTTCAATATATGGCGTTCTAAATCTGTTGGCACAAACACGGGAACGTCGGTTGAGACGTTTGATTTTGTCGCAATAACCGTTGGCGCCGTTTTTTCTGTTTCCGTTTCTTGCTTTTTTGTTTTTGTATATTCGATTTCGTTGTGCTGCAATTGGTTGGCGAGCGCCAGCCCTTCCATCGCGTCTTTGGCGTATAGGACAATTCCATCGTATTCCGGAGCGATTTTGTTTTCTGTAAATTTACGCGTCAGCGCGGCGCCGCCGACTAAAATCGGCGTCGAAATGCCCGCCTGCCGCAAATCTTGCGCGGTGATGACCATTTGCTGCGCCGATTTGACAAGCAACCCCGATAAGCCGATGATATCCGGCTTTTCCGCCTGAACGGCTTCAATGAGCTGCTGCGGCGCCACTTTAATGCCCAAGTCAATGACATGGAAGCCGTTGTTGCTTAAAATAATGTCGACTAAGTTTTTGCCGATGTCATGCACATCGCCTTTCACGGTGGCGAGAATCACCTTTCCTTTTGTGCTGCTTTCTTTTTTCTCCATGTATGGCTCTAAAAAGGCGACCGCCGCTTTCATCACTTCTGCGCTTTGCAATACTTCGGCGACAATGAGCTGGTTATTGTTAAAGAGCCGGCCGACTTCGTCCATCCCGGCCATCAGCGGGCCGTTAATGATGTCGAGCGGGTCGGAATACGTTTGCAGCGCTTGTTCCAAATCGGTGAACAGCCCTTCTTTCGTGCCTTCAACGACATAGCCCGCAAGCCTTTCTTCTAAGCTAAGCTCTGTTTTCGCTTTTTTCGGCTCTTTTGTTTTGTCGCGGTAAAATTGGATAAACGTATTTAATGTTTCATCGTTCGTGTTAAACAGCAGTTCTTCCGCTAACCGCACTTCTTCTTCCGGAATTGAGGCGAAGCGCTCCAATTTTTCCGTGTTGACGATTGCGTAATCAAGCCCGGCCTGCGTGCAATGGTATAAAAAGACGGAGTTTAAAATTTCCCGTCCGACCGGCGGAAGCCCGAACGAGACGTTGCTGATGCCAAGCATCGTTAAACAGTGGGGCAGCCGCTCTTTAATGAGGCGGATGCCTTCGATCGTCTCTTTGGCAGAGCCGATGTATTGTTCATCGCCGGTACCGACCGGGAACACAAGCGGGTCGAAAATAATGTCATGCGGGGATACCCCGTATTTGTTGACAAGCAGATCATACGAGCGCAAAGCGATTTCCAGCTTCCGCTCGGCATGAATCGCCATTCCTTGTTCATCAATCGTGCCGACAACGACGGCGGCGCCGTATTTGTGAATGAGGGGCACGACTTTAGCAAACCGTTCTTCGCCGTCTTCCAAGTTGATCGAGTTAATGATTGCTTTTCCTTGTGAATAGGTGAGGGCGCGTTCAATGACCTGTTCGTCGGTCGAATCGATGACGAGCGGCACTTTCACTTTTTTAACGACTTGCTGAATGAATTTTTCCATATCCTCTTGTTCATTGCGGTCCGGGTCGGCCAGGCAGATGTCGATGACGTGCGCGCCGTTTTTCACTTGCGCGCGGGCGATTTCTGCCGCTTCTTCGTATTTTCCTTCAGCGATCAGCCGTTTAAATTTGCGCGAGCCGATCACGTTCGTCCGCTCGCCGACAAACAATGGCCGCATTGTTTCGTCGTAAATAAGCGGATCGATGCCGGAGACGGCATGAATGGCAAAAGACTGCGGAATTGGCCGCGGCGGAAGATCCCGGACCGCTTCGGCGATGGCGCGGATATGTTCCGGCGTCGTTCCGCAGCAGCCGCCGACGATGTTGATCCAGCCTTTTTCGGCAAAACGCTGGATTTTTTTCGCCAGCATTTCCGGCGTTTCATGGTAATGCCCTTCCTCATCAGGAAGACCAGCGTTCGGGTAGCAGCTGACCGCCGTATTGGCGAGGGAAGCGAGCGTGCGCAAATGGTCAGTCATAAACTCTGGGCCGGTCGCGCAGTTTAAGCCGACGGCAAACGGCTTCATATGCTGAACGGAGATGAAAAACGACTCAATCGTCTGTCCGGCCAGCGTCGTGCCCATCGGTTCAATTGTGCCGGAAATCATGATCGGCACCCGCCTGCCGACCGCTTCAAACGCCTTGGAAATGCCGATAAAGCCGGCTTTGACGTTTAAGGTGTCCTGACACGTTTCCAAAAGCAGCAAGTCGACGCCGCCCATTAATAGCCCGCGTGCTTGTTCTTCGTAGGCAGCGACTAATTGGTCAAACGTCACACCACCTGTGACGGACAGCGTTTTTGTCGTCGGTCCCATCGAACCGGCGACAAAGCGCGGCCAATCGGAAGTCGAGTAGGCGTCGGCGGCTTTGCGTGCGAGCTTGGCCGCTTCGATATTTAACTCAAGCGCTAAATGGCCGAGCTGATATTCATCTAACACGATGCTTGTTGCGCCAAACGTGTTCGTTTCAATAATGTCCGCGCCCGCCTGCAAGTACGCTTCATGAATGCGCTCGATCACATGTGGGGCGGTGAGCGTCAAATATTCGTTGCATCCTTCGTATGGTTCGCCGCCGAAATCGTCGGCCGAGAGCTTTGCATTTTGAATCATCGTTCCCATTGCGCCGTCAATGATGAGAATCTTTTTGGCAAGTTGTTGCTCGAGTGTTGTGTTAGCCATGGAGTACCTTCCTTTCTTGCGCGGCTTTTTCTTTTTCGTGAACATAGCGGACGAGTTCGACCGTCATTTCATAGCGTAAAAACGGCGTAATGAGGTAGATGCCGTTAAATAAGTCAAAAGCGGTGTCAATGAGCGATTTGGCGATCGCAATTCCTTCGCGCGCTGATTGCACTGGGTCGTTGCCGCATGCCGCCATGCGCGCGCGGATTTCTTCCGACAGCGTGATGCCCGGTACTTCATGGTGAAGGAAATCGGCGTTGCGCGCGCTCACTAGCGGCATAATGCCGATGTAAATAGGCGTCTCAAGATGTTTCGTCGCTTCGTACACTTCCTCGATTTGCCGTTCGGAATAAAGCGGCTGGGTAATAAAATAGTGGGCGCCGCATTGAATTTTTTTCTCCAGGCGCTCTACGGCCTTATCCAAATGGCGGACGTTCGGGTTAAAGGCCGCGGCGATCGAAAAATTCGTTTTTTGCCCGAGCGGTTTTCCCGAATACGAGAGCCCTTCATTAAACTGGCGAATGAGCCGAATCAAGTCAAACGACGATAAGTCGTAGACCGATGTCGCTCCAGGGAAATCGCCGATTTTCGATGGGTCGCCGGTAATGGCGAGCACATCGGTGATGCCGAGCGTATGCAAGCCCATTAGGTGCGACTGCAGCCCGATCAAGTTACGGTCGCGGCAGGTAATATGAATAAGCGGACGGATGCCAAGCTGCTCTTTGACGATGGAGCCGAGCGCCATGTTGCTGATTCGTGGGGTAGCCAGCGAGTTGTCAGCCAGTGTCAGCGCATCAATATTTGCTTCTTTCAACGCTTTGGCGCCCTCTAGAAATTTGGTAAGCCCTAATTTTTTCGGTGGATCGAGCTCGACGATCACCGAACGACGCTCGCGAACGATGTCTTGCAGCGGCGGCGTTGTGTTTGGTTCGTTCATTTGGATGGAAATTGGAACATGACGTTGTTTAACGACTTTTTCTTTAATTGGTGTTCGATCCACTAAGGCGTTTGCCATCGCTTCGATATGTTTTGGCGTCGTGCCGCAGCATCCGCCAATCAGGCGCACGCCTTGCTCACGGAAGGCGAGCGCTGTTTCTTTAAAATAATCGGTGTTTGTTTCATAGACAAGCCGCCCGTCGCGATAATCCGGCAGGCTTGCGTTCGGATACGCAGAGAGAAACGCTCTATTTGGCAGCGGCACTTCCTCCAGCGAACGGATCATATGGTACGGGCCGAGACGGCAGTTTAGACCGACGACATCAGCTCCCAACTGCTCCAAGCGCGCCAATGCTTCGGCAAGCGGAGTGCCGTCTTGCAAGACGCCGACTTCGTGGAGGGAGACGTGCGCGATAATCGGCTTATCCGTTTCTTTGCGCGCGATCGCAAGCACTGTCTCTAATTCTTCTAAATCGTAATACGTTTCGAGCAACAAGCCGTCGACGTCCTCGTTTAACAGCACAAACAATTGTTCGCGAAACGTCCGCTTTACCTCTTCGATGGAAACGGCGCTTTTATTGATGCTGCGCAACCCGCCGATCGTCCCAAGCACGTAGGCTTTATTTTTGGCCGCCTGTTTGGCGAGCCTTACCGCCGCGCGGTTAATCGCCGGCACCTCGTCTGCGAGTCCATAACGGGAGAGTTTGACGTAGTTGGCGCCGTACGTATTCGTTTGAATGACCTCGGCGCCCGCGGCGATATATGCTTCATGAATATGAATGATATCTTCCGGTTTCGATAAATTTAGTTCTTCAAAACATCGGTCGACGCCGTGCGAGTATAATAGCGTTCCCATCGCGCCATCGGCGATGAGGATGCGTTCTTTTAAATCTTGCAAAAGTCCCACGCTCATTCCCCCGTTCTATGAAAATGGTAAAAGAAAAAAGCCTTCTATAAGAAGAAGACTTTTTATGTATCGTCTCTTCTTATCTTCCAGGCGCTTTCGCCTGTCTGGATTTAGCACCTTGGCTTCCGCCAGGTTGCTGAGGGTTCACCGGGCCAGTCCCTCCCCCTCTCTTGATAAGAAATTCGCTATGAAGTTGTAGCCAAACGTTTCAACGATATAATTAATATATAATGTAAAGCATTTTCTGAAAATATTCAATATAATGGAATCGTTTTCAAGAAAATATTCCATCCTTCATGGAAAAAGCATTAGTGCTTGATATTTAATGAAAATAGGTTTATCCACTATAGTGAACGTATATGATTGGAATCAATAACTAGGTAGTAGTGTCGCAACGGCGGAAAGAGAATAAAAAACGCTTATAAAAAAGGAAAAAAAGCTCCCATGAAAACTTTACTCACAATAAGAGAACTTACGGCTTGCAAAAACTAATAATATTAGTTATAATAAAACTAACAATATTAGTTTCAAGAAAATGAGGTGAAACATTTGCGAATCATCCGCAAAAAAACGGTTTTTCAACTGACATTTTTGCCGCGTTTTTTTCCCGTAAATTGTTACTTGATTGACGAAATGGACGGATTGACCTTGATTGACGCTGCTCTGCCCTACAGCGTGAAAGGAATTTTGAAAGCGGCTGAAACCATCGGAAAACCTATCACGCGCATCCTTCTCACCCATGCACATGGGGATCATGTGGGAGCACTTGACGCGCTAAAACAAATTCTTCCGCATGTACCCGTTTATATTTCGGAACGTGACGCCCGCTTAATGTCTGGAGACAGGTCGCTGGGTCCGAACGAACCAAACACACCGATTCGTGGCGGAGTACCTAAAAAACTGCAGACACGAGCAGATGTTTTGCTAAAGGAGGGAGATCGAATCGGCTCGTTGCTGGCGATTGCCACACCGGGACATACGCCCGGTTCAATGACATTTCTCGACACGCGCAACAACGCCTGTATCGTCGGTGATGCATTTCAAACAAAAGGCGGGATTGCTGTATCGGGACAGGTACAACCATGGTTTCCCTTTCCGGCAATGGCTACATGGAATAAAGAAATGGCGCTCAAAAGTGCATACAAAATACGTGAGTACCATCCATCCTTGCTAGCGGTGGGACATGGGCATATGTTGGAGCAACCAGGTGTAGCCATCGACCGTGCCATTGCCAAAGCCGAACGGAGTTTCATACATCCCCCTACAGGAAAGGAGTGACGCAGATGTCTCCAAGAATCGGTTTAGATTTGTCAACGATTCTGCAAACTGCAACAGAAATTGCCGATAAAGACGGACTGGATGCCGTCACATTGGCTACATTGGCTAAAAAACTCGGCGTCCGCCCCCCATCCTTGTACAACCACATCGAAGGATTGCACGGTTTAAGAAAACAACTCGCGGTTTATGGCCTTGAACAACTTTACAGCACCCTGGCGCAAGCGGCCATCGGACGGTCCGGTGATGATGCGGTGCATGCGCTTGGGAAAGCTTATGTAACGTTTGCTCGAACCCATCCTGGCTTGTATGAAGCAACCTTGCAAGCGCCCGATTCACTAGATCCAGATATACAACGTGCAGGTCGTGAGATTGTGAACCTGACTCTGCGTGTGCTTCACGCATACGATCTTGATGACGAAACAGCACTGCATGCAGTGCGTGGTTTGCGAAGCATGTTCCATGGTTTCGCTTCCTTGGAACAGAAAGGAGAATTTAGAATTCCACTCGACCATGACGTGACACTCCGGTTTCTGATCGATACGTTCCTGACAGGGATTCGCCGAAAACAGAAATCGCTGGAGTGAATCCAGCCTCAAAATGACAAAACGACTGAATGATGTCAAAAAAGGAGAATGAACATGGAAATTAAACTGGCGAATCTATTTTTGCGTTTCCTTTTGGAAGTATGCGTTTTGGCCGCACTCGCATATTGGGGATTCAAGAACGGAGAAAATATGCTCGGTAAGATCGGTTTGATGGTTGGGATCCCGCTTTTGATCGCGCTGATTTGGGGGACGTTCGGTTCCCCCGGTGCGCCGTTACTCCTTCCAGAACCGTGGCACTTTATCTTGGAAGTGACGATTTTTGGGGCGGCATCCGTCACCTTGCATGCTGCCGGACATCCCAATCTTGCCAAGGTTTATGTGTTTGTCGTAGTATTGAACCGTTTTCTCATGTTCGTCTGGAAACAATGATCCAAATTCAAAGATTTTTTCGACGCCGGCGGCCTTCCTGTCACATACGGCATTTCCGGCAACGATATAGAGAGTCAATATATCGAAATAAGGATGCTAAAAGTGAGTCGATTTCATAAGACCATGCATGTTCGCTGTTCCAATTGGAAATCATGATCTTGTCCACCCCTTGGTAGTTGGTTTTGGTCACTGTATATGATCTTCAAGGTGGTGGATTTTTTATGTGCATTTATGCATCCATTATGCGTTTTGCAACACGTTCTAGAGAATAATATATATCCACTATAGTGGATAAAGGGGGAGGGGGGGCATGTTCCATGCATGATGCGATTCATTTCTTATTAGCAGGGTTACCTATTTTATTCGCTCTCATTTGTTTAGTTTGGCTTAAAATGTCTGCGCTGTACACCGCTGTCTGTTCGTATGGATTGGCTTTCGTATTGGCTTTTTTTTCTTTTGATGCCTCGGTGCAGAATTTATTTCATTTCTCCGTTCGTGGAATGCTGCTGGCGGTGACGGTCATTTATGTATTAGGGCTTGGGCTGTTTTTATACAACTTGCTGAATGAAAGCGGAGCGATGAATATGATGTCCTACGGTTTATCACGCTTTTGCCGCTCAAAAGCAGAACAGGGGCTGCTTATTTCTGCCGCTTTAGGTCCTTTTCTAGAAGCGGTCAGCGGATTTGGCATTGCTGTGGTGATTGCTGCCCCATTATATCTTTCGCTAGGATTTTCAGCGAAAAAGACAATGATGTTATCGTTATTGACGCAGTCGGCCGTGCCGTGGGGAGCGCTTGCCATCGGTACGGTCATTAATGCGGAGTTATCTGGAGTTCCTTTGCATCAATTGGGGGAGTATAGCGCGATGGTAAGTATGCCGCTTTTTCTTTTTTATGCGGTTATTATTGTGGCCATTAGCGGCGGCAAAAAGTCGATAAGACAATATTTTGATTCCATTATTATCGTTTCGTTCGTGCTGTCATTTGTGACATGGGCTTCCAGCGTGTATATATCTACCGAACTGGCGGGCGTATTGGCGGGAGGAGCTGCCGCTTTTTTGCTCATTGCCTATTGGAAACTAAAGGCGTTAATCAGCCAAAAGAGGGGCAAGGCCGCTACGACGCATGTAGTTATTGGGAGGGGAAACTTTTGGAAGGCAATGGTACCATATGCCGTTTTAACGATATATATATTCGTTTCCCATTTCTCTGCTGCATGTAAGAGCATAGTTACAAGCATCCTCGTTATTCAATGGCCAGAATATCATTTTCATTTGGAGCTGTTGTATAGCCCAGGTTTTGCCCTGTTCCTTGCTTCGCTGACAGCGATATGGCTATATCGGCTGACTAGCGTTCAACTAAAAACCTGTATAGAAAAAACCATCAAACAAGTATATCCCGCCGTAATAGCAACAACGGGCTTTATCGCGATGTCGAGCGTGATGGAGGGGGCGGGAATGACGAATTTCCTGGCTGCTAATATTGCCGCATTAGTAGGTTCGTGGTTTATCATCGCTTCTCCGCTCATCGGTGCGATCAGCGGATTTATGAGCGGCAGCAACAGCGCGGCTAACGCTATGTTTTCCCATTTTCAAAGCACGATGGCTGAGCAATTACATAGTCCCGCACTATTATATGCCACCGCACAAAATGTCTCCGCATCGAACATGACCATGGCATCTCCATCGAGAATCGCTTTAGCAGCTTCTATCACTAACCAGTCTGGACATGAAGGGCAATTTGTGCGAGACATTCTTCCGATTGCTTTTGCTGCTTTGTTGATCATTACGTCTAGTATTGTCGGGCTGGGGCTTTTTCTTTGAATAATTGTGTCTAAAACGCATAATGGAAATAGAGGGAAAGGGCATGAAAAAAGATGCTACGGGCGATTAGTGCCCGTAGCATCACGTTTTTATCGATAATTGACAAATTGCACATCAATCGGCAGGTCGGCTTCGCGAATCGCGGCGATAACCTTTTGCAAGTCATCTTTGCTTTTGCCGCTGACGCGGATTTGATCGTCCTGTATTTGGCTTTTCACTTTCAGGCCGGTGTTTTTTATGATCGTGTTGATTTTTTTCGCGTTTTCCTTGTCGATGCCTTGCACAAGTTTAGCGCGTTGGCGCACCGTCCCCCCAGAAGCCGGCTCAATTTTGCCGTATTGAATATTTTTCGTCGGCACGCCTCGTCTAATGAGCTTGCCAATCAGCACGTCCTTGAGCTGTTCCAATTTAAATTCATCGTCGGAAATAAGGACGAGTTCGTCTTTGTCTAGAGAAATGTCGCTTTTGCTGCCTTTAAAGTCGTAGCGGTTTTTAATTTCTTTCAGTGCGATGTTGATCGCATTGGTGACTTCCGATAAGTCAACTTTCGAAACAATATCAAAGGAACTTTCTTTTGACATACACGACCTCCAGCATTTTTTATTTTATTATAGTAAAATGTGGCAAGGGACACAATAAGAAAAGAAGGATTGGAGCTGAGTACGATGGAAGCGTTCTTGTGATGCAGGGAAAATGACGTTTTACGCGGAACTGTAAACTGGAGTGGGGAATAATAAGCGTGAAAATATAGACAAAGGAAGAGGTTGCGATGAAACGATTAATTCCTGGAGAAATCATGACATTAACGGTAAAACGGGAAGTGCCGTTTGGCTACTTTTTAACGAACGGCACGGACGAAGTGCTGCTACATAAAAGCGAAGCGAATGAAACACTTGCGGTGGACGACGAGGCAACGGTATTTTTATATCATGACCACGACGGGCGGCTATGCGCCACTATGAAAATGCCGAAAATCACGAACAACCGCTACGATTGGGTTGAAGTGGTGGACGTCGTTCCGAGATTGGGCGTTTTTGTCGATATTGGCATTTCTAAAGATATGCTCGTGTCCATCGATGATTTGCCGCCGCTTCGCTCGCAATGGCCACAGCGCGGCGACCAATTATATTGTTCATTAAAAACAGATAAACGCGGTCGCCTTCTTGCTAGGCTCGCTGATGAGGAAACGATGAAACAAATCGCCGTGAAAGCGCCGGAATCAGCGTTTAATCAGAATATTCGCGGCCGCGTCTACCGCGTGATTAAGGTAGGGGCATCCCTTATCTCCGATGTCGGTTATCTCGGTTTTGTGCATGAATCGCAGTGGCGAAACGCACCGCGGCTTGGGGAAGCAGTGGAAGGGCGGATTATCGCCGTCAAAGAGGATGGGACGGTGAACGTATCGCTCTTGCCGCGCAAGCAAGAAAGCATTGACGAAGACGCGGCGGCCATTTATGCGTACTTAGAAAGCCGCGGCGGGGCGATGCCGTATCATGACAAAAGCGATCCCGATGATATTCAAGCGCGCTTTCATATGAGCAAGGCCGCGTTTAAACGCGCTTTAGGCCGCTTAATGAAGGAAGGAAAAGTATATCAAGAAAATGGTTGGACGTATAAGAAGGAATGAAGAGGGCAGAGCCAGTCCGGCTTTGCTTTTTTTCTGCCAAAAAACTTAACAAATATCGAACCGTGCCGATAAACAATAATGGACACCATAAAAAGAAAGGGACGAACCAATGAAACAGCAAAGACGTATATGGCAACTTGGTATCGCGCTATTGGCTATGTTTGTGATGATGTCCGGCTGTTCGACGAAAGAGACAGCGGGAAAGAAAGACAGAATCAAAGTCGGGATTATGTTGTCAGACGTCGGACTTGGGGATCAATCGTTTAGCGACTCCGCGTTTCGCGGATTGATGAAAGCGCGTGATGAACTAGGCATTATTTTTGATTATCGTGAATTGAAAGATACGAAAACGTATGAACAAGGGCTAAAGGAGCTTATTGAAGATGGCAATGATATCGTCATTGGTCTTGGCTTCATGGTACAAGAAGATTTGGAAAAAGTGGCGAAACAATATCCAAAGCAACGCTTTATTTTAGTTGACGCTGTTTCTGATTTGCCAAACGTGACGTCCATTACGTTTAAAGAAGATGAAGGAAGCTTTCTTGCCGGAGTGGTAGCGGCGCTGACGACGAAAACAAACCGTCTCGGGTTTATCGGTGGGGCGGATGTGCCGTTGATTCATAAATTTGCGACGGGATTCGAAAAAGGGGTTCACGCCGTAAAGCCGTCCGCTTCTGTTCAAATTGTCTATGCCGGCGATTTTGGCAATGACAAGCTTGGCGCTAATATCGCCAAAGACATGTTTGCCAAAAAGTGCGACGTCGTGTATACGGCGGCTGGTTTTACCGGAGTCGGTGCGCTTCGGGAAGCGGAAGCGCACGGCGTGTATGCGATTGGCGTTGACAGCGACCAATATTTTTACGCGGAAAAAGCGGTCGTGACATCGATGGTCAAAAATGTCGATGTCGCGTTGTTCAATGTGTTGAAGGAATATGTACGAAACGGGAAGTTGCCGGCGGGAACGGTGGAGCTTGGCCTTGCGGAAAATGGCGTCGGCTTGGCGCCAATTCGCGTCATTCCTTGGGATGAGCAAAAACGGGAGCTTGTAGAACAATGGAGACAAAAAGTGATTGATGGTGAAGTGGCAACAAGATAGATTACAGGAAAAGGGGATTAGAATGACAATTCGCAAAAAATTATGGCTTCATTCGTTTCTTTCGCTTATTGCCGCGATGCTCCTAATGGGGTTCATTATCGTCAATATGTTGTCGATTCAGGCAACGAATAAAAATATCGTGCCGGTGTTGCTGACGGTCGAACGGCTCGAAGCAAGCATGAAATCGGCAAAGCAAAGCTTAAACAACGCCGCTTACAACATGACGGAAGGAAATAAGCAGGAAGTGCTGGCGCAAATCGAAACGACAGAAAAGTTGATTAACAAATTAGAAAAATCGTTGAAACAAAAGGAATTTCTCGCTCTATTAGCGAAAGCGAAACAAAAATTCGCCGATGTGCACACCGAGTCGCTCGCCGCGCTTGACCACCGCAACGCATCAGAGGCAAGACGGCAGGCGATGCGGATTGAAGGTGCGATTAATGACATCTATACGCTGCAATTGTATACAAACGATTACTACAACGAACTTCAGCGCGATTTGCAGGGGCAAATTCATTTTGTCATTTGGACGGCGGTCATCGGCAGCATTGCCCTTATCATGCTGTCAGGAGCGATAAGCCTGCGTCTGACGCGCTCGATTACGAATCCGCTCAAGCGGCTTGCCAACAACGCGGCTGAAATTGCAGGGGGCAATTTGCTCGTCGCGCGCATTGATTATAAACACAACGATGAGCTAGGTGCATTAAATGTGGCATTTCATACAATGGTCGAGGAGTTGAAGCGGCTGCTTCGCTCGGTAGAGGTGGCTAGCCAACAAGTCGAAACGTTTGCCAAAGAAATTGAAGCAGACAACCAAATGCTCACCGAGATTAACCGGCAAGTCGCGGTATCAACGAATGAACTGTCCGCGGGGGCGCAAAGCATCTCTGAAGAATTACAGCAAGCAGTACAGCAGATTGAAAAAATGGATGATACGTTTGCCAAAACAGCGGAGCGAACCAAGCAGACAGCACATTACAGCAAAGCGGCGGTCGAAGCAATTCAACATGGCCAGCAGGCAATAGAAAGGCAACTGCACGCTATCCGAGAAAGCAATGCAGCGATGTTGTCCATTGAAGAAGCAACGAATAAGTTTGCCAGCTATGCTGCTAACATTGAACAAATGGCAAAAGCGGTATCGGATATTGCGGAGCAAACGAATTTGCTGGCGTTAAACGCGGCGATTGAAGCCGCAAGAGCGGGAGAAGCGGGGAAAGGATTTGCCGTTGTCGCCGACGAAGTGCGCAAGTTGGCCGAGCAATCCGCGCAGGCGACAAAGCAAATTTTTGAAACGATTTCGCTGATTAAGCATGGCATTGCCTCGGTTTCCGCAGTTGTCGCCCAAGGAGTAAAAATCGCCGAGCAGCAATCGCAGTCGATTGAAACAACGACAAAGGCGTTTGCTGAAATCGAGGACAAAGTTGCTGGGATCTCCGCCGATATTCAAGCGCTTGTCGATGATGTTAGCATGTCGAAACAATTAGAAGAGAAAGTATTGCAAAATGTGGAAAGCATTAGCGCCGTCGTCGAACAGTCGGCGGCCGGCAGCGAAGAGATCGCCGCTTCGATGGCGGAACAGCTGACGGCGTTTGAAAAAATGGTGGAGAAAGTGACGAAACTGAGACAATTGACCGATGAGCTGCATGAGGTGATGGCGAAGTTTCGGATGGAATGACAATAAGGGCTGTCCAGCATAAAAGGACAGCCCGTTTTTTACAAATGATCCGTCTTCTTCGAATACGCAAATTTCCCCGCCTGGCGGTTTTTTTCGCGCAGCATGTTTTTCTCATGGCGTTTCGCGTTGTTGTCAAGCGCTTTTTTATCGTTATCGCTTGTACGGGACATAGCGGTGTGCACTCCTTTATATAAGATGTACACCGATAGTGTTTTCGAAACAAAGCGATTTTATTCTTCGATATATTTGTTCAAGAAAAAGAGCGCCAATGTGCCCGGACCGGCGTGTGCGCCGATCGCGCCGCCGATTTCAGAGATAAAGAAGCGCGTGCAACCATGTGTTTTTTCAATGAGCTGTTTCAACTCCAATGCCGCTTCTTCGTCGTCGCCGTGGCTGATGCCGATCACTTGTTTTTGCAGATCATCGCCGCGTTCGCCCATGATTTCGACCATGCGCTTTAACACTTTTTTGCGGCCGCGTAATTTCTCAAGCGGAATGAGTTTGCCGTCTTCGACATGGAGAAGCGGCTTAATGTTCAAAAGGCCGCCAACCATTGCTGATGCTTTGCTGATTCGCCCGCCGCGCGCCAGGTACTCAAGATTATCGACCGTAAAAATATGTTCCATATGGCGGCAGTAAGAAGCAATTGTTTCGCATAATAAGTTGTACGGCGTTCCTTTTTCTGCTAGTTCCGCCGCTTTCATCACCGCCAGTCCTTGTCCAAGCGAAGCGCACTTCGAATCGATGATCGTGAGCTGAAACTCAGGATATTCCTCGAGCAATTCATTGCGAATCGCCATCGCGGTTTGATATGTACCCGACAATTGCGAGGAAAACGCGATATATAGGCAAGGGCGGTTTTCTTTCGCATATTGCGTAAACAACTCTTTCATTTTCAGCGGATTCGCTTGCGCGGTTTTCACGATTTGTCCGTTTCGCATCGCGTCATATACTTGTTTTGGTTCGATGGTGATAAAGTCTTCGTATTCTTCGCCATTGAAATGGACAAGAAGCGGCAAAAATGCGATGTTGTGCTTCTGCAAATAAGAATATGGAAGATCACAGCCACTGTCCGTAATAATTTGAATTGACACTGTATCCACCTCTTATAAAGTTAAGATATCTTTTTAGTGTATCGATTATTATAAAGGAAAAACACAATTTTTTCATCCAGAGAAAAAGGCTGTGGAAAGGACTTCACAGCCTTTATTGCGTGAGCTGATCGAGCTCTTCTTGAAATTGACGCAACTGCGCTTTTTCCGCCGTATTGGAATGCGCGTAGGCCGACGATAAGGCGTTTTTGGCGATGGCAATCGCGCGGTCTAGGTCTATATCGGCTTGGCCGCTTGCCGCCTGTTTCGCCTGCATCACCGCTTTGCGCGCTTCTTGAAACAATCGGTTGCCCATCGTTATTCGCCTCCGAGCGATGTTTCGAACGCTTTTTGCGCCTTGCGCTCTTCCGCTTCGGCGTATGTCATATGATAAGGGATTCGTTCGTCATGTTTTTCTACCGCATCGACGCTTTGCTGGATGAAGCGTTTCGATTTGTTTCGTTTGCCCAAGACGTATTCCCCCTTTGGAAAAGTAAAGACGCAACGTTGCGTCATGGATAGTGTAACCGCAAAAGGGGGATTGTAATAAGGCAATTCGTTACAGCTTTAACATCGATTTTAAATATACGCCGATGCCGTCTTCCTCATTGGTGGCCGTTACATCATTAGCGATTTGTTTCAGCGGCTCAATGGCGTTGCCCATTGCGATGCCATGACCTGCCCATTCGATCATCTCTAAATCGTTATCTTCGTCGCCAAATGCGATGACCCGCTCCTTTGGAATATGGAAATAATCAGCGATTTGTTTCAGGCCAAACGCTTTATGGACACCGCTGCGGACAATCTCAATGATATGCCAAGGCTCATTCCAGCGTCTGTGGTGCAATACGTTCGCATGCACATCTGATAAATACGTTTGAATTTGTTCGATATGTTGTTTGTCCGTATGAATAAGGATGCTCGTTGGGTCATCTTTTAATGCATAGCGCAAGTCACCGATTTCGATGGTCGGGTTGCCAAGTCGGACAATATCAAGCAGCACTTCATCATGTTCATGAAAGTATACGTCATCCATCACTTCGGCCAAAATGTTTTTAATCGCGTACGTTTCGCTGAATTCGATAATGTCTTTCACTGTTGGGAGCGGGAGTGGAAAATGGCGGATTCCCCAAGAATGGTCGCGGGGATGATGCACGAATGCGCCGTTGAAGTTAACGATTGGTGTTGTCAGTCCAAGCTCTTCGTAATACATTTTACTGGCGCGGTACGGTCTTCCTGTGGCGATCACGACAAGATGTCCTTCTTCTTTGGCGCGCAAAATCATTTCCTTTGTAAATGGAGAAATCGTTTTGTCATCTTTTAGCAATGTACCGTCTAAATCTAAGGCAATTAAATATCGTTCCATAATGACTCCTTTACCTTCATTTTTTAATGAATGACCGTATGATTGACGATATGGTTGCGGTGATTTTAGTTTTTGTTACATTATAGTGTAACTCTTTTCCAAAATTTTTGTCTACATGTTACTATACCTTATGAGAAAAAGAAAAAAGGAGTTTTGTCGATCATGGTCATTATTGAAAAAGAGGAGATCGCCCAAATACCTGTATTGCACGTTGTTCAAAATAAGAAAAGGGAGGAACGGCTGCCGCTCATTTTATTTATTCACGGATTTACGAGCGCCAAGGAACATAATTTGCACTTTGGCTATTTGCTTGCCGAGGCGGGATACCGCGTGATTTTGCCGGATGCGCTGTATCATGGCGAAAGAGAACAAGCGTTGACCGAGACTCAGTTGCAATTGGCGTTTTGGAATATTGTGACACGTACCATTACGGAAATTAAGCAAATCAAAGAAGAATTAGAACTTCGCAAGCTCATTCAGCCGGACCGGGTAGGGCTTGCCGGTACCTCAATGGGCGGAATTGTCACATTTGGTGCGCTTGCCGTGTATCCATGGATTAAAGCGGCCGTTTCACTGATGGGAAATCCAATGTATGAAGCGTTTTTTGACGCCTTAATTGAAACAGGCAAAAAAATGGGAGTGACGATTCCGCTTTCCGATGAACAACTGAAGCAGGAAAAGGTGCAATTAATGAAATACGACCTTTCCAAACAGCCGGAGAAATTAGCCAATCGCCCGCTTCTCATTTGGCATGGAAAGTGTGACCAAGTTGTGCCTTATTCTTATACATATGAGTTTTATGAGCAGATAAAACCACTTTATCAAGGGAAAGAAGAAAATTTAAAATTTATTTCCGACGATACGGCTGGGCATAAAGTGACAAGGGAAGCGTTTTTAGAAACGGTGAAGTGGTTTATAAAACATGTGTAATAAAAAACGGCTGTGCTGTTTAAAGCATAGCCGTTACATGTTTTGGGAGGATAAAAGCGGTTTAACAGATTTTCCTAAAGGAAAAGCATGGCGTATCGTCCCGCCGGACAATATTTCGGTTCATTAAAAACCACTTAATTGCCGCAACGCTTCTTCGCTCATTCGATCCGGCGTCCACGGCGGATTCCATGTAATTTGCACTTGTACATCGCGGATTCCGTCGATATGTTCCAACGCCCGTTTCACACCGCCGACGATCGAGTCGTGCAGCGGACATCCCGGTGTCGTAAGCGTCATTAAAATATATATGTTGCCATCGTTAATTTGCAAATCATAAATTAATCCTAAATCAACGACATTGATCCCTAATTCAGGGTCAATCACTGTTCGCAGTTGTTCAAGTACTAATTCACGAATATCCATCACCATGGCCCCCTTATCATTTCCATAAAACAGAAATTATTGTACTCGTAAAGAAAAACGAAAATAATGTCATGGCGCTTTGGGCAGCGTAAAAGAGCGGGAGGCTGGAAACGGTTAACGCTATGACCACTCCGACGAGACTAACGGTAAATAATAGGCATTGGATGATCGTCCATTTTTTATTGATCATTTGCTTAAGCGTCGGAACGTTTTCTTGTCCGATTTTTTTGCTGTAGCGGTGCGTCCACCATAAAAACGGGACGATTTTATATAGATAGCCGATAATGCTGAACATAATCCAGCCGAGCACATAAGCGTAAATGACGGTCGCCATGCCGCGGTCATTGCCGGAAAGCGGCAAGAGGAATGCCGCCGTGTGCAAGGTTAAGCCAATGCCGATCGCCAGTAAAGCGAATTGAAACGGCCGGTCTAGTTTTTTCTTTACCCGTTTTTGCAGGATCGTCCATATATGGTAAGCAAATAAGGTAAATCCAGTCAATAAAAGACCGGCACCAGCGGCAAATGGGCCGCGTCCATCCTGGAAAAAGCTGATGAAGGTGACAACCAGTCCCGCCACATAGAAGGCATATACATATCGCGCCAGCTTCATCGAAAATCCGTGGGCGAGAGAGAACATTGGCACCATTTTATACGAAAATCCCATAATCAGCAGGGAAAACCAGCCACACACCCCAAATAAAATGTGTGTTTTCAGGATGAAAAGGTGATCGGCCACTTCGTTGCCGCTCCAAAAATGAAGGGCAAGCGTCAGTCCAAACAGGATGGTCAATAGTAAAAACGCAAGCGCGGAACCGACGAACAATGTCATGATATTTTTTTTCGCCTGTTTCCGCAGCGTCATCCCCATTTGGAAAAGGAAAAGAACAATGCCAAGTACAAGCAGTACCCCCGGGAACAATGCCGCATGGGTATAAAATGTCAAGCTTATGGAAAATGCGATGATGCCGGCTGCTGTTATAAAAAACTGCACAAATCCTAGCAGCTCGCTCCAAATTGGCGTCAAAAATGCGACTGGGACGAGCTGGTACATTGCTCCCATCGCGATCATTAGCGCAAAGCCGAGCACTGCCAAATGAGCTGCCGCCCAGATGTTCGGCAAGCGAAACACGCCGCTGGTCACTGCGGGTCCGGCGGCAAGCAATATCGCCTGTGCCGCAACAAAGGCAACGACGCCAAACACGATGAACAAAAGGGGAAGGCGAATATTCGTTTCATATGCTGTATTGGTTGGGATCATTGCTGTCATCCTTTTGTAATCGTAATTTGAAAGCTGCCGTCTTCCCGCTCCACTGTTTCATATTTATAGCCAAGTTCGTCAAGCTGTTCGTATAAAAACATCGGGCGGCGGTCGTTAATGATGGTTAACGTTTCCCCCGGCTGCAGTTTCCCTAACGCCGCCAATGTTCTCATCATTGGCTGCGGCGGCTCTAGTCCGCGATTATCAAGAATCATCATTCTCACCCCTGTTTGACGAACGTAACTTTCCAATGTTTTTTCTCGATCTGTTCCGCTTCATACGAAAATCCTTTTGCTTTCATAATCGGAAACAGCGGGATCGGTTTAAATGGCGCATGCAAAATAAAGATGTCTCCGGGCTGCAGCGGCTTAATGGCATTCATAATTTTTTCAAACGGTTCGATTTTCTTTTGTAAATCCTCACGAACATCTAACTCTACGATCGTTCCCACCATCATCCCTCCTTTACTGCTATGATAGTAATTTTCATTTTCATTTGTTGTGATTTGCATCACATTCATTAGAAAAAGATTTCTTTTTCTAATCCTTCTTTATCAATAAGGTAAAATCCATCTTCATTAATATCGATCAATCCTTTTCGTTTTAATTGACTGAGCGTTCGGCTTACTGTTTCCCGTGAGGTGCCGATCATATTGGCAAGCTCTCGGTTCGTCACATGAGCAGTCAAAAGGTAAAGCTTTCCTTGACGCACCGCATTTGTTTTCGTTAAGCGCAACAGAAGCATAATAATTTGTTCATACGTGTTATGGAGAATTTGTTCTTCTAAACGATTTTGCAAGTCAACGATTTTTTCGCCCATGACGCGAAATAATTTAATGCATAACTCTGGATAGCAAATTAACGTTTGTTCGAAGTCCGCGATTGGAATCACAATTAACGTTGCTTCGTCGATGACTTCCGCGTGCGCAGGGTACGTACCTTTTAAGAAAAAACCGGTATGCGGAAACATTTCACCTGTCTGCAAAATCGAAACAATTTGTTCTTTTCCGCTCATATCGGTTTTATAAATTTTTACCGTTCCGGAATGGATGAAATAGACGCGTTCTAACGGATCCCCTTGCATAAAAACAAATGTCCGTGGTTTATAAACGCGTACATGGGAAATCGATACGAGTGATTCCAGTTCATGATCGGATAACTCGCGAAAAAGCGGAACATTTTTTAGTCTCTCTTTCATCCAATCATTCGTCATGCTTCCATCTCCTTATACAAATTTTACAAAAATGTGTCTTTTACCAAGTGGAATTCCTTTTGATAAGAATAAAGGAACTACAAAGCTTTCCGTTATTTCTATACTACCATTTTATGAGTTTCTGCATATGCGAGCTGTGACATAAATCATAGTATGCGTTTGTCATGACTCACATTTTTTTTATTTTTGCAGCGTTACAATCAGGGTGAATCAAAGATAGGAGGTTGAGGATAGATGGAAGTGAACCCATCAGTCCGTCCGTCTTTACGTCCCGAACGGCGGACACAAAATAGTTTCCTTAAATCAATATTAGTTTTTACGATTTTAATCAGCTTTACCGTCCTGCTTGTCGGCGGATACTGGATTTTTAAAGAAATGGCGCCGCGGCCGAAAGAAGTGCGGAGCGAAAGCGGCAAAGTGTTGATGACAAAAGAAACGATTATCGGCGGACAGGCCGTATTTCAAAAGTATGGCTTGATGGATTACGGTACCGTACTTGGGCATGGATCTTACATGGGTCCAGATTATACAGCAGAGGCATTGAAGATTTACACAGAAGGAATGCAAGAGTATAAAGCAAAAGAACTTTATGATAAACCGTTCTCGCAACTATCCAAAGATGAAAAAACGATCATTCGTGATAAAGTAATTAAAGAAATGCGGAAAAACCGCTACAATCCGGTTACTGATGTGCTTGTGCTAACCGATGCGCAAGTGTATGGACTCGAAAAAGTCCGCGATTATTATCGCGATGTATTCACCAACGGTGACGGCTGGGGCTTGCAAAAAGGGCTAATTAAAGAATCAGATATGCCGAAAACACATCGCGCCTGGGTAGCGGACAGCGACCAAATTCGGCAAATTGCTGATTTCTTCTTCTGGACAGCTTGGTTATCAAGCACTCCAAGAATTGGGGACCACATTACGTACACAAACAACTGGCCATATTATGAAGATGCAGGAAATACGATGTCGTTTTCCGCCATGTGGTGGAGCGGAGCAAGCGTGACCATCTTAATTTTATTTGTCGGGATTATTTTGTTCTTCTTCCATCGCTATCAATTGAGCATGCAGGAAGCATATAAAGAAGGACAATTCCCGGTTATCGATTTGCGTAAGCAGCCATTGACTTCTTCGCAAGTGAAATCAGGAAAATACTTTACGATTGTTGCTGTGCTGTTTTTCGTTCAATCGATGTTTGGTGCGTTACTTGCCCATTATTATGTAGAGCCAGACAGCTTTTTCGGCATCAAATGGATTCATGATTTATTGCCGTTTAACATTGCGAAAGGCTACCATTTACAATTAGCGATTTTCTGGATTGCGACATCATGGCTAGGCATGGGGGTTTTTATCGCACCGCTGGTCGGCGGGCATGAGCCGAAAAAACAAGGGCTTCTCGTTGATATTTTGTTCTGGGCGCTTGTTGTTCTTGTCGGCGGCAGCATGATCGGTCAATGGCTCGGAGTAAACGGATATTTAGGAAACAGCTGGTTCTTGCTTGGCCATCAAGGTTGGGAATATCTTGAGCTTGGCCGCATTTGGCAAATTATATTAGTAGTAGGCATGTCTATTTGGTTATTTATCGTCTTCCGCGGCATTAAGAGCGGATTGAAACGGGAAAGCGATAAAGGCGGATTGATTCACTTATTGTTCTACTCGGCGATTGCGGTGCCGTTCTTTTACATCTTTGCGTTCTTTATGAAGCCGGACACGAACTTTACGATGGCCGATTTCTGGCGCTGGTGGATTATCCACTTGTGGGTAGAAGGAATTTTTGAAGTGTTTGCGGTTGTTGTGATCGGCTTTTTGTTGGTGCAAATGAAACTTGTCACAAAACAATCTACAGTAAGAGCGTTATATTTCCAATTTACGATCTTGCTTGGCAGCGGGGTCATTGGCATCGGTCACCACTATTATTACAATGGTTCGGCGGAAATATGGATCGCACTTGGTGCCGTCTTCTCGGCGCTCGAAGTCATTCCGCTTACATTGCTTATTTTAGAAGCATATGAACAGTATAAAATGATGCGTGATGGCGGGGTTAACTTCCCTTATAAATCGACATTCTGGTTCTTAATTTCTACAGCGATTTGGAACTTAGTCGGTGCGGGAGTGCTTGGATTCCTCATTAACTTGCCGGCAGTCAGCTACTTTGAACACGGACAATTTTTAACGCCGACTCACGGCCATGGGGCGATGATGGGAGTATACGGAATGTTCGGTATTGCCGTGCTGCTTTATTCATTGCGTAACATCGTGAAACCGGAAGCATGGAATGATAAATGGTTAAAATTCGCATGCTGGATGCTCAATATCGGGCTTGCAGGAATGATTGCAGTGACGCTGCTGCCAATCGGTATTCTGCAAATGAAAGAAGCGTTTGAACATGGCTATTGGGTATCGCGTTCTCCAGCGTTTTTACAACAGGATCTTGTACAAAACTTGATTACGATCCGTGCTGTTCCAGATACGATTTTCTTAATTGGTGTCATTGTGATTATGGTATTCAGCGTCAAATCGCTATTCCATTTGCGTAAACCGACACACGGTGAGAAAGAAGCGCTTCCGGTTGCCGATCTAACCAAAGAAGAATAAATAAAAAGAATCACAGCACAAATCGCTGTGATTTTTTTTATCTCTGTATGATAGCGCTTTCTATTTTGTTCATTGTTAGCTGCTTTTCGCTTCTTCTTTTTCTTCGTAACATTGAAAACAATACAACGTTTCTTTTTCGTCGCTAACGATGCCGTTTAAAAACCCGTGCAAACAATGTATCGGTTTGCCGCACTGCGAACAAAAGCCAACAAGCTCTTCCAACATCATTTCTCCTTTCATAAACGATTGAAAATTATCATTCGTAAGTTGTGATGTTCATCACTACGACAAACGACAAAAACGATTATGATGTGTATATAATTCATTATACTATAAAGGAGGCAACAATTATGAGACAATTTGCCATAAAAATTCATGCTCCTGATTATGAACCGCGCGAAAGACATCCTGCGATTTTTCGCTTATTCGATAGCTTGAAACCAGGTGAAGTGATGGAATTAACAAACGATCATGATCCGCGTCCGTTACATTATCAGTTTATGATGGAGCGTCCAGAACAGTTTACTTGGGAGTACTTAGAAGAAGGACCGGAAATTTGGCGAGTGGCAATCGGTAAAAAATAAATAAGATTTTTAGAAAAGATTCCTAGAAAATTACGGGAATCTTTTCTTTTCGTTGCCTTCATGATACAGTGAAACAGAGAGTTGGCGAAAGGGGACAGACGGTGAAAGGAATGACAGGGATTGTTCTTGCCGGGGGGCAGTCGCGGCGTTTTGGCAGCCCGAAAGCGTTTGCCAAGTTTAACGGAAAATATTTTTTTGAAATTGCTGTAGAAACGTTACGCACAGTGACAGAGGATATTTATATTGTTAGTCATCCTTCACTAGTAGACTGTTTTCGACAAAAGACAGTGGAAAAAGTGGTCATGGACGATGAACGATATCGTGGTCAAGGACCGCTTGCTGGAATTTATACGGCTATGAAAGAAAGCGAAGCGGAATGGATGTTTGTGCTTCCGTGCGATATGCCGCATATGCGGCCGGAAGTCGCGATAAAACTTGCGGAATATGTTAACGAGGAATTTGATGCGATTATATGCGCGCATTTTGGCCAAATTCAGCCGTTAGTTGGCATATATCATCGACGGACATGCGAGCAAATCGAAAAGTTGCTGCAAGCAAAGGATAACAGGATGAAGTCGCTTTTTCATCGTTGTCAAGTCCGCTATGTGACGGAACAAGATTTTTGGGAAGATGAGATCGTATTTCGCAATGTAAATGAACGAAATGAGTATGACGATATTGTGACATAAATGGTTTTGTGATTTATGTCACATGAGTATTCCTTCCTATGCAGTACAATGAAAGCAAGGAGGGGAAATAAGTGAGGGACTTTAACGAAAATCCGTTTATTGTGATTTGGGAATTAACAAGGGCATGTCAGTTAAAATGTCTTCATTGCCGGGCGGAAGCGCAATATCACCGCGATCCGCGCGAATTGACATTCGAAGAAGGGAAAAAGTTAATTGATGATATATATGAGATGGACCAGCCGCTTCTCGTGTTTACTGGCGGAGATCCGCTCATGCGCCCGGATGTATATGATCTTGCGAAATATGCGATTGACAAAGGCCTTCACGTTTCAATGACGCCAAGCGCGACGCCGAACGTTACAAAAGAAGCAATTCGAAAAGCGAAGGAAGTTGGGCTTTCACGTTGGGCGTTTAGTTTGGACGGGCCAAACGCGGAAATTCATGACCATTTCCGCGGAACACCTGGTTCCTTCGATTTGACGATCAAAGCGATTGAATATTTGCATGAGCTTGATATCCCGGTGCAAATTAACACCGTTATTTCTCGTTACAATGTTCATGCTCTTGATGAAATGGCAGAGTTGGTTGAAAAACTAAAATGTGTGCTTTGGAGCGTCTTTTTCCTTGTGCCGACAGGACGCGGAAAAGATTCGGACATGATTTCGCCGGTAGAGCATGAAAAAGTGTTTCGCTGGCTTTATGAAACGAGCAAGCGTGTCCCGTTTGACATAAAAACAACGGCAGGGCAGCATTACCGCCGTGTCGTGTTACAATCGAAAATGCGGGAAAAACAAATCACCGGCGCTGGAATTAACTATGAAGATGTGTTGATGAAAGGACTGACCGGTCAAGTCGACGGTCTTGGCCGTGCGCCAAAAGGAGTTAACGACGGCAACGGATTTGTTTTTATTTCTCATATTGGTGATGTCTATCCGAGCGGACTGCTTCCGGTAAAAGCCGGAAACGTCCGTGAAACGCCGCTCGCGGAAATTTACCGGAATTCGCCGATTTTCCAAGACTTGCGTAACCCTGATAAATATAAAGGAAAATGCGGTGTATGCGAATTCCGCTACGTTTGCGGCGGCTCGCGCTCGCGGGCGTATGCTGTTACCGGCGATTACTTAGAAAGTGAACCGTATTGCGTATACATTCCAAAAGCGTTGCGGCAAAAAGACAAGCGTTTATCTTAATCACAATGTTCACTGGCTCTCTTTTATTAGGGAGCCAGTTTTTTATTTGCGCGTTCACGGAAACGGTTTTCTAGACATGTTGACATGATAAAGATGGAAATCAACTTTTTACAATTATGTGACACTACAATAAAATGTGACAAACTTCACAAACATTCTTTTTTTATTTCCGTATGATGAACTCAAAAGCAGATAAATGTTATATAGCTGTGACCAAAAAGGAGGATTTTCGCGATGAATAAGCAAAAAGCCCTTTTGCCGATTACAACGTTGGCGATGACGTTTGCGTTTGCGGTATGGGCGGTATTTTCTCCGTTGGCAAGCACGTTTCAAGAAATGTATGGTTTGACTTCGACACAAAAAAGCATTTTAGTTGCGATTCCAGTTTTGCTTGGTTCCGTTATGCGCATCCCGCTTGGGATTTGGACGGACCGACTTGGCGGTAGACGGTTGTTTTCGCTGCTGCTATTGTTTTTGATTATTCCGCTAATTGGGGCGGGTTTTGCTAATTCGTATGCCATGTTAATGTTTTGGGCGTTCTTTATTGGAATGGCAGGGACGTCGTTTGCAATTTCTGTTACGTTCGTATCGCGCTTAACACCGCCAGAAAAACAAGGAACAGCGCTCGGCATTAACGCGATGGGCAATATTGGAACGGCAGTGGCAAGCTTCTCTGTTCCGTCGATCGCGGCAACATTTGGAGTACAATGGGCGTTTTGGGGAATGATTATCCCGGTTGTAGTCATGCTCCTTCTTGTTTGGTTCTTTACTCCGGATATGCCAAAGCCTAAGCAGCAAAAAACGATGCTTGATTCGTTATCTGTGTTGAAATATAAACATACGTGGACTTTATCGCTCTTTTATTTCGTTACATTCGGGGCATTTGTGGCATTCAGTATTTATCTGCCATCGCTGCTTATTGATTTATATGGTTTAACTCCGGTTGATGCCGGTCTTCGCGCCGCTGGATTCACCATTATTGCGACACTCGCAAGGCCGATTGGCGGAAACCTTGGCGATAAAATCGGTGCCGAACGGGTATTGAATTTTGTTTATGCTGGCATTACGATTGGAGCGCTTGTCATTGCGTTTGGCATGAAAAATATCATCTTGATGACAGCGGCATGCTTATTTATCGCGATGGTGGCTGGATTAGGAAACGGTGCGGTCTTTAAGCTGGTCCCGCAGCTGTTCCCGGCAGAAACAGGTGCTGTCACCGGTATCGTTGGCGCATGGGGCGGACTCGGCGGCTTTTTCCCACCAATTTTAATGGGGATTGTGAAAGACATAACAGGCTCTTATGTGCTCGGATTTATTCTCCTTAGCTTGTTTGCCCTTATTTGCTTCCTGCTTAACCGCACGGTTTTCGGCAAAAAAGTGGGCGAACTGTCAAATCCATATGTGTAACAAACAGCGGGTCGTTTCAAGCGATCCGCTTTTTTGCTTATATTATATAGCTAAATGTTTAAGTAAAACGTATTTCGTTCAATCCATCATTATCGACGGTAATCCAAACAACCATCTAAAAGGCTTGCAGACCGTGATGCTTCCGGCGAGCGGAGGCGCAGTCGTTGAGTTTACCGTCACACGCCCGGGCAGCTACCCGATCGTCACTCACCAATTCAACCACGCACAAAAAGGCGCCGTCGCAATATTAAAAGTAACGGAAACTGGTGAAGATGATGGCACAGAAACAAGCGGGCACTAACCGTTTCCCGTTCCGCCAAACGAGAAACGGCATGCCGCTACAAAAGATTCCCTTCTTCTATTGTAAAGGATTATAGAAAAATATAAGTGATGTACATCACACAACATAAAAGGAGAGATGAAAACTCTCCTTTTTGAAATGTGAAGTGATCCAGTAAATGGGACAAGGAAAAAACACCTCCTGAATCGAATATATAACTCAATTCGATTCAGGAGGTGTTTGTTTTATAAGGACAAGAGTTCATGATCCGGAGGAGATCAAGTGATCCAAATGGAAAAAGGAGAGATTTTATTCAATACAACAAATATCCGCCGGACAGTCTTCGCATTGAATTTCCTGTTTTAAATAGTTGAGGTCATGGATCGTGATTTTTCCTTTTTTAATGGAAAGAACGCCTTGCTGCTTTAACACGTTTAACATGCGGTTGACGCTTTCGCGGGTGGTGCCGCAAAAGTTGGCTAAATCTTGGTTTTTCAGTGTTAAGTCGATGAGGATGCTTCCGTTATCCAGCTTGACGCCATAGCTGTTGCACATACGGATGAGCGTAGAATATAGCGCTCCTTTTTTGCCGTGCATAATTAAATCGCGAAATTTCGTTTGTGTCCGACGCGCATGCATACTGACCCATTGCATATATTCATAGGTAAGCGAAGGATTGGTGAGGAGCTGCTGTTCTAAATCATTTTTTTTAATGACTGCTACTTCGCCATCTTCGATTACTTTTGCTGTTAATAAATAGCGAGGTTCTGTTGTAAACAATGTTAGCTCGCCGATAATTTCCCCAGGGCCGCAGATGCGGAAACACATCTCTTTTCCGTCAGCGCAAATTTTGCTTATTTGCACTTTACCCGAAAGGATGAGATATAATTCAGCGGCGACCATTCCTTCTTGGAATAAAAACGTCCCTTTTTGTATTTTAACTGTATGTTTGGCAGAACGAAGCAATTCGCGCAAATGGGCAAAGCGGTTTTGCGGGTTGAACGTTTTGGCTGCAAGCATCTGTTTCACCTCAATGGTTTGTAGTTACTTTCATTGTAAAAAACAATGAAAGTGTTTGGGAGTGATAAAAATCACAAATTTTTTCGATTCGTGATCGTTGTTATAAACTTTTCTAACTTTTCTAAAACTATTTGCATATTTAGTATGTTAAAATGTGAGTAGCATCACAACATTTTTCTTCCTTTTTTTATATAGTGGAACAAGAAACGGTGTTGTTGAAAGAGGTTTTGTGATGATGGAGTTTTGGTCACCGGTTTGGTTATCGATAAAGGTCGCATTTGTTTCTGGAGCAATGGTTGTGCTTTTCGGCATCATCACGGCCAAGTTGATGGCGCGCCGTCGGTTTCGTGGAAAAATCGTCATTGAAACACTGCTGATGCTTCCGCTCGTGCTGCCGCCATCGGTAGTCGGCTTTTTCCTTATCATTTTATTCGGAAAAAACAGCGTAATTGGCAAGGGAATTGAAACGTTGTTTCACGCACCGGTGATGTTTACATGGTACGCAGCGGTGATTGCGGCCATTGTTGTTTCCTTTCCGCTCATGTATCAATCCGCCAAGGCTGGATTGGAAGCGGTGGATGAAACGATTGAAGGAGCGGCGCGTATCGACGGAGCAAATGAATACCAAGTTTTTTGGTATATATCGATTCCGTTGGCGAAAAAGGCGCTTATTTCTGGGGCGATTTTGGCATTTGCCCGCAGTCTCGGCGAATTTGGCGCTACACTGATGTTTGCGGGAAATATTTCGGGGAAAACGCAAACGATGCCGACCGCCATTTATGTGGCGATTGAGTCGGGAGAAATGAATTTAGCGTGGGCGTGGGTCGTCGTTACAATGCTTTTGTCGTTTTTCCTGTTGTTGTGTGCGACCGCGTTTAAATCACATTGAAAGGAGGAAGAGGGATGGAGAAAAAAAAATCGGAGGCCGTTGCCGATCGCTGGAACCGACCGCTTCGTGATTTGCGCATTTCGGTAACGGATCAATGCAATTTTCGCTGTGTTTACTGCATGCCGGCAGAAATATTCGGTCCGAATTTTCGTTTTTTGCGTGAAGAAGAATTATTAACGATAGAGGAAATGGTGTTGCTTGCCGAAAGTTTTGCCGAGCTTGGCGTCGAGAAAATTCGCATTACCGGGGGAGAGCCGCTGCTAAGACGGGATTTGGATGTCTTAATTGAACGATTGACACACATTCCCGGCATTCGTGATATCGCGCTGACGACGAATGGTATCCATTTAGTGAAATGGGCCAAACGTTTAAAAGAAGCGGGGTTAAAGCGCGTCAATGTCAGCTTGGATGCGCTTGATGATGACGTATTTAAGAAAATGAACGGCGTCGGCGTCGGGGTGGCACCGGTGTTAAAAGGGATTGAGGCGGCCGAGGAAGCTGGGCTTGGCGTCAAAGTAAACATGGTCGTGAAAAAAGGAATGAACGACTCGCAAATTATTCCAATGGCCAATTATTTTAAAGAACGGGGCATTACGCTTCGTTTTATTGAGTTTATGGATGTCGGCACAACGAATGGATGGGATTTCTCACATGTTGTCACGAAAAAAGAAATGTATGAACAACTGCAGCAACTCCATCCGCTCGAGCCAGTGGAAAAAGCCTACTTCGGTGAGGTGGCAAGCCGCTACCGCTATGTTGGCACGAACGTGGAAGTCGGCTTTATCGCCTCGGTGACCGAATCGTTTTGTCGCAGCTGCACACGGGCGCGCATTTCCGCCGATGGTACGCTGTATACGTGCTTGTTTGCGTCAAGCGGTGTTTCGTTAAAAGAAAAGCTGCGTTCGGGAGCGGATAAAGGGGAGATCAAGAAAGTGATTGCATCCACATGGAACATGCGGACAGACCGCTACTCGGACGAACGGACGGAGCAAACGGCGAAAATGCGGAAGAAAATCGAAATGTCTTATATCGGCGGATAAACAAACCGGACTTGCTCGTTAGTGGAGCAGTCCGGTTGTTGTTTATTCTGTTTCATTAAGAACGCGTGGAAATAAAATGTTATTTTCCAAATGGATATGTTCAAATAAATCTTCTTCTAGCGCTTCTAGTCGATTGTAGACAAGGCGGTACGTACCGCATGCATCTTCCGGTGGGGTAAAGTCATTCGTAATTTCACGAATCGTTTTGATGATGTCGCCAGCAACGTCATGTTCATTGACAAGTTCGTGAACCACTTGTTTCATCGTTTCTCTGTTTTCCGGAGTCGGAGTTTCTTCAAATTGCAAAATAAGTGGGAAAGCGTAAGTTTCTTCTTTAACGGTATGCTGTTCCAATTCGGTTTTCAGCTCGTTAAACAGCTTATGAACTTGTGCAAGATGCGGATGATGCATTCCGTGGACGCGCATCACTTTTGTGACGTAAGGGCTGAGCTGCGGCAGTTCTTCCGCCAAGTAACGATGATGTTTTCCAATGATATGATCGATCAGCTCGCGATAAGAAGCTTCCTTCCAGTTTTTATCGATTTTTTCGAGCGATTGGGCATAAAGCGTGTTCAGCTCTTCTAAAATCGCTTGTCCGTCCAAACCGCGCTCTTTTATTGCCTCCTGCAATGGGCGCTGCCCTCCGCAGCAAAAATCAATTTTGTATGCTTTGAAAATATCGCTTGCCTTTGGGAATTGTGCTACGATATCACCGATGAGCGCTTGCTCTGTAAACCATTTTTCCATGGCTGATACCTCCATCTTTATCAATCATTACAACTTAAGCATATTTCTTTTCTTTTTTGCATGTCGTGATGTACATCACATAAATGAAGAAATTTTGAACAAATTGTGTTAGGAAAGAAATGAAACGGATAAATGTGAGGAACATCACAACTAACTTTGTTTCGTTTCCGTACAATAAAAAACAAGAAAGAAGAAAAGAGGGAATATGATGTTCCGATTGCTAAGGTCTGGCTAGTTGGAAACCGAAAATAAACAGTTAGAAAGTCGCCTAAAAGAAGTAGAGAAGCGGCTTGCTGAAAGAGAAGATACGATGCAGCAGTTTATTCGAAGAGTTTGGCGAAACGATCCAACAGCATGAGTTAGTAAGCGGCCAGCATACTGTCCTAGCGAAATAGTTGAAAAAATTATGAAAAAAGTTGATAATGTCAATAACGGTAACGAGAAGAGGGAGAAAAGCATGTTGGAAAAGCGAACTCCGATTCCGGTAACGGAAGCGATCGAAAGGGTCATGAAATATGCACGGGAAGGGGAAGCGGAAACGGTTCAGCTTGAGGAAGCATACGGTCGGTACTTGGCTGAAGAATTGCGCGCCGATCATGACGTTCCGCCGTTTGACCGCTCCCCATACGACGGTTTTGCCATTCGCGCTGTGGACTCCGCACAGGCGAAGCTGGACAACCCGGTCGAATTTGAGGTAATTGAAACGATTGGAGCGGGGCAAGTAGCTATGAAAACGGTTTCGCCATTTCAGGCAGTGCGCATCATGACAGGAGCGCAAATTCCCGCTGGATGCGACGCGGTTGTCATGCTTGAATTAGCGAAACGATATGAGCGGGATGGCAAAACATATATCTCGATCAAACGACCGTTCCGTCCGGGAGATAATATTTCGTTTCAAGGAGAGGATGCGAAAAAAGGCGATGCGCTTGTTCCAAAAGGTACGCGGATCAATCCCGGCGTGCAGGCGCTCCTCGCGACCTTTGGATATGCCGAGGTAAAAGTGGCGCGCAAGCCGCGCATCGGCATTTTCGTGACAGGCAGCGAGCTTTTGGATGTATCTGACCCGCTCGTGCCGGGAAAAATCCGCAACAGCAACGCCTATATGATTCAGGCACAAGTGGCCCGCAGCGGCGCGGAGCCGGTTTATTTCGGCAAATTAATGGACGATCTGGATACTTGTTTTGCCGCGATCCAATCCGCGCTCGATCAAGTGGATATGTTGATTACAACAGGAGGCGTCTCCGTCGGGGATTATGATTATTTGCCGGCCATTTATGAACGTCTCGGCGCTGAAATGCTGTTTAATAAAGTAGCGATGCGGCCGGGCAGCGTGACGACGGTTGCGCACCTTGACGGCAAGCTGTTGTTTGGGCTGTCGGGCAACCCATCCGCCTGCTATGTCGGCTATGAACTGTTTGTACGCCCCGTTGTGCGGACGTGGCTATTTTCCGCGAAACCGTATTTGAAAAAAGCAACGGCAACGTTGACGGTCGACTTTCCAAAGCCAAACCCGTTTACCCGCTTTGTCAGAAGTTACGTAGCGTTCGAAGACGGACGGTTAACGGTGGCGCCGGTTGGCATGGATAAATCGAATATTGTCACATCACTCGCGAAAGCGAACGCCCTGATGGTGCTTCCGGGAGGGACGCGCGGGTTTGCCAAAGGCGATACCGTCGAGGTGTGGCTGCTAGAAGACGAAGAGGGAAGCGACATATGAACGTCTGGCAAGTAGTCGGCTATAAAAACAGCGGCAAAACGACGCTGATTGAAAAATGGGTGAAAATCGCGTCTTCCGAAGGATACCGTGTTGGAACGATCAAACATCACGGACACGGCGGTGAGCCGGAAAGACGATATGCGAATGCCGACTCAGAGCGCCACGAGCGGGCGGGGGCGGTTTGTGTGTCGGTGGAAGGAGACGGATTGCTCGAGCTTCATGCCCGCCGGCCATCATGGTCGCTCGCGCAAATTTTATCGTTCTATCAACTGTTGCCGCTTGATTTTGTCCTTGTCGAGGGCTACAAAAGCGAACGATATCCAAAAGTAGTAATGGTGCGAAACGAAGAGGACTGGGATTCGCTCTCCCAGCTTTCGAACATTATTGCCGTTATTATGTGGCAACCTTTTTCACAGCCACCCTTTCTTTCATATCCTTTATTTTCCATTGATGACGAAGAAAGTTATTTACATTGGTTGATGAATGAGGTGAGAAAAAACGATGAATGAACGTCTTTTTGTCATTACGGACAAGCCGATTTCCGTCGAAGAAGTGATCCAAAAAGTGATGCGTCCGGAAGCTGGCGCGGTGGCCACGTTCATCGGCACGGTGCGCGAATGGACGAAGGGAAAGCGGACGTTATTTTTACAATATGAGGCGTATGTGTCGATGGCAGAAAAAATGCTCGCACAAATCGGTGCAGAAATTCAGGAAAAATGGCCGGAAACCAAAGTTGCCATTACCCACCGAATCGGCAGGCTGGATATCGGGGAGGCTGCTGTAGTCATCGCCGTATCATCGCCGCACCGAAACGACGCGTATGAGGCAAACCGGTACGCGATTGAGCGCATTAAACAAATTGTTCCGATATGGAAGAAGGAACACTGGGAAGATGGCACGGAATGGGTCGGCAATCAATTAGAGACAAAAGCGTACCCGACAGGGAGACCGGAAGAGGAGGATTTGCGATGATTACACTGCTTTTTTTCGCCCACTTGCAGGAGGCGGTTGGCGAAGAACGCGTCATCCTGCCGCATGTCCCAAAAACGGTAAAAGAATTAAAGGAAGAAGTGAAGCAACGTTACCATATTAGCCTAGAACAAGTGATGGTCGCGGTCAATGAGGAATATGCCGGCGATGAGCAAACGCTTCAGCCTGGCGATATTGTCGCCTTTATTCCACCGGTAAGCGGAGGATGAGAACAATGAAAAATCAGCAAAAGAAATGGATAGTTCCGAAACAACACGGGGCCTGGGCGATGTTGATTGTTCCATTTTTGTTAGGCGCATATGCAGGCGGATTTACATGGCTTCATGTCCCGCTGTTTGTCGGCTGGTTTTTCCTATACTTAGCGACATATTGCCATGATAGTTCTTTATTCATAAAAACGAGGTGCGCATGTTGACGCACCTCGTTTTTTAATAGCGCATTGCCGATGATCAAGCGTCTTTCAATTTGCTTCGTCAATGTGCATCGTTCATTTCCTTTCAAAGAGGGAGACTACTCGAAAAATGTTTAAAAATATTAAAAAAATAATTAAATATACATTTGATTTTATTTTTATACAGTATTATAATGATTACTACATGAAGTACAATTCGTCTGAGGAGGAGCGCCATGAATATTGCCATTATCGGTGCGACCGGCTACGGCGGTGCGGAATTGCTAAGGTTTTTACGCAACCATCCTCATGTGCGTCGTTGTCATCTTTATTCATCTTCGCAAGAAGGAATTCATCTTTCGGAAAGTTTCGCGCACGTCGGTGAAATAGCGGGAGCGGTGCTGCAAAAAATAGATGTCGAACAAATTGCCGATGAATGCGAGGTCGTTTTTTTCGCCACTCCGCCGGGAGTTTCCGGTACACTGGCGCCTGCATTGATCGACCGAGGAGTGAAAGTGATTGACTTATCGGGTGATTTTCGCTTAAAAGACGGATCGGTATACGAAACGTGGTACAAGCGGCAAGCGGCTTCCGATCATTATTTACAGCAGGCGGTATACGGGCTAACGGAGTGGAATAAGCCAAACATCCAAGAGGCGCAGCTTCTTTCCAACCCGGGATGCTATCCGACGGCGACATTGCTTGGTTTGGCGCCGCTTGTCAAAGAACAGCTTATCGAAGAAAATTCGATTATCGTCGATGCCAAATCGGGAGTATCGGGAGCGGGACGAAAGGCGTCATTGAACACCCATTTTTCGGAAGTGAACGAAAACGTCAAAATTTATAAAGTAAATTCCCATCAACATATTCCGGAAATCGAGCAAATGTTGCAAACGTGGAATGAACGCATTCAACCGATTACGTTCAGCACGCATTTAATTCCGATGACAAGAGGAATTATGGCAACGATTTACGCAAAAGCAAAGCAACCCCTGTCTGTAGACATGTTGGTAGATTTATATAAAACAAGTTATAAAGATTCCATGTTTGTCCGCATTCGTAAGCCTGGGCAATTTCCATCGACGAAAGAAGTATATGGTTCCAACTATTGCGATATCGGTGTTGCTTATGATGAACGGACAGGAAGAATTACCGTCGTTTCCGTCATTGACAACCTTGTCAAAGGGGCGGCGGGGCAGGCGATTCAAAATTTCAACGTGATGATGGGCTGGAACGAAGAAAGCGGACTTACGTACATGCCGATTTATCCGTAAGGAAGGAGAGCAAACGATGGCGATTGCAAAACAAGAAGCAAAGATAGTTTCCGTTGACGAAGGCACGGTAGTAACACCAAAGGGATTTAAAGCGGCCGGAGTTCATGCCGGCTTGCGTTATACGAAAAAAGATTTGGGCGTCATTCTATGCGAAGTGCCGGCATCTTGCGCCGCCGTTTATACACAGAACGATTTTCAGGCGGCACCGCTCAAAGTGACGCAGCAAAGCATCGCCGTAGAGCAAAAGCTGCAGGCGGTCGTTGTCAACAGCGCCTGCGCCAATGCGTGCACGGGCCAGCAAGGATTAAAAGATGCTTATGAAATGAGAGAGCTATGCGCGCAGCAATTCGGCATTGCCCCGCATCGTGTCGCTGTTGCTTCCACCGGAGTGATTGGGGAATTGCTGCCGATGGAAAAAATCCGCGCAGGAATCCAAAAGTTGCAGCCAGGAGATTCGCTCGACCATGCCGAGGCGTTTCAAACAGCGATTTTAACGACGGATACGGTGATGAAAAAAGCATGCTATCAAACGACGATCGACGGGAAAACCGTAACCATCGCTGGAGCGGCAAAAGGATCGGGAATGATCCATCCGAACATGGCGACGATGCTGGCGTTTATCACCACCGATGCCAATATTTCTTCACCGCTATTGCAAGAAGCGCTTCGTTCGATCACGGATGTGTCGTTCAATCAAATTACGGTAGACGGCGATACGTCCACGAACGATATGGTAATTGTTATGGCAAGCGGGCTTGCTGGAAATAAGGAATTAACGCCGAATCATCCAGATTGGAAAAACTTTTATGAAGCGCTGAAAAAAACATGTGAAGATTTAGCAAAGCAAATCGCCAAAGACGGTGAAGGGGCGACAAAGTTAATTGAAGTGCGGGTGAACGGGGCGAAATCGGATAACGATGCGAAAAAAATAGCCAAACAAATCGTTGGTTCTAATTTAGTAAAAACAGCGGTCTATGGTGCTGACGCCAACTGGGGAAGAATTATCTGTGCGATCGGCTACGCAGGCGCAATGGTGAATCCGGACAATGTCGATATTGCGATTGGACCGATTGTGATGCTAAAAGGAAGCGAACCGCAGCCGTTTTCCGAGGAAGAAGCGAGCGCCTATTTACAAAACGATGTGATCGTTATTGAGGTGGATCTGCATCTAGGCAGCGGCAAAGGAGTTGCCTGGGGATGTGATTTAACGTACGACTACGTGAAAATTAATGCAAGCTATCGCACGTAACAAGGGGAGAGAAAGATGGGAGAGACGGTTGTCATTAAATGCGGCGGCAGCGTATTAAGCGATTTGTCTTCAGAGTTTTTTACTAGTTTACAAGCGATGTATGCACAAGGCATGAATATTGTTCTCGTTCATGGCGGTGGCCCGGAGATCGGACAGATGTTAAAGCGGCTCGAAGTTCCCAGTGAGTTTGTGGACGGCTTGCGCAAAACGACAAAGGAAGTATTGGACGTCGTGGAAATGGTTTTGGCGGGAAAAGTGAATAAACAGCTTGTCGCAATCTTGCAGCAGCATGGCTTGCCGGCCGTCGGCGTTTCTGGCATCGATGCTGAGCTGCTCGAAGCGGAGCCAATCGATTTTATGAAGCTTGGCTACGTGGGCGAAGTGGTCAGGGTCAACGCCGCTTTGATTCATCACTTGCTGCAGCTGCGTTACATTCCGGTTATTTCGCCCCTCGGCGCGGATAAGGACGGACAAAAATACAATATTAACGCCGATACGGCGGCAGGGGCGATAGCGAAGGCGATCGAAGCAACGCAGCTTTTATTCGTGACGGATGTTCCGGGGATATTGCGGGACGGTGCGGTCGTCGAGCGGGCGACGGTCGAGGCGATTGAGCAGATGATCAAAGACGGCGTGATTACAGGCGGGATGATTCCGAAAGTAAAAGCAGCGCTGGCCGCGCTGTCGGAATCGCTGCATGAAGTGATGATCGTCAGCGGAAAAATGTCATTTTACCAAAACGGAAGTTGGTACGGAACAACGATTCAAAGCGAAGTGGGGGTATATTAATGGGAGCGCTATTTCCGACATATAACCGTTGGAGCATTTGTGTACAATCCGCCGAAGGAACGACGGTTACCGATATAAATGGGAAGCAATATTTAGATTTTGTTTCCGGAATTGCGGTTTGCAACCTCGGGCATCGCCATCCGGCCGTGCAAAAAGCGATCGAAGCGCAGCTAAATCAATTTTGGCATGTATCCAATTTATTTACGATTCCGTTGCAAGAAGAGGTGGCGCAGCTTCTTACGGCAAACAGCTGCGGCGACTACGTATTTTTCTGCAATAGCGGCGCGGAAGCGAACGAAGCGGCGCTGAAGCTGGCCCGCAAACATACCGGACGGCATAAAGTCATCACCTTTCAGCAGTCGTTTCACGGACGGACGTTCGCCACGATGGCGGCGACTGGTCAGGAAAAAGTCCATAAAGGATTTGGTCCACTTTTGCCGGAATTTGTTCATCTGCCGTTTAACGATGTGGAGGCGCTCGAAAAAGAAATGAACGAAGAAATTGCCGCGGTGATGGTGGAAATCGTACAAGGAGAAGGCGGCGTCAGACCGGCGGAGCCAACGTTTCTCCAAAAGGCGGCTGAACTTTGCCAGCAATACGGCGCCCTATTCATTGTCGATGAAGTGCAAACCGGCATCGGCCGCACCGGCAAACCGTTTGCCTATCAATATTTTAATATCGAACCGGATATTATTACGACGGCGAAAGGGTTAGGCAGCGGCATTCCAGTCGGCGCGATGATCGGCAAAGCGTTTTTGAAGGATACGTTCAGTGCCGGGGTGCACGGTTCGACGTTTGGCGGCAATGCGATTGCGATGGCAGCCGCGAAAGCAACGTTAGAAATTATTTTCCAGCCCGACTTTTTACAAAATGTCCAAGAAAAAGGAACATACTTTTTAGCGAAGCTTCAAGAAGCGCTCGGGGAATTGGAGTTCGTGAAAGAGGTGCGGGGACTTGGTTTATTAGTTGGCATTGAATGCCATGGAGAGATTGCGCATTTGCTTCCAGCCATTCATGAAAAAGGATTGCTTGTCTTATCAGCGGGACCAAATGTCGTCCGCTTGTTGCCGCCGTTGATCGTGACAAAGGAACAATTGGATCAAGCGGTGCAGATCGTGAAACAAACGATGCAAAAGGCGGGAGTCGCAGCGGCGAAATGATCGTCGGCTGCATTTTTATCCTTATTAATAAAAACTCGATCATGAGGTGTCATAAATGAAAGCATATTTGCATTTAGCCAACGGAAAGACGTTCACCGGACAATTGGCATCGCCGCTTCCCAATGGGGAAGTAAGCGGGGAGATCGTCTTTTTCACCGGCATGACCGGCTATCAAGAAGTATTGACAGACCCTTCTTATAAAAATCAAATTATTGTGTTCACGTACCCGCTCATCGGAAATTACGGAATTAATGCCAATGATTTTGAAAGCAAGCGTCCGCATGTGCAGGCGGTCGTGGTCTATGAGGTGAGCAATCAAGGATATCACTACGAAGCGAAGTATAGCTTGAAAGAATATTTGCAGCAATGGAACATCCCGCTATTAACCCATGTCGATACGCGCGCATTAGTGAAAGAAATCCGCAATGAAGGAACGATGATGGCGCAGTTGACGGTATCACCGTCGTGCACGTTCGTGGAGCCGGCTTACAATTTATTTCCAGTACGCGATGTGTCGACGCCGCAAATCGAAACGTACGGGGATGGCCAACTGCATCTCGTGTTAATCGATTTCGGCTACAAAAAATCGATTTTGCAGTCTCTCGTCACACGCGGATGCAAAGTGACGGTCGTTCCATACCATACTTCGCTGCAAACGGTCGAATCGTTAAAACCGGATGGCATCGTTCTATCCAACGGCCCGGGCGACCCGAAACAGCTTTCTCCGCATTTAGCCAACATCCGGCAACTCATCGACCGTTATCCGACGTTGGCGATTTGTCTAGGCCACCAGCTAGTGGCGCTTTCCTACGGGGCTGACACGGAAAAACTTCGCTTCGGACATCGGGGGGCCAATCAGCCTGTCTTTGATGCGGTGAAACAAAAAGTGTTTATGACCTCGCAAAACCATAGTTATGTCGTCAAAAAAGACAGTTTGGCGAACACCCCATTTCATATTCGCTTTACCAATGTCAATGACGGTTCTGTCGAAGGCATGGTGCACCGCCATAAACCGATTTTATCGGTGCAATACCATCCGGAGGCGCATCCAGGCCCTGGCGATACGGATCATATTTTTGACGAGTTTCTACAAACGGTGGTAAAGGGAGAGAAAGTCTATGCCTAAAGATACATCACTACAGTCGATTCTTATCATCGGATCCGGCCCGATTGTCATTGGCCAGGCCGCGGAGTTTGATTATTCCGGCACGCAAGCATGCATTGCCTTAAAAGAAGAAGGCTACCGCGTCATTTTAGTGAATAATAATCCGGCGACGATTATGACCGATGACGTTCATGCCGATGCCGTTTATTTTGAGCCGCTGACAGTAGACAGCGTCGAGGCGGTGATCGCCAAAGAACGGCCTGATGGGCTGCTCGCGACGTTCGGCGGACAGACGGGGTTAAACTTAGCGTTTCAGCTTTATGAAGCAGGAATTTTGGAAAAATACGGGGTGAAACTGCTCGGAACGCCGATTGAAGCGATTAAAAGAGGGGAAGACCGCGAAGCATTTCGCGCCTTGATGTATGAATTAGGCGAACCTGTTCCGGAAAGCGAAATTATTACCAATATCGACGAAGCGGTCGCATTTGCCGAAAAAATCGGCTTTCCGATCATTATTCGTCCTGCGTACACGCTCGGCGGAACCGGGGGCGGCATTGCCGAAAATATGGAGCAATTTGTGGCACTCGTCGAAAAAGGGCTAGCGGAAAGCCCGATTACACAATGCTTGATTGAGCGGAGCGTCGCCGGGTTTAAAGAAATTGAATATGAAGTGATGCGCGATCATACCGATACGTGCATTACTGTCTGCAATATGGAAAATGTCGATCCTGTCGGCATCCATACGGGCGATTCGATCGTCGTCGCCCCGTCACAGACGCTGACAGACGAGGAATATCAAATGCTTCGCTCCTCGGCGATTAAAATTATTTCCGCGCTTGGCATTATTGGCGGCTGCAATATTCAATTTGCCCTCGACCCGTTCAGCAAGCGCTATTATTTGATTGAAGTCAACCCGCGCGTCAGTCGTTCCTCGGCGCTTGCTTCCAAGGCGACCGGATATCCGATTGCCCGCATTGCCGCGAAATTGGCCGTCGGCTATACGCTGGCAGAACTGTTGAACCCGGTAACGAAAACGACGTATGCCAGCTTTGAACCAGCGCTCGATTACGTCGTCGTAAAATTTCCGCGCTTGCCGTTTGACAAATTTCCGCTTGCTGACCGCCAACTCGGCACGCAAATGAAAGCGACCGGAGAAGTGATGGCGATCGACCGTAACATGGAACGCGCGTTTCAAAAAGCGGTTTATTCGCTAGAAGGCAAAAATAACGGCCTGTATTTGCCGGAGCTGGCCGAAAAAACAGAAGCGGAACTGAAACAGCTGCTTGTAAACAGGGATGACCGTCGTTTCTTTGCCATTCTTGAGCTGTTCCGGCGCGGGGAAACGATCGATACCGTCTATGCGCTAACGAAAATCGACCGTTTCTTTTTGCATTCGTTTGATCAGCTCATCAAATTGGAAAAGAAAGCGAAAGAGACAAATCTAGACGAAATTGACGAAGCGACGTTCCGTCTTTTGAAGGAAAAAGGTTTTTCGGATGCATTTTTGGCGGAAGCGTGGGGCGTGAAAGAGAAAGACGTGAGGGAAAAGCGAAAACAGCTCGGTATCCTTCCAGCCTATAAAATGGTCGATACGTGTGCCGCCGAATTTCGTTCGGAAACGGATTATTATTATTCCGCTTATTTTGGCGAGGACGAACGGAAAAAAAGCGATAAGGAAAAGGTGCTGATTATCGGAGCCGGGCCGATCCGTATCGGCCAGGGAATCGAATTTGACTACAGTTCTGTCCACAGCGTCTATGCTCTGCAAGAAGAAGGATATGAAACGGTGCTAATGAACAACAATCCGGAAACGGTCAGCACCGACTTTGCCGTGGCGGACCGGCTTTATTTTGAACCGTTGACGTTAGAAGACGTGTTAAACGTCATTGAAGCGGAACAAATCAATAAAGTGATCGTTCAATTTGGCGGACAGACGGCCATCAATTTGGTGAAAGGGCTGGAGGAAGCCAATGTCCCGCTTCTTGGGGTTACGTACGATGTCATTGACCAGTTGGAAGATCGCGACCGTTTTTATCAGCTGTTAGAAGAGCTTGATATTCCGCACGTGCCGGGAATGATGGCCAATAACGAAACAGAGTTGCTTGCCAATGCTGAAAAAATCGGCTATCCGATACTGCTTCGTCCTTCTTATGTTATTGGCGGCAGAGGAATGTTTATTGTCAAAGACGAACAGCAGTTGGCAGCGCTGTTAGCGCAAGGGATGATTGCGTATCCGTTGCTGATTGATGCGTATTTAGACGGAAAAGAAGCGGAAGTCGATGTCGTGACCGATGGAAACGATATTTTGCTGCCGACCATTATAGAACATGTCGAAAAAGCAGGGGTGCATTCCGGAGACAGCTATGCATGGCTGCCGGCCCAAACGCTGACAAAGGAAGAGCAAAACAACATGATCGCTTATGCGGAAAAAATCGCGAAAAAGCTGCAATTTAAAGGGATTATGAACATCCAATATGTCCTGGCCAACGGGCAAGTCTATGTTCTCGAAGTCAATCCGCGCGCAAGCCGGACCGTACCGATTGTCAGCAAGGCAACAGGGATTCCGCTTGCGCAAATTGCGACAAAATTATTGCTTGGGAAATGTTTAAACGATGTTGTTGGCGAAAAACAGCGGCGTTTGGCGAACTTGCCATATATCGTTTTGAAGTATCCGGTATTTTCAACATATAAATTACCGGGGGTTGACCCGCTTGTCGGGCCGGAAATGAAATCGACCGGTGAGGGGATCAGCATTGCAGCGACAAAAGAGGAAGCAGCAACAAAAGCTTTTTATTCGTATTTAGGGAAAAAGCGCGAGGCGCGGGAAATTTATATAAATGGAGAAATAGATGAACCATTGCGTGAACAAATAAAAGAAAAACAATTAATCATTGTTTCTGGCGTGCCATTTTCCGAATGGGTGAAGCGAAAAGAAGCACTGGCGTTTCTCGATTTGCAAAAGGATGAAACAAGTTTTGAATATCGAACGATTGCGTTGTCCCGTCAAATCATGGTGTTTACCGAAAAAGAGACGCTTGCTCTCTTTTTGCAAGCGATCGGCGTGAATCCGTTTGCGGTTTCGTCGATTCAAGAGTGGCTTGAAAAGAAAAAACAAATGGAGAAAGCGGTGATCGTATGAACACAGTCGTTTCCCTAAAAGGAAAAGATTTTTTAACATTGATGGATATTTCGACAGAAGACATTCATTATTTACTGACGCTTGCTGCGCAATTAAAAGAAAAGCAGCTTGCCGGACAATCTTACACTCCGCTTATCGGGAAAACGTTGGCGATGATTTTTGAAAAACCGTCTACGCGTACGAGGGTATCATTTGAGGTAGGAATGATTCAGCTTGGCGGGAGCGCGCTTTATTTAAACAGCAATGATTTGCAGCTCGGACGCGGTGAAACGATCGCCGATACCGCACGAGTGTTGTCACAATATGTAGACGCGATTATGATTCGGACGTTTGCACATAGTAAAATTGAGGAGCTCGCTCAATATGCGACGATTCCGGTGATTAACGGATTGACTGACGATGATCATCCGTGCCAGGCGCTTGCCGATTTATTGACGATTTATGAAGTAAAGAAGACGTTAAAAGGATTGAAACTTGCTTATGTCGGCGATGGAAACAATGTCGCTCATGCGCTGATGATTGCCGCTGCTAAGGTCGGCATGGACTGCACCATCGCTTGCCCGCATGGCTATGAACCGAAAGAAACTTATGTAAATGCAGCCGTGCAAATTGGGAAACAATGCGGGGCAACCATTACGGTGACACACAACCCAATCGAAGCCGTTGCCGATGCCGACGTTATTTATACGGACGTATGGACGAGCATGGGCCAGGAACAAGAAAGCGAGCAGCGTCTTGCCGTATTCCAGCCGTTTCAGGTAAATGGTGAATTAGTGAAACATGCGAAACCGGATTATATGTTTTTGCATTGCCTGCCGGCCCATCGTGGGGAAGAAGTGGTCGCGGATGTGATTGATGGACCGAATTCGTACGTATTTCAGCAGGCGGGCAACCGCCTTCACGTGCAAAAAGCGATTTTAGTTTCTTTATTGAAATAGCACCGGGAATATACCCGGTGTTTTTTATGCAGCCATTATTTGTCCGGTTATGAATAAACGAGGGAGAGGGAATGATAAAAATGCACTCTAAATAAAGGGGGAATACGACAATGGGTCAATCACGCCATTTCAAACCAGGAGATAAAGCACCGAACAACGGGGTATACATCGAAATTGGCGAAACAGGAGATAATGTCAAAAATCCGAAAAAAATCAAGCTCAATGCAGGAGATACGTTTCCAGAAACATCGAATCATAATCGCCATTGGACATATGTGCGAAAACCGTAACGGCAATAAGCCAAGAAAACCGGCGTTGCTGCCGGTGGCCAACGTCAAAGGGGATAAAATAAGAGGTTAAGATGGGCTTTGGCCCATCATAAAGCCATTCCGGTCAAGGAGTGGCTTTCTATTTGAAATCACAAGGAAGCATCCGCTATAATATATACAAAGGTCAAAAAAGGTCAAAAAGGAGGGGAGTAGATGGATATTCAAAAATTTACCGAAAAAGTGCAAGAGGCATTGATGACGGCCCAGTCGACTGCCGTGAAACATCACCATCAGCAGCTCGATGTCGAACATTTGCTGCTGGCCTTATTGGAGCAAGAAGAAGGACTTGCCAAAAGAATATTCACACTGCTTCGTGTTAACATAGACGCATTCATTCATGAACTGCAAGTGTTGTTAAAGAAAAAGCCAGAGGTGCTAGGAACGGGAGCGGAAAGCGTTTATTTGTCTTCGCGGCTGCAGCGGGTGCTGACGAATGCGGAAAAAGAAGCGAAAACGATGCAAGACGAATATATTTCCGTCGAGCATTTGCTGCTTGCCATGGTGTCAGAAACGGATGATATCGGCGAGCTTTTCCGCCGTTATGGCATCCACCGTTCTTCATTATCGAAAGTACTGATGGAAATAAGGGGGAATCAGCGCGTGACAAGTCCAACGCCGGAAGCTACATATGAAGCGTTAAAAAAATATGGCCGCGATTTAGTCGCGGAAGTGAAAGCGGGAAAAATCGATCCGGTGATCGGCCGCGATAGCGAAATTCGCCGCGTTATTCGCATTTTATCGCGGAAAACGAAAAATAATCCGGTATTAATCGGCGAGCCGGGGGTCGGAAAAACGGCAATCGTCGAAGGACTGGCCCAACGCATTGTCCGCAAAGACGTTCCCGAAGGATTAAAAGACAAAACGATTTTTGCGTTAGATATGAGCTCGCTTGTGGCGGGCGCGAAATTCCGCGGCGAATTTGAAGAACGTCTTAAAGCGGTGTTAAACGAAATCAAGAAAAGTGAAGGGAGGATTATTTTATTTATCGATGAATTACATACGATTGTCGGTGCCGGCAAGGCAGAAGGAGCGATAGATGCGGGCAACATGTTAAAGCCGATGTTGGCGCGAGGCGAGCTGCATTGCATCGGTGCAACAACACTGGATGAATACCGGCAATATATCGAAAAAGATCCGGCGCTTGAACGACGTTTCCAGCAAGTGCTTGTTGAAGAACCGAGCGTGGAAGATACGATTTCGATTTTGCGTGGCTTAAAAGAGCGATTTGAAGTTCATCACGGTGTGAAAATTCATGACCGTGCCCTTGTTGCCGCCGCGACATTGGCGGACCGCTACATTTCCGACCGCTTTTTGCCGGATAAAGCGATTGACTTAGTTGATGAGGCGTGTGCGACGATTCGTACGGAAATGGACTCGATGCCATCGGAGTTGGATGAAGTGATGCGCCGCGTGATGCAGCTCGAAATCGAAGAAGCAGCGTTGCGAAAAGAAACGGATGAGGCGAGCAAAGAACGTCTTGAAGCGCTCACGAAGGAACTTGCGGATTTACGGGAAAAAGCAAACAGCATGAAAGCGCAATGGCAGCAGGAAAAAGAAGCGATTGGGCGCGTGCGCGACGTGCGCGAGGCGCTGGAAAAAGCAAAACGTGAGTTAGAAGAAGCGGAAAATGAATATGATTTGAACAAAGCGGCGGAACTTCGCCACGGCCGCATTCCGCAGCTTGAGAAACAATTAAAGCAGCTAGAACAAGAAATGAACGAAAATGATGAAGGAAGGCTGCTGCGCGAGGAAGTAACGGAAGAGGAAATCGCCGAAATCGTTTCGCGCTGGACGGGAATTCCGCTGACAAGGCTTGTCGAAGGAGAACGGGAAAAGCTATTGCGTTTGCATGAGCTGTTGCATGAACGGGTCATCGGCCAGGACGAAGCGGTGGAATTAGTGGCCGATGCGGTGCTGCGGGCGCGTGCCGGCATTAAAGATCCAAACCGCCCGATCGGTTCCTTTATCTTTTTAGGGCCGACCGGCGTCGGAAAGACAGAATTGGCGAAAACATTGGCACAAGCATTATTTGACAGCGAAGAACAAATGATTCGCATCGATATGTCGGAGTATATGGAAAAACATGCCGTTTCCCGTTTGATTGGCGCTCCTCCAGGCTATGTCGGCTATGAAGAAGGCGGACAGCTGACCGAAGCGGTGCGGCGCAAACCGTATTCCGTCATTCTGTTAGATGAAATTGAAAAAGCTCATCCAGAAGTGTTCAATATTTTATTGCAAATGCTCGATGACGGGCGGATCACCGATTCGCAAGGTCGCACTGTTGACTTTAAAAACACGGTCGTGATTATGACGTCCAATATCGGCTCCCATTTGCTGTTAGAAGGGATGACAGATGACGGGGAAATTAAAGAAGAAACGCGCGAGCAAGTCTTGCAGCAGCTGCGCGCCCATTTCCGTCCGGAATTTTTGAATCGCATCGACGATATTGTTTTGTTTAAGCCGCTGACGGTGAACGAAATAAAAGGGATTGTCGCGAAATTTGCCAGCGAATTATCGAAACGGCTCAGCGACCGCCATATTTCACTTTCTTTGACGGATAAGGCAAAAGAATATATCGCTGAAGCTGGATTTGACCCGGTTTACGGGGCGCGGCCGTTGAAACGGTTTATGCAAAAGCAAATTGAAACTCCGTTGGCGAAAGAAATCATCGCCGGACGGGTGAAAGATTACAGCACGGTAGTGGTCGATTACGAAAACGGGCAAATTGTGATAAAAACGCAATCATAGAAGAAGGCTGTCCACGTTTTGGACAGCCTTCTTCTATAAAGCAAGTAATTAATGATGGTGATGTTCTACCGGCTCATCCGGAATCAGACTAGCGACAATAAAGATGAGAACGGTCACAATGACGCCAAGCAAGGCCCCGGTAGAAAAATTATAGGTGATTCCTTGCATAGATCCCATCACATAGGTAGCCATCTGCACTAACAGAAACGTCCAGAAAAACGTCCAAAACAGCCGCATCTTCTTTCCTCCCATCATTTCAAATTCCTTTTCTTATCTTACCACAACTTGATCATTTAGGCATATACCCATACGTTTTTTTATGCGCCGCATATGGTATACTGTACAATTATGCATCGTAAAACAAGGGTGGATATCCATATGACGGTTCAACAACGGTTTTTTCAGCTCGATGACCAATGGTGCGTTATTCATCTGCCAGAACGGCCAAATGGGTTCGCTCTCTTTATTATTGGAGATACGAACCATTTTGTTAACGAACATACAAGTTATTGGATCGAGCACCAAGGTCGCCGCAATCTTCTTGATCAGATGCTCGAATATGGTTACACGGTATTTTACTCTCATCTGTATGGCCGGCATTGGGGGTGCCCAAAAGCGGTACGTCTGGCGAAGCAACTGATTTACTACGTATTAAAAAGTGAAATTTTAAACAATCGCATTTACATTCTCGCTGAAGGAATGGGTTCGCTCATTGCTTTGCAGCTTCTCGAAGCGATGCCGAAACAAATTCGCGCGGTTGTGATGTTAACTCCTTGTCTCGATTTGCGCGCCCAGCTCGAATATGAAAAGGAAAATCAATTTTTTTATAAACGCATGGTAAAGGAGATTGCGCATGCCTACGACATAGCAGAAACAAACGTCGAAAAAGCAGTTCCTTCACTGCTTCTCATCCCGCACCAAGTACCTATTAAAATATGGCAATTATCGGGAGTGACCCGTTATCCATCGTCGCTTCATTGCCGCAAGTATGAGCAATGGATGAAAGCGACGAATGATCATGTTTTTGTCATTTATTACTTACCAGAAAAGAAGTACCAATTGGCAAAGGCAATTGCTCAATTTTTTCAGAAATATAACGAGCTTCCGTAAATTCCTCTATCTTCGCTAAAAGCGATAGAGGAATTATTTTGATGGCTAAAAATAAAAGGCGCTTGCAGGCGGCGCCTTTTATTTTTTTAGCATGTCGACAAAGGAAGTGATTTTTTTCATTAACGGCTTTAATTGATCAAATGAGGCGACAAGCGTATCAATATTTTGGAGAAGTTGGATAAAATCAGGACCTTGTTGTGCAGGAGCATCATCTTTCATTGATGGGTTATCGTTTGACTGGCGGGACGGTGGAAAGGGACCGAACATTAAGCGTGAAAAACGGTCTAGCGGTTTGTCTTGCTGCTGTTGCTCATTGTCAGCCATCGTACTGCCCTCCCTTTTCATTTTCCTTATTAGCACTGTATGGTAAAGGGGGCAAAAGTGACTAGACAAATCACACGTTTTTATTGCATGCTTTTCATTTTTTCGATAAAATTAGTACCAAGTAATAATAATTGGTTATATAATTTTAAAGGAGATGTTCGGCGTGGGAGCAGGTATTATTGGAATCGGCCGGTATGTGCCGGAAAAAGTGGTAACCAACTTTGACTTGGAGAAAATGATGGATACGTCCGATGAATGGATTCGGACGCGAACAGGGATTGAAGAACGGAGAATTGCTGCAGACGACATGGACACTTCCGATATGGCCTATTTGGCGGCGAAAAAGGCATTGGAAGACGCGAAAATTGCTCCGCAAGACATTGATTTAATTTTAGTAGCGACAGTAACTCCTGACAGAGCGTTTCCATCTGTCGCCTGCATGCTGCAGGAGCGGCTTGGAGCCGTCAAAGCGGCGGCGTTGGACATTAGCGCGGCGTGTGCCGGTTTTATTTATGGTATGGTCACCGCAAGCCAATTTATTGACAATGGGGCGTATCGTTATATATTGGTAGTCGGGGCAGAAAAATTATCTAAAATCATGGATTGGAACGACCGCAATACAGCCGTGTTATTCGGCGATGGCGCCGGAGCGGTCGTTATGGGACCTGTTTCGCAAGGCCGCGGAATTTTGTCATTTGAATTAGGGGCTGATGGAACAGGAGGAAAACATTTATATAAAGAAGAATATATCGTGATGAATGGCCGGGAAGTATTTAAATTTGCCGTTCGGCAAATGGGAGAATCAAGCATTAATGTTTTAGAAAAAGCAGGCCTAACGAAAGAAGATGTCGATTTTCTTATTCCGCATCAGGCGAACATCCGCATTGTGGAAGCGGCAAGACAGCGCCTTGAGCTGCCGGAAGAGAAAATGTCGACAACAATCCGCAAATACGGCAATACGTCAGCCGCCTCGATTCCGATTTCGCTCGTTGAAGAGTTGGAAGCAGGGAAAATCAAAGAAGATGACTTGATTATTATGGTCGGATTTGGCGGAGGACTGACGTGGGGCGCAATCGCTTTGCGTTGGGGCCGATAATAGCTCAAGATCGATGAAAAAGGAGAGACGAAACAATGGAAAAAAGACGAGTCGTTGTTACAGGTCTTGGGGCAGTGACCCCGCTTGGAAACGATGTGGAAACAACATGGAAAAACATCGTTGCCGGCCAGTCCGGAATCGGGATTGTTACCCGTGTCAATCCCGATGAGTTTCCGGCGAAAGTAGCAGCGGAATTAAAAGACTTTAATCCGGAAAGCTTTATGGATCGCCGCGAAGCGCGGAAAATGGACCGTTTTACGCAATATGCGGTCGCCGCTTCGTTAATGGCGGTAAAAGATGCAAAACTGGAAATTACAGACGAAAACGCAGCAAGAGTCGGCGTTTGGATCGGCTCGGGAATCGGCGGCATGGAAACGTTTGAGCAGCAGTTTGAAATTTTCCAACAACGCGGCTACCGCCGGGTCAGCCCGTTTTTTGTACCGATGATGATCCCGGATATGGCAGCGGGGCAAGTATCTATTATTTTAGGTGCAAAAGGAATCAATTCTTGTACGGTTACCGCTTGCGCGACAGGAGCCAATTCGATCGGCGACGCGTTTAAAGTGATTCAGCGCGGCGATGCCGATGTGATGATTACCGGCGGCACGGAAGCGCCAATTACGAAAATGTCTTTTGCCGGATTTTGCGCCAACACCGCTTTATCGACGAATCCGGACCCGAAAACGGCAAGCCGCCCGTTTGATAAAAACCGGGATGGGTTTGTCATGGGCGAAGGCGCAGGCATTCTCGTATTAGAAGAACTAGAGCATGCGTTGCGCCGCGGGGCAACCATTTATGCGGAAATTGTCGGATACGGAGCAACAGGGGATGCGTATCACATTACCGCGCCGGCTCCAGGCGGCGAAGGCGGCGTGCGCGCGATGCGCCAGGCATTGCAGGATGCGGGAATGAAGCCGGAAGAGATCGATTATATTAACGCCCACGGCACGAGCACGGAATACAATGACAAATATGAAACGATGGCGATTAAAGAAGTGTTCGGCGACTATGCCTACAAACTCGCCGTTAGCTCGACGAAATCGATGACTGGCCATTTGCTTGGTGCGACCGGCGCCGTCGAGGCGATCTTTTCGATCTTGGCGATTAGAGATGGAGTCATCCCGCCGACGATTAACTATGAAACTCCGGATCCGGAATGCGATTTGGACTATGTGCCAAACGTGGCAAGAAAGCAGGAAGTAAACGCGGTGTTAAGCAATTCGTTTGGATTTGGCGGACATAATGCAACATTGATTTTTAGAAAATATGTAAAATGACGGTCAGGCTATCTCTCCAAACGGTGAGATAGCCTCTTTTTTCACCTCTTTTTCTGCTGCATCATACGATAGTGAAAAAGAGGTGAGAGGACGTGGCCGTTTGCCGGACAGACCGATGGCTCACGAAGGACTATGACCAGCCCATTCGTATATGCGAGCGCCTTACCCGTTATTTCCCTGATGCCGATGCTCGAGACATTTATCAATATTTGCTTCATTACGGTATGTATCGACCAACGAAAAATATAAAAGAGATCGTTGAAAAAATGAAACAGAATGATATGTGGGAACGGGTGGAGGCGGTTTACGAGAAGCGAAAAAAAGATTGGAACGGTCCGGACGTCCCCGTTTTCCTGTTTCCAGCGGACCCCTATAACCGGAAATTAGCGCGTGAATTTAATGGAAAAGGCGGCATCGCTTTTCATGACAAGCTCGTTCTTTTTCTATTGCCGCATCACACCGATAAAGAAATCGAAGCATTAGTGACACATGAATATAACCATGTTTGCCGCTTAAACAAACAAAAAAAGAAGCACGAAGAGATGACGCTTTTAGATGCGGTCATATTAGAAGGGCTTGCCGAAAGCGCTGTAGACCGTTATGTTGGAAAAGATTATCGGGCCAACTGGACTTCTTATTACTCGGATGAACAGCTTTATCGTTTTTGGCAGCGCTATGTAGCCCCGCATCGCTCGATTTCCACGCAGCATCCGTTATACTCCCGCATTCTTTACGGACTTGGTTTTTATCCGGACATGGTTGGGTATGCGGTTGGATATGCGATTGTCCGTCGTTGCTTGGAGAGGGGAAAAGAATTGGCCAAGTTGATGAATATGGATTCGGAGCAAATATTGCAGCTTGCCGCATTCGAAGGCGGCGAGTAGTCATGATTACCATCGGGTGCTCATATATGTAAAACTAGGATGGACAAGTTGAAATGAAAGAAGTGGGACCCGATGGTTCGCATATTTTTGTACTTAGTTGGCTTTGGCTTTTCCGTTGTCGGCGGAATGATGATGATTACTTACTTAAACATCATGACACCAGAGCGGGGATGGAGTGAATATTTTTTCTATATTTGCACGAGAAGCGAGTGTTATTTATTTCCTATTGGTGTATTGCTTATGTGGGGAAGTTTATATTTTCCCAGCCGAGAGCCATAATGGAGAAAAGAGGTTTGCATGGAATAAAATTCTTCCCCTCTGCCTATACTGATGGACAAACAGGTTTGGAAGTGAGGGGTATCGTATGCTGTATCTGCATGACATTTGGGTGAACTGGTTTGAAGGGGAAGAGAACGGATACAACGTATGTCATTTCCATGAGTGGCGAAAGGACGATCAAGTCGAATTGCTCGATCAGGTGCCGCTGTTAAAAGTTTCTTCCGCCTTATTTGACTATATTGAAAACAGCTTATCTGAGATTCCAAAACCACTTTTAGAGGATGTATATCAGAAGGCGTATGTGCGCAAAAATCATGAACGCATTCAGCTCGATTACTGTTTTGTGATAACAGACGGCTTTGGCATTCTTGCCGTCGACACGATTGGTTATAACATTCCGATTCGTAAAAGCCGTCTCATTCCAAGACAGGAACAGCTTGTGTATGAAATGGTAGCCGATCAGCATGAAGAACCATATCCGCTGCCAGCATACGAAAAAGAGTATCATATTTTATCTCCAGCCCCTGAGCTAATGCATGGGCTGACACGGAAAGAGCGGCAGTTGAAACAACTTTTATTTATGGCGCTTGATCAGCTCTACTCGACGAAAAATGTGGCAGAAGTGCGCTACTGGTATACGGAATGGGCGCCGCAAAAATACCCTGACATCCAAAAGATGTCATTTGAAGAGGCGTGGCAGCACTTATACGAGGAGACAAAATACGGATGGTCGGAGCGGCATGAGCAGCTTTGCGAAAAATTAATCAAAGGGCAGCCGTTTTTTGAAAAGATTTGGGAAATGGAGCAAGAACCAAAAGTCAATTAAATAGAAGCACAAACAATGATGGGATGTTTTTCGCTTTTTATTGGCCAATTCCGGCAGAAAAACGGATCATGAACGATTCATTTTATTGATTTATCAACACGCCTAAGGTGATGAAACATGAAAAGTGGCTGACATGATTTTACGTCAGCCACTTTTTTCTTTAGCGCCTTCTGCCAAGCCCCATCGCCTGTTCCATTTTTTCGAGCATTTCCGTTGCAGTCTTATTCGCTTTTTCCGCACCTTCATCGAGCACTTGGTCGAGCGTGCTGCTTTCGAGCAAGTCATAATATTTTTCTTGAATCGGCGTCAAGGTATCGATAATGACTTGAGCCAGGTCCGCCTTAAAGACGCCGTATCCTTTTCCTGCATATTCTTGTTCGAGCTCTTCGATCGTTTTGTTCGCTAAAATGGAATAAATGTTGAGCAGGTTGGAGATTCCCGGTTTCTTTTCTTTATCATAGCGGATGACACCTTCAGAGTCCGTGACCGCGCTTTTGATTTTCTTTTCGATCGTTTTCGCGTCATCCAAAAGGGTGATAAATGCTTTTTTATTTGGATCAGATTTGCTCATTTTTTTCATTGGGTCCGCCAGCGACATAATGCGCGCGCCGATTTTCGGAATGCGCGGTTCCGGAATCGTAAAGATTTCGCCATACCGCTTGTTAAACCGCTCCGCCAAGTCGCGCGTCAATTCAATATGCTGCTTTTGGTCCTCTCCGACAGGCACAATGTCGGTTTTATAGAGAAGAATGTCAGCCGCCATCAACGGTGGATAGGTGAGCAGCCCGGCGCTAACCGCTTCCTTGCCTGCTGATTTATCTTTAAACTGCGTCATTCTCTCGAGTTCGCCGATGTAGGCAATGCATTGCAGCATCCATCCCGCCTGCGCATGCGCCGGAACTTCCGATTGAATAAACAGTGTCGCTTTATTTGGATCAATGCCAACCGCCAAGTAGAGAGCAGCTAGGCTGCGAATGTTTTTTTGCAGCTCTTTTGGATCTTGCGGAACGGTAATCGCGTGCTGATCGACAATGCAAAAGTAACAGTTGTACTCGTGTTGAAGTTCCAAAAATTGGCGCATCGCTCCGATATAGTTGCCGAGCGTAATGACGCCGCTTGGCTGGATGCCGGAAAAGCTTGTTTTCATACAACCACTCCTTTATGTTGTAATATAAAAAGGCCCTACCCCCTAAAGTTAGGGACGGTAGGACCGCGTTGCCACCCTAGTTATTGCACGTTGCGTGCAATCACTTAGCCCATGTGCGCTTGCACATGGCGCCTTGATAACGCAAGGCAAACGTCCAAGCCTACTACTTGCGGTTCAGCCGGATGCTCGAAAGCCCATTCCATATTGCTAGCCGCTTGTTCGCACCAGCCACAAGCTCTCTGAAGGCATCGCAACATGTACTCTTCTTTCTCATCGCATGTTTCATATGATCGATTGCTTTATATTATAGAACAAAGCGATAGTTGCTGCAACTTTACCGTATGGCATATCCGGCGGCGATCATCAAAAGAAAAAGAATAAGGCTTGAAAACAAGAGCGGATACGTAATGGCAAATTTTTTTGGCTGAACCGGCTGTTCAGCGGATATGCCTTGCAGCTCCGCTAGATAACGTTCCGCTTTCGAACTGCTTTTGCGCAGCTTCCGAAGCCCATATGCAAAACCGTTAAAAAAACCTTGTTCGTACACGAATAAAAACCCGCCGATCACGAGAGGCAAAAGCGAAAGCAGAAACGTAACATTGACAAAAGAAAGAAACGTCCATTCTCCCCGAAATAGAACGATAAAGAAACTAATGATTAACATGGCTGCCGTAAGCAGGCATGTACTTCTAGCAACTACCTTCACTTTCTACCCCCTAAACAGCTAAATTTTCAGTTTAATTGTATCACAAATAAACTAAGAAGACTTCTGTTTCGGTGGCCAATCGGGAAATAAACTTTGTAGATATTATTAAAGAAATTATATTAAGAAAAAATATGAATTCTTGAAAAAGCCTATAAATATTTACTTTGAATTCTAAATTTACAGGAAAACATTATATTGTAAGCGTTTTCTTAAATAGGTTTTGAAAATTTTTTATTTACATTTAGGGAAACTCCCGTTAAAATTCAAAGTAACTGTATAGTTACTCAAAACAAAAAAATTAGAAAATTTCTATTCAAAAAAATAAAAAAATTCTTTTCAAATATATTAATACTATATATAATAATGGGTAAGTGAAATCTTCTGAAACATAACATTCAGAAGATTTGTAATAAATTACATACCATTAAGGGGGGACTTTTTAGTGAAGAAGAAACTATCATTGTTTCTTGTGCTTCTCCTGGCTGTAACCACGTTTCTAGCAGCCTGTGGAGGCAACAACGACACAGCAAAAGACAACAATGGCGGCACCGCAAATAAGCCGGCCGAAAAGAAAGAGCAAGTGTTGAACTTGCTGGAAACTCAGGAAATTCCATCGCTTGATTCCGCGCTTGCAACAGACGAAGTATCTTTCATTGTATTAAACAACGTGATGGAAGGTCTTTACCGTTTAGGCAAAGACAACAAACCTGTTCCAGGTGTGGCGGAAAGCTATGAAGTAAGCCAAGATGGAAAAGTTTACACATTCAAACTCCGCAAAGACGCAAAATGGTCGAACGGCGATCCTGTTACGGCGCATGACTTCGTATTTGCGTGGAGAAGAGTATTAGATCCAAAAACAGCATCTGAGTATGCTTACATCATGTATGACATTAAAAATGCGGAAGAAGTCAACCAAGGCAAATTGCCAGTTGATCAGCTTGGCGTAAAAGCGGTAGATGACCATACACTTCAAGTAGAATTGAAAAACCCAGTTCCATACTTCATAAGCTTAACGGTATTTGGATCGTTCATGCCGCAAAACGAAAAATTTGTAAAATCGCAAGGTGAGAAATATGGCTTGGAAGCAAACACGACGCTTTACAACGGTCCGTTCGTATTAAGCGAATGGAAACATGAACAAGGCTGGACATATAAGAAAAATCCAAACTATTGGGATAAAGACAGCGTGAAGCTAGAAACAATCAATGTCAAAGTCGTAAAAGATACCGCAACAGCTGTAAACCTTTACGAAACGAAAAAAGTCGACCGCGTTGGTCTAGCTGCAGAGTTTGTTGATAAATACAAAAATGACAAAAACTTCCACACATATCTTGAACCATCTATTTTCTGGCTGCGTATGAATACGAAAAACGAATTGTTGAAAAACGTCAATGCTCGTAAAGCAATCGCCATGGCGATTGACAAACAAGCGCTTGTTGACACGCTTTTAAACAACGGTACAGTTGTGGCAAACTACTTAGTTCCAAAAGACTTTGTTGAAGGGCCAAACGGAAAAGATTTCCGTGACGAAAACGGTGACTTAATGAAAACTGATGTAAAAGAAGCGAAAAATCTTTGGGAACAAGCGAAAAAAGAACTTGGCAAAGACAAATTCACCATTGAATTGTTAAACTACGACGACGACGTTGCGAAGAAAATCGGCGAATACTTAAAAGAACAGCTTGAAAAGAACTTGCCTGGCCTTACGGTCAACATTAAACAACAACCATTTAAACAAAAGCTTGAATTAGAAAGCAACATGCAATATGACCTATCCTTCTCTGGCTGGGGCCCGGACTATCAAGACCCAATGACATTTATCGATCTTTGGGTAACAAACAGCCCGCATAACCAAACAGGCTGGTCCAACCCAGAGTACGACAAGCTTGTTAAAGATGCGAAAACAACGTTGCTAAGCGACTTGCAAGCCCGCTGGGATGCAATGTTAAAAGCAGAAAAACTCTTGTTTGAAGAAATGCCGATCGCGCCGCTTTATCAACGTGGTAGAGCGTACTTGCAGCGCGAATACGTAAAAGATATTGTTATTCACCCATTTGGTGGAGATTTCAGCTATAAATGGGCATATATCGAGTAATAGTTCTGCAATAATTGCGGAGGAGAGTATATGTGAAAAAGCATATACTCTCCTTTTGACTGAAAAGGCGAAAAATGTCGAAAAACAACAAAGATTCAAATTATTATATTAAAAACATTTATTGGAGGGGGTGCTCCAATGGCGCGATATACGATCAAACGGCTTGTGTATATGGTCATTACGTTATTTATTATCGCGACGGTGACGTTCTTTTTAATGAAATTGCTTCCTGGTTCGCCATTGCAAAACCAAGAGAAATTAACGCCAGAACAACGGCAAATTATTTTAGAAAAATACGGGTTGAACGATCCCGTTCCTGTTCAATATGTCCGCTATTTAGGTAATTTGCTAAAAGGGGATTTAGGCGTTTCGTTCCAATATGATAACCGTCCCGTAACGGAATTAATCGGGGAACGAATCGGACCATCGGCGCAGCTCGGCTTTCAGGCGATTGTATTTGGTACTATTATTGGACTGTTGCTTGGCATTTTTGCGGCGATTCGCCATAACACGTGGGGAGATTATATGGCAACCGTTATTTCTGTATTAGGAATCTCCATTCCATCGTTTGTGCTTGCTGGATTTTTGCAGTACTTTATCGCCGTAAAATTACAATGGCTGCCAGTCGCGTTTTGGGAAGGGTTTGAATATACGATTCTGCCAACGCTTGCATTGTCGGCTGGAGTCATTGCCAATATCGCTCGCTTTATGCGGACGGAAATGCTGGAAGTATTAAGCTCTGACTATATTTTAACGGCAAGAGCAAAAGGAATTAGTAATGCGGCGGTGATTGTGAAACATGCGATCCGTAACTCGCTCATCCCGATTATTACGATTCTTGGTCCAATGGTTGTCAACTTAATGACGGGGACCCTTGTCATCGAGAACATTTTCGCTGTTCCTGGATTAGGGGAGCAATTTGTCCGTTCGATTGCACTAAACGATTACCCTGTTATTATGGGAACGACGTTGTTCTACTCCGCATTGCTCATTTTGGCGATTTTTATCGTTGACATGCTATATGGTGTCGTCGACCCACGTATTCGTTTAGCGGGAGGGAAAAAATGATGGCTAAACTAAACTATGAAAATCTTTCACTAGATCTGTTTCAACCCGCTCCACCGAACGTTAGTGAACATGAAAAAATTACCCGCCCAAGTTTGACATTTTGGCAAGACGCCTGGATTCGTTTGCGGAAGAATAAAGCAGCCATTGTTGGCTTAATCATGATTATTATTTTAACATTAACAGCGATTATCGCTCCGATGACGAGTAAGCACACGTATAAAGAACAAGATTTAAATCGTGCGAAATTACCGCCAAAAGTTCCTGTCTTAGAGCATATTAGCTGGCTCAACTTAGACGGGAAAGACGCAAACGGCGTTGATATATATAAAGAGAAAGGTATTAAAGAATACTATTGGTTTGGAACAGACGATTTAGGCCGTGATTTATGGACAAGAACGTGGTACGGAACGCGTATTTCCCTTTACATCGGGGTATTGGCCGCGTTAATCGATTTGTGTATCGGAATTGCGTACGGCGGCATTTCCGGTTATTACGGCGGCCGCGTCGATAATATTATGCAGCGGATTATTGAAATATTAAATGGTATTCCGCACTTAATCATCATCATTTTGTTTATTTTAATTTTTGAACCTGGAATTATCTCGATTACGATGGCGATGGTTATTGCCGGCTGGACGACGATGGCGCGGATCGTTCGCGGCCAAGTGCTGAAATTAAAAAATATGGAATATGTGCTTGCAGCCCGTACGTTAGGGGCATCCAACTCCCGGTTAATTTTTAAGCATTTAATTCCAAACGTCATCGGTCCGATCATTATTACGACGATGTTTACGATTCCAAGCGCGATTTTCACCGAAGCGTTTTTAAGCTTTATCGGTCTCGGAATTCGCCCGCCGGAAGCATCGCTTGGTTCATTAGTCAGCGATGGATATAAATCGATTCAAACATTTCCGCATATGATGATTATTCCAGCAATTGTCATCAGTTTATTAATTTTGAGCTTTAACTTAGTGGCAGACGGGCTGCGCGATGCGCTAGATCCGAAAATGCGCAAATAATGGACGGAAGGAGAGGAGAACATGGAGAAAATATTGGAAGTGAAAGATTTACACATCTCCTTCGACATACATGCAGGCGAGGTGCAGGCGGTCCGAGGCGTTAGCTTTGATTTATACAAAGGGGAGACGCTAGCGATTGTTGGCGAGTCCGGCTCGGGAAAGTCGGTGACGTCAAAAGCGTTGATGCGGCTGTTGCCAACTCCGCCAAGCCGAATTAAACAAGGAGAAATTTTATTTGAAGGAAAAGATTTAACAAAGCTTTCCGATAAAGAAATGCAAAATATCCGCGGCGCAAAGATTTCAATGATTTTCCAAGATCCGATGACGTCGTTAAACCCGACGATGACCATTGGCAAACAAATCATGGAAGCTATTTTAAAGCACCAGAAAATTTCTAAAGAAGAAGCGCGCAAGCGGGCGGTTGAACTATTGCAGCTTGTCGGCATCAAAAATGCGGAGCCGCGCATGAAACAATATCCGCACCAGTTTTCCGGCGGGATGCGGCAGCGTGTCGTGATTGCGATCGCTCTGGCGTGCAACCCGAAAATTTTAATTGCCGACGAGCCGACGACAGCATTAGACGTAACCATCCAGGCACAAATCCTGGAACTGATGAAAGATATTCAAAAGAAACTAGGAATGTCGATTATTTTCATTACACACGACCTTGGTGTCGTTGCCAATATGGCTGACCGTGTGGCGGTTATGTATGCGGGAAAAATTGTTGAGATCGGCACAGTCGATGAGATTTTCTATAATCCTAAGCACCCATATACATGGGGATTGCTTGCTTCGATGCCAAGCCTTGATCATAAAGATATGGAGCTTTACTCGATTCCAGGTACGCCGCCAGATTTATTGAATCCGCCAAAAGGCGATGCGTTTGCGCCAAGAAATCCATATGCACTAAAAATTGACTATGAATTAGAACCACCGATGTTTAAAGTGTCTGATACGCATTATGCAGCGACATGGCTACTCCATGAAAATGCACCAAAAGTAGAGCCGCCGCAAATCGTGCGCGACCGTATAGCTAAATTTGCGCAAATCGTTGCTCGGAAAGGAGGAGGACCTCGTGGCTAGACAAAAACTCCTCGAAGTAAAAAATTTAAAGCAGTATTTCCATGTCGGCAGAGGTGAAGTCGTTAAAGCGGTCGATGGAATCACCTTTGATATTTATAAAGGGGAAACGTTTGGGCTTGTCGGTGAGTCGGGATGCGGTAAATCGACGACCGGAAGAACGATTATCCGCTTATATGAAGCAACGGAAGGAGAAGTGCTATTTAACGGGGTTAACGTGCATGGCAAAAAGTCAAAAAAGGAATTAAAAGAATTAAACCGTAAAATGCAAATGATTTTCCAAGACCCATACGCCTCGTTAAATCCACGGATGACCGTTGCGGACATTATCGCGGAGGGTATCGATATTCACGGTCTGGCGAAAACGAAAGAAGAACGGATGCAGCGTGTATATGAGTTGCTCGAGACCGTTGGCTTAAACCGTGAACATGCGAACCGCTATCCGCATGAGTTTTCGGGCGGTCAACGTCAGCGGATCGGCATTGCCCGCGCGCTAGCGGTGGAACCGGAGTTTATTATTGCCGATGAGCCAATCTCCGCGCTTGATGTGTCGATTCAGGCGCAAGTGGTGAATTTAATGAAAAAACTGCAGCGCGAAAAAGGATTGACGTATTTGTTTATTGCGCATGATTTGTCGATGGTCAAATACATTAGCGACCGCATTGGTGTGATGTACTTTGGAAAAATGGTGGAGCTTGCGGATGCGGAAGAATTGTACCGCAATCCGATTCATCCATACACAAAAGCGCTCTTATCGGCAATCCCGCTTCCTGATCCGGAAACCGAACGGACGCGGAAACGGATTATTTACGATCCGTCGCAGCATAATTATAAAGAAGGGGAAGAGCTGGAATTTCGTGAAATTACCCCAGGCCATTTCGTATTATGCTCAGAGGCGGAATATAAAACATATCAATCGATGTATAAATAAAACGATCTCAGCTTAAGAGATCGTTTTATTTTTGCCGCCGACGAGATTCCAGCCGCTTTGTATATGTTTTGATTCATTGACGTGTTCTTTTCGTTTCGAACCTCCGAAAATGCGTTCACCAATACCGTTGGCAATAATCCCCATTAATGCGGTAATTCCGACGATCAATACAGAAGCGATGATGAAATCGATAAAATATTGCGCCATTGCTCCTTCCCCCTCAAATCGTTCTCATTTTATTGTAGATGATTTTTCTGTTTATTGGAAGAAGCGGAGAAAAATTAAGGAAGAAAATAAGAGAGTTTTTTGAAAAACTATATCTTTATTTATATATTTATTGTATAATATATCATGTTAGATTAATTTTAAATTACAATTAATTGATAATGAAGGCCCGTGGCTGAAGGCATCGGGATGAAGTGAGGATCGGTTTTGAACCGAGCCGATAGGACGCAAAGCACCAACGAGGTGTTTGTCTATGAAAGTCCAGCGAACAAGAGTGATCGTCTATACGAAGGTGTAGAAAAAGTGCTTTTATACGCTAGAACGTGCCGATTTCCATCCATAGGCTTCATGCGTCATTGATAGTTAGTTCGTTCTGTTGGTATAGAAGACAAGGTGATCCTTGTTGAAAGGGAGTGAGATAGATGGTGAAATTGTATATTTCGCCAAGTTGCACGTCATGCCGGAAAGCGAAAGCATGGCTAGAAAAACATAATATTCCTTATGTTGAACGCAATATTTTCTCCGAACCGTTAACGATTGAGGAGATTAAGGAAATTTTACGTATGACAGAAACAGGAACGGACGAAATTATTTCCACAAGATCTAAAGTGTTTCAAAAGCTGAATATAAATCTCGAAACATTGCCGCTTCAAGATTTATATGAGCTAATTCAAAAAAATCCGGGAATTTTGCGGAGACCGATTATTATCGATGAAAAACGGCTTCAAGTCGGTTACAACGAAGATGAAATTCGCCGTTTCTTGCCGCGCAAAGTGCGAGCATATCAGCTTCGCCAAGCGCAGCGGCTCGTTAACGAATAAGGGGAATAAACTTCTACATGGTCCGTCATGTAGAAGTTTTTTATTAAATAAACAAACGGACGCGGTTTAGGTCCAGCGTTGAAACTTGCGCCGATTGATCATGAAACCAAGCAGTACGGTCAATCCGGCTGTAACAAATGGGAATACTGATTTCCATGCAAAAGCACTATCATATAAATGGCGGATTTGCTGTTCGGCAGTGATCATTTTTCCGGCAGTATAGGCCAATAACGCTCCGCCGATGTAAATAAGGAAGGAGTAACGTTCCATCGCATAAAGGATAAGTTTGCTGCCTAAAATGATAATAGGAACAGAAAACAGGAAGCCAAAGACCACAAGAGCAGTATGACCTTGAGCAGCTCCAGCGATCGCGATCACATTATCTAACCCCATGGCTACATCGGCTATTACAATTGTCTGTACCGCCTTCCAAAGCGATGTTTCCGATTTAATCGATGCATGTGTTTCTTCTTTTTGAATGAGCAGCCTTAAGGAGATCCAAAGCAAAATACAGCCGCCAATTAGTTGTAAAAATGGAATTTTTAATAACATTACCACCATGATCGTCAGAATCATACGAATGAAAATGGCCAACGCTGTACCAAGCACAATCGCGATATTTCGCTTTTGTTCCGGCAGCTTTCGGCTTGCCAATGCGATGACCACAGCATTGTCCCCACCAAGAATAACATCAATGCCAATGATGAGCAGAATGGAAATCACATATTCGTCAATCATGTGTGTCCCTCGTTTCATTTGTTTTCATCACCATTATAGTAGGACGTGTTGTGTTTCATGCCCAATTTTTAAAAACGCGTTTTTTTATTTCCCTTCTTTCGCTTTTTGTCATAAAATAAAAGTACAAGACATAGTCTTGTATTTAAATAGAATTTTTGGGGGTAAAAATCCCTTCAATTTTATTCTTTTTCAGAAGGGAGAGTTCGGCAAGTGGAAATAGAACGCATTAATGAACATACAGTCAAATTTTATATTTCGTATGTTGATATAGAGGAGCGCGGTTTTGACCGCGAAGAAATTTGGTATAACCGTGAGCGCAGTGAAGAATTGTTTTGGGAAATGATGGATGAAGTCCATAGTGAAGGGGATTTTTCCCTTGAGGGTCCTCTTTGGATCCAGGTGCAGGCGTTAGAGAAAGGGTTAGAAGTGTTGGTGACGAAAGCGCAGTTATCAAAAGATGGAAGCAAGCTAGAACTCCCTCTTCCAGAAGACAAATTGCGTGAATTTTCCGTTCCAGTTGATGAAAAAATTGAGGCGATTTTGGATCACCATTTCCATATTTCGCGCGGCGATGAGTCGTTTGCGGACGAGGATGATCATGAAGTTCTCCAGTTTACCATTTGTTTTAAAGATATCGAAGACGTCATTGCCCTCGCCCATCGTGCTGATTTTACAGGATTTGTCAATCATCTTTTCCAATTTGAAGAACGTTACTATTTGTTTGTGCAATTTAACGAAGAAGATTATACAGAACATGAGATTGACAATATGCTAAGCTTGCTTTTAGAATATGGAACGGATTCGCAAGTAACCATTCACCGTTTAGAGGAATATGGGAAAGAAGTCATTCGTAACAATGCTTTAGAGACGCTTAAAACATATTTCCCATTGAATTAGCTGCGCCTGAAAAGTAGCCGCCGATTTCGCTGTTGGAAATCGGCGTTTTCTTCGCCATCAAGTTCAGAAAATAGGTAAGGTGAACTTTGTTGAGAAATGCGTTAAGAGTCATTATCTTTGCTTTGTTTGTAGCCGCTTTTTTATTTTTGGCCAATGATTATTGGGAAGGGAAGCTACTTGGTATTCTTAGTGTACTCATTTCTTTTTCGGTCGTTTTTATTGCGTTTGTTATTTCTTTGGAAAATCGGAAACCTGCCCATACGATTACGTGGTTAATCGTATTAGGAAGCTTTCCTTTGCTTGGTTTTTTGTTTTATTTAATGTTTGGAAGAAATTATTGGCAACAACGGCGTTTTAAAAAGAAAGCTGAGTTCGATGAAGAGATGTTTTTGCAATTTCAAGAGCAACGTCAAATGAATATGGAGCAAATGCCAATTGCGGAGCATCAGCGTCCGTTGCTTCAACTTGCTCATCAAATTGGCCAAAACCCTGTTTCCCTTGCGACGGAAACAAGGGTATTAACAAATGGACAAGAAACGTTTTCAACTATTTTTGAAGAGCTTGAAAAAGCGGCACATCATGTTCATCTTGAATATTACATTGTCCGCCATGATGAAGTGGGACAAAGATTAAAAGCCACTTTAATAAACAAAGCGAAACAGGGGGTACGCATCCGATTTCTTTATGATGCCGTTGGCAGCTGGAAATTGTCGAAAGCCTATATTCAAGAGTTGCGTGATGCGGGAGTAGAAATGATTCCTTTTTCGCCGGTTCGTCTTCCATTTTTAAATAATAAAATCAATTTTCGCAACCATCGGAAAATTATCGTTATTGACGGGACGATTGGTTTTGTCGGCGGTTTAAACATCGGTGATGAATATTTAGGCAAAGACAAATATTTTGGTTTTTGGCGTGATACACATTTATGGATTCGCGGAGAAGCGGTGAGGACGCTGCAGCTCATTTTTTTGCAAGATTGGTATTATATGACAGGTGAAAAATTATTTACTCCAGAGTATTTATCTCCTCAACTAGTTCATTATGAAGGGCAGGGGGGAGTGCAACTAATCGCCGGGGGGCCGGATCAAAAATGGGAGGTTATCAAGCACTTATATTTTGCGATGATTACGTCAGCACAACGGTCGATTTGGATTGCCTCCCCGTACTTTGTCCCTGATGAGGACATTTTAACAGCGTTGAAGGTTGCTGCTTTAAGCGGCATCGATGTTCGCATTTTAGCGCCAAAGCGGCCGGATAAAAAGATTGTTTTTTATGCGTCCAGATCTTATTTTCCGGAGTTACTGGAAGCTGGTGTAAAAATTTATGAATATGAGAAAGGATTTTTGCACAGCAAAGTAATGATCGTTGATGGCGAGCTGGCGTCCATTGGCACGGCGAATATGGATATGCGCAGCTTTCATCTGAATTTTGAGGTCAATGCGTTTTTATACCATACCGATAGTACGAACAAGCTTGCCGCTGATTTTATGGAAGATTTAAGCGATGCCAATGAAATCGATTATGAAGCATTCCAGCGGCGTCCATTATCGATTCGCGTCGTTGAATCGATATCACGGCTGTTGTCACCTTTGTTGTAAACATGCGCCCGGGCGATGCCCCGGCATTTTTTATTTCGGCGATAGGAAAAACCGCCGCTTTTGTTGAAATGTTCACTATACCCTTAATGATGAAAGGATGTGACCGCTTTGCTTATTGCCATGCTGCAAAACGGGGAAATGGTTTCGTTGGCAGGAAGGTGGACAAAAGAAAGACTGATTCTGTTAAAAAGAGAAACGTTCTTTTGCCCCGCGTGTAGGCAGGAAGTGGTATTAAAGCTCGGCAATCACCGCATTCCGCATTTTGCCCATAAAAAAGGTACCGCTTGTCCGTACGAACATGAACCAGAGTCCACCCGTCATGTAACAGGAAAATTGGATTTATTTGAATGGCTTAAGCGCCAAGGCATACCGGCCAAATTGGAGCCATATTTGCCGTCGGTACAGCAGCGGCCGGATATTTTACTTCAGTATCGCCATCATGCCTATGCTTTGGAATATCAATGTTCTGCGATTAGTGAACCGCTGTTTCAAAAACGCAACGACGCTTATCGCCTAGCAGGAATTCGCCCAATTTGGATCCTCGGCGCCCACCATTTGCGTTGCCAGTCCAATATGCCCCACCATGTTGCAATCCCCCGCTTTCAATGGATGTTTGCCCATCATTTTCCGTTTGTTCCCCGTCCGCTTCTTTTTTACTACTGTCCGCACACAAAACGGCTTACCCGCCTCGTTCGCCTTATTCCGCTATCCGTTCGCCGCGCATTTGCCATTCCGCTCGTTTTCCCGTTACATTCGCTTTCGTTCTCCGATTTGCTTTTTTCTTCTGCTGCTTCGCTGCCCCCGTCATTTTGGGACGAGTGGCTTCATCATAAAAAGCAATGGCGGCTTACGTTTACTTTATATCCAAATAAAACAACAAGGCTGATTTGCGCCGATTTTTACCGCTTTGGCATCATCCCTTCTCTTTTTCCCACGGAAGCAGGCTGGCCGCTTCACCATGGCTATTTGTTGGAAGCTCCGCCGTTTATTTGGCAAACGTACGTGCTGATTCCATTGCTGCGGTCGGAAGGGCGCACTGTCCCGCTTTATTCTATTTACCGTTTCATCGAGGAAAGAATACGGACTGGCCGAATTGCGCTCCGCGTGCTGCCGCTTGCCACAGGACAGCGCTATACACAGGCGGTTTATGAGTATTTGCAATTGCTCACAAAGCTGGGCTATATCGAGTGGGAAAACCGCCGTGCGCTTCGTTTCATCAAACCGCTTACGTTTCCGGCAACTATGGATGAAGTGATCAAACAAGACAAGCAGATGGCCGAACAAATAAAAATGACACCGTCACTTCGCGATTATGTACGGGAGCTGGAGCTGGGCAAAAACGGCAACTGGTCGTAAACATTTATTTTGTTAAAACAGGAAATGATAGTAAAAAAGCGAATATGATGTATGATATAATTTTCCAAAGGAGGTTGACAAAATGGAAGCGAAGCAAACGAAAAAATCGCTGCCGTTACGCAGCGAAATTCCTGTTGAGGAAACTTGGCGTTTAGAGGATATTTTCCCGACGGATGAAGCGTGGGAGCAGGAATTTCAAGAAGTGAAAAAAATGATTCCGAAATTAGCGGAGTATCAAGGCCGATTGGGAGAGTCGGCGGATGTGCTGTACGAAGCGCTTCAATACCAAGACGAAGTGTCGATGCGCCTTGGCAAGCTGTATACATATGCACATATGCGCTACGACCAAGATACGACAAACGCTTTTTACCAAGGGCTCAACGACCGGGCGACAAGCCTTTACAGCGAAGCTTCGAGCACAATGGCGTTTATCGTTCCGGAAATTTTAGCGATCGATGAGGCGAAATTGCGTTCGTTTTTAGAAGAGAAACAAGAATTAAAACTGTATGAACACGCGTTAGACGAAATTAACCGCCAGCGTCCGCACGTGCTGTCAGCAGAGGAAGAGGCGCTGCTTGCTCAGGCAGCAGAGGTGATGCAATCATCCTCGTCTACTTTTAGCATGCTGAATAATGCTGATTTAACGTTCCCGACGATTATTGACGAAAATGGCGAAGAAGTGGAAGTAACGCACGGACGCTTTATCCGCTTTTTGGAAAGCACGGACCGCCGCGTGCGCCGCGATGCGTTTAAAGCGGTGTACGATACGTATGAAAAATATAAAAATACGTTTGCCAGCACGCTCGCCGGCACGGTGAAAAAAGATAACTTTTTCGCGCGCGTCCGCCGCTACAAATCGGCACGGGAAGCGGCATTAAGCGGCAACAACATTCCGGAAAGTGTCTACGATAATTTGATTGAAACGGTCCACGAGCATTTGCCGCTGTTGCACCGTTATGTGCGCCTGCGCAAAAAAGTGCTTGGACTTGATGAGCTTCATATGTATGATCTGTACACGCCGCTTGTCCAAGACGTAAAAATGGAAGTCACGTATGAAGAAGCGAAAGAATATATGCTAAAAGCACTTGCTCCTCTTGGTGAAGAATACATCAGCATTGTGAAAGAAGGACTGGAAAACCGCTGGGTCGATGTGCGCGAAAATAAAGGAAAACGGAGCGGGGCTTATTCGTCAGGGGCATATGGCACCCATCCGTATATTTTGCTAAATTGGCAAGATAACGTGAATAATTTATTTACGTTAGTCCATGAATTCGGCCATTCTGTTCATAGCTATTACACGCGGAAAACGCAGCCATATCCGTATGCGAACTATTCGATTTTTGTCGCCGAAGTTGCATCGACATGCAATGAAGCGCTGTTAAATGACTATTTATTAAAAACGATGGATGAGGAGAAAAAGCGGCTCTATTTGCTGAACCATTATTTAGAAGGATTCCGCGGCACGGTCTTTCGCCAAACGATGTTTGCCGAGTTTGAACATATGATTCATATAAAGGCGCAGGAAGGGGAGGCGCTGACCGCTGATTCATTGACTTCGCTCTATTATGAATTAAATAAAAAATATTTTGGCGAGGACATTGTCGTTGATCAGGAAATTGGCTTAGAGTGGGCGCGCATTCCGCATTTTTATTACAATTATTATGTATATCAATATGCCACAGGTTTCAGCGCTGCGACAGCATTAAGCAAACAAATACTTGAAGAAGGCGAGCCGGCGGTGAAGCGCTATATTGAGTTTTTGAAGGCGGGAAGCTCTGACTATCCGATTGAGGTGCTGAAAAAAGCCGGGGTAGATATGACGAGCGCGGAACCGATTCGTCAAGCATGCCAAGTGTTTGCGGAGAAACTGGAGGAAATGGAAAAGCTGTTATCATAACTCGTTAAAAACGAATGTGGCGTCAAAGCCACATTCGTTTTTGATAAAACCCTTTAAATTGGTTGCGGCTGTTCCAAGTAGCGACAAAGCCGAAAATCGTAAAAAATAAAAGCGGCATCGTAATAAACATTGGAATAAGATGCATGAGGCCAAACAAATTAAGGCAAAATGCCATCAACATGGCGAACCCCCAAAGAAACAGTGCCATTCGCTTTTTCATGTTTTTCCCTCCTTAGCGGATTTCACTTTCATTATATGAACGGCGCCAAGAAATACATGCGTATTTATGACAATAATGTGAACAAAAGCACAAATCGGTTGTCAAACCTTGCTGTGATTTGTTAAGATAATATCGTGAACGAAATCACAAAACCTGATACCCCTTTGTTTGACCGTGAAAAATTTCTCCCATCCCCTTTGTTGTCTTGACAAAAAGAAAAAGCCCGGCATCCGGCCGGGCTTTTTCTTTATTTTTCATCACAAATATAGCGCCAAAACGTTCCGTGTTTTACCGGTACTTTTTTGACTTTTTGTTTCAGCTGCAGCTTTTTCATTTCCTTTTCGGCCTCATGGACAGTCATATTATAAACAACGGCAATCTCTTTCGTGGCGACGAATTTGAAATGGCTTAAAAATGACTCGAGCGGGGGAGGAGGGGACGGTTCTGGATGGAAGCCAAGCATTTCATAAATAAGTTCGACGTAAATTTCATAAGGATAACATCCGGAAATTTTAATGCCTTCATCCTCAATGTTTTCGTTAAAAAAGACGAGCGTTGGAATTTCATGGACATCCATCTCTGACGTAATTTTTAAGTCGCACTGAAACGCTTTTGCCGCGCTTGACGACTGTAAATCGCGAACGAATTCATCGATATCCAGTCCAACGTGTGCGGCACAATCAATTAACACAGAGATGTCCGATACATTTTGTTTTTCCAAAAACAATACTTCCTGCAACTTGCGCAAAAAACGGATTCCTGCGCGTTTCCCCTGCAATTCTGCCGCTTTGATAGCGATCGATGGGGCAAACGGGCTAGAAATCGGATTTTCCAGCCATAGGCTTCCATCACATGACATTCCCGAACGACTCGCCGTCCGCTCCCACACTTTGGCGATTGTTTCCGGCTTCTGGCGCTTCCGTGTATTGAGCGTCGCCAATTTTCCGCCTAGGACATGTTTCAATGTAAAAAAGCGTCCGTATTCAATCACCAGCTTTTTAATAATTGGTTCAAGCCCCCAGCATTCTGGACATAAAGGATCGATGAACAAATAAATCTCTAACGGTTTTTTCTCGTTGCTGCGCGGCTGGGAAGCACACCACCACTCCGGTGCCGGCTTCCCAGCTAACTTGTCATTCAAGGGAATGCTCCTTTCTCTCCAAATTGTCTGGGGTATTGATCATATGATGGGCCGTTAGCACGAGACGATGATAAAATTGCTCTCGTGCGGGGCCGGACAGGCCGATTTCATCCATTGCCGCGCGCATGCAGGAAAGCCATGCCTCAGCCCGGGTTGGCGTAATTTCAAACGGCATATGACGTGCCCGCAGCATTGGGTGTCCGTGCTCTTGCGTATAAAGGGGCGGCCCGCCTAAATATTGCGTTAAAAATTGCTTTTGCTTTCGCGCTGTTTCCGTTAAATCTTCTGGGAAGATGGGGCTTAAATCAGGATGTTTGGCAACGCGTTTATAAAAAGCTTCCACAAGCCTCGCAATCGTTTCTTCCCCACCGATCGCCTCGTAAAGTGTTTGCCATTGTTCAGCCATCGTTGAATGCTCCTTTGTGCGTAAAGTATGGTGTACAGTGATTTTACTGCTATTTTAGCAATGAAGTGTATTTATCTCAAACAAAGTGACTTGAAAAAAAGAAACAATTATTTCATAAAATGGATTACATGCAAACGCGTTAAGAGTAGTATGTGCGAAGTATTTTCTCTACATATGTTCTTGTTTCGGCAAACGGCGGAATTCCCCCGTAGCGGTCGACGTTCCCCGGACCGGCGTTGTATGCGGCAAGGGCAAGCGCGACATTGCCGTTATAGCGGTCTAATAGCTTACGCAAATATTTTGCGCCGCCTTCAATGTTTTGCACCGGATCGAATGGGTTATCGACCCCAAGCATCTTTGCGGTGCTCGGCATCAGCTGCATAAGGCCAATGGCACCTGCATGGCTGCGTGCGTTTGGATTAAAATTCGATTCGTGGCGAATAACGGCGCGAATCAGCTGCGCGTCCAAGCCATATTTTTCGGCAGCTTGGGCGATCAGTGTATCGATATCGTTATGTTTAAAGCTCGATGCCACTTCATGGCTGGCTGGCGCAGCCGTAGCTGTACCTTGATTTTCAGAGGCTTGCGGCACCTGCGCTATGTATTGCTGTAATAGCTGCGTAAACAACCATGGCTGATTTTGCTCCGGTGCGGTTGGGCGTTGGGTGGAGAAATTTTGCAACGCCTGAAGCTCTAATAGCAATTTGATGGTAGGAACGGTCATCGTTACTCCTCCGTTTGATATTTTTTTGCATAGAAGCGCTGAATTTTATTTGGCGCTGGCCGGATCGGAATGTGCAGCGAACGAAGCAGCTGTAAAAATTGCTGTTTTCCAGTTTCTGCATCTTCCGTTTCATATTCCAACTCGTAATCCTCTGTATGTAGGTAATAATTGCGATCAAGAAACAGCGTTCCGCCTTTGTACGTCCATTGAGCGCGATCGGTCGTTAACGTGCCGAAATGGCGGAGCGTTGCGGGCGGCACGCCGATCTCCTGAAGAATGGCTGCTACTTTGCCTTGAACAACGGCCGTGCCGTTTAAAAGGGCGTTTGCCTCTTCTTTCGTAAGCTGTTGATGTGTCTCAAGCAGCACTCCTTCTGCTTTCGTCTGTTTTAATGTTAATGTGTAACTGCCGTTTTTGACACGGATGCGCAAGGCTGCCAGCTTGTCCTTTAACGTGAATTGCGGCGTATCGAAATAATGATTTTCCTGGCGTTCAAAAGCGTGGTCATCAATGTGAAACAATTCGCGGATTTGCGTAAATTCCGTTTTGGTTAATAAATTTTTAAATTCGATTTCGATTTCTTGACGCATCGTTTCTCTCCTCTATCCATCCGTTTCAATTTTATTATCGGATGTTTATCATTGAATATCAATTATTTATTGCGCATAGGGTGATTATGGTAAAATAAAAAAGGATTGTTGATGTGGAAGGAGATTTAGCATGCATAAAAAATTAGTGGTCGAAAAAGTGGAAAGAAAAGATAGACAATTATATCTCATTAACGATCATCCCCCATTTTCGCTTAAAGAGGCGAGGCCCAAAGATCATATGCTTGTGGATTCCGATCATCTTTCGTTTATTTATATATTGGAAACGGACGAAGATTTTATTTACGTCGCGATTCCATATGAGTTTTGGAGCGATGTGAAACAAGCATTGGCAGAAGAGGCTGCCGTTGTGCTAAAAAGCGGAGAACTGGAACTGGAATTAACAAGCTTTAAGGAAGAGTTAACTTATTTGATCGAAAATATTGACGGCAACGCTAATTATGGCGAGCAAATGGAGCAGGCAGTAAAAGAAATTTTTCTTACATAACATTGGTAGGTGGTACGATGGTCAAACATTGGGATTTATTTTTGGCACCGTATAAGCAGGCAGTCGAAGAGTTAAAGGTAAAGCTCAAGGGGATGCGCGCCCAGTTTGAAATGTTGGGGGTGCATTCGCCGATCGAGTTTGTCACTGGCAGAGTCAAGCCAGTCGCCAGCATTTTGGATAAAGCGCAAAAGAAAAACATTCCGCTTGATAAATTAGAAGAACAAATGCAAGATATTGCCGGGCTGCGGATGATGTGCCAATTTGTCGATGATATTAAGACAGTAGTAGAGTTGCTGCGGAAACGAAACGACTTTGAAATCGTTGAGGAGCGGGATTACGTTACACAGAAAAAGGAAAGCGGCTATCGTTCCTATCATGTCGTCATCCGCTATCCTGTGCAGACGATACATGGTGAGAAGAAAATTTTGGCGGAAATTCAAATCCGCACCCTTGCCATGAATTTTTGGGCGACGATTGAACATTCATTAAATTACAAATACAGCGGCCGTTTTCCTGAAGATATTAAAGCAAGACTGCAACGCGCCGCTGAAGCAGCCTATCGTTTAGATGAAGAAATGTCGAAAATTCGTTTTGAAATTCAGGAAGCGCAAGCCGCTTTTTCACGAAAACAGGAAGCAAAAGGAGAACAATTATGAGAGGAACACAAGCGCCGCTGAAATTTGCAATCACCTCAAAAGGGGATGAAACATCCAACGCGTTGACACAAAAGATCAAAACGTATCTATTGGATTTTGATTTACAGTACGATGAGGATACTCCTGATCTTGTCATTTCCGTTGGCGGCGACGGGACGCTATTGTATGCGTTCCATCGTTATTGCCGACGCTTGGATAAAACGGCATTTGTTGGCGTGCATACGGGTCATTTAGGCTTTTATGCCGACTGGGTGCCGGAGGAAATTGAAAAGCTCGTGATCGCTATTGCGAAAACGCCGTATCAAGTCGTCGAATATCCGTTGTTGGAAGTGATTATTCGCTACATAAACGGGGGACGGGAGGCAAAATATCTTGCTTTAAATGAATGCACGGTAAAGAGTGTCAGCGGTACGCTTGTCATTGATGTAGAAATTCGCGGCGATCTATTTGAAACGTTCCGCGGCGATGGGTTATGCATCTCTACGCCAACAGGAAGCACGGCCTATAACAAGGCGCTGGGCGGCGCGATTTTGCATCCGTCGCTTGAAGCCATCCAAGTTACCGAGATGGCGTCGATTAACAACCGTGTATTCCGGACGATCGGATCGCCGCTTATCCTCCCTGCCCATCATACATGTATGTTAAAGCCGGTAAATGATGTCGATTTTCAAATTACGATTGACCATCTATCGCTTTTGCATAAAGATGTGAAATCGATCCAATGCCGCGTCGCAGATGAAAAAATCCGGTTTGCCCGTTTCCGGCCGTTTCCGTTTTGGAAGCGGGTGCGTGATTCCTTTATTGCGGATTGACAAATAAAAATAAAGGCAGGTAGACAATGTTGTCGCAGTTTACGCTCACTTGGGTGATTACAAAACAAGAGGAAGGCAAGCTTGTCCGCGAGTTTTTAAAAGAAAACGGCATTTCGAAAACGGCATTGACCGATATTAAATTTCATGGCGGAGCTATTTATGTCAATGATCAGCCGGTGACGGTCCGCTACCGCCTTAGCGAAGGGGAGACGCTGCGGGTCGTATTTCCTCCGGAACTTCCCAGCGAAGGAATGGCACCGGAGGCGATTCCGTTGGATATCGTATATGAGGATGAGTATGTATTGGTGGTCAACAAGCCGCCGTGGATGGCGACGATTCCCTCGCGCCAGCACCCTGGGGGGACGCTAGCCAACGCCTTGCTTTATCATTATCAAGAGCAGCAGCTAGCGTCGACGATTCACGTTGTCACCAGGCTTGACCGCGATACTTCCGGGCTTGTGCTGATCGCCAAGCACCGCCATATTCATCATCTTTTGTCCACTTTGCAAAAACAAGGCAAAGTGACAAGGCATTATGAAGCGATTTGTCACGGACGCGTCGGCAAGGACGAAGGGACCATTGATGCGCCCATCGCCCGCAAAAACGACAGCATTATTGCGCGGGAAGTTCGCGAAGACGGCCAGCGTGCCGTTACTCACTTTCGTGTGCTGCAGCGGTTTCCTGACTATACGCACTTGTCACTGCGGCTAGAGACAGGGCGCACTCACCAAATTCGCGTTCATTTGGCGCATATTGGCCATCCGCTCGCCGGGGATGAGTTGTATGGCGGAAGCCGGGAAGCGATCAGCCGCCAAGCGTTGCATAGCAAAGAGCTTTCGTTTTTTCATCCGTTGGAGAAACAGCAATATACGTTTTCCTGTCCGCTTCCGGATGATATGAAGCGGTTAATCGAGCGGATCCGATAATAGGGGACAGGCTCGTGCTAATCAAACGTTCTGAATTTTTCCGGAACATATGGTAAAGAAGATGGAACCGAGACCGTTTCCATTTCTGGATAGCGAAAAGCGGTCAACGCGCCGCCAAATACGCAGCCGGTGTCGATGTTGATCGTATGATTGATGATTCTAGGCTGTTTTACGGGAGTATGGCCGTATACAATCCATGCTTCTCCTTTGTAATGTTTCGCCCAGTCCCGTCTCACGGGCGTTCCGTCTGGATTCGTTTCCCCGGTAATATCACCATAAAGCACGAACGTTTGCACTTTTTTGTCGGTTCGCCCAATGTAGTCTTGACGGATTCCGGCATGGGCGATAATCAGGCGGCCGTTGTCAAGCTGGGCATATAGCGGCGCTGTTTCATACAGCTTCATAAATTTTTTGCGAATCATCGCCTGCTCGCCGGGCGGCAGCGCGCGATACTCCGCCACCGTTGTTTCAAGACCGTGGGCAATTTGCACGTTTCTTCCTAAAAAAAAGCGGTATAGTTTATTGCAATGATTGCCAGGAACGTAATATGCCAGATTTTTTCTAACAAGAGAATAGACGGTTTCTATCGTTCGCAATGATTGTGGGCCGCGGTCGGTTAAATCGCCGACAAAGCCGAGCTTTCGTCCATCGGGATGAACAGGAATGCCGCTATTCCATTGATAGCCAAGCTGTTTTGTAAGCATGACAAACTCGCTATAACATCCATGAATATCGCCAATAATATCGATTTGCATGAGGTTGTTCTCCTTTCTCAATGATTAGTATAAAGTAAAAAGCCGCTGATCATGCGGCTTTTTACTCCTCAGTGGAAAACATAAATTTTTTCGTGCGCGAATGAACATTGAGCACAAGGCCGATTGCCAGCATATAAGTGGCGAGCGAACTTCCCCCATAGCTAATGAAAGGAAGCGGAAGGCCGGTAATCGGCAACAGGCCGATCGTCATGCCGACGTTTTGAAATACTTGGAACGTAATCATGCCGATGACGCCGGCGCATAGGTAGCTTCCATATAAGTCGTTGCTTTCTAGCGCAATATGAACCATGCGGTAAACAAGCAGGAAAAAGAGAGAGATGACAATGCTCGCGCCAATAAATCCGAACTGCTCGGCGATGATGCCGAAAATAAAGTCGGTATGTGCTTCCGGGAGGTATACTTGAATGTTGCCAAATCCTTTTCCATACAATTCTCCTGATCCGATCGCAAGCAGGGAACGAATAAGCTGGAACCCTTGTTCATTCGAATATTCGTACGGGGCAAGCCAACCGTAGAAGCGGTTTAATTGATATTCCTCCAAAATATATTTATGGAAAAAATCAGGGAATTGAAAGAAAATAAATACAAGAATTGCCGCAGTCGCCACCCCGGAAAAGATGATGCCAAAAATAATGCGCCAGCGGATGCCGGAAACGAGCACAAGCGAGCCGGTAATTGCGACAAACACCATCGACATTCCTAAGTCTGGCTGTTTCATCAGCAAAATAAGCGGCGGAAAAACAGTTAAGGCGATTTTGCCAAGGAGCCTAAAGTCATCTTTCACGGTCGGTTCTGGATATTTCTCGCGATGATTGACGATAATGCGGCTAAGGACGATAATCATAAAAATTTTCATCAATTCCGATGGCTGAAAGTTTCCACCTGGAAGAGCATACCAGCATGTTGCCCCTTTAAGGGTGACTGCTCCGGGAACGTGCAATGCGAGCCCAAGCAACAGCAACATGCCAAATCCATATAAATACCAAGCGATTTGAAAAAAACGGTCATAGTCGATAATCATCGTTAAGGCGATCACAACGGCGCCAATTCCATACCACTGCAATTGCTTATAGGCGAAATTGACATTCTGCAATTTTTCCGGCAAGGTAGCCTCTGCACTATGAATTGCGATCGCGCTGACGATAGCCATTAAAAACAAAATAAACAACAAATTATAATCCAGTTTGGACTGTGATAAGCGATCTCGTTCCATATGATGATCCTCTCCGTCATAATAAAAACGTGCCATATATCATATTAACGAATTACGATATTTTTGCAAAGGGGTTTGCCTCATTTACTTTCCTAGTAACTTATCATATAATAAAGTTAACACTAGGTACTAATAACAAATATTAATTGTAATGGATATAGGAGGATGACGAATGAATTTATCGTTAAAGGGACGTACATATGTCGTGATGGGAGTGGCGAATAAACGCAGCATCGCCTGGGGAATCGCAAGATCTTTGCATGCGGCGGGGGCGCGCCTTGTTTTTACGTACGCCGGAGAGCGTTTTGAAAAAGAGGTGCGCGCGCTTGTCGATACGCTCGAAGACGAAAGCACCCTTCTGCTGCCGTGCGATGTGACAAAAGATGAGGAAATTGTTCAATGCTTTAAGCAAATTAAAGAACAAGTCGGCGTCATTCACGGCGTGGCCCATTGTATTGCCTATGCAAACAAAGAAGACTTAAATGGAGAGTATATGAAAGTGAGCCGCGAAGGCTTTTTGCTTGCCCATAATATTAGTGCTTATTCATTAACTGCGGTTGCCAGGGAAGCAAAAGAGCTGATGACGGAAGGTGGAAGCATTGTTACGCTGACATATCTTGGCGGCGAGCGCGTCGTCCAAAATTATAACATTATGGGAGTGGCAAAAGCGGCGCTCGATGCGAGCGTGAAATATTTAGCCAACGATTTAGGAAAATACGGCATCCGCGTCAATGCCATCTCTGCCGGACCGATTCGCACATTATCGGCAAAAGGGGTCAGCGATTTTAATTCGATCTTAAAACAAATCGAAGAACGCGCCCCGCTTCGCCGCACGACGACGCAAGAAGAAGTCGGCGATACAGCGTTGTTCTTATTTAGCGACCTGTCGCGCGGCATTACGGGCGAAATTATTCACGTTGATTCTGGATACCATATTTTAGGATATTAATGCAAAAGCGAAATTAGATATTGATTAAACAATCAGCGATACTTGCCGTAATATATTAGCAGACTGTTCCTTTATCGAGGGACAGTTTTTTTTGACGAACTTCAGGGCAAATCTCATGATTAAGCCGCATACATATATAAGGTAGCAGCCGAAATAAGGAGGGGGGACCACCGATGAAACGAAGCGATATCGTCGAAAACGAACCGCTTCTTTATATTGTGCAGCCCAAATTGGAGCGTACGGTCGCTTATATGCAGCGGACGTTTAAAAGCAAAGCGCCCGTCAAACAAGAATTGAAACATAAAAGCGAATGGGAGAACGGCGAAATTGTCCAAGAAAATCTAAATCAACAGCAGGGGAAGCAGTTTCAACAGATGTCATTAGAGGAACAATTATCATTTTTAGCAAGCCCACCTGCCTCTCTCTCTCATGTGAAATGCAAGCTTGTTAGCATCGATGGTGAAAAGGAAGGGATTATTCGTAAATATGACGGAACGGAAATCACCATCGATACGGTTTCGGGAACATTCGTTATTCCGAGAAAGGAGGTTGTTTCCGTTGCGTTAATCGGGCTATCGAGGAAGGAGGAAGAAGAACCGCGTGACGGCGACTGAACTTTTCCTTTTTATTTTAGGAACGTTTCGCCTAACGAGATTGATGATGTACGACTCGATTACGTCTTTTTTGCGAAAGCCTTTCCATGAAATTGTTGAAGAAACATTGCCTGACGGAACGGTACAATCGTTTTTGCATATTAAAGGGAGCGGATTGCAGCATTGGATTGGCGAGCTGTTAAGTTGCTATTGGTGCACGGGAATTTGGTGTGCGGCTATTCTTTATATCGGCAATATGCTTTACCCTGTATTATTTCACCCGCTGCTGATCATATTGGCGATTGCTGGCGGTGCCTCGCTAGTCGAGTGGGCGGTTGAAAAAGTAGATGCGTAAACAAGAGCGAGGAAAACGATAGGTTTCCCGCTCTTTTTTCGTTTGTTATAGAATGTCCACGAGTACAAGTAAAGCAAGATGCAGTTGCAATGTCATTTTATGTCGTTGCTACTTTTACATGTTTTTTATTATATTCGAAAAATCAAAACGTGATGAAAAAGGAGAAACACATTCTGTTTGCACCACATAAACTAATACTACATTAAACAGCTTGGAGGTTATAGCGATGAAAAAAAACATTCAATCTCCCAAACAAATTAAGGCAAAAAGAGTGCTTTCTCCCCAAACGCCGTCTGTAAAGCGGGCAGGAGGATGTGGCTGCGGCAGAACGAGAACGATAAAAAGAAATAATGGATGAACTGTGAAAAATGCCTATACCTCCATTGGTCTAGTTGCATAGTCTAACAATGCAACAAGGTGACAGGAAGGAGGAGTGGGCGTGTCCAATCGTAAAAAATCTCGTGTCATCCATGTTGATAAGCTAATTATTCACGCTGACGATGTGATCGTTATTCCAAAAGGACGCATTCGCGATCCATGGTTGTTTCCGCGTCGTTCTGATGTAGAAGCAATCGAAGATGTTCATAAAGAATTATCACACGATGATCATGAACATGATGATCATGAACGTGACGATCGTGAAGAGGAAAGAAGACCTTTTTCTTGGATCTAAACACTTAGCGAAAATTGATGGAGGAAACGTAAGTGGAGCGTTTTAAAAACTACGGTCTTTGGCTGGCCATTGGTTCTTTTGCTATTTTGGCATTACAAACATTTGGTGTTGATATCGATTTAGGGAAATACGAGCGGCTATACGAAGCATTTTTAAGCATTCTTGTCATGGCAGGGATTCTCAACAATCCGTCTCTTGGCCGCGGTTACTCCGATAAGGTGAATAAAGAAAAATAGGCTGTCCGATTCAACGGACAGCCTGTTTTTTGTAAAAAATTACAATTATATTTTCTCCCTAAAAAACCATTCTAACAATTGTAATCCCCTTAAAACAATCGGGAGGTAACCCAACATGACAGTTGCAACACAAGTAAAACAAACATTAGCAGGTTTAAAATCAGCACAAGCAAGCTTCGAAACATTCGCATTGCAGACAGAAAACCAAGCTGCAAAACAACTTTATCAACAAGCAGCGCAACAAACACAAGCGATCGTTGATTTAATCAGCTCGCGCGTGCAAGAAATTGAAAACGAAGAGCCACAATATAAACAACAATAACGTAGGAAGAGTAAGTGTTGGGATGATGATGGAAAAAGGTTGGTTACTGGCCAACCTTTTAAAAAAATACATAAATGAATGGGTTGATGAACATGAGAAAGTGGTTGCTCATGGCGCTGGCCGTCGGCATCGTGATGGGCGGTTGCGCCAAAGAAAACGGGGTAAAACAACAATCGATGCGAGGAACGAATCTAATTCGCACAAATACGGATGGAACAGCAAAACACGCCAATATAGATCAGCTGCCGGCAGAGCAGGCAGTAGCATATGTGCGTTCGCGGGATGATATTAAAGATGCCGTTGCCGTCAACACAAGTAAGAAACTGCTCGTCGCTTATCAAATCAAGCATATGGACCGCTTTTACCGTAAACAAATTGAAAAAGAAATACACGATCAGCTAAAACGCTTATTTCCCGATCATCAAATTACTTCATCTAGTGACTTGAAAATATTTTGGAAAACAAGGGAGCTAGTGGATGATTTAGAAAATAATAATTGGGATGAAGCAAAAACGAACAAGCAAATCGAAAAAATTAAGCGGCTAAGTGAAGATTCCGCATAAGGGGTGGCACTATGGCAAACGAAAAGCGAAAAAAACTTACTCCTGTACAACAGGAATATCATTTGTTTGAAAAAGAACGGGAAACGAAGCGTCCCGTCGTAAAAAACTGCTTGCGCGCTTTTCTTGTCGGCGGACTCATTTGTGTGATCGGGCAAGCCATTTCATACTGTTATATGTATTTTTTTGACTTTACCGAGCAAACGGTAGGAAACCCGACGGTGGCAACGATGGTATTTATTTCGATGATTTTAACTGGGCTTGGGGTATATGACCGCATTGCCCAATTTGCTGGTGCAGGAAGCGCCGTTCCGGTTACCGGCTTTGGGAATGCGGTGATTTCAGCAGCGATTGAGCACCGGACAGAAGGATTCGTGCTTGGGGTCGGCTCGAATATGTTCAAACTTGCCGGCTCGGTGATTTTATTCGGCACGTTTGCCGCCTTTGTCGTTGCCTTAGTCAAGACACTCGCCACGCAGTGGGGTGGTTTGTAATGTTAAAAGGGCATCGGACATGGGTGTTTGACAACAAACCAGTTATCGTTTCCACGGCAACGGTTGGCGGACCGTTTGAGGCAAACGGCCGCATCGCTGACGATTTCGATCTACTTCATGAAGATTTATGGCTTGGTGAAGATTCTTATGAAAAGGCCCATAAAGTGCTGTTGGAAGAAGCGATGTTTAAAGCAATGGAAAAGGCCGGAATAGAGAAAGAAAAAGTGCAATTTCTAATTGCCGGAGACCTCATTAATCAGATGACCCCAACGAGTTTTGCGGCAAGAACGATTGGCGTCCCGTACCTTGGCGTGTTTGGCGCCTGTTCCACCTCTATGGAAGGGCTGGCGCTAAGTGCTTTTATTGTGAATTACGGCGGGGCAGACTATATATTGACGGGAGCGGCGAGCCATAACACGGCGGTGGAAAAACAATTCCGCTACCCGACGGAATATGGCGGACAAAAACCGCCGACAGCCCAATGGACCGTAACAGGGGCAGGAGTAGCCCTCATTAGCCCGAAAGGAGACGGGCCGCGCATTACTGCAGCAACGATCGGCCGCGTCGTCGACATGGGTCTGAGCGATCCATTTAATATGGGAGGAGCGATGGCGCCGGCAGCGGTAGATACGATTGAGGCGCATTTGCGCGATATGCAAATCGATGCCTCTTACTATGATTTAATTGTTACTGGCGATTTAGGGAAAATTGGCCGCAATGTGTCGCTCGATTTGCTTCATCAGCATGGGGTGAAGATAGAGGAAGAACGTTATCAAGACTGCGGTTTGATTATTTATCGCGAAGGCCAGCCGGTGCTAGCGGGAGCGAGCGGTGCGGGGTGTTCTGCGGTGGTTGTATACGGGCATCTGTTAAATCGGATGAAACGGGGGGAATTTAAGCGAATTCTTGTCGTTGCCACGGGAGCGCTGTTATCTCCGCTTTCGTTCCAGCAAAACGAAACAATCCCGTGCATTGCTCACGCTGTGGCGATTGAGTATGGAGGTGAAGCGTAAGATGCTGGCGATGTTTTTTTGGGCATTCGTTGTTGGAGGCTTGATTTGTGTAATCGGACAAATTTTAATGGACGTGTTTAAATTAACACCTGCCCATACGTTGACAATATTAGTGGTTATTGGCGCCATTTTAGATGGATTCGGTTTGTACGAACCGCTTATTGATTTTGCCGGCGCCGGCGCGACGATCCCGATCACCAGTTTCGGCAACTCCCTTGTCCATGGGGCAATGCACGAAGCAGAAAAGCACGGGATTATCGGGGTGCTGACGGGAATGTTTGAAGTGACGAGCGCCGGCATTTCCGCAGCCATTGTTTTCGGCTTTATCGGCGCGTTATTATTCCGTCCGAAAGGATAGGAGGGAGAGAAATGACCGTTGCTTCACAAGTTAAGCAAAGTTTAGCAAGCTTAAAAAGCATTCATGCTGGATTGCAGGAACTCGCCCTTGTTTCACAGGATGAAAAAGCGCAGCGAACATTTCATGAAGCGATGATGATGACGGAAGAAATCATTGCCGACATTAAAAATCGCATCGGCAAACTGGAGCGAGAAGAGCCACAATATCAAGGACAGTAAGGAGCATGATCGATGCCTGTATGGTTAGAAGTAGCAATTCGTTCGATTTCCATCATTATTGGCTTGTTTATCATTACGCGAATACTGGGAAAAAAACCATTATCCAAACTCTCCTTTTTTGAGTATATTGTCGGCATTACTGTCGGTGATATCGCCGGAACGATGTCAATGGATTTAAGTATTAGTTTGCAGGAAGGCATCACAAGCATTTTAATTTGGTCGTTATTTCCCGTGCTCACTTCTCGCATTTCACTACGAAATAAAAAATTCCGTAATTTTGTGGAAGGAAATTCCACTATTTTTATCAAGAATGGAAAAATATTAGAGGAAAATTTAAAACGTGAAAAGTATACAGTAGACGAACTTCTTGAACAACTTCGCAAAAAAGACGTATTTCGTGTGGCAGATGTGGAATTTGCGGTGCTCGAGCCAAACGGTGATTTAAACGTGCTGTTGAAACGGGAAAAACAGCCGCTAACGGTCGGCGATGTATTTCCAAACCCGCCTTCGGAAAAAGAGCCGCAAACGGTCATTATGGACGGCATGATTTTGGACGAGCCGCTGGCGACAATGGGGTTAAGCCGCGGCTGGCTGAAGCAGCAGTTAGACAAGCAAGGAGTTGCCATCGAAAACGTATTTTTGGCGCAAGTCGATTCTTACGGACAGTTGACATTGGATTTGTATGATGACAAAATCCAAATTTCCGAGCCGCAAGAGAAAAAACTGCTGCTGGCGGCGATCAAAAAAGTGCAGGCAGACTTTGAATTATTCGCTTTGCAAACTGAGTCAAAAGAAGCAAAAGAGCTATATCGAACAAACGCTGAAAAAATGCAAACATTATTACAAAAAGTGGAGCCATTTTTAAGAAACTAAGGGAGGCATCATGATGGAACAAAAACGAACTCGAACAACCGATGAAGAAATTACGGTCGAATTGAAAAAAAGCGACCGTGGGCAAAAAGCGAATACGACAGATGAAGAAATATCGATCAAATTTATGCACAGCGGAAATAATGTCACACACCAGCCAAAAGATTATGAGGAGATTGAGTATTAAGCCTGGCTTTCTTGACGCCTTGCGAAAAAAGCCGCTCACGAAATAATCCGTGAGCGGCTTTTTTGTGTCTATATAGTCAACGATTGCAAAAATGCTTTTACTTCTTCCGGCGTTTTCGCGTTGGCGCTGTGGAGATGGGCAACTTTTTCCCCATTTTGGAACAGGAGCAAACTTGGGATGCCCAATACTTGATATTGTTCAGCGAGTTCTGGAAATTGATCACGGTTCATTTCAAACCAATCGTATTGCGAATATTCCTTCACAATGTCATCGATAAACATATTTAATCTCGTGCAGTCTGGGCACCATGTTGTATAAAATTTAACAATTACTGGTTTATCGCTGGAAATAATTTGCTGGAATTGCTCAGTCGTTTGTATTTCTTTCAATGTTCTTTCCTCCTTGAACAAAATGATATCGTTTATACTTTATCATATTTTGTTCGAGAAAAAGAATTTAAACGCCTTGGCACACTACGGTGTGTGCTGCATACACAAATGGTAAGGAAGGAGGGGAACGGAGTGAGCAAGGAGTTGGAAAAAGCGCTAGAAACATGGGCAAATTCTAAAAAAGAGGGACATGAGCAGTTTATCCAGTTGTTTGAACAGTGGGGAAAAAATTTCGATAAGCAAATTCAGGAAATCGAAAAGTTAAACAATCAATTTTTAAAGGATATACAAGGAAATTTGGATTATATCAACAAGTGGTTTGCCAAAAAAGAAAATGAATTTGCCAAGTTATTCCGCATCTTTGGATAATGCATTTCCACATGTGCCTATACCATTTGCAAGTACGATGAATACGATAAAGTAACAAAGCGTAAGGAGGTGCACCACTATGGGCTTTGGATGCTGCGGTTTCGGCTATGGCGGCTATGGCTATGGCGGCTATGGCGGTTTCGGCTATGGCAATAGCTTTGTGTTGATTGTTGTGTTGTTCATTTTGTTAATTATTGTTGGTGCTGCATTTGTAGGCTAATATCATGCAGCGGGTACGGGCTGTTCTATTCAACGGGCAGCTCGTACTTTTTCTTTCCGATGCATGCACTTCTTGTTTTTCATTTCATACGATATAAGAGGAAAAGGAGGATTTGGTAAATGGATAATCAATTTTTTAAAAATATCGAAAAGAAAACAGGCGTCAATATGAGAGACATATTGGAATTAGCAAACTCCTTACAAAATGCCAATTTTAAAGATGAAAAAACGGTTCGTCATGTCATTCAGCGTGTCGCGCAAATCGCCAATCGGAAAGTGCCAAAGCAGTTAGAAGACCAAATCGTCAAAACGATCGTTCAAAATGGAAAACAGCTTGATTTTAACACGATTGCCAACATGCTCAACAAAAAATAAGCAAAAGGGAGCCTTCCGAATTGGAGCTCCCTTATACCATTTCTGCGTATTTATTTCTCTGGAAAAGAGGAATAGAGCCAAAAAAGAAAAAAACATAAAAAAGAACCGTACCATTGCTTGATACGGTCTTTACCATGTTTTGACCATCGTGACATGCGGAATTCCGGCATCCATAAACACATCGGATACGGTTTCGTATCCGAGCTTTTGATAAAATGGTTCGGCATGTGTTTGCGCATTTAATTTTACTTTTGGGACACCTTGTTCTTTTGCGAATTGCTCGATCTTTTCCATAATCAGCTTTCCCGCCCCGCGGCCGCGGTATTGCGGCAGTACGCAAATTCGTTCAATTTTTCCAAGACCTTGATCAACGATGCGAAATCTGCCTGCGCCGACGGGCTTTCCTTCATCATACAGAACAAAATGGGTCGCTTCCTGATCGAATTCATCAATTTCCTCTTCTTCCGGGACATGTTGTTCTTCAATAAAGACCGTTCGCCGAACGAGCAGGGCGTCATTATATAAGGAAGCGTCACTTTTTTTCCCAATGGCCACATTCATGTTATTCCTGATCCTTTCCTCCAACCAAAAATGTTTCATATACCGTCCAAGAACCGTTTTCTAGTTGATATAGGAGATGGAAACGATCAACTGTTTCTTCAAAATACACGTCTTGCATCCGCAACTGTCCATACACATCCGCGTACTCCGCACTTGGCAAATCGCGGCCGATCGTAATATGAGGGACAAATACGAATTCTGGCTGGCCGGCGAAGATCCCGCTGTGGAGCCGTGCGTGGAGGCGCTGCAGCGTTTCATTCGGTTCTACCTTTAAATAAATGACATTGCTTGCCGGGTAAAACGAGCTGAATTTCGTCACTTTTAACGGGATGACATCCGTTTCGGCCGCGATTTTGCGCAGTTCTTTCACCATTTCTTTAATTTGCTGGTCATCCGCTTCAAAAGGTTCTTTTAAGGTTAAATGCGGCGGAATGAGGGCGTAATGGCTATCGTAGCGCTTTCTATAGGAATTAGCAAAGTCCTGTATCCGCTTTGAAGGAAACAAAGCAATACCGTATTTCATAAAAAATCCCTCCTTAAATGAAGTAGTACTTAATTATAACAAAATTTTGAAAAGTATTGTAGTGCTTACATAGAAAGGATCCAGGCAATGGCTCGTGGAACATCAGGCTGCCAATACGTCCACGCATGGTCGCCGTCAAATTCATTATATTTATACAAAAAACCTTTTTCGCTAAACGCTTCCCGTGCTTTCCGGTTTGGCGCAATAAAATCGCGTACGTGTCCATCTGTTGTTTTTACAGCGGTTTCCTTTGTCCCGACCGAATGATAAATTTGCAATAAGGATGGTTCAGAAAACTGGCGGATTTTTGCGATGATGTCTTCGTCTATATACGGTGACTGCATCGCGATTTTTCCAAATGTATGCGGATACAATAGTCCTGCCATCAAGGATACCGTACCGCCGAGCGAATCGCCAATGAGCGCACGCCCTTTTCCGATTTGATACGTAGGAAACGTTTGATCTAAAAACGGAATGAGCTCATGGGCTAAAAAGCGCAAATATTGGCTGTTTTTCTTTCCGTTTGGATGATATTTCTCATAACGGTCCTTAACATTATGATACGGAATTCCGATGACGATGGTGCGATCAATTTCGCCGTTTTCCATCAGCTGTTCGATCACGCTTTTTATTTTCCCGTACATAAAATAATCTTTTCCATCTTGCGCAATTAAAAGAGAATATTTATGAAGCGGGGAAAAGGTGCTTGGCAAATAAGCAAGCAGCGTTACTTCTTCTTCGAGCGCATTGCTGTAAATCGTATAATCCTGCATCGTTCCTTTTTGCGTCGCCATGATGTATCCTCCATAAACATAACGATTCACCTGTTATTGTAACATATTTTTGCTAGAACATGTTAATAAACGCCGTCTAATCGTGTGAGTTTTTGAAAAAATAAGCGGCTTTTTTGCTGTTTTTGTCATAAAATAAAGAAATGTACTGCCATCAGTTAGAACATATGAAAAACATGTTGATAAAAAATTACTTGCAAAATTATTATGAATGGGTTAAATTTTTAGATAATCAGACAAATGAATATCGGCAAGATGCATTCTTATCAAGAGAAGCGGAGGGAACTGGCCCTGTGAAGCTTCAGCAACCAGCCAAATATTGGCCAGGTGCTAAATCCAGCGAATTGAGTTTTCAATTCGGCAGATAAGAAGAAGCACTGACAATGGTTATGGAAAAGTCTTCTTCTTAGAAGACTTTTTTTATTTTACCAAAGAGGGAGAGAGATAAATGGAGAAACTAGAGACATTGTTAGCGCAAATCGGAAACCGCAGTGAAACGGTAACAGGGACGGTCAATCCGCCTGTCTACTTTTCGACGGCATACCGTCATAAAGGAATTGGACAGTCGTCTGGGTTTGACTACATCCGCACCGGCAACCCGACGCGCAAAATCGTCGAGGAAGCGATTGCCAAGCTCGAGGGCGGCGGTCAAGGCTATGCGTTCAGCTCCGGCATGGCCGCAATTCAGACAGTTCTTGCTTTATTTGAAAGCGGGGATGAATTTTTAGTTTCCGCCGACCTTTACGGAGGTACATATCGCCTGTTTGAACGGGGCTGGAGAAAATACGGGTTGTCTTTTCATTATGTAGATTTTCGCGACATACGATTAGTAGAGAACGCGATTACCGAAAAAACGAAGGCGATTTTTTTAGAAACGCCGACCAATCCGCTCATGCAGGAAACCGATATCGCTGAAGTAGCGAAGTTGGCGAAAAAATACGGTTTGCTTCTTATTGTCGATAATACGTTTTATACCCCGGTTCTGCAGCGCCCGATCGAACAGGGGGCCGATATAGTCATTCATAGCGCAACCAAATATTTGGGCGGCCATAACGACGTATTAGCCGGCCTTGTCGTTGCGAAGGGAGAGGAGCTTTGTCAACGCTTGGCGGAGTATCATAATGCGATCGGCGCCGTGCTTTCTCCGTTTGACTCGTGGCTATTGATTCGCGGCATGAAAACATTGGCGCTGCGGATGCGCCAGCATGAAGAAAACGCGAAACGCATCAGCGAGTTTTTAGCATCCCACGAAGATATTACCGATGTCTTATACCCGGGAAGAGGCGGCATGTTATCGTTCCGTTTGCGCGAGGAAAAATGGGTCAACCGCTTTTTGCAAAGCTTACGCTTAATTACGTTCGCCGAAAGTTTAGGAGGTGTGGAAAGCTTTATTACGTATCCAGCGACGCAAACGCATGCTGACATTCCGGAGGAAATCCGCATCGCCAACGGCGTCTGTAACCGGCTGTTGCGCTTTTCTGTCGGCATCGAACATGCCGAAGATTTAATCGCCGACTTGGCGCAAGCGTTGAAAAACATGAAAGAGGTGTAGGGGGATGGAACAACGTGTTTCTTTTCAAACGAAACTGCTTCATAACAAATGGAAAATCGATCGGCAAACAGGGGCAGTAAGTGTGCCGATTCAGCATGCTTCGACGTTCCATCAATTCGATTTTGACACATTTGGCAAATACGATTACAGCCGCTCCGGCAACCCGACGCGCGAGGCGCTCGAAGAAACGATTGCCGAACTGGAAGGCGGCGTGCGCGGCTTCGCTTTTTCCTCGGGGATGGCGGCGATTTCGACTGCGTTTCTTCTCTTGTCCAAAGGTGACCATGTGCTCGTGACCGAAGATGTTTACGGGGGCACGTATCGCATGATCACCGAAGTATTAAACCGTTTTGGCATTGAATATACGTTTGTCGATATGACCGATTTACATGAAGTGGCTACTCATATTCGTCCGAATACAAAAGTGATCTATGTCGAAACGCCGTCCAACCCGCTTTTAAAAGTAACTGATATCCAAGGAATTGTCAAACTCGCGAAAGCCAATGGCTGTTTGACGTTTTTAGATAACACATTTATGACTCCCGCGCTCCAGCGTCCGCTCGACCTTGGCGTCGATGTCGTTCTTCATAGCGCGACGAAGTTTTTGGCAGGGCATAGCGATGTCGTGGCGGGACTTGCCGTGGTGAAAGACGAGGAGTTGGCGAAACAGCTGTACAAATTGCAAAACGCGTTCGGCGCCGTGCTTGGCGTGCAAGATGCGTGGCTGGTGTTGCGCGGATTAAAGACGCTGCACGTCCGCCTCAAACAGTCATCCGAATCAGCGCTCGCCATCGCCCGCTATTTATCTAGCCATCCGAAAATAGAGGAAGTGTATTACCCAGGGCTCACGCACCATCCTGGCCATTCGATTCAACGCTATCAAGCCTCGGGATTTGGCGCAGTATTATCGTTCCGCCTCGCCGATGAAGAAGCGGTGAGAACGTTTGTGAAACACGTTCGCCTTCCTGTATTTGCTGTCAGCTTAGGCGCGGTCGAATCGATTTTGTCCTATCCGGCGAAAATGTCGCACGCCGCGATGCCGAAAGCGGAACGGGAGCGGCGCGGCATTACCGATGGTCTGCTGCGTCTTAGCGTTGGCTTGGAGGCGGTTGAAGATTTAATCGCCGATTTCGAGCAGGCATTATCCTATGTCAAAGAAACGCCATCCGCCGTTTCCGCACGCTGAAAGAAAAAGGTATGCGCCAAAAATATGGGCGCATACCTTTTTTGATGCTGCTGTTTTCGTTTCTTTTAGCAGGTTAAGGGGATTGGCGATGATAGGAGCCGCGCCGTGATCGTGTGGATCGCTGTTGGTAATTGCCCAATAGCGTCGATAATCGAAGGCGAGATGGTGAAATGAAAAAAATGATGGCCATAGAATAAAAATCTATTTATTTGAAAATTATGATAAAATAAAAATCAAGGTAAAAATAGGATAAGGGGGTAAAAGTTGTTTGCATGATTTCTGGATGAAAAAACTGCTCGAATTTTCGGTTACGATCGTCGTCATCGTTTTCAGCAGTTATGTTGTGTTTTACGCTATCCCGAATTTTCAGAAAGAAGGGTCGCTGCCTTTTCTTTATTATGCTGACGCGCATTATTCTTTTTTTGATTATGTGAAGGAGATTGCATCACCGTTTGACGTTACATTTCCGAACTACACAACAGGGAGACAAACAAACTTTTTCGAGTACATCCAAGAGCCATATATGTATTCCTTGACGTTGATCGTACTCTCCTTGTTGCTTACTATTGTGTGCGCGACCGTGCTCGCTTGTATCTATGTTTTATCTAACGAAACGATGAAGCGGATGATAGAACGTATTTCCGTATGGATGGAATCGGTTCCGGATTTATTATGGATTTTCGCGCTCCAGCTTTTTCTTGTATGGATATTTAAAAAGACGGGGATGGAAATCATTGCTATTTACGCGTTCGGCGATACAAAGGCGTATTTTTTGCCGGTTTTGTGCATGACGCTTGTGCCGACACTGCATTTTTTCCGCACGATTGTGCTGTTCGCCCAACGGGAACAAACGAAACCGTATATTGAGTTTGTTTATTCTCAAGGATTTCCAAAATGGTATATCGTAATATTTCACCTATTGCGCAATACGCTGTATCATTTGATTCATCAATTGCGTGTGCTGTTTGTGTTTATGATATCGACGCTGTTTTTGGTTGAGTTTGCGTTCAACATCTATGGGTTTACGGGTTTTATTTGGAAACCTGGTTTTTTAACTCCGCCAACGTTATGCCTATGGCTGCTTCTCCTGTACGTTCCGTTTTTTATCGTATTTTCCGTTATGAGCTATTTCATTTATCGTATCGTGGGAAGGGAAGCGTATGAATAACAGCGTATTTCGTTCAAAACGATTTTTGTTTGGAATCGGTTATTTTATTGTGCTGCTTGCTGCCAGTTTCTTTGTCGGCCAGCATCACGACTTGTTTTTTTCCGAGCACCAGACCCTCATCATGAATGAAAAAGGGGAAATTGTAAAAGAAACTCCTTTTGATCCATGGACCGCACCGCCTTTTGGCACGGACCGCCAAGGAAACAGCATGTTTTTCAAGCTGCTGGACGGCGCGCGATTTACCATTCTCATTGTGTTTAGCATATGTGCCATCCAAATGGTGCTAGGGATTTTGATTGGCAGTGCAACGGCTTACGCGCCTTCCTTTATTCGCAAGGGGATCGAGCAGATTTGTCAGACCTACCTTTACATTCCGACGATTTTATGGTCGATTGTTTTGATGATGCCGTTAATGGTGCAAAGCGGGCAGGAGGGGTATCGATTTTCGCTTGTTTTGTATCAATGCGCTGTGTTAGTCTGCGTGTCGCTGCCTCCGCTCATTCTTGCGATCGGAAAAGAGATGCAATGGATGAACAAACAAGAATATGTGATAAGCTCCCGATTGCTGGGGGCAGGAACGCTGCATGTATTTCGAAAACATGTTTGGCCGTATCTGCGGGAAACGATCGTCGTTCTGTTTTTGCAGCAAGTCGTGCAAACATTGATTCTATTAATCCATCTCGGGTTTTTTGAGATTATTATCGGGGGAAGAATAGAGAAAACAGATATCTTGACCGGCGAAGCATCCGTTCACCCGTTTGTGCACGAATGGTCGAGCATCATCGGGCTCAGCCGCGACGAACTGATTCACGCACCGTGGATCGCTTTGTCGCCGCTCGTCATGTATATGGTGACGATCTTTGTCACCAACGCGATGATAGAAGGGATGAAAGGCAGCGGAAAATGGCGGATGTATTCGGTACTAAATAACAAATAAGGCGGCGGAAATCTTCTTCCGCCGTCTCGTCAGGCGACCGTGTGATGCAGCTTCTTCAGTCCCGTCCATTACTTTCGATATTCGCTGGATTAAACAATGAAAAATTCCCTTCCCAAGCCGTTTTCATCGCCACCAAAAAATTTTTTAAAAAAGTATTTGACAAATCCGCTGCTCGTCCATATAATAAAAAATGTGTTCAACAGAATAACATGATTCCGTAGCTCAGCTGGGAGAGCGCCACCTTGACAGGGTGGAGGTCGCTGGTTCGAGCCCAGTCGGAATCATCACATGTCAGAGAACCGCGTCAGATTAACGTCTGATGCGGTTTTTTCTTTTCGTTGACTTGACGTTGACTGTGCTGCAGGGTAGCGGTTGCCCTCGTTGCACGGTAGCGAATGGGGACAACACGAAAATCATTATTTCTCAACTTACAATATTCTGAAGAGTGTGGTAGTATAGGTCTGTATAGACATTACTTCAGCCTGGAGGACGACAACATGAAACCTTTATATGAAACTCATCTTGAGGCACTTGCAGCGGTAAAAGCAACTGGACAGGACATGACTGATGCAGATATAGGGTTTTAGAAATGGCGTATGAAATGGGATATCCAAACCTGACTCTTTAGCCACATGGGTGATGGATTTATCCCCCTCCAAGCATAATTCAACAACCTGAATCTTGTACTCCTTATCAAAAATTCTCTTTTTTATGATTGGACACCTCGAACCGATTGTAATTAAGTTTATTACAATCTCCCTGTTCTCCGTGTCCAATTTTTAGACTAACATCAGTATAAAGTTGTTATAGTATATATAAATTTATAAATAATAATGATATACTATAAATTGAATAGTGATATACTTATAATCGAATAATCAAATAGTGCTATACTATAATTAAGATATAATTGCTGTAGAAAAGGTGCGTGGCGAGGACCCTGGATCGCTTTAGCTTAGGCAGGTGCGCCTGCATCCTTTCTGCAAATAATAATAGGGGATAAGGATGGGAAAAATGAGCAACAGACAAACTAGAACAGACGTTATCTTAATTGGTGCCGGAATCATGAGTGCGACTTTAGGGACACTGTTGAAAGAATTAGCACCGGAATGGGAGATTAAAGTGTTTGAGAAGCTCGGCAAACCAGGAGAAGAAAGCTCTAACGAATGGAATAATGCGGGAACGGGGCATGCTGCACTATGCGAGCTTAACTACACACCGGAGAAACCGGATGGATCTATTGATATTAACAAAGCTATAAGAATTAATGAACAGTTCCAAGTTTCCAGACAGTTTTGGGCTTACCTTGTAAAAAACAATCTGTTACAAAATCCGCAGGAATTCATCAGACCGTTGCCCCACATAAGTTTAGTCCAAGGGGAAAATAATGTGAGATTTTTAAAGAAACGTTTTGAAGCACTATCAAATAATCCATTATTCCAGGGAATGGAATTTTCTGATGACCCGGAAAAACTGAAAGAATGGATTCCGCTTATAATGGAAGGCCGTACATCGAATGAACCGATCGCGGCAACCAAAATCGACTCAGGTACGGATGTTAACTTTGGTGCTTTAACGCGCATGTTGTTTGACCACTTAAAGAGGAAAGATGTCGAAATAAACTATAAGCATAGTGTTGAGGATATTAAACGTACCAGCGACGGCCTGTGGGAATTGAAAGTGAAGGATCTCAATAGCGGTTCTGTTGAAATCCATAAGGCTAAATTCGTATTTATTGGAGCCGGCGGGGCAAGTCTGCACTTACTTCAAAAATCTGGTATTCCAGAAGGCAAACATATTGGTGGATTCCCTGTAAGCGGATTATTTATGGTATGTAATAATCCAAAAGTTGTAGAGCAACATCATGCAAAAGTTTACGGTAAAGCTAAAATTGGTGCGCCTCCGATGTCTGTTCCGCACCTTGATACACGGTATATCGACAACAAAAAAATGTTGCTCTTTGGACCGTTTGCAGGCTTCTCGCCTAAATTCTTAAAAAATGGCTCAAATATGGATTTGTTTGCTTCCGTAAAACTGCACAATCTCGTAACTTTGTTGGCGTCAGCTTTTAAAAACTTTTCTTTGGTAAAATACTTGGTCCAGCAGCTTATGTTAACGAAAGAAAAACGCATGAAAGAGTTGCGCGAGTTTATCCCGACGGCTAAATCAGAGGATTGGGATATAGTCGTCGCGGGCCAACGTGTGCAAATTATCAAAGATACTGAAGCTGGCGGTAAAGGAACGATTCAATTTGGTACGGAAGTTATTACTGCCGCTGATGGCTCGATCGCTGCATTGCTCGGCGCTTCTCCTGGTGCTTCTACTGCCGTACACGTAATGCTTGAGGTGATTAAAAAATGCTTCCCACAACATATGAAAGAGTGGGAACCGAAAATAAAAGAAATGATTCCTTCTTATGGCGTGTCACTAGCGGAAAACCCAGATCTTTTCCAAAAACTTCATACTTCAACAGCAGAGACGCTCGGTCTAAGCGAAAAAGAACTGGTTTATAGTTAATTCTTTGGATGCAGAAACGAAGCCAATAAATAAGAACCTAAAACTGTATATATTTAGAAAATCGAAGAGGCTATCTCAAAAGGTCGTTAAACTGACCTTTTGAGAGTAGCCTCTGTTTCTTTAACTTTATGAATATAGGAATTCCCATTGTGGCTACGATTCTGGGTTGGAAAGTCCGCCGAGATAAAAATTTATGAGGCGTTCAAAAGTTTCATATATTATTATATGTTACACAGGCTTTGCCGTTTCCTTCCGGGTGACTTCGTCAATTTTATCTACAAACATTTGGAAAACACGTCTTTTCTCTTCTAAATCACGAATAGATTCTTTCAGTTTTTCATATTTCTCTTCAAATGGTATATGGTAACGCTGGCGAATCGTTTTAATGATTTCTTCGTTCACTGTCGACTGAATCACTTGCTTTGTAATGTTGTATTTATACGCGTAAACTCTTAACTCTTGTTTGACTTGCTCATATTCTTGATTAATCTGGCTCAATACTTCAGATATATCTTTCTTCCATTCTTCAAGGGATTTCTGTATGTATGATTGTTTCGTCATTTCATCCATGAAAACACCTTCCCGCCGTCTATATAGTTGGTCCCTTCCTCATTTTAACGCAACTTTTTTACACCCCGTTTACTGAAAAATTACATTGTCATTTCATTTATGATTTATTTTAGGTGGGAACTATAATTGAACTACCCCCACTTACCGGCTAAAGCCGGTGGAAGTGGGGGATTCTTGTTTCCTCTGGCCGTAGTTGCTCAAAAGTTCCAAGAACCCCCTCCGTATCTTGCAGAAAAAGGATAGTGGTTTGGTTAATTAAAAGAACGTGTTGCAAAACGCATAATGGATGCATAAATGCATATAAAAAATCCACCACCTTGGAAATTATATACAGCGACCAAAAACAAGAGGTGGACACGCTCATGATTTCCAATTGGAACAGCGAACATGCATGGTCTTACGAAATCGATCCACTTGTACTGCATGTGTTATGCTGCATCCTTATGCATAACTTTGAGTTTTTACTCTAGTTTTGCAACACCATCATTCAACTAAAAATCACTTTGTTGAACTATCCCGATTGTTCATATGTTTGGAGAGTATGAGAAAACAGATTATCATGTTACTAGAAAAACGCTTAAGTCAATCAACCGGTTTACGGATGAGATAACCTGTTGGTACGCTAAAAAATCTTCAGATCACCAAGTTACGTTAAAAAGAAAAGGTGTGAATAAAATAAGATGGAACATGTATTAGAAGTACAAAGCGTTACGAAAAAAATAGATAACAAAACTATTGTAGATTCTCTTTCCTTTCATATAAGGCGGGGAGAAATATTAGGATTATTAGGTCCGAACGGTGCAGGAAAAACGACGACAATGCGAATGATAGTTGGTTTATCGTCAATCACAGAAGGAGAAATTTTCATTGAAGGGCACAGCATAAAGACGAACTTTAAACAAGCTATTTCGAAAATCGGAGTCGTCGTCGAAACCCCATCGTTTTATCCATTTTTAAGCGGCTACGATAATTTAAAATATTATGCCCGAATGGCAAAAGGAGTAACGGTTGAACGGATTAAAGAAATTGTGGAATTGCTTGGTCTTGAACATGCAATTCATAAAAAAACAAAAACATATTCCTTAGGGATGAGACAGCGGCTAGGGATTGCCCAAGCTCTTTTACATCGACCTTCCGTTTTGATTTTGGACGAACCTACGAATGGACTTGATCCCGCGGGAATTCGTGAAATGCGGGATTATTTAAAAAACGTTGCCCGTCATGAAGGAACAGCAATATTAGTATCGAGCCATTTGCTAGCAGAGATTGAACTGATGTGCGACCGCGTCGTAATCATTCAAAATGGCAAACATATAAAAACATATGACATTACGGAAAAATCGGCACAAGAAGAAATTACATTTATTGTGGGCGACGCGGAAAAAACAGTGCAAGTTTTGAGGAAAGAGTTCGGAGAAGCACGAATTCGCGTAAAAGACCATGCATTGTTCATATCAATGAAGGAAGAAGATATTCCTTCCGTAGTCAAAGCTCTCGTTTCTAACAACATTGATTTGTATTATATTTATCGCTCCAAACAAAGTCTTGAAGATATTTTTTTAGAAGCAACTGGAGGGAATATCATTGAATAACCTGATTTATAATGAGCTGTTAAAGATAGTAAAGCAAAAGTTTTTCATCGCATCGTGCATTATATTGTTCATTCCTGTTATTATCCTTGGAAGATGGGAATATGTAGATCTGCAAAAGGAGAAGCGAGCGGGGACAGATTGGAAACAAGAGCTGATAGAGCAAAATGAAAAAATTCAGCAAGAATTGACTAAAGGAAATTTATCGGCAAAGCGGCTGCAGGATGAATTGAAGTTGAATGAATATCGTCTGAAACACAACATTCCTCCGAATGCCCATCACAGCGCCCTTGGATTTATGAACAAATGTGCGGATTTAGTGCCAGTCGTCAGTTTAATACTCATTGCTTACGCTAGTTCTATGGTTTCCAAAGAGTATCAGTGGGGAACGATGAATCTTTTAATGGTAAGACCGGCAACCCGCACGGAAATTCTGCTTTCCAAATTCGCGGTAGTTGTGGCTTTATACATGATTTTGTGCGGAATATTGGCTTTATTTTCGTTAATGGAGGGGCTAATTTTATATGGATTTCGTATAGATTCGTATCCTACATTAAAGATAGTAGATGGAAAAGTGGTTGAGCAATCTGTCGTACTGGGCATTCTAAAATCTTATTTTTATCAGTTTTTTCCTGTTTTGTTCTTTGCGACCGTTGCGTTTACGATATCTACGATTTTGCGATCAAATGGTCCCTCAATTATCATAGCAATCGTCGCTTCTTCAGTCAGCGACCCTATTGCCCAATTGTTAAGTAAATACGATTGGAGCAAATACTTAGTTTTTGCCAATACAGATTTGCGTATGTATGAAGAGGGGGCACCGTTAATAGAGGGAATGACTCTTGGTTTTTCGGTAATGATATTGCTTATTTATATCTCCTTGTTGTTATTTCTTTCTTTATTTGTGTTTAAACGCAAAGACATATGATGCAAAAGAGGCTTGATATAGGATGCATTAGATTGGATAACAAAAATAAATGAACTTAATCCGGAAGATTGGATTAGCTGTAATTGGCACTATGTATGGTATAGGTCGTGTCGTTAAATCCAAAGTAGATAAAGTTATCGGCTCGAAACTTCATAGTGATAATGTATTGGTTACAGATGCTTGATGAACCTACAAGGCGTATGCCAAAGAAAAAGGATTGGAACATTATCGAATCAAATCTGCTGATGGCACACACGTCATAAAGGCATCTATCATATCCAAAACGTCAACAGCTTCCACAGATGTACGAAACAATGGATTGACCGATTCAAAGGGGTTGCGAGTAAGTACCTTGACAATTACTTGGTTTGTTTTTGTTCGTTGATAGAAGAGGATTATGAAACTACGATGCAGAATATTAAAGATATGCTTCTATCCTCTTTTTCATTTGAAATGAATGTTTGGACTTTAATTATCTGACAACCATAAATCCAGAACAAATCGCTCATACCAAAAAATACCTTTAAGAATACAATAGGTTTCTAATGAAAGCAGATAATAAAGTGAAGGAAATAAACAGATTGGAAAAACTTTCTAAAAATATTTAGAATTAAAAAAACAATAGTAGATAAATACTCTCTGGCTTGATAAGCCTGTTGAGGGTATATAAGGCATTAAAACCCGTAATAGAATTAATTAAGCAAAATGTGATAAACTTAAATAAAATACCAACCAAGGTAGTGATGTAAAATGATAGTAAGAAATATTAAAGTGAAAATAAAACATAATTTGGATATTGATGGTAAGGAAACTATTAATCACATTATTACACCAATACAAAATTTATTTGATGATATTCTTTTAAGAAACTTTAGTTGTCTGATGAAAAGCGAAGCAAATGAATATACCGTTTTGCTAAATAAAGACTTCATTGAGTTTTCCATTAATAGGTGGGAAGATTATAATATCATTTCGACTGTTTTGAACTCTCTTCGAATCTATAATTTTCGTGAAGAACCGGGTTTTGCCCTTATTTCAGAAATAAATTTTTCCAAAGAAGAGTTTAATTATTTATTCAATTTTGTTCCAGAAGGAGTAAATACTGAGTTTATAGGGTTTAAATATAGTCTAAAATCCCGCCCTTTTTTTATCTCTCTAGTGATAAATAATGACAAAAATATAAGTTGTAGAATAGTAACTTCTATAAATTGTAAGGAAGTTGAAATGATAGAGAGAAATCTTTTAGATTTGAAGCATTTCATTGATTCAGAGATCACTTTGCAAATTAAACGATTTTTGAGAGTGTGATTTAACAATGACACCAATATTGGATTGCTTTAATAACTATGTGGAATACATTGATTCCCCAGCCTCATATACTGTATCAAATCAGGAGTTATGGTTTGAGGACTACAAACAAATATACATCGAAGAAAATGTGGGTGAATTGGCTTCTTTATTATTTAATAAGTATGAGGATGGTATAAATAATTATGTTATTGTCAAACCTACTCCTAGTATTAATGAGGACAGTGAGGTTGACAATATGCGGGATGGGGAACTAAAGTCTGATGAAGAATTGTTTAAGGAGGCTTATGACTCTGTTGCTGCTCAAGATATAAATGATTTTAATATTGAGGGGTTTATTGACTATTGTGAGAACCTTTATAAAATGAATACTAAAGAATTTTTAAGATGGTTCAAGGAAAGGGATTATGAAGGAAATGTAGATATGCAATTATGGGCGTTATATGCAAAACAACTTGGCTTAGATGGTGAGTTAGATAATGACTAAGAAACGATATATACTGACTCAACAAGATGTTCAAAACGCCAAAATTCAGGATTTACATTTGATCGGTAAAATGACCCCGGACGATTATTACCGTTCTCTACTTAGAGCCATAAATCAGTTAGGCTTGAAGATCCAGAGTTCTGAATCAACAGGTTTCCCGCTGATTATTCAAAAACAGGATGAACCTGTAATAATTGAAGAACGGCCTTTTTTAGTAATGAGAATTTGTAATCCTTTACCGGAAAATAAAAAAGAAAAGCCAAGTGGATTAATTTTTGATGACTTAAGTTATTTGCAAGTGAAAGAAGTATTATTACAAGACATTAGAAATAAACATTTATATATTTTTGAGTATAGTTACCATTATGGAATATGGGACTACAGGGATGAAGATAGGGAAATTTATTTTTTTAGATATGACAGGGATATTTTATTAAAAAACCCGCCTAAGAAAGAAATTGAACATCTCCATGTTTACTACGATAAGCCTCACTTTAGTTCAAATTTTATTAGTTTTAGTAAGATAATTGAGTTTATAAGACTTAATTGGAATTTTTCTGTAAATCGTTTTGATATTAAAGAACTTACTTCATAAAAAGGAGACTAGAAAATTAAGGTAGTCTCCTTTTTATTTCCCCTATCCAATGTTACGATGAACCGCATCAAAAAAGTATTTTTGCTCACAAATTTGGCCACATAATTTAATAAATTTCCGATTACACAAGGAAATAAGCAAAACAAGAAAATGCACACAGCCCTTGATACGAGTAGAGTTGCGGATATTTTAGGAAATTATAGAAAATTCCTAAACGAATCTTGACAGGGTGGAGATATCCCTAGTTCGAGCCCGGGGCTGATCATACCGGGAATGAGCTGACCCTAAAAATTCCTTTGGAAAGGTTATCCGCTTATTTATGTTGTATTTGGGCAACAAAAGCCTCCTAATTAAATAGCACACATGACTGAATAAAAATTTAGGGAGGTAATATTTAACGATTGGAGTGGGAACTGTGAACAAAACAATTTATGTAGATTGGGGAGGACAAAACGTGAAGCTCACATGGATTCCTTCCGATCAGTTGCCCGATTTGAGTAAAGTCACAAGTGTGCATGGATTCTGTTTTTATGAAAATAAAATTCTATTAGTTCACATAAAAGGCAGAGGGTTTAGTATTCCAGGCGGACATGTAGAACAAGGCGAATCTCCAGAGCAAGCTTTTCACCGGGAAGCCTATGAAGAAGGTTGTGTAAAAGGAAATATTAAATATTTGGGAATGATTGAAGTGAGCCATGAGGATAATCCCTTATTTGACCCTAACGGCAAGTATCCGCTCATTGGATACCAATTGTTTTATAGGATGGATATCACCCAATGTTTACCATTTTCTCGTCAAAATGAATCCACTTCACGAATATGGGTTGAACCGGAAGAAGTTCCTTACGTGATCAATGACCATGAGTTATCCTTGTTGATTTTGGATGAAGCTTTAAAGAAGGCCTAATTTCAATACTACGATCGTATGGCTGATTGATGGAAAACGGCAATTCTTCCGTCGATCAGCTTTTTCTTTTATAGCGAGCCGATGGACGTATGCATCATGCCCGGCAGTGAATACGTCATGGTATCGTTTTTATTCATTTAATCTGTATAAAAAAGAGACTGACTACATAATTATTATGGAAAAGTCGGTAGAAAAAGATTTTACTACAATAGGCAAAAGAGCTCACTGGCTGTTAAGGGGTGGGGGATTATTGTTAGATTTTATTCATTATCAAAACGAAGCGTTTATTGTACAATAAAATATGGCGTTCCGTCATAAGAACGCAGACGTGGATTGGTATGTGACGTTGGATGATTTTTCTTGGTGCGGAGGAGTGCGATGGAACAGCATCATTTTTTCTTAAAAGCGAATTGGTCTGGCGGAAGAAATGGCAGCGGCTTTATTGACGCCGGTCAGTTGAAGACGAAAGTATCCGTTCCAACGGAAATGGATGGCCCGGGAATTGGGACAAATCCGGATGAAATGTTGTTAGGCGCAGCAGCAACATGTTATTTGATTACGCTGGCGGCGATGTTAGAACGTTCTTCGATTGCGGTCGATGAGCTCACAATGGAATCAGAAGGAATTGTGGAGGTAGAGCGAGGAGTAATTACCTACAAAACGATCATCCATCGCCCTGCGATTACATTGGCTGCCGGCGCGACAGACAAAGATGTCCAAAAAGCAGCGCTCCTTGCGGAAAAAGCGGAAAAAAGCTGCATGATATCAAGAGCGATAAAAGGAAATGTCGAGATGAAATTAGAAGCGGATATACGTATTTCATCATAATGAATAGAAAAGTAAAGAGGGAAAAGCGATGTCTGCAAATGATATGATTTATCAAGAATTAGTGAAAATTTGCGGGAAAGAAAATGTATTGCGTGATGAACCGCTGAAATACCATACGTTAGTGAAAATCGGCGGAAAGGCGGATTTTCTTGTCTGGCCGACGACGTATGAACAAGTCGTTGGCGTTATTCGCCTGAAAGAAAAATATCAGCTTCCTTTCACATTGCTTGGAAACGGATCGAATGTGATCGTCCGCGACGGCGGCATTCGCGGCATTGTCATGCAATTAAAACATCTTGCGGAAATAAAGGTGGAAGGGGAAAAAATTATTGCGCAAAGCGGCGCCGACATTAAAGCTGTTTCCCGATTCGCCTTGGAACATAGCTTGACAGGACTCGAATTTGCCTGCGGCATCCCTGGCTCTGTCGGCGGCGCGATTATGATGAACGCGGGCGCCTACGGCGGGGAAGTAAAAGACGTGCTGGACCATGTGAAGGTTGTCACGCAAAAAGGCGAGCTAAAAACGATGTATAAAGATGATTTGCAATTAGGCTACCGCACGAGCATTATCAGCAAGACGCGCGACATTGTGCTCGAAGTCGTGTTTCAGCTCGAAAAAGGCGATCGGCAAAAAATCAAAGCAAAAATGGACGATTTAACGTTCCAGCGTGAATCGAAGCAGCCGCTCGAGTACCCATCGGTCGGCAGCGTATTTAAACGCCCGCCTGGATATTTTGCCGGCAAACTCATTCAAGACAGCGGCCTGCAAGGAAAAGGAGTCGGCGGCGCAGAAGTGTCGACAAAACATGCCGGGTTTATCATTAATAAAAATAATGCGACTGCCGCCGATTATATCGCGACGATCGAAATGGTGCGCAAGACGGTGAAAGAGAAGTTTGGCGTCGAACTGGAATTAGAAGTAAAGATCATCGGGGAAGATTGATGAAAGGAAGAGAAATCCGAACTCAAACGGGGAGTTCGGATTTTTTCTTTTATGAAAGAAAAATCGGGTTAAGATTTGTCGGACATTGCTTCATACAAAACAAAGAAATAATGTACAATAATGTTAATCTATGTATATACGCATGCAATTAACCAAAAACCATCGGAAATCAATTAATAGATTTTTAGCGGAGAAGAGGGGGAAGAATGAAACTTTATTTTATTGTCAATCCAGCGGCGAAAAACGGGCGGTGCAAAAAGGTATGGAAAAGATTAGAGAAAGTTCTTCACGAAAAACATATTTCGTATCAAGTATTTTTTACCGCGAGGCAAGGTGATGGAAAAAGGATCGCCAGGAAAATCATGGAGAGTACGAGTGAAACTACCGCCATTATTGCCGTCGGCGGCGACGGCACGGTCCATGAGGTCGCAAACGGTGTCTTTCCATTTAAGCATGGTATTGTCGGCTATATACCAGCCGGCACGGGCAATGACTTTTCGCGCGACATCCACATTCCGAATCATCCCCGAAAAGCGCTGGAGCATATTCTCTTATTGCTGAAAAACCATTGTTTTTCTGCCTATGATATCGGCCAATTTGCAGGCCCACATGTACGAGAAGGGCTGTTTGTGAACAATTTAGGCTGCGGCTTTGACGCGCAAATTGCGCGAAAAGCGAACAGCTCTAAACTAAAGTCGCTGTTCAACCGCCTTGCTCTTGGTAAATTCGTCTATGTGTTTTATTTAATGAAAGAATTAATGTTCTATCAGCCGGCCAAAGTAGTTTTACAGATTGATGGAGAGAAGCATTTATTTGAGCGGACCTGGCTTGTCACGATATCAAACCATCCTTATTATGGGGGAGGAATGAAAATAGCGCCGTACGCAAAATCGGACGATGGTCTGTTCCAGATCATTGTCGTGGACAACATATCACGGTTAAAAATATTGCTGTTATTTGTGACGGTTTTTTGGGGCGGGCATACAAAAATGAAGGAAGTGAAAGTGCTTACTGGGAAACAGATTCACATACATACCAGTTCTCCTCTTCCTTTGCATGCCGATGGGGAAAATATCGGCTCGGGGAGCGTATCGGTTTGTGTGCAAGCGAATGCGCTGTCTGTTATTCGTGAAAAGGCAAACTAGTCAAGTATTTTGCAGGAATTACATGGATGGGAAGCGAAATAGAGAGCAGGAAAATGCAAGATAGGTGGAAAGCAAATGTCTAAGCAAGTGGTGCTGCTTGATGTAGTATGCTATATCATTTTTCCATTAGTTGTTTGGCATGCGGCGCGCGGACATATCGGCGACTATTATGCGATGCTCATTTCCGCCGTTCCCGGCATGGTGTACACCGTATACCGCTTTCTTTCCATTAGAAAAATCAACTTTTTTGGCATATTTATGATCGCTAATTTAGTCATTGAAACGCTGTTAGACGTGCTGGCCGGCTCTGCGCTGCAAATGTTATGGAACGAAGTATATTATTCGGTGGCATTGGCGATTTTGTTTCTGGCGACGATGGCGGCAAATAAGCCAATCATCCTTTATATCTCGCTGGACTTTGTGGAGATGCAGGGAGCAAATCGTCAAGTGATGAAACAGCGGTTTTTTCAAAAAGACGTCTTATCTTTGTTTCAATGGATAACATTGGCCTTTGCATTGCGTGATTTGCTTCTTGCTGGCATCAAAGCTTGGTTGATCGCACATTATGGCGTCGAAGCGTTTGATAAAGCAAGAATTCTTAGGCAAGTAATCAGTTGGGGAATATACGTGCTTTGCTTCATCGGATTTGTCCGTATTTCGAAGCTTATCAATGCCGGGCAGCAAGAACAGACCAGCATTCACCAATGAACAAAAAGGCATGGTCGCGGGATGAAAATAGAACTAAGCAAATTTTGCATAAATAATTCTGAATATTAGAAATAAAATATTATTGTTAAGGGACAACAAAGAATAGGGGGGAATACCGGTGGATAAGGGAGTATCACGTCGTGTGCTAGTGGCAAGTCTTGTCGGGAGTTCGATCGAATGGTTTGACTATTTCCTGTATGGAACGGTAGCCGCGCTTGTCTTTAATCAATTGTTTTTCCCAAGCGAAAATCCAACAGTAGGGCTGCTTTTATCCTATGCATCATTTGCGCTTTCCTTCTTTATTCGCCCACTAGGCGGCGTTATTTTCAGTCATATCGGCGATAAAATTGGGCGGAAAAAGACATTGATTTTTACGCTAAGCTTAATGGGACTTGCGACTGCAGGGATGGGGCTTCTTCCGACGTACGAAACAATAGGGGTATGGGCGCCGATTTTGTTAATTTTGCTTCGCCTAATTCAAGGGCTCGGCCTTGGCGGCGAATGGGGCGGCGCGCTGTTGCTTGCCGTAGAGTACGCTCCGAAAGAAAGACGCGGATTTTTCGGCAGCATTCCGCAAATGGGTGTGACGATTGGCCTGTTGCTAGGAACATTCGTTATGTCATTAATGACGCTAATGCCCGATGATGCCTTTATGACATGGGGCTGGCGGATTCCGTTTTTGTTAAGCACGTTCCTTGTCTTTTTTGGGTTATGGATTCGCAAAGGGATTGATGAGACACCGTCATTTAAGAAGATTCAAGAAAAAGGAGAAATTGCGAAAGTTCCGTTATTAGAGACGCTGAAGACACAGTGGAAAGAAGTGTTGATCGCGGTGGGCGGAAAAGTGGTCGAGACCGCTCCGTTCTATATTTTTGGAACGTTCATTGTTTCTTACGCGACAACATATTTAGGATTTTCAAAAACAGCGGCATTAAACGCGGTAACGATTGCGACCGTTTTTACGACAATTTTAATTCCAATTATGGGCAGCTGGTCCGATAAGGTCGGGCGCAAACCGCTTTATATTGGGGGAACCGTGTTGATGATCTTGTATGCGTTCCCGTATTTCTGGATGCTGCAGCAAGGCTCGGTTACGCTGATGATTATCGCGACGGTGATCGGGCTCGGCATCATTTGGGCGCCGATTACGGCCGTGTTAGGGACGATGTTTTCGGAAATATTTAAATCCAATGTGCGCTATACGGGCATTTCGCTCGGATACCAAATCGGGGCGGCGGTTGCTGGCGGAACGGCTCCGCTTATTGCGACCGCATTGCTAGCGGCGTATGACAATTCGTATGTACCTGTGGCCCTGTATATTATTTTCGCTTCGCTTATTTCGCTGATTGCCGTTTGGTCGGTTCGCGACCGGAAAAACGAAGCGCTGGACCACGACGTAACCAATAAAAGCGGAATCGCCTAGGCGGTTCCGTTTTTTCCTAACAGGGGGGAAGGGGCAATGATTGTTTTATCGGAAAGAGAAATCCAATCCGTCTATACGATAGAAGATGCCATTCGCGACGTGGAGGCGATATTGCGTGAGGAGCGCAGCGGAAAGCTGCAAAACCCGGAACGCACCGTGCTGAATTTCCCTGAGCGAGATGCCTCGGTTCTTTATATGCCATGCGCCGCATCATCGATGGCAGCAGTGAAAGTCGTCAGCATTTTTCCGCATAATCTGAAACATGGGAAGCCGACCACCCAAGGGGTGATCGTGGTAACAAATACGGAGACGGGCGAGCATGCGGCGCTGCTGAACGCCACGTACTTAACGAGGCTGCGGACGGGGGCGGTGTGCGCGATTGCCGCGAAATATTTAGCGCGGCGGGATGCTTCGCGGCTGGCGGTAATTGGAACGGGAGCGATGGCGAGGGAGCAGGTAGCGGGAATGCTTGCAGTAAGGCCGATTACGAAAATGTTTCTTTATAACCGAACGAAAGAAAAAGCGGAGCAATTTGCGGCATATATTCGGGAAGCGTATCCCGAGTGGCAAGGTACGATCCACGTGATGGATAATGCAGATGAGGCGGTACGTCAAGCGCATATCGTTATTTGCAGCACGCGCTCGACAACTCCAGTTTTTTCAGGAACGGCATTGCAGCCGGGGACGCATATTAATGCCATTGGCTCCTATCTTCCGCATATGCAGGAATTAGATGTAGAAACGATTTTGAAGGCGGATCGCATCGTGGTTGATACAAAGTCAGGAGTCAAACACGAAGCGGGCGAGCTTATTCAAGCAGCAAACACTGGAACATGGTCGTTTGAACAAATCGACGCTGAAGTCGGTGAATTGGTAACAGGCGAAAAAAGCGGAAGGCAACATGAGAAAGAGATCACGTTATTCAAATGTGTCGGTGTCGCTTCATTGGATCTTGCCGCCGCAATGGGAGTATATAAAAAAGCGGTAGAGAACGGAAAAGGAACGGCAATTTCGTTATAAAAAGAAAGGAAAGGTCTTTATCAAGAACTAAAATCTAAAAAGGTAAGCACATATTAGTCATGTTATGTGCCTATAGTTTATAAACCTCTGCGTAAGCAACACCATCAATGAAAAAGAGGATATATGCTCTTATATTGAACATAGTATCCTCTAATCATTATAGTATATTTAAATTACTTCCCGCTTTTTTCCTTTTTATCTTGTTTGTCTTCAGAAGCCTTGGCAGCATGATTGGCTGCTTTTTCTTCTTTTGTTTTTGTTACCCCAATTTGTAATTTTGCAGATAGTTGTTTTTCAACGTTATGGCGTGGCTGTTCTGTTACATGTTTAGCGGATGGTGCATGTTTTGCCGTTTTAGCTTTTGCCGTTGGCTGTTTTTGTTTGTTTGCTTGCGTTGTGGCGGTTGTTTTGCTTGTCACGCTTGCTTGTGCCGCATGAGGTTTTACCGCCGGCAGTTTTGCTGCTGTTTGATTTGTATTCGTTGTATCTGCTGTCGGTTGTTTGGCTGTATCAGTTGATTTGTCTGTCGTTTCTGTATCATTTGTTTGTTGCTCATTCATGTTTGTTGTTTTATTGTTGTCTGTTGTTTCGTCAGTTGGTTGTTGATTAACGTCAGTCGTTTCTTCAGATTGTTGTTTTTTCTCCCATTTTTCTAAACGTTTTTCCATTTTCGCTTCCAGTTTTTCTTTTGCCTTTTCAATGTTGCGGGCCAGCACTTCTTTTGCGTGAGGATTTTTGACTTTTTCTAGCGCTGCTTGTAAGGCAAGGATATTTTTCGAGAATTTTTCTTCCAGCTGCTTGCGCAACTCATCCGTGTTGATTGCTGTTTCGTCATCTTTTTGTTCCGTATCTTTTTGTTCTTCTTTTTGGCTTTCTTCATATGTTTTGAATGCTTCTTCTTGCTGCTGCAATGCTTTTTCTAAAACTTCTTTCGCCGCTTGTGTTTCGCCTTTTTCTAAAAGTGTTTTTGCTTCAGCGATGCGGTTTTCGGTAAAATCCGCAAGTAGCTTCGCTTTTTCGACATCATTGAAAGTGAGGGCCAACTCAATTTTTTCCATCATCGTTTTGACGAAGTAGAAAAAGTCGCCAGGTAAAAGTGATGGAGCTTTTGTGTTGGCATCAACTTGATTCGCGGTGTTTGTCTGCACTGTGGTGTCCGTGCTAGCGAATGTAGGAGAGCCGCTGAAGGAAAAAGCAACGATGGCAGCCAGCGCACCACTAGATAGGACGCGATAAATCGATTTTCGTTTGTTCATATGTACCCCTCCTGAAATATGTTCATTATTTGGTTTCGCTATATGTTTCGTAAAGAAATCCACTTTTTTTGTCTAAAAAGGAGAAAAACAAAAAGAATCGTTCCAGAGACATAGAAAGATGGAAAAGAAAGGAGAGTAACCATGTCATCGGTTCGGTGATGAACGGGGAAGGATGATGACAAAAGTTTGTGTTTTTTGTAATAAATTGTAATAAACGTTTCCATACGTGATCAGTGCAGAAGAATAAGAACGAAAAAACAGATGGCTGATAAAAACTAATTATTTAGAACAATCAAGGAAGAAACTATGCAAAATTGGCAATGAGATATCTTTTTGTTATAATAACGGACAGAGTGAATAGGCGATGGAGTTCGCCATAACTGCCGTTCGGGCTGATGACTCCTACCAATAAATCATTATTGGTAGGGGTTTGTTTTTTGATAAATTTAAGAACAAGGAGGAGGCTCAGTGGTTTATATTGTTGTCGGTCTCGCTGGAATTGTCGGCGCGCTGCTACGCTATTATTTAGGGTTGTTTGTGGGCGGCTGGTGGAACGGATTGTTTCCTTTGGCGACATGGCTGGCCAATATGATCGGCTGTTTTGCGTTAGGCTGGCTGACTACCTATTTGCCGCGGCTGCGCAATCTCCCTCCTTATGTGGTAACAGGACTGGGAACGGGACTAGTAGGATCATTTACGACTTTTTCTACGTTCAGCGTCGAGACTGTTCAGTTGCTGCGCACGTCCCATTGGACAATGGCGTTGTTTTATGTATTCCTCAGCCTATGCGGAGGATTGGCAATGTCATGGCTGGGATTTCGGTTTGGAGAAGGCGGCTTGCGTACCCGGAAAGAAACGGCGGAGTAGGGGGGAGCCTTATGTTATGGAATAGCGTACTTGTAGCAGTCGGCGGGTTTTTCGGCGCAATCGCGCGCTTTGGCGTCAGCAATTGGATCAAACGTAAATACCCTTCTTCCTTTCCGCTCGCTACATTATTGGTCAATTTAGTCGGCTCTTTTTTGCTTGGATATATTATTGGAAAAGGATGGGACGCTTCCTGGAACCTTCTTTTTGGAACAGGGTTTATGGGGGCGTTTACGACTTTTTCAACGTTTAAGCTTGAGAACATTACTTTATATAGGAACAAGCAATGGCAACTGCTCATTCTCTATCTTGTGGCCAGCTATATGCTTGGCATATTGCTCGCATTTCTTGGTATGAAAGCGGCGGGGATGTAAAAGAAGGAAACACTGTTGTGTAACGATCTATTTTTTTGTAATATCTCAAAGTAAAGTATAGATGGAGAGGTGAAACATGCCAACTTATTCAGACCGAACGAATGAGATTGTCGAAGTTTGTCTGCTCGCAGGGAAAATTATGCTCGAAAGCGGTGGGGAAACGTATCGCGTGGAAGATACGATGACGCGTATCGCCGCTTCCTTTGGCATTCCCCGTTCGCATAGCTATGTGACGCCGACAGGGATTATTTTTTCGATTGATAAAAAGAATTCGACACAGTTTATCCGCATTTCCGAGCGCTCGACTGATTTGCAGAAAGTAGCGCTGGTGAACAGCATTTCCCGCAAGATTAGCAATGGGGAGCTGTCGCTTGAGGAGGCGTACGAACAGTTAAAAGAAGTGGAAGCGCAGAAATTCACCTACCCTCTTTGGCAGCAAGTGGTCGCGGCAGCGATCGCGAGCGGTTGTTTTGCCGTTATGCTTGGCGGATGGAATAATTTTCTTCCTTCGCTTCTTTCCGGAGGGGCGGGGTTTTATTGCTTTGAAATGATTCATCGTCTTGTGAAAATCCGCTTTTTCGCCGAGTTTTTCGCTTCATTTGTTGCTGGCGGGTTGGCGCTGCTAATGCTGATGGCGGGGTTAGGAACGGATTTAGGAAAAATGATGATCGGGTCGGTGATGCCGTTAGTACCGGGATTAGCGATTACTAACGCGGTGCGGGATTTAATGGCAGGACATCTTATTGCCGGGCTATCCCGGGGAGCAGAGGCGTTTTTGACGGCGTTTGCCATCGGTACGGGCATTGCGCTTATTTTATCGATTCGTTAATAAGGGGAAGTGTGAATGATTGTTCAGCAATTATTGCTCAGTTTTATTGCTTCGGCTTTATTTGGGGTGATTTTTAACATTCCAAAAAAATTATTAATCAATAGCGGGTTTGTCGGAATGGTCGGCTGGATGGTCTATATTTTGTTTGCCGAACAGCATGTAAACCATGTGATGGCGACGTTTATTGCCGCTTTTTTCGTGGCGATGCTCAGCAATTTGTTTGCGCGGCTTTATAAGACGCCGGCCACCATTTTCAGCGTTTCCGGGATCATTCCGCTCGTGCCGGGGGGAACGGCGTTTGAAGCGATGCGCCATGTCGTTCTCAATGACTATAATACGGCGATATCGCTTGCGGCCAAAGCGTTTATGATTTCCGGAGCGATTGCGATGGGATTGATTTTTTCCGAAGTCGTCAATCAGCTGATCAAACGATGGCGGGCATGATGCGTCCTAAACTTCGAATCGCGAAGTTTAGGACTTTTTGTTGTAATTACCAGTAGTTTTTCTCGTTTAATCAATATGCCTAAGGTTGCAACATTTTTTTTGAATATTATAATAATGTGTAATAACTTTTTTGAAACGCTCCAATGTTTCGAAAAGTTGACTATGATATCAGCGGGGGAGAGCAGAATGAGGAACATCATCAACGAGATGGGGGAAGAGATATTAGAAATTTTCGACTATCTCCATCGTCATCCGGAAATTAGCTGGGAAGAGTGGAAAACGACACAGTTTATGAAGCAACAGCTGCTGCAGGAAGGGTATCGCGTCCAAACGTTTGCCGATTGTCCTGGTGTGGTTGGGGAAATCGGAAGTGGACCGTTGACGGTTGGACTGCGTAGCGATATGGATGCCCTTTGGCAGGAAGTAAACGGCGTATGGAAGGGGAATCATGCGTGCGGACATGATGCTCATATGACAATGGTGCTGGGGGTAGCAAAGCTGTTTAACCGCATTGGCTATAAGCCGCCTGGGAAATTAAAGCTTCTTTTCCAGCCAGCAGAGGAAACAGGAGCAGGGGCGTTGAAATTTGTGGAAAAAGGCGTAGTCGACGACATTGATTTTCTGTATGGCGTCCATTTGCGACCAATTCAGGAAGTGAAAAGCGGTTATGCGGCGCCGGCCATTTTGCACGGGGCAGCGCAATGCATTGAAGGACGGATTAGAGGGGTGGCAGCGCATGCCGCAAGGCCGCATCTCGGCGTCAATGTCATTGAAGTCGGCAGCGCGATCGTACAAGAGCTAAGCAAAATTCATATTGATCCGCAAGTTCCAGCGTCCATTAAAATGACGAGGTTTCATGCCGGAGAAAAAAATGCGAATATCATACCGGATTACGCCGAGTTTGCCCTTGATTTGCGCGCGCAGACAAACGAAGCGATGGACCAGTTAGTGGAGGGATTGAATCACGTTGTGAAAGGGATTGCCGCTATTTATGATGCCGAGATTGAGCTGCGTGCTAATGCGCGCATCGTCGCCGCGAATCCTGATCCGCAGGCGCAGCAATTCATGGAACGGGCGATTATCGACACGCTAGGCGAAGACAAATGCCTGCCGCCGGTCGTGACATCAGGAGGAGAAGATTTTCATTTTTATTCCTTTAAAAAACCGACGCTAAAAACGACGATGTTAGGGCTTGGCTGCGATTTAAAACCGGGATTGCATCATCCGCAAATGACATTCCGGCGCGAGGATTTATTAGTAGGCATTGAAATATTAGCAAAAACCATTATAGAAACATTTGATCATTTCACGTTGCAAGGAGAGGCAGAAAGTGAGTATCTTGCTGCGAAAAATTGAGACGATGGAAGAACTTAATGAAATGGCGCGATTGGAAGCGGAAATATGGGGAACCTCCCCGATTCCAACCCATCAGACGGTGACGGTGGCGAAAAACGGCGGCATTATCATCGGTGCCCTTGCCGATGAAAAAATGGGATGCAGATCATTCCTCTTTTTTGTTGGTAGCGATTCCCCTTCAGTTTCAGGAGCTGAAAGAAAGAAATCATTCACTGGTACTTGATTGGCGCTACAAAACCCGTGCTGTTTTTACTCTCCTCTTTCGCGATGGATGGGCGGTGGCGCATGTCATTCGCCGCGAACGTGAACCTGTATTATATTATGTGTGTGTAAGGCGTGACCAACTGCCGTTATAAGTAGGAGGAAAATACAAATGGGAATTAATGTAAAATACGTTATACTGCGCCATTTGCAAATGGAACTGAAATCGCCGTTTACGACAAGTTTTGGGACGTTTCGAAACAAAGAGTTTATTTTAGTGGAGGCAATCGACGAGGACGGGGTGTCTGGATGGGGGGAATCGGTCGCCTTTTCGTCCCCATGGTATAATGAGGAAACGGTAAAAACGAATTGGCATATGCTGGAGGACTTTTTATTGCCGCTTTTATTTCAAGCGCCTATTTCCCATCCGCAAGAGCTCGAGCAGCGTTTTTCGCCTATTCGCAAAAATCAAATGGCGAAAGCGGCGATAGAGGGAGCGATATGGGATTTATTTGCGAAAAAGCAGCAATTGCCATTACATAAAACACTCGGCGGAACAAAAAAGTACATTGAAGTCGGAGTAAGCATCGGCATTCAGCAAAGCGTCGCTGATTTGTTGCGGGTGATTGACCGATACGTGCAAAAAGGATACCGGCGCATTAAAATCAAAATTAAGCCTGGGTGGGACGTTGATATCATTCGCGAAGTCCGTCGCCGTTTTCCGGATGTTCCGCTGATGGCAGATGCGAATTCTGCCTATTCTTTGCAGGACATCGACCGTTTAAAAGCGCTAGATGAGTTTCAGCTGATGATGATTGAACAGCCGCTTGCCGCTGATGATATTATTGATCATGCGGCATTGCAGCGGCATATCAATACCCCAATTTGCTTAGATGAAAGCATTCACTCGATGGAAGACGTCCGAAAGGCAATTCAGCTTGGCAGCTGCCAAGTGGTGAACATAAAAATTGGACGGGTCGGGGGTTTGACGGAAGCGAAACGGATTCACGATCTTTGTCAAGCAAACGGCATCCCCGTCTGGTGCGGCGGCATGCTTGAAGCGGGGGTTGGACGGGCGCATAATATTGCAATGACGACGTTAGAAAACTTTACGATGCCAGGAGATACCGCCGCTTCTTCCCACTATTGGGAAAAAGACATTATTGTTCCGGAGGTTGTTGTTCAGGATGGAATGATAACTGTTCCGGAGAAGCCTGGCATTGGATATGAAATTGACCGTCGTCAAGTGGATCGGTATACTAGCTTTGCCAAAGTATATCGTGCTTGACGATTCAAAAAGGTGGTTCGTGAACTTAAAAATAAAGCTGGATTGTTGCGTAGCAGCACAATCCAGCTTTAAACGTGTACTAGACATGTTAGTTAGCAAGTTCTTTGATTCCTGTATTCGCTTTCACAAGAATTTCATCAAATTTTTTGCTGTCCTCTTTTTGCGAAGAAAGAAGCGTACCGATAATCGCAGCAATGAACCCTAGCGGAATCGAAACGATGCCAGGATTGGCAAGCTTAAAGAGCGGTTCGCCGACCAAAATAGCAGCGCCCGGTTCCGGCGACCAGACGTTTGGACTGAAGAAGACGAGCAACAATGCACTGAATAGACCGACGATCATCCCTGTAATGGCGCCGGTTGTATTAAAACGCCGCCAGAAAATAGTAAAGACGAGAATCGGCAAGTTGGCGCTCGCTGCGACGGCAAATGCTAGCGAAACAAGGAAGGCGACGTTCATTTTTTGCGCGAATAACGCTAGCAAAATCGATAAAATCGATACACCGACAGCCGCCCAGCGGGCCGCAACCATTTGTTCCTTTTCCGTCGCTTGGCCGCGGCGAAGAATATGGCTGTAAAAGTCATGGGCAAACGCGGATGCCGCAGATAAGACAAGACCGGCAACTACCGCCAAAATCGTCGCAAAGGCGACTGCGGAAATGAACGCGAAGAGGAAATCTCCGCCGAGCGTTTCCGCCAATAATGGTGCCGCCATATTTCCTGCTGGGTTGGCAGCGACAATTTTGTCATAGCCAACGAATGCGGCAGCACCGAATCCTAAGAAGATCGTCAATACGTAGAAAATGCCGATAACCCATGTCGCATAGACGACCGATTTGCGCGCGGTCGGTGCGTCTTTTACCGTGAAGAAGCGGATTAAAATATGCGGAAGTCCTGCTGTTCCTAAAATGAGCGCCAAATTGAGCGAGATCGTATCAAGCGGGTCTTTGAATTTGTTTCCTGGATTAAGAAACGCTTCGCCGAGTGGCGTAGCCGTCTTTACTTCGTTAAACATTTTGATGAGGCTGAAGTCAAATTTTGCAAAGACCATGATCGAAATAATAAACGTACCAAACATTAATAAGACCGCTTTTACGATTTGCACCCAGCTGGTTGCCATCATGCCGCCAAAAACGACGTAAATCGTCATTAGCACGCCAACAATGAGGACGGAGTATACATAATCAATTCCCAATAATAGCTTAATGAGGCCGCCGGCGCCGACAAGCTGAGCAATCATGTAAAACGTGGAAATAGCAATCGTATTCAAGGCGGCAACACCGCGTACTTTTTTATCATCGAACCGTGCGGCAATCATATCAGCCATCGTATATTTTCCGAGGTTGCGTAGCGGTTCGGCGACAATATAAAGCACGACTAAATAGGCAACAAGGAAGCCAATACTATAGAAGAAGCCGTCAAATCCGGCTAATGCAATCATTCCGGCAATTCCCAAGAATGAGGCAGCAGACATATAGTCGCCAGCAATGGCCAAACCGTTTTGCCAGCCGGTTAAGCTGCTGTCGGCTGTATAAAACTCGCTCGTTGTTTTTGTTCGTTTCGAAGCGAAGTAAGTGATGACAAGAGTCAGCGCCACGATGATTAAAAAGAGGAAAAAGGCTAATCCATGCATTATACACTTCCTCCTTCCTTCGCTTCTTGTTTAATTTGCTCAACCATTTCGTCAAATTTGGCTGATCGTTTAGAGTAAAGCGCACATAATGTCCATGTCATAATGAACTGGGCAAACGCAAACAACCACCCCCAACTGATCGGACCGATCGCAGGCGAATTTAACACTTTAGAATAAGAAGTCAAAATTGGGAGGGCAAAGTAAAAAATGAGGAAGAATAGTGTTAACGGCAAAATGAAATTTTTCTTTGCGCGCATCAGTTGCTGAAAAGAGGAAGATTGCGCAATTTGCGTATAATCGATCGATGTGCGTTCCTTGAGAGAACGTTCCTGTAATGCCATGGAAAAATCCCTCCTTAAGTTTATTTAGATTTAGTTGGAATGATCAAAAAACGATGTGTTCCCCCTTTCATTATTCAAAAAATTGCCACAAATTCATTATATATTTATCTGAAAAATTTGTAAATTAAAAATCTTCTTTGATATAGGGAATTATTTCGTAATTTTAATGCGTAAATGGTAAAAATTTTTTGTTGTTTTTGTTATTTTCTAACTTTACAAAAATTAATGAATCATGTAAAATCCTAATTGTATTATTCGACAAATTTCCGCAAAAAACGACAAGGAGAGACATTATAATGAGTTTATTGAGGAAAAAGCCTATACAAATGCTTTTAGGTGGGGCTGGTCAAAAAGGCGCTTCCTTAAAAAAGGAATTGGGTGCATTTGATTTAACGATGCTCGGTATTGGTGCGATTATTGGTACGGGAATTTTTGTGTTGACTGGGGTTGCCGCGGCAGAACATGCCGGTCCGGCATTGGTTCTTTCCTTTATTCTTTCCGGTCTTGCTTGTGTGTTTGCGGCGCTTTGCTATGCGGAGTTTGCTTCAACGGTTCCGGTATCAGGAAGCGCTTACACATATAGCTATGCAACGTTTGGAGAATTAATCGCCTGGATTTTAGGATGGGATTTAATTTTAGAATATGGCGTAGCCTCCTCAGCCGTTGCGGTCGGCTGGTCCGGCTACTTCCAAGGTCTGCTTTCGGGATTTGGCATCGAACTTCCAAAGGTGTTGACGAATGCCTATGATCCGGCAAAGGGAACGTTTATTGATCTACCGGCAATTTTGATTGTCCTTTTTATTACCTTTTTGCTAAATCTTGGTGTAAAAAAATCAGCTCGTTTTAATGCCATTATTGTTGTGATTAAAGTGGCGGTTGTATTACTGTTTTTGGCTGTTGGGGTATGGTACGTGAAGCCGGAAAACTGGTCGCCATTTATGCCGTTTGGGTTTTCCGGAGTAGCAACCGGTGCGGCGACAGTCTTCTTTGCATACATCGGTTTTGACGCGGTTTCGACCGCGGCGGAAGAAGTGCGTAACCCGCAGCGGAATATGCCGATCGGAATCATTGTTTCGCTGCTTGTTTGCACGTTATTATATATCGCGGTCTCGTTAGTGCTGACTGGAATTGTTCCATATGAACAATTGAATGTGAAAAATCCGGTTGCGTTCGCGTTAAACTATATTCACCAAGATTGGGTTGCAGGTTTTATTTCGCTAGGAGCGATTGCTGGGATCACAACGGTATTGCTGGTGATGATGTATGGGCAAACTCGCCTGTTTTACGCAATCAGCCGTGACGGCTTGTTGCCAAAGGTGTTCTCGAAAATAAATCCGACCCGTCAAGTGCCGTTTGTCAATACTTGGATTACAGGAGTCGTTGTTGCGATATTTGCAGGAGTGATTCCTTTAAATAAACTGGCCGAACTTACCAATATCGGAACATTATTTGCTTTCATCACTGTTTCTATCGGTGTTCTTGTTTTACGAAAAACACAGCCGCATTTAAAACGTGCTTTCCGCGTACCGCTCGTTCCGGTTATTCCATTATTGGCTGTCGCCTTTTGTGGATATTTAGTTCTTCAGCTTCCGCGAATGACATGGATAGGTTTCGCATCATGGCTTGCAATCGGCCTTGTCATTTACTTTGTATACGGCCGCAAGCACAGCACGCTCAACTATGAGAAAGAGACAGAAGAAAAAGTCGGATAATCGATCAGTCCACAAAGACCTTTGTCCTAGGGCAAAGGTCTTTGTTCTTATGCACGCAAATAAAAATGTAACAAATTTCCGATTGAATAACCACCAGATTTCCGTTAAGATGTACGAATGATATTCCTAGGGAGCGTTAGTTCGTCTCTCGGATAAATGGGGTGAAATCCATGTTTAGCATATTATTTTCATTAAAAAAGGAGAGAACGATCGAACAACAGGTAAGCGAAATCCAGAAAGGCAATCAAACGCTGCGTAATCAGCTTATTCAGCAATATAAACCGTTTATTATAAAAACCGTTTCAAACGTATGCAAGCGATTTATTCGTGAGGAGGATGATGAGCTGAGCATCGGGTTGATCGCGTTTAACGAAGCGATTGAGAAATATGCGCCGCATAAAGGGGGTTCTTTTATTTCCTTCGCCGAGCTGCTCATTAAAAGACGTTTAATTGATTACATCCGCAAAGAAGCTAGGGTTAGGGATATTGTATTACATACGGATGAAGATGATGAAAATGCTGTACAAACGTATTTAGATACAAAATTGTCAATAGACGAATTTTACAAACAAATCGAGCAGGAACAGCGCCGCGAGGAAATTATCCATTACCAGCAAGTGCTTAAGGAATTTGGCATTCACTTTTATGACCTTGTTGAGCAATCACCGAAACATAAAGATGCCCGCATTAACGCGATCAACGTGGCTAAATTGGTGGTTGATGATAAGGAGCTGTTAAAACAGCTTTTTCAAAAAAAGCAATTGCCCATTAAGCAATTGGAAAATATGGCCGAAGTGAGCCGCAAGACGATAGAGAGAAATAGAAAATACATTATTGCGGTGGCCGTTATTTTAGCGGGGGATTACGTTTATTTAAAGGATTATATAAAAGGGGTGCTTCCATCGTGAAAAAAGGGATTGTATTAGAACTAGACGAGGAATTTGTAACATTATTGACGCCGGAGGGGGAGTTTATTCAAGTAAGGAAAGAGAAGGACTATGAAATAGGAGAAGAAATCGAAGCGAGGGTGATGAAAAAACCCATTGTTTGTCGTCGTTCATTCCGATATGTCATAACAAGTTTGGTGGCAGCAGTGGCACTTTTAGTTGCAACATTGTTTCATTTTCCTTCTAGTGAAGTTTACGCTTACATGTCCATTGATATTAATCCAAGCATCGAAGTTGGAGTGGATGAGCAGCTAAAAGTATTAAAATTAAAGGCATACAACAAGGAAGGAAAAAAGATTATTTCACAGCTCTCTCATTGGAGGAAAAAAGCATTTGTTGACATTACCGAGGAAATTATCGAATTAAGTATGAAAAAAGGATATTTGCAAAAAGGTGGGCAAGTATTGATTACAACAGTGGAGAGAAAACACCGTGCTGCATCTTCACGGGAACTTTCTACAGAGTTAACGAAAATTCAACATTCGTATCAGCAGAAAAACATTATCGTAAAGACAGAAGAAAGCACGATGGAAGTACGAAATAAAGCGGTAAAAAAGGGAATGACAACGGGAAAACTGCTGCAAATTGAACAAAAGATCAAGTCAGTTTCGCCTAAGGAGAAAAAAACAGAAAAACCGTTGAAACAAAACGATGGGGAGAATGACCGGCAGACGAACAATTATTGGTTCAATGAAAAAGATGAGCAGAATCACGAAAAAAATAACGGTCATGAAAAAAATGAGCAGCAGATGATCAACTATCCATTACAGAAGAAAGATCAACAGGAAGAAAATAAAAGTAATGAAAAGAAAGAAATGCAACAAAATCATTATCCATCTGAGGAAGAAGATGGAGAGAAACAAAAAAAAAGTAACGATAAGGAATTTGGAGAAAAATGTAAATCATCTATAAAAAATAGTCAACCTCATAACCGTCATCGATCGTATGATCATCACTGGAAACATCATCAAAGAAAGAACAATAAACAGGACGAATATCATGGAAAACAAAACTATGACAAGAACTCCCAAAAAGCATTTAAACATGATGAACACGAAAATGAATGAGAAAATGAACAGGAAAAGCAAAACAACCACGTATTAGTAAGCAATAAGCCGAGTGAATCCACTCGGCTTTAGACGCCATATTATTCAGTTTTTTGGGAAGTCGAGCCGGCAAGCTGGCTTTGCGCTTGAGCGACTAATCGTTTTGTAATTTCTCCTCCGACAGAGCCGTTTGAGCGAGAAACGGTATTAGCCCCTAATTGCACGCCAAATTCTTGGGCAATTTCATATTTTATTTGTTCTAACGCCTGTTCAATTCCAGGAACAAGCAATTTATTGCTTGATCTTGCCATTGTCTTCAGCCTCCTCATGTATAAAATTTGTTGCATGTTTAGTATGTGGAATTAGAATAAGTCGTATAATGAAAATTAAAGAGATTTTTGTTAAATTTTGGTATAAATATTTAAAAATATTCTATTGTGGCGAGAAGGCTATAGCAGGAAAATGATTTTTGATTCCAATATATCACAAACGAAAAATGGAAAAATATGTGTCTTGTCTCATTGTAGGCAAGGTTTTTGTTTTTGTATGGTTAACGAAAAAACGGAAATGATAAACATGTAACATTAATGAAATAAGAGGCAGGAATGAACGATGGAATGGATAGAGCAAATGCCGAAACAGGCAAGGAAAGTGGCGGGAAAAGGGTGGGTGACTGCATCCCTTGCTTCAATTCCGCTAGTGATGACGCTTGGAAATTCAATGTTAATACCAGTGTTACCGACCATTGAAAAGCAACTACATATTACTTCATTTCAATCGAGCTTACTCATTACGATGTATTCGGTTGTGGCAATTATTTTTATCCCAATCGCTGGATATATGAGCGACCGGATTGGGAGAAAGAAAGTGATTATTCCAAGTTTATTGCTGGCAGCTATTGGAGGGCTTATTTCGGGATGGGCATCATGGAAGATGAACGAGCCGTATGGAATGATCATTGCCGGAAGGATGTTGCAAGGACTTGGAGCAGCGGGAGCGTTTCCGGTTGTGCTGCCGCTTGTCGGTGATTTATTTCCTGATGACAGTGAGGCGAGCAGTTGTCTAGGGACAATCGAAACAGCGAATACGTTTGGTAAAGTATTAAGCCCGATCTTAGGCGCGATATTCGCGAGCATCGTTTGGTTTTTACCGTTTTTCGCGTTTCCGCTGTTTTGTGCTATTTCGCTTCTGATGATGCTTTTGTTTGTAAAATCTCCTTCGAAACAGGATCATCCTCTTCCGTTTCAGCAATTTTTACAAAATGTTAAAACGATTTTTCAAAGAGAAGGGCGTTGGCTATATGCGATTTTTGCCATTGGAGGTTTATTAATGCTCGTTTTATTTGCCTTTCTTTTTTTCTTATCAAGCCGTCTTGAAGATTACGGCATCGATGGAATGAAAAAAGGATGGGTGCTTGCCATTCCGCTTGGTGCGCTTTGCGCAGCATCATTTATTACGGGAAAGAAAATCGGTGAAAATAAAACGTTAATGAAATGGATCATTGCCGCTGGTGGTATGCTGGCTGGGACGGCCATCATTGCCATCAAATTCTTTCCGTCTCTTTGGTGGATGGTTGCGCTTTTTTCGCTTTCCGGCGTTGGCATTGGCATGATGCTGCCGTGTTTGGATGCGTTGATTACGGAAGGAATTGAAAAAAAAGAGCGGGGAACGGTGACATCATTTTATAGCTCACTAAGATTTATTGGTGTCGCAGCGGGACCGCCGCTTGCTGCGCTGCTTATGAAAAAGGAGACATCCATGCTGCTGTTTTTGTTAGTTGCATTATGTTTTCTTGCCAGTGCCATCACATTTGTAGCGATTAAACCAGAAAAAGAAGGAGAGAAAGCAACAGGAAAACAGTAATATGTAAAGCAATGCCCTGGTATGATTGCTTATCGACTTCCTTTCGATGACGCGAAACATCCATACAAATTCTTTGATGAAAAGAGCGATGTAAAACCGAAATATAGCAGCACAAGCAGAGGAAAAGGGATATCACAATAGTGAGGATATCCCTTTTTTGCTTTTTGAAAACGTCAATAAATGTTGTTGCGAAACGAGGAAAGGAAAGCGAGACTTTAGGCTAATCTTGTCCATAGCTTGTATCAATGCTTGGGTGCATAAATGGAATACCTTGTGACTGCCGTTTTGCTTCAAGAAGCTCGCGATTTTCTTCTGTATTCCAGCCGATGTCGTTTGTCGGATGCACCCATTCGTCGCCTGCCATGATGCTCGGGTCGATATCATCACTCCAGTGATTCAGCGGCGAATTTGGCGAGTTATATTTGCTGTCGCCGATCACGACACCATATTTATTGACAAATGGAGGCTGCATTTTTATGCCAGTTCCTTTAAATGATGGGGCATGGATTTGATGAGGCATTGTCTCATCAAGAATTGGCGATTCGACTTTCTTATCTTCATCCATGTTTATCACCTCAATGGTAGTGTGAGCGAAAATATATATTGTTATGAATAAACCGTACAGTGTTTAAGGGAAAATAAGAAAAATGGCAAAGGGGGATGTCAATGAAAAGCAGTTCATTTCCTGTCGCCCATCTGCACGAGGGGGCGCTAAAAAAAGTGCAAGACTTAGAAAAACGTTTACGTGAGGAAACAGGAGAAGAAATCGTGCTTATTGCCTATAAACATAAAAACAATGCACAGGAGGGAGATAAATGAAGAGAAAAGTGAAATTTGATGCGGCGAAAAACAATAACAAAACGCCGACAGAAAGCTTGCCGGATACTGAATTTGCCGCTCAGTATGCCGGAGAAGAAGACATGATCCGTGGTGCGAACCGCAATTCGAAAAAAGGGCGCCAAGGAGAAGGGCAATGAAGCCAAGAGAAGAAGAAAAACGAGAGCGCGGACATAACGAAGCACACGAGGAAATGGCGTTTGAATTTGGTGACTTTAACGCCCACCAGCCGTTTCAGCTAATGGAAGAGAGAAAACAGCAGAAAAAGGCGAAAAAGCAAAAGTAGGGGACATCCCCTACTTTTTTATTGTAGTATTCGGAAAAGAAGATAGCGGTGCGGAAAAAATCATTGTTTGCCATTGAATCGGGTCAAAATAAGCGATCATAACAGTCGGGATGAAACGTATTTCTTTCGTTTCTGTATAGTGGGTGATGTCGATTGGGACAATTTCCATGACCGTATGTTTAAATAAATCCTTTTCATCCAGTTCCAGCGCGATAAATTCACGGCCGAGCAAATCAGGCTGCTCAAGCAGTTGGCGATACAACGCAGCGCGCAGCGATTTGTCCGTTTTTTCCTCCCACCACGGTTTGCGCGGCTTATGTTTTTGATTGCGCAAATAATCGTACTTCATTAACGCTTCAATGATTGGAAGTTCATCCAGTTTTTTTGTTTGCAAAAATTCATATAGACGGCGGAATAAGTCTTCGAGCTGATGCCCGATTTTCGCCCAACCGCGTTCGTCCCAGTAGGTGCCGAATTCTTGGAAGAAATCAAACGGCGACGGGAATACGTTGGTGACTAAATACTCGATTGTCTCATCCATCCGATGCGCGTTCCAATATTTCTCTAACACATCTTCCACTTGTTTAATGCGGATGATGTCATCAAAAGAAAGCACGTTATTTTGCAATACTTCATATGGTGCGTGGTCCATAAATACGTAGCCGTAGTCTTTTGCGCGCAGACGAAGACCGGTGCCGCGCAGCATTTTTAGAAAGCCAAGCTGCAATTCTTCCGGGCGGAGGGCAAAAACGTCGTTAAACGTTTTGCGGAACGATGTATAATCTTCTTCCGGAAGGCCGGCAATTAAATCGAGGTGCTGCGCAATCTTTCCACCTTCTTTAATCATTGTGACCGTGCGCGTGAGCTTGGCAAAATTTTGCTTGCGCATAATCAGCCGGTTAACTTCATCGTTGGTTGACTGAACGCCGATCTCAAAGCGGAACAGCCCCGGCGGCGCTTCTTTATTTAAGAACTCAATGACTTCCGGGCGCATAATATCGGCGGTAATTTCAAATTGAAATACGGTCCCAGGAACATGTTCGTCAATAAGAAATTGAAACATATCCATCGCGTAGCTGCGGCTGATGTTGAAAGTACGGTCGACAAATTTAATCGTGCGCGCGCCATGTTTCATTAAGTAGCGGATATCTTCTTTAATTTTTTCGCGGTCGAAATAGCGCACGCCGACCTCGATGGAAGATAGGCAAAACTGACAGCTGAACGGGCAGCCGCGGCTTGTTTCGACATAGACGATGCGTTTTGGCAAATGGGGAATATCATCTGGGAAACGAAACGGCGAAGGCATATCCGTTAAGCGAATCTTGTTTCGCTGCGGGTTAACCACGATGTTTCCATTGTCGCGGAACGCGAGTCCATGAATATGACGGAAATCGCGGTTTCCTCGCATCTCTAGCAAAAACTGTTTAAACGTTTCTTCCCCTTCACCAATGACAATAAAATCAAACTCCGGCACCGTCTCCATCCATTCGCGCACATCATAGGATACTTCCGGTCCACCCACGACGATCGCAATATCGGGAGCGACTTTTTTTAGCATTTTCACTACTTTGATCGTTTCTTCAATGTTCCAAATATAGCAGCTGAATCCGATAATATCTGGTTTTCGCTGATAAAGATCTGTGGCGATATTGATTGCGGGATCTTTAATGGTATATTCGACAAGCTCTATATCAAATTCCGGCTGGGCATACGCTTTCAAGTAACGAATCGCCAAATTCATATGAATATATTTCGCGTTTAGTGTTGTGCAAATAATTTTCATTGGAACAAACCCCTTTATCAAAGCATAGAAAAACAACATTTTAATATAACATATTTTAGACAAAAGAAAAAGGAGAAAAACTTGTCGAATATTGCAAAAATTTATTTCTACGGAATTTTAAAAAAATAGAGAAGGAGTAAAATTTTCCATAGAGAATATATATTAATTTGATATGGTTATGGAGAAGGAGAGATCTTTATGAACCATAATCTTTCTCCCCGTGAAGAACGAAACGTAATAGCGGACGTAAGATTGTTGGAAGAAGAAAATAGACGGCTAAAAGAACGGTTAAACAGTTATTCGATCATTTTTGAACGTTCATTAGATGCGATTGTCATTTTTAATAAACACGGTGAGTTTGTTGATGTGAACGAAGCAGCTTGTAAACTATTTGAAATGGATAAACGTGAGTTAATTGGCAAAAAATTATCGATGTTTCTCGAGTTAGTCCCACCGGATATTTTAATGTTTCAGCAGTCGATGTTACATAAATTTGGTTCGTTCAGCGACGAGTTGTTGATCAAGCTGGCAAACGGAAAAGTGAAGCATATTGAGTTTTCCATCAAAAAAGATGCGTTTAACGAATACGACTTGGTGATTATGCGTGATATTTCCGCCCATAAAGCGCTGGAGCGGGAGCGGATTATTCATGAGTTTTTGTTTAAAGATGTGTTTAACCGGGCGGTGGACAGCATTGTCATTTTCGATGAATTCGGCCGGTTTATCGATGTGAATCCCGCTTTTTGCATGAGTTTAAATCTAGAGAAAACAAAATTATTAAATCTATCGTTTCAGCAGTTCATCGCAAAAGAATATGTCGATGATTTTGTCCGCCTGCTTGCCGAGCTGAAAGAAAAAGGAACGGCAAAAGGGGAGCTGTCGCTCGTCCGTTTGGACGGCACGGTCAAAATGTTTGAACTGACAACGACATCCAATGTATATAGCGGTTTTTATATGGCGATTATGCGCGATGTGACTGATCGGAAAAATATGGAGATTAAACTGCAAAAAAGCGAAGAAAGGTTTCGTGCCATTTTCGAGCAGGCGCACGAGGCGATTTTAATTTGGGATGACTATGGGTATATTTTGAATGCCAACCGTGCCGCAAGCCGGACGTTCGAGTTGCCGTTGAACTTGCTTGTACGGAAAAATTTGCTTGATTTCCTTGACTATGACGATGAGAAAGTAAAGTGCATTTTTGCGAAGTTTCGCAAAAAAGGGGAAATCCGCGATGAACTGACGTTTCATATGCCGAACGGAGAAGACAAGCAGCTGGAATTTACGATGAAAAAGGGAGCAATTGATGGGTACCATTTGACGATTTTCCGCAACGTAACGGAACGGAGAAAAATAGAAAAGGAACTGCGCGAAAGCGAGCAAAAATTCCGCAGCATTTTTGACCACGCGATGAATGGAATATTATTATGGGGCCAAGGGTATCGCATTTTGGATGTTAACCCGATCGCCTGTGAAATATTCCAAGCGGAGAAAGAACAACTGCTTCACCGGCCAATTACAGAATTTATCCCGGAAAAGGCGCGCAAGCATTTCCAGAGGCTGATCCACCAAAGCGAGCGCGTTGGAGAGGCGTATGCCGAGGTCGACTTTTCCAATGATGGCAAGCAGAAAATTATTGAATTTGCACTCAAAAAGGAAATCATCCCTGGCGTCGGAATGATGATGCTCCGGGATATTACTGAAAGAAAGGAAATGGAGCTGCAGATAAGAAAATCAGACACCTTGAATATAGTAGGAGAACTGGCCGCGGGCATTGCTCATGAAATCCGCAATCCGATGACAGCGCTGAAAGGATTTATTCAGTTATTGCAAGGAAGCATTAAAGAAGATTATTCGATGTATTTTAACGTCATTATGTCTGAATTAAAACGGATTGAATCCATTATTACCGAGTTTCTCGTTCTTGCCAAGCCACAGGCGATTCAATATCAGCAAAACGACGTATGTAAAATCATGCAGGATACAATCGATTTGATCAACGTGCAAGCGATGATGCACAACGTGCAGATTGTCGCGGATTTCGCTCCGCAGCTCCCGCTTATTTATTGCGAGCCAAACCAACTAAAGCAAGTGTTTATCAATATATTAAAAAATGCGATTGAAGTGATGCCAAAGGGCGGGGATATTACAGTTCGCATTTGGCAGATCGATCGCAACCACATTCGCATTTCCATTACCGATCAAGGCTGCGGCATTCCGCAAGATAAAATTAAAAAGCTCGGCGAGCCGTTTTATACCACAAAAGAGCGCGGCACTGGACTAGGATTGATGGTTAGCTATAAAATTATTGAGGAACACCAAGGAAAAATTGATGTAGAAAGTGAAGTCGGCGTCGGTACGACGTTCTATATTACACTCCCGATCAAAAGGGTAGAGAAAGAGGACGATCATGAAACTTGAATTCAGCATCTATCCATCTGATTTACTCGGAAATATCTATGTAGTTTCCGACGGCGAAGCGATCGTCAGCGTCCAGCTGTTTGAGGAAGATTGGCGCGAGCTTTGCCAGCAATATGAAATGATAAAAAGCCGTTCTCCCTTATTAGAAAACGCTGTGTCGCAGCTCGATGAATATTTTCGCGGCAGACGGAAAGCGTTTGACCTGCCTTTGAAGTGGAAAGGAACGGACTTTCAGGAACAAGTATGGCAGGCGCTTTGTGAAATTCCGTACGGAACGACGGTCAGCTACAGTGATATTGCGAGCAAAATCGGTCGCCCGAAAGCGGTGCGGGCGGTTGGACAAGCAAACCGCGCCAACGAGCTGGCCATTCTCGTTCCTTGCCATCGGGTAATCGGGAAAAACCGCTCGCTGACGGGATACGCCGGCAGCCGCATCGATGTCAAGGCGCAGCTGCTCGAGCTCGAACAACGGTATAATATGACATAAAAAAACTAGAAGCAGTGGTCCGCTTCTAGTTTTTTATGAGCATGAATGAAACATTCCTATTTTTTTTGTATATGCGATAAAGCGAGCGCTCCTACTAAAATTGCCCCTTTAATAATATCTTGGGCGTAATACGGAACGTTCATCATCGTCAACCCGTTGAGCAGAACCCCCATTAAAATCGAGCCAAACAGCGTGCCGATGACATTCGGTTTTCCGGCGCCAAATACGGAAAAGCCGATATATGCGGCCGCTACGCCGTCCATTAGAAAGGAAGCGCCGGCCGATACTTGTCCCGTTCCGATGCGGGAGGCGAGAACAATGCCGCCAAGCGCCGCAAAAAAGCCGCTGATGACGTACGCATATGTGCGATAGCGGTTGACAGGAATCCCCGAAAGCCGTGCTGCTTCGCGATTTTCCCCCGTCATATAGAACAATCTCCCCGGTTTGGTGTACGTCAAAAACAAATGGGAAGCAATAACGATGATTAGCATAAGCAAAACGGAAAACGGAATGCCAAACACTTCCCCTTGGCCGATAAATAAAAAGGAAGGAATGAATTTGCCCGGCGCCGTTCCTCCGTCTGGAAGCGGCATGTCGTTGTAGATGGAAAATCCTTTCGTATATGTCAGCTGCACGCCGTTAATCGCATACATCGTCGCCAATGTAGCCAATAAATCCGGCAATTTCAATTTCACAATTAATAACGAGTTTAATAAGCCGACGGCGATTCCAAGCAAAAGCGGAACAAGCAACGTAACGAGAATTTCCTGGCGATATAATACGAGCGCCGCGGCGCTGGCGATGGTTGCTAGGCTGACAGTCGAGCCGACGGATAAATCAAATCCATCGACAATAAGAGAAAATGTAATGCCAATCGCAACGAGTGTAACGATGGAAATCGAGCGCAAAATATCGCTGAAATTTTCGTACGTAAAAAAGCGGTCTTGTGTGATGCCAAAATAAGCGATAACAACGAGAATGGCAAGCAATGTGCCATGTTTATACAAAAATTCAAGAAGAGATGGCGCTTGCCTTTTCTTGGCGACCGAAACGGCTGGCTGTGCCATCCACCTCACCTCCGCTGCAGTAATAAATGAGTTGTTCATAGGTGATATCATGGGCAGGCACGCGTTGGATCAGCTTGCCGTCCACCATGATGTAAATCGTATCGGCAATATCAAGCAGTTCTTGAAATTCGCTTGTTAAATACAAAATCGCTTTTCCCTCGTCGGCAAGGGAGCGGATGATCGAAAATACTTCTTGCTTGGCGTTGATGTCAATTCCTTTTGTCGGCTCGTCAAAAATAAATACGCGCGCATCGGTTTTTAACCATTTCCCGATCACGACTTTTTGCTGGTTGCCGCCGCTTAATTGCCGCACGCTTGCTGACAGGAAAGGCGGATGAATTTGCAAGGAATCGACAAGTTGCTTGGCAACGGCCGTCTCTTTCTTCTGCAGCACCCACTGCCATTTCGTCAATGAGGATAGCAGCCGGACGGTAAGATTGGTGCGAACCGATTCCTGCAGAAAAAGCCCTTGTTTTCTCCGTTCTTCCGGAATTAAGCAAATGCCGGCCGCAATCGCCTCTTTTGGGGAAGAAAACACATAACGTTTTCCGTCTATCCACCATTCGCCTGTCGTTTTGCTGCTGGCAATTAAACTTTCCGCCAATTCCGTTTTTCCTGCTCCGACAAGCCCGGCGATGCCGACAATTTCCCCTTTATGAACGTGCAGGTCGACCGTTGTGTTTGTTTTTGCGATATGGAGCTGTTTCACTTCAAAAAGAAGGTCATCCCCGTATGTGCGCGTTTCCCTTTGCGCGGCTGTATAAGAGCGTCCCACCATATAGCGGATCATTTCCTCTAGAGAAAGAGAGGCGACATCCCCATGGTGGACGACGTTCCCATCGCGCAAAATCGTGACGCGGTCGCAAATCTCTTTAATTTCCTTTAGTTTGTGAGAAATATAGATAAATGAAACACCTTGCCCTTTGAGCTCATTGATAATCGCAAACAGCCGCTTTGTTTCCGTCTCGCTCAGCGCGGCGGTCGGCTCATCCAAAATGATGTAGCGGGCCGAGGAGGACAGGACTTTTGCCAGAACAATCAGCTGTTTTTCATGCAGGGAACATTCGCGGATGAGCTTGGCCGGCGAAATCGACAGGCCGACGCGGCGCAACAACTCTGCAGCCCGCTCTTTTTGCTGTTTCCAAGAAAGAAAAGGCTTTTGTTTTGTCTTGGCGATCTCATCGGCGGCAATATTTTCATAGACGGTCAGTGCCGGAAAGAGAGCCGTATCGACTTCCTGAACCACTAAACCGATGCCCGCCTTTTTGGCATCGGCAGGCGAGGAAAACTGATATTCTTTTCCATCAATCGTAATCGTACCTTGATCAGGGGAAAGAGCGCCGGCCAGAATTTTCATTAATGTGCTTTTTCCGGCACCATTCATCCCTAAAAGGGCGTGAACTTCCCCATGTTGAACATGGAGGCTCACGCCGTTTAATACGTTGACAGCGCCAAATGATTTATAAATATTGTTCATGTAAAGGCCGTTCATTTGTTCTTCACCTGTGCTTCCAGCGTTTTCATCCAAGGGGAAATCGCCACATTCGACTGTCCCCATCCGGCGATGTATTGGTGAAGGTCTTTCATCGACACTTGTTGGTTAGGCAAGTCGGACCGTTTGACTAAATGCGGTTCGAGTGAGTAAATGTTTGGCGTTTTTTCCCCGGCGATTTTTTGATAAGCAAAGCGGACTTGGACGCGGCCGACTTCCGCCGGGTCTGTTGCGGTTGTAGCGACCCATGGGCTGTTTGGCTTTTGCATCATTTGCAAATCTTCATCGCTTAAATCAATGCCATATACTTTAATTTCACTGCGTCCTGCTTGTTCGATCGCGCGCGTTGCGCCTTTGGCAAATTCGTCCCAAGTCGCAAACACCGCATCAATATCGCCTTTATTCGGATATTTTTTCAAAATCGCTTCCATTTGCGTTTGCGTGTCCAAAGCGGTATTGGCGCTGGCTGTACCGAATTTCGCCACTTCTTTGATGTTCGGATAGCGCTTTTTAAACGCATCGTAAATCACATGGCGCCGCTCCATCGGCGTAAACCCGCCAACCCAAATCGTGACAATGTTTCCCTCGCCATTTAAGTCTTCGGCCAACGTTTTTAACGTTTTCCAGGCGAGGCTGTAGTCGTCTTGGTCAATGACCGTTACGCCTGGGATGTTTAAATCGTTGTCAAATGCGACGACAGGAATGCCTTTTTCGACCGCCTTTTTCACCGGTCCTTCGAGCGCATCGGCACGACCATGGTCTAAAAGAATCGCATCAACATTTTGCGTAATCGCTGTTTCGACATAGGAAGCCATTTTCGTTAAATCGTTGTCCGCGTTGTAAATTTGCACCTCGCCGCCGAATTTTTGCACTTGTTCTTTTACGCCGGCGATATATTGCGAAGAAAAGGTGCCGATCGACATTTGCATAATGGCGGCGATTTTAATCGGTTTCTTTAATTTGGCAGGGATTTCTGCCTGTTCGGTCGCTGCCGCCGTCGTTTTGCTTGTTGTCTCGGCCGTGCCGTTTTCTTGTTTGGCCGGTTTGGAACTGACGGCATCTTGTTCGTTCATGCAGCCGCTCAGGATGATGATAACGGAAAAAAGAAATGCGAATAAATAGTTCAGCCTAAATCGCTTCATGGTGTGCCTCCTTTGCAAATAGTGCTGACAGTTTGGTTTCATAATTGCCGCGAATAATGCCTTTTTCGGTAATGATAGCCGTAATGAGATGGTGCGGCGTGACGTCAAAGGCTGGATTATAGACGTTGACCCCTTCTGGGGCAATTCGCGTTCCGGCAAGATGGGTCACTTCTTCCGGATTGCGCTCCTCAATCGGAATTTCATCGCCTGTTTTTGTCGCTAAATCGATCGTCGACAGCGGCGCGGCTACATAAAACGGAATGCCGAACGCTTTGGCCAGCAAGGCAAGGCCAAACGTGCCGATTTTATTGGCCGTATCGCCATTAGCGGCAATGCGGTCAGCACCGACGATGACGGCGGTAATGTTTTTTGCTTTGATCGTCTGCGCTGCCATATTGTCGGTAATAAGCGTCACATCTACGCCGGCCTGCATCAATTCCCACGTCGTCAATCTTGCCCCTTGCAGGACAGGGCGTGTTTCCGATGCGTACACGTGCAGGTTCATTCCTTTTTCTTTCGCCAAATAAAACGGGGCAAGCGCTGTGCCGTACCGGGCGGTGGCGATCGAGCCGGCGTTGCAAATCGTTAAAATGCGATCGCCGTTTTGAAACAAAGAAAGCGCATGTTCCCCGATCCGTCGGCAAACGTCTTCATCTTCAATTTGAATGCGAATCGCTTCATGGACGAGCGTCGTTTTTGCTTCATTGACAGAGGAAACATGGGAGACGCTCGTAACGAGGCGGTCTAGCGCCCAAAACAGATTGACCGCCGTTGGCCGGGCGCTTGCTAAGTAGTCACGGTCTTTTTGCAGTTGTTTTTTGAAATTTTCCACTGATTCTGTTTCATATTGCTGAGCGGCAAGCGCGAGGCCGTAAGCGGCGGTAATGCCGATTGCCGGTGCGCCGCGCACTTTCAGCGACGCAATCGCCTCCCAAACGTCTTTAATATTTTTCAATTGCAAATATTCCGTCACTAAAGGCAACTTTTGCTGATTTAAAATCGTAATATGCGTGTCGTTCCACTCTACAGAGCGAGGAATTACGAATGGTTCTGCCATATGGTTCTTCCTTTCATTATGTTAATTCGCTGGTGTTAGCACGGTTTGTGCGAAAAGAGAACGAATTTCTTTGGTACTAGATAATGTTTCACGTTGCAAGATGAGGCTTCTGCCAAGACGAAGCGCATGTCGTTTTGCTTGCAAACGGTTCTCTTTATTTTCGATGCCGTCAAGATCAGCAACATGTGCCAACCCAATCGTGCGGCGGATTACTTCGCAGCCGGCAAAACCGATCGCATCGACAAAGGTGTTGTGCAGCACCTCTTCTAATAGTCCTTTCGTTTTTGCATACGGCTCGACATTGTGCGTATGCCAAAGTTCAGAAAAGATCGTCGCAAATACATCCCAAGTTTTGTCGATATGGGCAAATAACGGTTCTTGTTGTGGTTCTGGGCGGGACAACGCATTTAACAATAAGTTTGCGAAAAACTGACCGATATCAAAGCCGAACGGGCCGTAAAACGCAAATTCCGGATCGATAATTTTTGTTTCTTCTTCGCTGGCGAAAATGCTGCCTGTGTGTAAATCGCCGTGAATGAGCGCATCCCCTTCGGTTAAAAACTTGCGCTTTAATTTGGCAACTTCTAAATGAAGCTTGTCATCGTTCCAAAGCGCTTCGACATCGTCGCGCAGTTCTTCTTCAAAGTTGTTCGTTTCATGATTAAAAAACGGATCGGTAAATACGAGATCTTCCGTGATTTTGCACAGTTCGGGATTGACAAAGCTTTGCGCCAGCTGTTTTTTTTCTTGCTGATTCATGCCGAAATCCGACGTGTAAAATAACGTTTTTGCGATAAATTCGCCGATATGTCGGGATAGAAGCGGATATGTTTTTCCTTCGATTAAGCCTTTGCGGGCAATTTGCAAATGGGATAAATCTTCCATCACGGTAATGGCTAAAGATTCATCGGAATAGTAAACTTTTGGCACATATTGCGGCGCATAGCTTGCGAATGTGCGCAGCGCATTGCTTTCGATTACCGCGCGTTTTAAGGTGAGCGGCCAGCTTTCCCCAACGACTTTCGCATATGGAAGGGCTTGTTTGATGATAATTCCTTTTTTCGCTTCTTTATCGACGATGCGGAAAACGAGATTAAGGTTACCGTCCCCGATTTCCCGGCAGACAAGCGGCGCTCCTTCGCGGAAGAGGCCGAGGCGCACGGCTAAAGAAATGGCTCCTTGTTCTGTTAACGGTTCATAAACGGATGAATGTGAGATCGACATTGGAATAAAATCCCCCTTCATAACTAAATTAAAAAGCCTCTTTCTGCGTAGAAAGAGGCTTGAAGATTCCAATTCTTCGCACCTCTTATCTTCCAGAAAGAACGAGTCTTTCTGTTGGACTTAGCACCGTGCCCTGCGGAAGTTGGAACTTCCGGCGCCGAAAAAACGTGCGCCCTATCTCACGATAGTATTACGGTCGGTTGCTGGGCTTCATTGGGCCAATTCCCTCAGCCAACTCTTGATAAGAGTATTTTCAGTATATTCATTTTTCGAATTTTTGCTTATGTTAGAAAATATTTGTGCGTTTGATTCGAATCATACACGCTGACGAATTTATTTGTCAATACTTTTTGTAAAATTTTTTTCTGCCGCCTGATAATATTCAGGACGGCGGTCGGCAAAAATCGGGATGCGCGCCCGCACTTCCTGCACTTTTTGCAAATCGATTTGCGCCGTGAGTGCGCAAGGCTCCTCGCCCGCCTCGGCAATGATTTCTCCCCATGGATCGATGATCATGGAATGGCCGGCAAACACGTTGTTCGGGTCGCTGCCGGCGCGGTTGCAAGCGACGACATAGCATTGATTTTCAATGGCGCGCGCCGCAAGCAGCGTGCGCCAATGGGCAAGGCGGGGGAGCGGCCACTGGGCAACGACAAACAGCACTTCCGCCCCCTGGACCGCATGGACGCGGATCCATTCCGGAAAGCGGATGTCATAGCAAATGACACCGGCGCATAAGGTGTTTTCGAGCGTAAATAAACCGGTATCCTCCCCAGGCTGGAGGTAAAGATGTTCATCCATCAACTGAAAGAGGTGCAGTTTGCTGTATTCGCCAACGACTGTGCCGTTTCGGTCGACGACATACATCGTGTTTGTCACGCCTTTTGCCGTTTTTTTGGCGACTGAACCGGCGACAAGATGGACGCGGTACGATTTTGCCAGTTTGGTAATGAACGCTTTCACACGTTCGCCGTTTTCATCGGCGATTTCATCGAGACGAGTTAAGTCATAGCCAGTCGTCCATAGTTCAGGAAGAACGATGACATCCGGACGTTCTTTTGCAATTTTTTCTATTTCTCTTTCTACAACCTGTTCGTTTTCGTGCGGACTGCCGAAGACAATATCCAGCTGCAGGCAGGCAATTTTTAATGTCATTCGTGTTCACCTCGAAAAAATTTACTTTACATTTTGATTTTTACGATATATGATGTTGCACTAGAATTTCAAGAAATTTTTGAGAAGGTGTTAAGCATGACAAAACAATTTCCGTTATCCGACCTGTTAGAAGGGCTTCCAAAGCAGTTTTTCGCCTCATTAGTCGCGAAAGTAGCCAAAAAAATCGCGGAAGGATACGATGTCATCAATTTAGGGCAAGGAAATCCGGATCAGCCGACACCGCCACATATCGTTGAAGCGATGCAAAAGGCGGTGGCAAACCCGAAATATCACAAATATTCGCCGTTTCAAGGGTATTCTTTTTTGAAACAGGCGGTTGCCGAGTTTTACGAACGGGAATACGGCGTGACCGTTGACCCCGAAAAAGAAGTCGCCATTTTGTTCGGCGGCAAAGCGGGGCTTGTCGAGATTCCGCAATGCCTCGTGAATCCTGGTGATATCGTGCTCGTTCCTGACCCGGGGTATCCTGACTATTGGTCGGGGATTGCGCTGGCGCGTGCAAAAATGGTGATGATGCCATTGCGTGCCGAACATGGGTTTTTGCCTGATTATAGTGACATTCCTCGCCATATTGCAGAAAAAGCTAAACTTATGTTTTTAAATTATCCAAATAATCCAACCGGAGCGACTGCTTCGCAGGAATTTTTCGAGGAAACGGTGTCGTTTGCCGCCAAGCACGGGATTTGCGTCGTCCATGATTTTGCTTACGGTGCGATTGGCTTTGATGGAAAAAAACCGGTTAGCTTCCTTCAGGCAGAAGGGGCAAAAGACATCGGCGTGGAAATTTATACGTTTTCGAAAACGTATAATATGGCGGGCTGGCGCGTCGCATTTGCCGTCGGCAATGAAAGCGTGATTGCGGCGATTAATTTGCTTCAGGACCATTTATACGTCAGCCTGTTTGGCGCGATTCAAGAAGCGGCAGCAACCGCTCTTCTTTCCTCGCAGCGCTGTGTCGAAGAGCTTGTCGCCTTATATGAATCACGGCGCAATACGTTTATGGCGGCATTGCGGCAAATCGGCTGGGATGTCGCGCCACCGAAGGGCTCGTTTTTCGCGTGGCTGCCGGTGCCGCACGGCTGGACGTCGGAACGTTTTTCCGATTATTTGCTTGAAAAAGCGCATGTGGCTGTCGCGCCGGGAATCGGGTTTGGCGAGCATGGGGAAGGCTATGTGCGCGTTGGCTTATTGACGAGCGAAGCCCGTTTACAAGAAGCCGCGGAGCGGATTGGCAAGCTTTGTCTTTTTGAAAACAAAAAAATGATTGACAACGTTTAAAAATGCTGTCATAATTCAAATTAAATTTGCATGCACGAATAGTCCGAAAAGTGAATACAATATTGCAAGCATTCTTATCAAGAGTAGGTGGAGGGACAAGCCCAATGAAGCCCGGCAACCGGCTTGGCGGTGATCGCGAAGCACGGTGCTAATTCTTGCAGCGGAAACGCTGAGAGATAAGAAGAGTGTCAATTTCAATGCCTCTTCTTATGAAGAGGCTTTTTTGATGAAGAGAAAGAGGGATGAACATGAGTCAAGTCATTGCCACATATCTTATTCACGATGAGAAAGATATAAAGAAAAAAGCAGAAGGCATCGCCCTTGGCTTAACGGTTGGCACATGGACCGACCTGCCTCTATTGGAACAAGAGCAACTGCGCAAACATAAAGGGGAAGTCGTCCATATACAAGAGTTGGAAGAAAGCGAACGGGTAAATCAGTATTTTGGCAAACGGCTGAAGCGCGCGATCGTGCAAATCGCTTATCCGACAGTCAACTTCAGCGCTGACATTCCGGCGCTTTTGGCAACGGTGTTCGGCAAGCTGTCTTTAGACGGAGAAGTAAAATTGCTAGATGTAACGCTCCCTGACGCTTGGAAAAAACAGTTTCCGGGTCCGCGCTTCGGCATCGATGGGATTCGCCAAAAAGTCAATGTATATGACCGTCCGCTTCTCATGAGCATTTTTAAAGGCATTATCGGCCGCGATTTAGCATATTTAACCGAACAGCTGAAGCAGCAGGCGTTTGGCGGGGTCGATCTTGTCAAGGATGATGAAATTTTATTTGACAGCGATGTGCTGCCGTTTGAAAAACGGATTGCGGATGGGAAAGCGGTGCTCAACGAAGTGTTCGAACAGACGGGAAAACGAACGTTATATGCCGTCAATTTAACCGGCAAAATGTTCGAATTGAAAGAAAAAGCAAAACGCGCGGTGGAGCTGGGCGCGGATGTATTGCTGTTTAACGTTTTTGTATACGGGTTGGATGTATTGCAAGGATTACGCGAGGATGAAGAGATTGCCATTCCGATTATGGCTCATCCGGCATTCAGCGGCGCGCTTACCCCGTCGGAATTTTACGGTGTTAAAGCGTCCTTGCTGCTTGGCAAGCTGCTTCGTCTTGCCGGGGCCGACTTTGTCTTGTTCCCATCGCCGTACGGAAGCGTCGCGATCGACAAAGAAGAAGCGCTTGGCATCGCCAAAGAATTAACGGATGAGAAGGAGCCGTTAAAACAGGCGTTTCCGGTGCCGTCAGCGGGCATTCACCCAGGGCTGGTGCCGCTTCTGTTCCGCGATTTCGGCGTAAACAGCGTCGTCAACGCCGGCGGCGGCATTCACGGCCATCCAGACGGAGCGGCAGGGGGCGGCAAAGCGTTCCGCGCTGCCATCGATGCTGTGCTTGCCGGCAAATCTTTACATGAAGCGGCCCGTGACAATGAGGCGTTGCAAAAAGCGCTCGACCTGTGGGGCGCAGTAGAGGTGACATCATGACCAAACGAGTGATCTTTTGCGATTTTGACGGAACGATTACGGACAATGACAACATTATCGCGATTATGAAGCAGTTTGCGCCGCCCGAGTGGGAAGCGTTAAAAGATGATATATTGGCGCAGCGCATCTCCGTGCAGGAAGGGGTGGGGAAAATGTTTTCCCTGCTTCCATCGAGCCGGAAGGAGGAAATTACGGATTTCATTTTGCAAACCGCCCGCCTTCGCGACGGGTTTCGCGAATTTGTCGCATTTACAAAGGAGCACGACATTCCGCTTTATGTCGTCAGCGGTGGCATCGACTTTTTTGTCTATCCGCTGTTAGAAGGACTGGTCGAAAAAGAGCGCATTTTTTGCAACAGTGCTGATTTCAGCGGCGAGACGATCCGCATCACATGGCCGCATGCGTGCGATGGCCAGTGCCAAAACGGCTGTGGCTGCTGCAAGCCATCCTTGTTGAGAAAACTGGCCGTGCCGGATGCATTTCATATCGTGATCGGCGATTCGATCACTGATTTAGAAGTAGCGAAACGGGCTGACCACGTCCTCGCCCGCGACTTCCTGCTAGACAAGTGTCAGGAGCTCGATCTTCCGCACACGCCGTTTACAACGTTTTTCGATGTCATTCATTTTTTGCAGACGATGGAGGTAAACGTATGAGCATCGTTGTGAAAAAATGGAGGGAGTTGGCCGAAGTCAAGGCAGAGCTGGCAGAGCGCGATTGGTTTTTCGCGACGAGCGGCAACTTGTCCATCAAGGTAACGGAGAACCCGCTGACTTTTCTTGTCACCGCAAGCGGTAAAGACAAGCGCAAGCAGACAGACGAAGATTTTTTGCTTGTCGACGCGTTCGGGCATCCGGTCGAGAATACAAATTTAAAGCCGTCCGCGGAAACGCTGCTGCATGTGGAAATTTACAATCGGACAAATGCCGGCTGCAGCCTCCACGTCCATACAGTTGATAATAATATTATTTCCGAGCTGTACGGGGATAAAGGAGAAGTCGCATTTTCCGGACAGGAAATCATTAAAGCGTTCGGGCTGTGGGAAGAAGATGCGACGGTCCGCATCCCGATTATTCCGAATTATGCGCACATTCCGACGCTGGCCAAGGAATTCGCCAAACATGTCAACGGGGATGCCGGTGCGGTGTTGATCCGCAATCACGGCATTACCGTCTGGGCGCGGGACGCGTTTGAGGCAAAGAAGTTTTTAGAAGCGTGGGAGTTTTTATTCAGCTGGCACGTCAAGTGGCTGCTGCTGAAGCAGACCGCTGTGCTGCCGGTTGTTAAACCATAAAATTGATGGAGGGGGAAATTCCAATGGCAGTAATCAAAGTGAGAAAAACGGGAGAAGTGATTGAAGGGGATGAAAATGTCCGCAGCTTTTTAAACAAACAAGGCGTGTTGTACGAGCATTGGGACATTAACAAACTACCGGAACATTTGCGCGACAAATATGTATTGACCGACGAAGAAAAAGAGGAAATTTTGGCGACGTTTAAAGAAGAAATTGAAGATTTGGCGGCGAGAAGAGGCTACAAAACGTGGGATATTGTCGCCTTATCGGATGCGACGCCGAATTTAGATGAACTGTTGAAAAAGTTTGAACAAGTGCACATTCATACGGAAGATGAAGTGCGCGCTATTACTGCTGGCCATGGCATTTTTATCATCAAAGGGGACAGCGAAACCGGCTATTTTGATGTCGAATTGGAAGCTGGCGATGTCATTTCCGTGCCGGAAGGAAACCCGCATTATTTCACCTTAATGGACGACCGCCAAGTCGTCGCCGTCCGCTTGTTTATCGACCCGTCCGGCTGGGTTGCCCATCCGTATGAAGAAAAAGAAGAAGTAGGCCAGTAAGGCGATAACCCCCCTGTTTCCCTTCGGGCAGGGGGGTGTTTCATTAAAACGATTCGACTAAAAAAATCATAAATAATATGCCGATGATAAACGAATAGGTGGATGTCCGCTCATTTCCGTCTCCGTGGCTTTCTGGAATCAATTCTTTATAAATAATAAACAGCATCGCTCCTGCGGCAAAGGCAAGGCCATACGGAACCAGCTCGCGAAAGATGGAGGTTAAATAAAAGCCAAGCAGAGAAGTGACAATTTCCACCGCACCGGTTAATGTGGCGATGATAAACGCTTTCCATTTTCCGATTTGCTGGTTAATCAAAAAAAGCGCGACTAAAAATCCTTCCGGCGCGTTTTGCAAGCCAATCGCCAACGCGATTAAATTGCCGGTCTCCGCTACATTGGAAGCGTAACTAACCCCGACCGACAATCCTTCGGGAAGGTTATGCAACGTAATCGCCGCGATAATCAGCATCGCCTTTTCATCAAACTGGATTTCTTTTTGCGTATGCTCTAAATCGATATGCGGCACGGTCATCTCTAAAACCGTTAATGTAAGAACGCCAAGAAACAGTCCAACCGTTAAGGCGGCAAAGCCTCCCATTTCCAACGCCCCAGGGATTAAACTCATCATCGAAGCAGCCATCATAATGCCTGCGGAAAACGCCAGCAATATATCCCGCCAGCGGTGGGTAATCGATCTCGCCAAAAATAAAATCGGCACCGCTCCCAACCCGGTCGATAACGCCGACAATATACTGCCGATTAATACTTGTTTCATCGCATCCCCCTTTTCGTGCTTCCAGTATTTTTACCATATGCGTTCTCTGATCGAATGTGATAACCGCCTAAACAATAAATAGAACCTATTTCATACTATTAATATAATAAACCAAATCACCAAATGATGAGTATGGCTGTGCTTTAAAAAACATTTGCGCCATATCAAATAGTTAAAGTATAATGCAAGTAAGAAAACGGTGTTTTGTGGAAATCAACAGGACATGCCTTTATAAATTTAGCGACAAAAGGGTTTGATTGTGAATGGAGAAGGACATTAAGCAATCATTAAAATTGTTTATCGTTTTATCAAGAGCATATCGATCTGTTAGTGACCAAGCGAATAAATCGATTCAATCGTTCGGCGTCAATCCAACCGAGTTTGCCGTGTTAGAGCTGCTTTACCATAAAGGGGATCAGCCGCTGCAGCAAATCGGGGAGAAAATTTTGCTCGCGAGCGGAAGCATTACTTATGTGGTCGATAAGCTCGAAAGCAAAGGATTGATTGTACGGAGGGCATGTGAGAAAGACCGCCGCGTCACGTACGCTTCAATCACGGAAAAGGGAAGAGCGTTTATCGAAAACGTTTTTCCAGAGCATGCGCAGACGATTCACGAAACGGTTTCCGGCTTGACGGCTGAAGAAAAGGAACAGGCGATTTCGTTATTAAAAAAATTGGGATACGGAGCAAAAAGAGAATAATTTGCGATCGTTTAACATAAGTGGCTGCCGTGAGCAGCCACTTTTTTTATGCCAAATATTGCTCAAACCACCCGACAATAGGATAGAGCCGCTCAAGGCGAAGCGCCGGTGGACTGCTGCGGGACAGATCATGAGCGCAATATACTACAAAGCCGACAAAAACAGAGTGTTCGAAAATTTGTCATGAAGATTTGACAAGATGCGATAAAAAATTTCTTAAAAAACTTGCAAACAAAATGCTATATTGTAACACTATCGTAAAAAATGTTAATTTTTATCTTTTTCTTATACTTTGTCAATCTTTTTTTTGCAAGTAATAGATGGGAATGATTTATATCAATTACAAAACAGGATTAAATACCCGTGAAAGATATTTTTTTACAATATCAGTTTTTATCGGGGATCGATCTCGATTTTTTTATGAAAAAAATCTTTTCTTTCAGAAAACAATGGTAAATTAATCTAATTTACATATTTATCCACAAATATTACAAAAAACCCGTGTTATTATGTATGTGCAAGCAAGGGATGAGATTGAAGGAGGAGAAACCGTGAACAAAAAAGTCGTATTTTCACTTGCTGCATCTTTAGCGATTTTAGGAGGATCTTTTACAGCGAAAACAGAAGCAGCTGGGCCTGCTCCATGTCCGGCTATCCAAAACTATGAAGTTAAAACTGTCTATCCATCTAGTATTCAAGATATCGAAAAATGGGTGCAGTTTATTTTAGAACAAACAGGAAATGCAGAATTGACAAAACTGATACAGCAAAAACCAGCTACAACTACTGTCCAAAAACCGTCAACGAATGTACAAACTCCTGTAAGCAAGCCAGCAACGCAGGCGCCTGCACCGAGCCAAAAAGTAAATAATGAAGCAGGATTAAAGGCTTATGAACAACAAGTAGTAGACTTAACGAACAAAGAAAGAGCGAAATATGGTTTGCCGCCTTTAAAGGTTGATTTAGCGTTAAGCAAAGTGGCCCGTGAAAAGTCAAGAGACATGGCAGTGAACCATTATTTCTCCCATAACAGCCCGACATATGGCTCTCCGTTTGACATGATGAGAAAATTCGGCATTTCTTATACAGCCGCTGGAGAAAATATTGCGAAAGGCCAACGGACTCCGCAAGAAGTAGTGGCAGCTTGGATGAATAGCTCAGGCCATCGGGCAAACATTTTGAACAAAAACTACACTCATATCGGAGTAGGTTTTGAAGAAAACGGCTACATCTGGACACAGCAATTTATCAGAAAATAAGAATCAACGTTTCTATACCACACCACTAAGGTAAGCACTAGTGGTGTGGTTTTTTCGTGCACCCGGCATGGGTGCAGTCTAGGCCCACATATCGAAATCGTTCGTTTTTTTACAAGAATAACTGCCACGAAAGCCCGTGACGTTAGTCATCGGGATGAAGTGGCTGAATGATAAAATTATTAGAATATTCTTTATTATAATTGTAACCTATCTAATGTTTGGTTATCATGATATTAGATAGGGGTATTTAATGTCTAATGATCAATATATACATAAAGAAGGAATGGTTTATCTTCATCCATATCATGTGATTTTCTGTCCAAAATACAGACGAAAAGTGCTAGTCGGTGAGATGGAAAAAGATTTAAGAAAAATTTTTTATCAAGTGGCGAAAGAAAATGATGTGGAAATCAAATCTTTAGAAATCATGCCTGACCATGTTCATCTGTTTATTTCCTTTGACCCAAGAGTTCATATTCATACGTTAATCCGGAAATTTAAAGGTAGAAGCAGTCGTATTTTGCGTGAAAAATATCCGTCATTGAAAAGCAGACTGCCTTCCCTTTGGACTCGCAGCTATTTTTGTTGTACAGTTGGATGCATTTCAGAAGAAAACGTTATGAAATACATTGAAAATCAAAAGCATGTGTAAAGGAGGTGGGTTGCATTGGCGGGAGCGAAAACACCAAGCTATGTATTGACGTTGCGGCTCCAGACAGAAACATGGCAAGAACATATCCTCGAAAAGCGGTTTGAAATCGGCCGTCGTTTGTATAACGTCTGTTTAGAGGAATGTTTGAAGCGGTACAAAAAACTCCAACATGATTCCCGCTATCAAGACATCGCTCAACAGAAGCCCTCAAAAGAAAGAAATCGTCAACTTGCCGACTTACGAACCGAGTACGGACTCACCGAATATGCGATGCACGCTTTCGTTCAGCCAATGCAGCACCACTTCCGCAAACACATGGACTCGCATACGGCGCAAAAAATCGCCACCAGAGCATGGAAAGCGGTGGAAAAGCTCCTGTTTGGCGATGCCAAATGGGTGTATTTTAAACGGTTCGGCGAAATGGATTCGTTAGAGGGAAAATCGAATTCCGCAGGGATTCGCTTCAAAAGTCATGCCATCCATTGGAATGGGCTGATCCTCCCTGTCATCATCAAACCAAATGATGTGTATGCTCATCTCGCCTTGCAGGACCGAATCAAGTATTGCCGCATGGTGCGTAAACGGATTCGGGGAAAAGTAAAGTATTACGTCCAACTCATTTTGGAAGGGGTTCCGCCGCAAAAAATCAATCGGCAAACCGAAGAAGCCAAGCATCCCCGCTGTGAAGGGGTGGTCGGCATCGACATTGGCACGCAAACGATCGCCATTTGCGCTCCGAACGAAGTAAAATTGTTGGAACTCGCTCCAAGTGTGGAGGACATCCATCGGGAAAAAAGGCGGTTGCAGCGAAAACTAGACCGACAACGGAGAGCAAATAATCCACATAAGTACAACGAAGATGGAACCATCAAGCAAGGAAACAAAGAAAAGTGGGTGTGGAGCAAAAATTATATCAAAACAAAAAATCAATTAGCGGAACTGCAAAGGAAGTTAGCGGAAAAACGCAAGCAAGACCATAACAAATTAGCTAATTGGATCCTAACACTAGGCGATAACATCAAAGTTGAAACGATGAATTATAAAGCATTGCAAGCAAGAGCGAAAGAAACAACGATGAATGAGAAAACAGGAAGGTATAATAGAAAGAAACGATTTGGTAAAAGTATAGCGAATAAAGCTCCAAGCATGTTTTTAGCCATATTAGACAGAAAATTACGGTATGACGGAAAAACGCTCAAAAAAATAGATACATTCTCTGCGAAAGCAAGCCAATATAATCATATCACGGGTGAATATGTAAAAAAGAGGTTATTCGAACGATGGAACGATATGAATGGCTGTAAAATTCAACGAGATTTATATAGTGCGTTCCTCATCATGAATGCGAAAGATCACTTAAAAGAAATCGATAGAGAAAAATGTTTTGCGACATGGGAAAGATTTAAGCGACTCCATGATAAAGAAGTAGAACGGTTAAAAAATAGTGGTAATAAATTATTAAGCAGTATGGGAATTTAAATGATGAAAAGCGTCTTGAACCGGGCGCACAGGGCGCTAAGCACCAGTGAGGTGTTTGCCCATGAAAGTCTTGTGGAACAAGAGGGAGTGTCTATACGAAGGTATAGACGAAGCTCTTTGGTACACAAGAACCTGCCGACTTTAGTCGTGCAGAGGTTCAGGCCGCAGCTAAATACGGTTTCGCTCGAAGATTTGTCGGGACTACACCTAACGGACGAAATAATCTTTCCGCATTACGGCAGAGAAGATGTGTTTCCGGGTGATTCCTCCATCGAAGAGCGGCTGCAAACGTTTGAAACACAATTCCGATGTCGTGTAACGAGGCTCAAAGATTCAGAAGCGTTATTGATTAACGGAAATGAAAAAAGAAAAGTATAAAAAACGAACGTCCGAAAGCCCGGACGTTCGTTTTCGTTATGCCGACATTCTTTGTTTTTCTTCTGTTTGCTGCGCTGCTTTTTTTACTTGCGGATAGAAGAAGATGCCGCTTAAAAGCAGGATGACCCCAAGCATAAACGTTTTGATATCGGCGGTGCCGGCGATGATAACCCAGACCGAATAAATAGTTGCCAGAGCGGCAACGATTCCATCGATCATGCGGCCCCGTACTGCCCCCTTGTACGTTTCGCCGGTCAGCGTCAGCTTTAATTGGAAGACAGAGGCGATAAAATACGGGACAAGATACGCCAATGTCGCGATGTAGATGACAAAGTCAAACGCCGCTGACATCGAGTTGGAAATCGTCGAAAAAATAAAGATTTGCGCCAATCCATTCGAAAGAACTAAAGAAAAGCTTGGCACTTTCTTTTTATTTTCCTTTAAAAACGCTGGAATAAACAGACCTTGCTTTGCCGCCTGGTACGGCACTTCGGCGCTTAACAGCACCCAGCCAAGCGTTGAGCCGAGCAAGCTGATTAAACCGAGTCCCGCAAGAACGTAGCCGCCGCTTGGGCCTAAAATCGTAACAATCGCGTCAACAAGCGGTTTTTCCGACTGAATGAGTTCCTTTTGCGGCAATACCCCCATGACAAGGATACTAATGCCGATATAAATCGCAAGGGCAATCAACAAACCAAGGATTGTCGCGCGTTTGACGTCCGCTTGCTTGCGCGCACGAGATGCGAAAACAATCGCCGATTCGACGCCGATAAACGCCCACAATGTCGACACCGCTGCATTATTAATTTGTCCTAACAAGCCGATGGAATGACCGGTTTCATCATAACGCGGGACAACGAGCGAGCCGATGTTGCTTTTTTCAAACGCAAATAATGCAATGACGATAAATAGGAAAAATCCAAGCACTTTTGCTGCCGTAGCGAGAAAGTTCAGCTTTCCTGCACCTTCAATGCCGCGCAAAATGATGAAATGCATGCCCCAAAGCAGCGTCGTGCAAACGATAAAGGTGAGCAAGTTTCCTAGTTTTACGTCAAGCGAACCGATCGTAAATAACGTTTGCTTGCTTGTTAAAATTGGGAAAAACGTCGATAAATAGCTGGCGAATGTCGTAATAATCGCCACGTTGCCGGCAAAGTTGCCGATCCAATATCCCCATGAGGACATAAAGCCGGATAGAATCGAGATGTTCGATCCTTTTGGAAACAATTCTTTTGCATAAATTTGCGGTCCGCCGTTTAATTCCGGCTTACGGATCGCTAAGTTACCGAAGACAAGCGCCGTCATTAAGACGCCTGCGCCTGTTAATAGCCACGCGAAAATAACGCCAAGCGGACTTGCCGCTTCCGCGAGCGAGCGCGGCAGCATGAAAATACCTGAACCGACCATATTGCCAACGACAAGCGCCGTTAATAGCCATAATCCTAGCTTTGGTTGTTGCATGACGATGATGCTCCTTTCTTTATCTCAAAAAAAATACACCCTTGCGTTTTCAACGGGTGTAAAACATCCGTTTCCAACTGCCAAACGATAGCGCTCCGCCGTTTTTAACGGCGGCAGTGCTGCGCCTGTTTCGGATGCAGCCCCAGCCTGCGGCGCCAGAGAACACCGCAAACTGAACCCTTTCAGCGAAATTCATCGACCCTCTGCATCTCCTTTCGCTTACTATTGTTCATTGCGGCCTCTATCACAGCGACATTGATGAGAAAGAAAAAATATTCAATGGACGTAATTATTATACAAATTTCGACAAAGTTCGTCAACGAGCTTTTTGATTAGAAAAAAAGGATTTTCCGTGTATGAATGGAATACAATCTAAGATAAGGAAAACGAGAGAAAGGGAAGGGATTGCATTGAAATTTTCTGAGTTTCGCTATGAACGGCCGAACATCGAGAAGCTGAAAGCCTCATTTCAACAGGCGCTGCAATCGTTTCAAAAGGCAAGCAATGCGGAAGAACAGAACGAGGCGATGAAGGAAATCAATCAGCTTCGCAACGATTTCAGTACGATGGCGCAAATTTGTTATATTCGTCATACAATTGATACGAACGATGAATTTTATAAGCAGGAACAAGACTTTTTCGATGAGGTCGAGCCAATTGTTAAAGGCCTTGTGAACGATTATTACCGGGCGCTTGTTTCGTCTCCATTCCGTTCGCAGCTCGAGGAAAAATGGGGAAAACAGTTATTTGCGCTCGCCGAGACGGAATTAAAAACGTATTCTCCGGACATTGTGGAAGATCTGCAGCTGGAAAATAAGCTGACGAGCGAATATACGAAATTGGTCGCTTCGGCGAAAATTTTCTTTGAAGGGGAAGAACGGACGTTAGCGCAGCTCCAGCCGTTTGTCGAATCGCCAGACCGTGATATGCGCAAGCGGGCAAGTGAGGCGCGTTTTGCCTTTTTCCAAGAGCATGAGGAAAAGTTCGATGAAATTTACGATCAGCTTGTGAAAGTGCGCACCGCCATCGCGCAAAAGCTCGGATTTAAAAACTTTGTGGAACTTGGCTATGCCCGTTTAGGCCGAACGGATTATAACGCCGAGATGGTTGCGAAATTCCGCAAGCAAGTCGAAAAGCATATCGTTCCGATTGCCGTGAAGCTCCGCGAGCGGCAGCGGGAGCGCATCGGCGTCGAGAAGCTGAAATATTATGATGAAGCTTTTGTGTTCCCAACTGGCAACCCAATGCCAAAAGGGGACGCAAACTGGATTATCGAAAACGGGAAGAAAATGTACGAAGAACTGTCGCCGGAAACGGGCGAGTTTTTCCGATATATGATCGAGCATGAACTAATGGACCTTATTGCGAAAAAAGGAAAAGCGAGCGGCGGCTATTGCACCTATATTGAAAATTACAAAGCGCCGTTTATTTTTTCGAACTTTACCGGCACATCCGGAGACATCGATGTACTTACCCATGAAGCGGGGCACGCGTTTCAAGTGTACGAAAGCCGCCATTACGAAATTCCGGAATACAACTGGCCAACCTTGGAGGCATGCGAAATTCATTCGATGAGCATGGAGTTTTTCACATGGCCGTGGATGAAGTTATTCTTCAAGGAAGATGCGGAAAAATATCAATTTTATCATTTAAGCGACGCGCTCTTATTTTTGCCGTATGGCGTAGCGGTGGACGAATTCCAGCATTTCGTATACGAAAATCCGAACGCGACGCCGGCGGAACGAAAACAAGCATGGCGGGCAATCGAACGGAAATATATGCCGACAAAAGACTATGACGGCAACGATTATTTAGAACGCGGTGGCTTTTGGCAGCGGCAAAGCCATATTTATACCACTGCATTCTATTATATTGACTATACGCTTGCGCAAATTTGCGCCTTCCAATTTTGGAAACGTTCGCGTGAAAACTATAAAGAGGCGTGGAACGATTATTTGACATTATGCCGTCAAGGCGGAAGCAAGCCGTTTACCGAATTAGTCCGCGTCGCTAACCTTATTTCGCCGTTTGAAGACGGCTGCGTCCAATCGGTAGTTGGCGAGATCGAGGGATGGTTGAATAGTGTTGACGATCAGAGCTTATAGATGGAAATAATAGTTAGGGGGGAAGAAATCAAGCGAGATTTCTTCCTTATCTTTTAGGAAAAATATAGAGAAAAATATAATGGGAGGTGTAGACCTGGTTACTAAAATCGTTGTTGTGTACTGACCGATGGAAGGAATGGTGCACGACAGGTGCCGCCGCTAACAGCGAGCCACGGGGTGTCTTTCACAGCAGGTGAGACATTAGGATTCTCTTCCTGATGGAACTCAGGTGTTTCCTGAGCGGCAAGCTGTTTTGCTGGTTCCATCGCGATGAGTCGATTTTTATAGATTTTAGTAGCCGGGAAAACTATGTTGTCAAAAGAAGAAATCCTTCGTTTTTTATCACAAAATTTTCGATTATTAAAAGAAAACTACGGAGTCAAACGTATCGGCGTTTTTGGATCTTATAGCAGAAATGAACAAACAGCTGACAGCGATATAGACATTTTGGTGGAGTTTGAGCCTTCCGCCATCACATTTGACCATTATATGGATTTAAAAATTTTCTTAGAAGATCATTTTCATAAACCGGTCGACCTAGTGATACTGGATGACATTAAACCTGCGTTAAAACCATATATATTGGAGGATGTTCAATATGCCGAGGGAGCCTAAGGTTTTTTTGGAAGATATTCTTATGGCGATCGATAAAATCCAAAAGTATACGAAAAATATGGATTATGAATCTTTTTTAGATAATGAACTTGTATGTGATGCGGTTATTAAAAACATATTGGTGATTGGTGAAGCGGCGAAAAACATTCCACAAGAAATAAGGCAGAAGAATTCACAGATTGAGTGGAGAAAGATAGCAGGTATGCGTGATATGATGATCCACGGCTATTTTTCTGTCAATTATCGTATCGTCTGGGATGTGGTAATCAATAAAATTCCAGTACTTAAGCAGGATATTGAGAAATTGTTAAACGATACAAATATGTAGTGAACGGAGCAAATATAGTACGAATTGGGGGAAGGGGCATGAATGTTCGCAAAGCAACGACCGATGATGCGCACGCCATCGCCATCGTGCATGTCGAAAGCTGGAAAACGACATATGAAGGGATTGTGCCTGCGGAGTATTTGGCGCAATTAAGCGTAAGCGAAAAAGAACAGCTTTGGCAACGTGGATTAAATCAATCGAAACATTCGATTTTTGTCGTTGAAGAAGACGGAAACGTATGCGGATTTATTTCCGGGGGCAAGAACCGCGCTACACAAGGGAAAGAAGCGGAGTATGAAGGGGAAATATACGCCATCTATTTATTAAAAGAAGCACAAGGGAAAGGATACGGAACGAAGCTTGTCAAAGCGCTAGTGGATGATTTTCGACGTGATGGGATTCGTTCTATGATTGTGTGGGTGCTTGCCGACAATCCGTCGCGCCGTTTTTACGAACAGCTAGGGGGCGAGAAAATTGCCGAAGAGGTTGTCGATATTGGTGGGAAAAAGCTGGTGGAATGGTGCTATGGATGGAAAAGCATCGAATATTTCGCATGAATAAGTAGCTGCCTAGGCGAATGGCAGCTTTAAAAAAATTATTTAATGAGTGATTACTCACTTTAAAATATAATCGATATCGTGTAAAATATAAGTGAGTAATCACTCACTGTAGAAGGGGGAAAGTTCATGTCAGAGAGGCTTTGTATTCGTATGGAACATGTATCCAAACGCTTTGGGAAAAAGACGGTTATCGAAAATGTATCCCTTGACGTATACAAAGGAGAAATTTTTGGATTGCTTGGACCTTCTGGGGCGGGAAAAACGACGATTGTCAAAATGATTGCCGGCATTGACGAAGCTACTCATGGAACCATTCATGTGTTAAATACGAAGATGCCGAATCTTCACGTGATGAAGCGAATCGGTTTTATGGCACAGTCTGATGCGTTATATGGCGAATTAACGGCATTAGAAAACTTGCAGTTTTTTGCTTCCATTTACGGATTAAAAGGGAAAAAGCAAAAGCAGCGCATTCACGAAGTGATGGAGCTTGTCGATTTAACGGACCATGTAAAAAAGACCGTCAACCAGTATTCGGGTGGGATGAAGCGGCGATTGTCACTCGCTGTTTCCTTGTTACATGAGCCGGAAGTATTAATCTTAGACGAACCTACGGTCGGAATTGACCCATTGCTTCGCCAAGCGATTTGGGATGAGTTGGAGCGAATTCGTCAAAATGGTACCACCATTGTGGTGACAACCCATGTCATGGATGAAGCCGAGAAATGCCAGCGCCTCGCCATGATTCGCGATGGCCGTCTTATTGCCGTCGGAAGTCCGGCAGAGTTAAAGAAAGAGACGGGCTCACAAACTATTGAACAAGCATTTTTATATTTTGGAGGTGCACGGCAATGAGAGTTTGGGCCATTGTGGTACGCATCATTCGCCAGTTTTTCCGTGATAAACGAACGCTTGCGTTAATGATTGTGGCTCCCATGTTTGTGCTATTTTTAATGAATCTTGTGTTTAATGGAGAGGAATATAAACCAGCGATTGCCGTTAGTAAAAACGTTCCGGAAATTGTTGTGGAGAAGTTAGCGAAATACGATGCTGATGTTCAAGAACTTACGAAAGCAGCAGCTCGTAAACAGCTAGAAAAACAACAAATTGATGCGTTTATGGAAATGGATGAAGGAGCACCGAAAATTACGTTAGAAGGAAGCGATCCAACGGTTAATAAAGCCGTGCTTATGACTGTGCAAAAAGCGCTTCAAGAATTAGCACCGCAAACACAATCGTTGCGATTGAAAACAACGTACTTGCATGGTTCAGAAGACATGGCGCTATTTGATAATTTCGGCCCTGTGTTAATCGGATTTTTCGTTTTCTTTTTCGTTTTTTTAATTGCCGGTGTTTCTTTCCTGCGCGAACGTACAGGGGGAACGCTCGAACGCTTGCTAGCGACACCGCTAAAACGTTGGGAAATCGTGGCTGGCTACATTATTGGGTTTGGTTTATTTACGACGTTGCAAGCGAGCTTGATTGCATGGTTTGCTGTTGATATTCTTGACATGATGATGGAAGGTTCTTTCCTTTACGTGTTATTGATTACGTTTTTATTGGCGATGACCGCGTTAACATTAGGAACATTGCTGTCTGCGTTTGCCAACAATGAGCTGCAAATGATGCAGTTTATCCCGCTTGTCGTCGTACCGCAAATCTTCTTCTCTGGCTTGTTTAATTTAGATACGATGGCCGAATGGCTTCGTTCGCTAAGCGTGGTTATGCCGCTGACGTACGGAGCGGATGCGCTGCGGGAAATTATGATCCGCGGCAATGGCTGGAGCGAAATTGCCAAAGATGTATATGTTTTACTTGGTTTTGCTGTATTGTTTATGATATTAAATGTAGTGGCATTAAAAAAATATCGAAAATTGTAAGGGGTACAAAGAATGAACGAGCAGCAGTGGCTGAAAGAACTGTTGAAACTAAATGAGGAAGATGTGAAGCTTAGTGAAAAACAAATCAAAATTTTAGAAGCGGCGATTGAAATGTTCGCGGAAAAAGGCTATGCCGCCACTTCGACAAGCGAAATCGCCAAGAAGGCAGGCGTGGCGGAAGGGACGATTTTTCGCCATTATAAAACGAAAAAGGATTTGCTGCTAGCCATTGTCACTCCGACACTATTTAAATCTGTCGCCCCATTTTTAGCGAAAGAGTTTGTCAAAGAAGTGTTCGATAACCAGTATCAAAGCTATGAAGATTTTATTCGTGCTCTTTTGAAAAACCGTTATGAATTTGTAAAAAAATACCTCCCAGCGATTCGCATTTTCTGGCAGGAAATGGCGTTCCATGAGGAGATTAAGGAGCAATTTCAGCGCATTTTTACGGCACACGTATATCAAAAATTTAAGCGAATTATAGAACATTTTCAAACGAAAGGAGAAATTGCCGCGATTCCTATTGATTCGGTCATTCGCATGACGATCACGACGATTGCTGGATTTTTGGTGACACGGTTTATCGTGTTGCCGGACTATGAATGGGATGATGAAGCCGAAATGGAACGGACGGTCCAGTTTTTAATGAACGGTCTTGCGAAAAAAATGCCTAATTCGTAATGAACATTTACAACACTAATGCCAATCATATATATATAAAATAAGACCGAAGTGCCGCAACACCTCCGGTCATGCAATAGACGGTTCCCTTCAAGGGGGATCGGCAGTAGGACGGAAATAATCCACCCACCGCGTCAGTTCAAGGGTGGATTATTTCTTTTGGTTGTAAGACAGTATTGAAACGACGATCCATTGCGGATGTCAGTCAGCGTGACGTAATCGCCCTAACGGATATGTAAATCGTTGAAGAAGATATTCAAGTCATTCGTGTTGGAGATGATCGTGTTTAGGGAAGCTCCTTTTTCCTGAAGGTAGGTGGTATACTCATTTAGCATCTTTCCCACCCTTTGACTTATACGATGAGTTTGGAAAGGCACCGCTAAAGCATATCAGTTAAAAAATAACATTATATGACGAGTATATCATAAAAAAGACTAGATTGTTAGTCATATAACGTAGATTATATGTCTAGTTTAATCATATAAAAAGTAGGTATATAAAAAAAGACGAGGAAAAATCTCGTCTCGTTTTGTTGGGTATTGTTGAATGCAACATATTACAGATTATGCTAACTAAGAATGTATAGGATATGCACTTGTTTGTTAATATTTTTTGAGTATGTCCAAGTTTGATAGACTTTTGCACCAAAATTGAATAGAGATCTACATCGTAAAAAAGCTCTAAGAAGGATATCGTTGTTTTGTCGTTTTAATAAAGACTGAGATACCTTTAAATGAAGAACTTACTGCTTATTTTGGGTAAAATAGGGTATGTTTGGAATCACTTTTCCGATTCGTGATTCGTCTTGTAAAGCGACAAAGATGTTTCGGTTTTGCTCAACAGGCGGGGTGTGCAGAGATTGTGCGAGCGGAAGATATAATGATACTTGCGTACCCTTGTTGACTTCGCTCGCAATTTGGATCGTTCCACCCATCGATTCGACAATTCGATAGACGACCATCATTCCAAGCCCGGTACCTCTTCTTCCTTTTGTTGTAAAATATGGTTCTCCAAGGCGTTCGATTTGCTCTTTTGTCATTCCGACACCTGTATCAGAGATACGGATGAGTACTTGCTCTTTTTCGATAGAAGAGGAAACTTCGAGTGCGCCGCCATTTGGCATTGCTTCAATAGCGTTCTTTATAATGTTGAGTAAGCATTGTTGAAGCTTTTGGCGTTCCCCATTGACGTTACAAGGAATGAGCGATGTTTGAACTGCAACACTATTCATGTTTGCCAGCGGACGTACAATATCGATGACTCGTTCAATTTCTGTTTTCACATTTAGATTTTCTATACTTTCTGGAGCCGGTTTGGCGAATGTAAGATAATCAGTGATAATTGCTTGAGCACGATCTAATTCTTCGATGGCAATGTGAATGTATTGCTTCCGCTTTTCTTGCGATAAATCATTTTGCTCCAGTAATTGTATAAACCCTCGCGCGATTGTTAGCGGGTTGCGCACTTCATGGGCAATGGAAGCAGCTAAGTGGCTGACCATTTCCATTTTTTCCGCGCGAACAATTCGTTTTCTTAATGCGCTGTTTTTATATAAAACTTCCTTAAGATAGCATGTGAAAATCATACTGATTGGCTGAATAGACAAGTAGAGCCAAAGCGCTGAAGAAGCCGGCAATGTGTGATAAAATGATTGGGTCAAAACAACCAGAAGTATCTCGGAAACAGTTGATAATAGAAAAGCGAGTAAAATGCGCTGTTTTGAAGACAAGGCCAAAAACTTTTTCGATAAGGCAATGCTGGTCAGTATAACGAAGATCGATATAATAGAAGTCAGCATCAATTCTTTTCCACCAAAAAAAGCGCGGTAGCCAATCGTAACCATGCAAAGAAAAAGGCTGGCGATCGGCCCTTTATACAAACTGACTAACCAAAGAGGTACTTGATGTAAATCGTAAATATATTCTGTATTGGTATTGATAGGAAATGCCATACAAAGAATGATGATAACAGCGGAAGCAAGTGCTAAAATGTACTTCCTTGTTTTTTCAGGTTCGTTTCTTTCCTCAAGCCATAATGCAAGAATGAAAACTGGGATCAGAATGAAAAATAAATTTAATAAAACGTTTTTTACAATATCGAGGAACATATTGCCCCCTCCTTATTTAATATTGTAAAAAAAAGGAATGTCAGATGTTAAGTATGAATGATTAGTTTTTTTAACACAATATTTGTTTTTCGACATGGCTCTTCCTAATAAAAAAATAATGATGTTACAAAATTAGAATAAAAGTTTAAAATTATGTATAATTATACATGTAGTAAATGGCGGTTAAATCTATCTATATTAACGTAGCTGTTCTAATGAATGTGTAAAGAACCGATGTTTGCCTGGTTGAAATGAAAAAAGCTGTGTCGCCGTGCCGGTCGTCATCGTCCAAAAAAAGATCCAGCCCTATAAGCGGACGCAGTCGGGAAATGTTCCAGACGTCCGGCTTACCTCTGCAAACTGAAATCCGATAATAAAGAATGTTGTTAAAACAAGGCCAAGCAATACACCATTTGTGCATATGCATGCTATATCCCCTCCCTTATAGCTTATAAGCGATGCAAGAATAAGAAATATTGGGAAAATGATGAAAAATTCGAGTAAGAATACAGAAGCAAGCGTGCCTTTTAACGGTGTCTCTTGCTTTTTCACTTTTTTAGTGCTTGTTTTCGTTTGTTGCGATTGCGGTTTTGTTATCTTCTATACCTACTCCTAAAAAAACCCATACCAACTTTATCATACAAAATCATGTAGAAAATGGTAGGAGAATTTATCGAGTTCATAAATTGTTCATTTCTTATTTTGTCATCATAATAATTTTAAAAAATTGATATAACAATGATTTTTCTCACATATAGCCGAAAATAAATATGAAAATATTGTGAATATTATCTTCTATTGCAGCTGTCGAGCGGAAGCAGTCGGATCCATCCTACAACAGGTAGCGGCCTCAGCTTGCCCCCAGTCGCTGGCAGCAGACACCGCGCTTCCTTATTAGTAAGAAAATGATTATTTTTGGGATGCTAATAATAGGGGCACTTTTTGCCCGAGTTCGACAGTCACTAGACAAATAAAACACCCATAAACCTAGGCCAGATCAGGGATTATGGGTGTTTTTGTGTTGTTTATGTGTGTATCTAGGGTTTAGGAAGGATTTTGAGAAATCAACATCCATCGTTCTTCCGGATGATGTTCAACCGATCACGACATCTTTACATTTACGATTCCTCCACGCCAGTTGTTGACGATTCACGCATATCCATCTGCACCTGTTCATCCACCTAATCCATGCTACGAAGTACGAGTAACCTATCCACCTTCCCCTACCAGACGTGTCATCGTCAATACATTTGGGATCAATGCTGCGGGTGTTTCACAAGAGGGGAATACGGTACTCCATAATCAGTGGCCACCTACTCCCGTCTAAGTGAATAGATCGACTGTAATAGAGTGATAGGATAAAGAACATCTTTCGAATAGTAACTTCCGATAACGCTGATTATGCAGCATTCCAAACTTCTCCATAAAATCATCCCCCCGTGAAACATCAGGGGGGACGAGTATATCATAAAGGCGTCATTTTGAATTGCGTATAATGTATATTATATGTCTAGTTTCATCGTATAAAAAGTAGGTATATAAAAAAGACGAGGAAAAATCTCGTCTCAGCTTGTCGATAAAGCCGACAAGCTTTTTTATTATTGTTGGTTTTGAAAAATTACCCAAACATTTTTGATTAATAATTTCGATTAAATCAACGAACTCTGACTTATTTAATTCTCATATCTATTAAAAATTGGATTTATAAAAAAACTCCCCTATCCTTCAGCAGCGTTTCTCCACTTCATCCAAAATGTTGTTTTGAAACAATTATCTGTTTGGGGATTTTAAACCGGCAATCCTGAGGAAAAATAGGTTCTTACGTTCTTTTGATGAAAAGTCGAGATAATTGAGAATGAGCAGCTAAAAAATTCTAATTTGCACACTAATTTTCTCAATTAGCCTCTCCCTATCATCAAGATTACGTAAGAACCAAAAACTAATCGCCCTTGACAAATAAAGCTAATCTAGAAAATCACTAGTTGCTTTTTTGCGATTGATATGATTGATATATTTGTTCCAACTCACTTAATGTAAGCTGGTACAGACGAGGATCAGATTTTTTGTAAATTCCTGCTTCCAAAATCCTTTTCATATAAAATTGTTTTTTCTTTTTAATAGCTTCTCTCAGGAGTTTAGACATCGGGCTTCCTCCTTTCTCATGAAATTTTACCTAAGTTTCACTGGCGTATTTTGCAAAGTTCTTAACAGATCAAAGTCCAAAATTTCGAGCTAAAACTCTCCATTCTCCAACAGTTCGTCATGAAGCAAACCCGATTCAATCATCTTTTTTGCCAAATGTACCGATCCAACTCACACTTCCTCCTTTTATCACACACATATTTCATCATCTCACCTAATCACCAACGATAGGATTGGAATAAAAAATGACACAAGAACTGCAGACATAGTCATCCCTACACTTCCTATCGCTCCAGCCTCTTCTCCCCATTGAAATGATTTGCCCACACCGAGCGCCTGTGCGCATGCACCCATGGCCAAACCTTTTGCAATTTTACTTTTGATACTTAACCACTCTAAACATCTAGGGCCGAAAATGAGCGAAATAAGCGCGGAGGTTAATACAAATAAGATCGTTAAAGAAGGTATTCCTCCAAGCGCCTCCGCAGCAGACAAAGCAACTGGTATGGTAACGGATTTCGGAATTAGTGACGCAATGACTTCTGTCTTTAACTCCAAAACTTTAGCAGACAGCCAAACAAAAAATATTCCAAGAAAGCTTCCAAACATGATACTTACAAATATTTTATGGAAATGTTTTTTGAGGAACGGCCATTGCGAGTACAATGGGACAGCCATTGAAACTACTGCTGTTCCTTGAAGAAGTGAAAACAGTCGAGTGCCATTGGAGTACGTCTCATAATCCACCTGTAGTAAAAGCAACAGTATGACAAGTAGAATTGTTGCTGTATATAAAGGATTTAGCCATGACTTGTTAAACTTTTTAAATAGTTTTAAAGCAAGAAGATAGACTATCCATGTAATTAACACACTGAACAATGTATGCCCGACATAAGACATTAACATTCATCTTCCCCCTTTTTAAACTTTTCATATAATTCGGCTGCATATCCGGTTCCTAGCAGACCAAGCAAACTGCTGATGATCAAAACGACGATAAGTTTCCAAATCTGCCCTTGAAGTATGTTTAGTTTAAAGAAAATTCCCGTAATTGGTGGGATAAACAACAAAATCATATGCTTGAAATGGAGATCAGCAGCAGCGGAAACCCAATTTATCTTCACAAGTCCGGTACCAAGTGCAACTAGAAGAAGAATCATCCCCATAATACTTCCTGAAAAAGGAATGTGAAAAAATCTGACAATCACATTTCCAACAAGAAGCGCGGTTAGAATGATGAAAAACTGAAATATTAACCGGAACAGCGCGCATCACCTCCGTGTTTAGCCCGTTGTATGACTTTATTATATAAAAAACAAGTGCGATAATATCAATTTATGTAAATAAATCTAACATACATTTTCTTTTGAATAAGAATTTTATGTTAGATAATCTTACAAAAATATGGCCGATCAGGGCGAATTGACATATATTAAGGAGTAAGAGTAAGGAGTTATAAAGGAGTAGATGCCCATGTCAATAAAAGATGAAACCTACAAAGATAAAAAAGTCATTTCGATTGGTATTGTTAGTGAGATTACAGGATTATCGGAACGGCAAATCCGTTATTATGAGGAACGGAAATTGATTTTTCCGCATCGTACAAAGAAAGGAACAAGGAAATACTCTTTCAGTGACGTGGAACGATTAATGGAGATCGCTGAAAAGATTGAAGAAGGAGTTCAAACATTTGAAATTAGAAAAGAGATGTTAAAGAAAGAAAAGGCGGTAGTCCGGGAAAAAATGATTCGCGGGCAATTAAATGCAAGATTCGGTATTCCAAAATCATCATAACTCGATGATAAGTTACTATGTCCATAGTGGTATTACATCCAAACCAATAACAGGATCCATCTCTAATAACGAAATCGCCGGTAACCCCTCGTTCCTTCTTGTAGCATCATAGGTTCGCTTGTTATACGGGACCGCAAGCCCCAAAGCCTGAATCATGTTTCTACAAGTGGGGGCGAACTGTTTAGCCAACAGGGTCTAGGCCCCGCAGGTGCGGACGTTCTGCCCGGCTACCGTTATAATAAAACTATCACTTTTGGGACACCCTAATAGTTATTCTATATTCTCCAAATAAGCATTCAATTTTCGTATTGCATCTCGATATATTCTTATTTGCCTTTTCGCAAGCATGAAAAATTGCCAACTCCATTTACAAACCGAGGAGGCATTACGTTTTACACAGTTGGTGAGGCATTATTGTTTAGCTTTTACCATGAAGCATTACATATCGAAACGATTAAGCGATTATTATATCGATCTATTTCTTCTGAATAACCTGAAAATCTACACATAATGAGAGGTATGATTGTGCGTCTCTTTTTCACAAAAAAACCTCTCAGGCAGATAAGGGATGAATCAGCCTGAGAGGGTAACAAAATATCACTATCCGCTCAGCCTCTCGACGCCAAGCTGCCCGATGAAGACGCCCGAGCAGGCACCGCACTCAACGCCGGTTGCGACTCCTTTACCGACTCATCAGAAGTGATGCCGTGATACACCGGATCGAGACCTTGCTCCTCTTCCTCAGCGGACACCCGGATCCCCATCAGTTTATTGACCAACAAGCCCACAGCAAAGGCGGATACAAACCCCCATAACGAAGCCGCTGCCGCTCCCGCCAGTTGCACGGTCAACAGGTGGGTCTGACCGGTGGTCAGGATCCCTTCCTTCAGGTCAAACAAGCCAACGGCAATGGTGCCAAACAATCCGTTAAATCCATGTACGGCCACGGCACCCACGGGATCGTCCACCTTCAGCTTATCCACCCATTCGGTGCCCAACAACACGAGCACACCGGCCACCAACCCGATCACGATGGCAGCCGTCGCGGAGACGAAGGCACATCCCGCTGTGATCGCCACCAAACCGGACAGGAACCCGTTGATGGCCATTCCCGGATCGGCCGTCTTCAGACGTATGACGCTAAACAGGGTTGCCGACGCCCCTCCGGCGGCCGCAGCGAGGAACGTATTCAGCGCAATGTCCGCCAGCCGTCCATCCATCGCGTTCAAGGTGCTGCCCGCATTAAACCCGAACCATCCGAACCACAGAATAAACCCTCCGGCGGCTGCCAACGGGATGTTGCTTGGGGCGAACCCGCCTTTCCGGTCATATCGGTTGGCCCGCTGTCCCAAGATCATGGCCAACGCAAGGGCGGCAAACCCTCCCATCGCATGAATGGCCGCTGATCCGGCAAAATCTTTCATCCCCATTTTGGCCAGCCACCCGTCGGCCGACCAAATCCAGTGACCGGAAATGGGATACATCAAACCACAAACGGCAACTACGATCACTATGTATGAGGAAAACTTGATCCGTTCCGCCACAGCACCGGATATGATGGATGCAACGGCGATGGCAAATCCAATTTGCAACAACACGTAGGCTTCCATCGGCAGTCCTTGGGGACCGGTCGCACGGCCGAAACCGACGACACCGAAGGCATCTTTTCCGAACATCAGATGAATTCCGATCACATAAAAGGCCAGTGCGCCAAACGTCAGATCTACAATGATCTTCATCGTAGCGTTGACGGCGTTTTTACTGCGAACAAACCCTGCTTCCAATAAACTGAAGCCGCCCTCCATGAAAATCACCATGGCGGTCGCAATAACTATCCATACCGTATTCAATGCCGCAGTCATGCTCACTTTCATTTCCCCCGATTCACTTATTTGTTTAATTAGAGTATAAATCATCATGTCACTTTTATCAACCGTATATGTAAGATTAATTGACATGTTTTTGTATGATATTATTACAAACGTTAAAAGCGTTATTTTGAATTGCGTATAATTCAGATTATATGATTAGTTATATGACGAGTTTAATCATATAGAAAGTAGGTATTACTAAAAGATGAGGAAAAATCTCGTCTCATTTTGTCGGATATTGTTGAATGCAACAAAAATCATTATGACTATACAATACAATCATTTTTTTAGGTTAAAATCAGAAAAGTATTAATAATATTATTAATAATCACATTTTTTTAACAACTAACAAATGAGGGGGAAGAGGTAATGAAAGCTGCGAAAATTATTCAGCACAAAAAGCCATTGGAAATTTTAAATGTCCCAGATCCTAAACCAGGGCCGGAAGATGCAGTGATTAAAATCGAAGCTTGCGGGGTTTGCCGCAGCGACTGGCATGCGTGGCAAGGGGATTGGTCGTGGATCGGTTTATCCCCGGAATTACCGATAACACCTGGACATGAATTTGGAGGTGTAGTCGAAGAAGTTGGTAAAGATGTAAAGTCGTTTCGTCCGGGAGATCGTGTCACAGTTCCGTTCCATTCCGCTTGTGGACGATGTGAATACTGCAAAAAAGGTGTGCCAAATTTATGCGAAAACCTCCAAATTTATGGCTTGGTTTCTGGATTTGAAGGTGGATATGCGGAATATGTACTGGTTCGCAATGCCGATTTTAACCTGATCAGACTCCCTGAAAATGTTGACAGTTTAACAGCTGCTGCTTTAGGCTGCCGTTACATGACTGGATATCACGGTATTGTCAGAGGAAATGTCAAGCCTGGTGATTGGGTGGCCGTGCATGGAGCGGGTGGCGTAGGTCTTTCTGCTATTCAGGTAGCCAATGCATTAGGAGCTCAAGTTATAGCAGTTGATATTGATGATCAAAAACTTGAAATCGCAAAGCAGGAAGGCGCCACTGCGGTCGTCAATGCTAGAAAAGAAAACGTTGTCGAAGCAATTAAAGAAATCACAAAAGGAGGCGCACATGTCGGACTGGATGCTTTAGGCATCAAGGATACCGTTCTTAATTCGGTTCTGTCCTTAAGAAAAGGAGGAAGACATGTTCAAGTAGGTTTAACCACATCAGAAGAAGGCGGTTTTGTATCGCTTCCTGTTGACCTGATTACAGCATCTGAAATTGAGTTTGTAGGAAGCATCGGCAATCCTCATCCTGACTATCGCGGCCTACTGAGCTTGATTTCTTCCGGACGATTGAATCCGAAGCGCTTGGTTGAACGTGAAATCAGATTGGAAGATGTAAACGCTGTATTTGAAAATATGTCACAATATAATACGAAAGGGTTTAACGTAATCACTAAATTTTAATGGATCAACCAAACTAAAAGTAAACAAGTGTCACCTGTTGAAATTGTTGATGGGGTATTTATAGATAAAAAATCAGAATATTTTTTAAATAAAATCAAAAGGACAGTATAATATTTTTTGTAAACGGTTCCGAATATTAATAAAATAGGAGTGAAGTATATGCAAAATGTAAGTGCAAAAGGAATCGAATTAAGTCCTAGATTAGTAGAGTTTTTAAATGGTGTTAAAAAAATGTATATAAATGGCGAATGGGTAGACTCCGTTTCTGGTAAAACGTTTGAAACAGTCAATCCTGCAACTGGTGAAAAGTTAGCGGATGTAGCAGAAGCAGGTCCAGAGGATATTGATTTAGCAGTAAGAGCGGCAAGAGAAGCGTTTGATCATGGACCATGGTCAAGAATGAGTGCAGCTGAGAGAAGCCGCTTAATTTATAAGCTGGCTGATTTAATGGAAGAGCATAAATTAGAATTAGCGCAGCTTGAAACATTGGATAACGGGAAACCAATTCGTGAAACATCTAATGCAGACGTACCTTTAGCGATTGAACATCTCCGTTATTATGCAGGCTGGGCAACGAAAATTGTGGGGCAAACCATCCCTGTTCAAGGAAACTATTTTAACTATACGCGTCATGAACCAGTGGGGGTAGTCGGACAAATTATTCCGTGGAACTTCCCATTATTAATGGCTGCATGGAAACTAGGTGCTGCCCTTGCGACAGGTTGTACGGTTGTCTTAAAGCCTGCTGAACAAACACCTCTATCTGCTCTTTACTTAGCAAAATTAATAGAAGAAGTAGGATTCCCGAAAGGGGTTGTCAACATTGTACCTGGCTATGGTGAAACAGCAGGTGCGCCGCTAGTGGATCATCCATTAGTGGATAAAATTGCCTTCACAGGTTCAACGGCTGTCGGAAAACAAATTATGAAACAAGCAAGTGAATCATTAAAACGGGTAACACTTGAACTTGGCGGTAAATCTCCGAACATCATTTTACCTGATGCAGATTTGACTAAAGCAGTTCCTGGCGCATTTATGGGAATTATGTTTAACCAGGGTCAGGTATGCTGCGCAGGAAGCCGCTTATATGTTCAAAAGAAAATGTACGACAATGTAGTAGCTGATTTAGTGTCCCTTACAAAAACAATTAAACAAGGCAATGGTTTATTGCCAGAGACGACAATGGGCCCTCTCGTTTCAGAAGAACAGCAAAAACGCGTCAAAGGATATATTGATAAAGGAGTTGAGGAAGGAGCAGAACTAGTAGTAGGCGGTACTATCCCGTATGAACAAGGTTATTTTGTCGCTCCAACCGTTTTTGCTGATGTGAACCATTCGATGACCATCGCAAAAGAAGAAATTTTCGGCCCAGTTGTAGCGGCGATGCCGTTTGATGATCTGGATGATCTTGTTGCAAAAGCGAACGATTCGCTTTATGGTTTAGCGGCTGGTGTTTGGACGCAGGATATAAAGAAAGCCCACTACCTCGCGCATCGCATTAAAGCGGGTACGGTATGGGTGAACTGCTATAACGTATTTGATGCGGCAAGTCCATTCGGAGGCTATAAGCAGTCAGGCATCGGACGTGAATGTGGTAGCTACGCGTTAGATAACTATACAGAAGTGAAGAGTGTCTGGGTAAACATTGGCTAAGCCATTCAACTCTCCTATTCTCTAGATATATTTCAAATGTGTAAAAAAGCATCTGCTCATCGAAGCAGATGCTTTCTTTAATATCTACCTCAACATTTTTTATAATGCCATTCCATTCATGAAGGATCTCTTTCTTGTTCCCGCAAAACAATCATTTAGTAAGATTTGATTTTAGCTTCAAATTGTCTAAGCGTTAATTGATTTAACTCTGGAAAACCTTCTTCTTTCAAGGAAATGGTTTTTCCTTCGTAAACAGGGTAGACTCCTTGCCATCCCCCGACAATGGTATACAATTCTGTTCCCGGAACAGGTTTTAGAAAGCAAACATATCGACCCTCAGCCATCGGTCCTGGATAAACTCTGTTGAGAGGATGTAAAGGATCAGGAAGGGGTTCAATACCGGTTGATAATACGTTGATGATTTTGCTGCCGGTTCCCTTTAAATATTTGTCGACATGAAAGCTTTGTACAAAATTAACGAGCTTCCCACCTTGTACAGACTTATTTAACGGCTGCTTCTGAAAAGAAGTATCGAACCAACCATAAGCAATTAATGTTGAGCCGCTTACTAAATCCTTTAAGTTTGCGGCACGCTTGATATTTACTGCTTGTTTTGGAATGGCAATATGATGCGCCTGAACAGGTAAATGAAACGTAAATAGCAAACATATACAGATTAAAAAGTTAGACCATACTTTCATTCCATCACCTCAATATATCTTTGTTGAGCGCTACTATTGTTTAACCATCTTTCCCGTTTTATGCATGTTTCCTTTGTCCTCATCATTTATACGACGTAAAAAATTTCCCTTAAGTTTTCGTTTGTAAAATTTGCATGAAGAAAATGTTACAAAATGAAGGAAAAAAGAACTATGATAATACGGATAATTTGTTGTGTGTTTAAAAAATAATCAGGAATGTTCCGAAAATTCACTCTTTATCCTTTCTTTAGACCTATGAACAAATACCTCCACTCTACATTGATGCTATTTTTTCTCTTTACATATCTTTACAGCAGGTTAAAAATTTCCATTTATAATCATGCTCAGTTAAAGATTTTATTCAGGAGGGAAAAAAACATGAAAAATGAGAGACTTTTAGACGAATTAATCAAGAATTTTAATGAAGAAATCTTGAAAAAGAATATAGACCGCCGCAGCCTTCTTCATGGAGCCGGCAAGATTGCGGGGCTCTCGCTCGGTCTAGCCATCGCCCAGTCCCTAGGAGGATTTAAGGTGGATGCCGCCCCAAAATTCAGCGATTATCCATTTAAACTCGGCATTGCTTCCGGAGATCCTTTATCAAACAGTGTTGTATTATGGACAAGATTGGCTCCGGATCCGCTAAACGGCGGCGGAATGCCTCCCCATGTCGTTCCTGTCCATTGGGAGCTTGCAGCAGATGAACATTTCCGCAATGTGATCCGGCGCGGTACCGAAATGGCTTCACCTGACCTTGCGCATTCTGTCCATGTGGAAGTGAATGGCCTAAAACCGAACACCGTTTATTTTTATCGGTTTAAATGTGGAAACGAATTAAGCCCTGTTGGAAAAACAAAAACCATTCCGGCAGCAGGTGCAAAGGTATCTGGAATGGCGTTCGCTTTCGCCTCCTGTCAGCAGTTTGAGCACGGCTACTACACGGCGTATAAGCACATGGCGAAAGAGGATCTTGATCTAGTTTTCCACCTTGGCGATTACATATATGAATACGGACCGAACGAATATGTTTCATTCACCGGTAATGTCCGTACCCATAGCGGTCCGGAAACTATCACACTTGAGGACTACCGAAACCGTTATGCCCAATACCGCTCTGATGCAGACCTGAGAGCAGCTCATGCTGCCTTCCCGTGGGTCGTAACATGGGATGACCATGAAGTGGAAAACAATTATGCGAACGTTATTCCAGAAAACGGCCAATCGGTCGAAGCGTTTATCAAGCGCCGTGCCGCCGCGTACCAAGCTTACTACGAGCATATGCCGCTCCGTAGATCGTCGCTTCCGCATGAAGGCGGCATGCAATTGTACCGAGCTTTCGCTTACGGAGATTTAGCTTCTTTCTTTGTTCTTGATACGCGTCAGTACCGCGATGACCAGGCGAACGGAGATGGAATCAAGCCGCATTCCCCGGAATCTTTGGATCCTAAGCGCACCCTCCTCGGCGCGGAACAGGAGAAATGGCTTCTTGACAATCTTGGAAGCTCCAAAGCGCAATGGAACGTGCTTGTACAGCAGGTTTTCTTTTCCCAGCGGAACTTTGGGACAAGCACAGAGCCAAGATACAGCATGGATTCCTGGGATGGATATCCGGCCGCGCGCCAACGCATTATGGATTTCGTTGCAGACAAGAATATGAACAACTTGATTGTTCTAACCGGGGATGTCCATGCAAACTGGGCCTCTAACTTGACGACTGATTATAACGATCCTGATGCCCCGATTTTTGGCGCTGAGTTTGTTGGCACTTCGATTACTTCCGGAGGAAATGGTTCTGATTGGCGTGCAGACACGGAGAAAATTTTAGCGCAAAACCCGCACATCAAATTTTTTAACAATTACCGCGGCTATGTCCGCTGTCAAGTTACTCCGGAACAGTGGCGTGCGGATTACCGCATCGTTCCGTATGTGACTCAGCCGGGAGCGGATATTTGCACGAGAGCATCATTGGTTTATGAAAAAGATCAGAAAGGACTTAAAGAAGTATCATCCACTATGGTACCGATGGGTGTCCAAATGTCAATGGAAGTGGAAGAAGACCGCCATCGCGCCCACAGACGTGCCCATGAAAAACAAATGGAGAAAAAGAGAGGAAAGGTTACGAATTAATTCCGTCCGCGCCTGCTGAACGATATCAATTCCGCATTTGGCATCCGGGCATCTTTACTGGTCTGGATGCCAAATTTTCCGCAAAGGAGATGAACCTACAATGCTAAACAATATCGGTATTCCAGGTTTAATTTTAATACTCGTCATTGCTTTGATCATCTTTGGGCCTTCCAAGCTGCCGGAAATCGGCCGCGCATTTGGCCGTACGCTGACTGAATTCAAAAGTGCCGCGAAGGAACTAGTATCCGATAATAATAACGAGGAAACGAAAAAGTCTGTATTATCGGCTGTGAAAAAAGACAGCTAGTAAAAAAGAGAGCAGACGGGGCAGCCTGTCTGCTTCTTCTTTCCCAAAATTAGTAACTACAAACTAACAGCATTTGTTTCCAAAAAAGGAGGCAGCCAGCATGAAAAACAAAGATTTGCGTCTGATAGATCATTTGGAAGAGCTTCGCAAACGGGTGATTATTACGCTATTGGCGTTTATTGCGTCCTTCATTGGAAGTTTCGTTTTTGTACAGGATATTTATAAATGGCTTGTCAAGGATTTCGACGGGAAACTTGCCATCCTCGGCCCGAGTGACATCCTTTGGATATACATGATGATCGCAGCCGTGTTTGCGATCGCAGCAACTATACCTGTCGCCGCTTTCCAGACATGGCGGTTTGTCTCTCCTGCGCTGAATCCCGAAGAACGGAAAGTATCTTTGCGGTTTATCCCATGGTTGTTTCTATTATTTATCACGGGGATTTCATTTGGTTTCTTTGTGCTTTTCCCGGCCGTGCTCAGTTTTTTAACAAACCTGTCAGCAGAGCAATTCGAAACAATATTCACAGCGGAAAAATATTTTCGGTTCATGATCCATCTGACACTTCCATTTGGCTTTCTCTTTGAAATGCCGCTTGCGGTCATGTTTTTAACGAGACTCGGAATCCTGAATCCGAAGAGACTGGCAAAGGCGAGGAAACTATCCTATTTTTTTCTGGTTGTCATCTCCGTCCTCATCACGCCTCCGGATTTGATTTCGGATATTCTTGTTATCATTCCTTTGCTGGTGCTTTATGAAGTGAGTGTAACACTGTCCGGGATTGTTTATAAGAAAAAGCTGGTAAGTGAAGGGGCGCTGCATAACGCTGACCGGTTTGCAGAGAGCGGCTGAGCCGCAGGAACTGGATCAAACATCTGAAAAATTTCTTTCGCTTTGTGCTGAAAAAAACCGCCTTTCCCATTAAGGGATTAGGCGGTTTGTTTATGCAAAGGTTTGGCGACAATCACATCGTTTTCGACATCGATGCGAATCGCTTTGACTTGGTCGTTTTCGTCAAGCAAGACATCAGCGATTTTGTCTTCGACGTGTTCTTGGATGACGCGGCGGAGCGGACGAGCTCCGAATGCTGGATGGTAGCCGAGTTCCGCCAATTTTTCTTTCGCCGCTTGCGAAACGTCAAGGTCGATGTGCTGTTCGCGCATTGCCGCTTTTACTTCGTTAAGCATGAGGTCAACAATTTGCAGCATATGTTCTTTTTTCAGCGATTTGAATTCGATAATCGCATCGAAACGGTTTAAAAATTCTGGCTTGAAGTAGGCGTTTAACGACTCAAGGACGCTTGTGTGCGTTGGGCCTTGTTTTTCAAATCCGACCGTAATTTTTTTGTCCGTCACGCCGGCGTTGCTTGTTGCGATAATAACCGTATCTTTAAAGCTTACGGTGCGTCCTTGGCTGTCCGTGAGACGGCCGTCTTCTAAAATTTGCAGGAAGATGTGCTGGACGTCTGGGTGCGCTTTTTCAATCTCGTCAAGCAAGATAATGCTGTATGGGTTGCGGCGCACTTTTTCTGTAAGTTGGCCGGCTTCTTCGTGACCGACATAGCCAGGAGGCGAACCGATTAATTTCGATACCGAATGTTTTTCCATGTATTCGCTCATGTCGAGACGAATCATTGCATCTTTCGAGCCGAACAATTCTTCTGCCAACGTTTTCGCTAACTCTGTTTTCCCGACGCCAGTCGGACCGACGAATAAGAACGAACCGATCGGGCGGTGTTTTGCTTTTAATCCCGCGCGGCTGCGGCGGATTGCTTTTGCGACTTTTTTGACTGCTTCTTCTTGGCCGATCACTTTTTTCGCTAAGTTTTCTTCTAAATGTTTCATTTTTTCTTTTTCATCAGCTTGCAGTTTGCCGACAGGAATGCCTGTTTTTTCTTCGATAATGCGCTCGATGTCGGCAATATCGACGACTGGGCGTTCTTGATTTACGCCGTTTTGTAATTGTTTTTCTAATTTTAACTCTTCGTCACGCAATTTCGCTGCCAGTTCATAATTTTCTTCTTGCGCTGCTTTTGCTTTTTCTTTGGCGATTTGCGCAAGGCGTTCTTGAATTTGTTTTTCATCTGTTGGACCGATGCGCAAGTTCGCTTTTGAGCCGGCTTCGTCTAACAAGTCGATCGCTTTGTCCGGCAAGAAGCGGTCTTGAATGTAACGATGCGATAATTTAACGCACGCTTCAATCGCTTCGTCCGTATATTGGACGTGGTGGAATTGTTCATATTTCGGTTGAATCCCTTTTAAAATCGTAATCGCCTCTTCGACCGTTGGTTCATGCACGATAACTGGTTGGAAACGGCGTTCCAGCGCAGCGTCTTTTTCAATTTGGCGGTATTCTTTTAACGTTGTCGCACCGACGACTTGCAATTCCCCACGCGCAAGGGCTGGTTTTAAAATGTTGCCGGCGTCCATCGAGCCTTCTGCCGCACCGGCGCCGACGAGCAAGTGAATTTCGTCGATAAACAGAATGACGTTTTTCCGGCGTTGCAATTCAGAAATGAGCCGTTTCATTCTTTCTTCAAATTGACCGCGAATGCCTGTATTGGCGACAAGCGAGGCGACATCAAGCAAATATACTTCTTTATTTAATAGTTTTTCTGGAACTTGTCCTTCCGCGATTTTCAAGGCAAGCCCTTCGACAATCGCTGTTTTCCCGACGCCAGGTTCCCCGATTAATACCGGGTTGTTTTTATTGCGGCGGTTTAAAATTTCGATGACGCGTTCAATTTCTTTATCACGGCCGATGACCGGGTCAATCAGACCCGCTTTCGCAAGCTGTGTTAAGTTGCGGCCGAATTGGTCTAAGAAACCGCCGTTTCTTTTACCGTTCCGATTCCATTTGAATGGTTGTGACATGTTTGTTGATGGTGTGTCCATTTCCGAAATTGGCGAAAATCCGTCGATAAAGAAATCATCAAACGGGAACGACGAGAAATTATTGAAACCGAAATTGATCGGGACAGTCAGCTCTTGTTTTTGTTTTTCATAACATTCGTGGCAAAGATGCAATTGCTTTTTCTCATGATTGAATTGCAAACTTACAAATACCGTAGCTTCGTTTTGATGGCATACTTGACAAAGCATGAGGCATAACCTCCTTTTTTGTCAATTGACTTTGACTAACTTTGACTTTCTGACTTTATTATACTTTGACCTTTTTTGACTTTCAAGTGTTTTTTACAAAAAAATTTGTTGTAACCGTGAAATGTTTTTGAAGGAATAGTGAATAATGTACGGATAAGGAAAAGCTATGGTATAGTTAAGTCTAGAAAAATAGAACAAAGGGGAAATGAAAAAGTGAAAAAGCTTTCGTTGTTTTTGTCATTGATGTTAATATTGTTTTTATTTGCCGCCTGCAGCCAGGAAAAGCGAGAGGATAAACCGGCAATGCTTGAAGTTCAGCTTCAAACACCGGATCATATTGAATTAAATAAGGAAACGACCCTTTCTTGTATCGTGACATACGGTGGGGAAAAAGTGGATGACGCGGACGAAGTGAAGTTTGAAGTATGGAAACATGGAAGCGAGAAGCATGACATGTTAACCGCCAAAAATGATGGAGATGGCAAATATTCTGTGAAAAAGACGTTTACTGAACCGGGGACGTATTCCGTCGTCAGCCATGTGACAGCGCGAAATATGCATAATATGCCGAAAAAAGATATCGTTGTTGGCACACCGAGCGATCAGCCGCAAAATCACGCAGAGGAACAACACGGCGATGAACACCATCATGCCGATGTCGCGATGATGCTTCAAGAAAAACAATTTTCCGTAAATAAAGAAGCGCATTTAACGGTACATATTACTCATGACGGCCAGCCGCTGACGAAAGCGAAAGTTCATTTTGAAATTTGGCAAGGAAACAGCAAACACAAGTTTATCGAAGCAAGCGAAAAACAAGCAGGCCAATACGAAGCAACGACAACGTTTCAAGAAAAAGGGACATATTCTGTAAAAATTCATGTGGAAACGGAACAATTGCACGAACATCAAGTAGAGCAAATTACGGTGCAATGAAGGGATGCCCTATAGCGGCATCCTTTTTTTACTGTCATCCCGTCTTTATTGGACCATGCCGACATATATATGGGAGTGAATAGTGGACAAGGAGAGGGAGATGGCAGAAGTGGCTGGAAAATGGTCGGATGCTTGGCAAATCGCCGCCGTTTACGTCGGCACCGTCGTCGGTGCGGGATTTGCCACAGGAAAAGAAATTATCGAGTTTTTTACGCAATACGGAACGTCGGGAACGATCGGCATTATCATTAGCGGCATCTTGTTTACGTGGGGCGGCGCGCGCATGATGGTAATGGCGCGGAAAGTGAAGGCCGCTTCTTATCAACAGTTTAACCGCTATTTATTCGGAAAAGAAGTTAGTCCCGTTATTTCTATCATCATGACGTTGATGATTGTTGGAGTCACCGCCGTGATGATGGCCGGTGCAGGGGCGGTGTTTGAGGAGCAGCTTGGGCTGCCGCGGCAAGTCGGAATTGTAGCGACGTTATGTTTATCGCTGTTGGTCATGATGTACGATATAAAAGGGCTATTTGGCGTAAACGCCTTGATTGTTCCGATGATGGTGCTATTTAGCGCCATTGCGCTCGGAAAGCTGATCACCATGGGCGAATGGTGCGGAACGGGGCTGAAAGCGACAGACTACTCATTAAGAGCGTTTCTTTCCCCATTTTCGTATGCGGCGTTTAACTTGGCGATGGCGCAGCCTGTGCTCGTGCCGCTGGCTTGCGAAGTAGGGGACGAGCGCACGGTACGGCGCGGCGCGGTGCTTGGCGGGCTACTGCTTACCGGCATTTTATTAAGCAGCCATTTGGTACTCTTATCGTTTCCGTATGCAATGAATTACGATATTCCGATGGCGGAAGTCATCCGCTCGTTTTTCTCTGTTTTTTACTGGGTGTATATCATTGTGATTTACGGGGAAATTTTTACGTCCATTATCGGCGGCATTTTTGGCCTGCAGCGGCAGGCACGCACGCTCGTTTCTATTCCTAACGCCTTGTTTCTTGCCGTGCTGTTTATCGTGCTGTATATTGTCAGCTTATTCCGCTACAGTGAGCTCTTATCGTTTTTATATCCGCTATTTGGCTACATCAGTTTTGCGTTTCTTTTTCTATTATGGGTGCGCAAAGTGCCGCGCCCGTAACAGCAGCCGTTTTTCCGCAGTGGCGCGGAAAAACGGCTGTTTTTCTAATTATTGAAAAAAAGTGTTGTACGATGCTTTTTTTCAATGATTGTTTCGCCGCCGCACCATTGCTTCTGTCTTAGTATCCGTCTTTTTAAATCAATGCTGAATATGAAACGAATAAAATAAAAGGTCGATTGGAAGACTATCCCATGAACCTCTCCCACCTACACTCTGTTTAGAGGTGGTAGACTTCTCGGGAAATATGTTAAACGGCAAGTACGAGGGGATCGTTATGTCCATTTTCTCCTTTTTTAAAAAAACGAAGACAAACGGTGAGGAAAAAACGCTGCAACAATTATTGAATAAGCTGCGGCAATCGAGCGATTTCATTACAGTAGAGTTTGCCGTAAACGGCCATTTGCTTACCATTTACTATTTTGATTCGCTAGTTGATCCGAAGATACTGCAGCAACACGTTCTCTGCCATCTGCAAAATGACGTTCCGAAGTATCCAGATATTACGCTCGAGGATTTGCAAAAAATCATTCCGATTCAGCGGATTGAAGTAACGAACGATGTGCAGATGATCGAAGAAAAAATATTAAAAGGGTTTGTAGCTGTTCAGTTTCAAAAGACAGATAACCATGTTGCACTCATTAATGTAGCGAATGAAAGTTTAGGGTTGCGGCCAAACAATGATTCAGAAAATGAATTTAGTGTCGTCGGCCCGAAAGTTGGATTTGTCGAAAACGTTGGGACGAACTTGCATTTAATCAGAAGGCAAATCGTAACCCCAAATTTAGTGTTTCGGGAAATGCTGCTTGGTACGATGTCCAAAACGAAAGTGGTCATCGCGTATATCGATGGCATTACGAATAAGCAGACGATCGAAACCGTGATCCAGCGGCTCGAAAATATCCATTTTGACATTATTTTTGACAGCTCGTTTGTCTCACAAATGCTTTCCGATAACTCGAATTCTCCGTTTCCGCTTTTTATCTCGACGGAGCGGATTGAACGTGCCGTTTCTGCGCTCGCATCTGGTCAAGTTGTTATTCTTTGCGACGGCTCGCCGTATGTGATCATCGGCCCGTCGACTTTTTTCGATTTTTTTACCTCGCCGGAAGATTATTATTTGCCGTGGGTGCTCGGCTCCTTTTTCCGGCTGATCCGTTTTTTTGGCGTGATGTTTTCCGTGCTGGCCTCGCCGATTTATATTGCCGTATTAACGTACCATTATGAAATGATTCCGAAAGATTTGCTTGGGCCGATTATCTTTTCCCGTTCTAACGTGCCGTTTCCGCCGGTATTGGAAGTATTATTTTTAGAAATAACGATTGAATTGCTTCGCGAAGCAGGGGCGCGTCTGCCGACAAAAGTGGCGCAAACACTCGGGATTGTCGGCGGTATTGTTATCGGACAAGCTTCAGTGGAAGCGGGGTTGACAAGCACCATCTTGCTTATTATCGTTGCGCTCGCCGCTTTAGCTTCCTTTACGACACCGATTTTTAAAATGTCTAATACAATCCGCTTCATCCGCTTTCCCATTATTTTATTTGCGGCGTTTTGGGGCGGAGTCGGAATTATTTTCGCCGTCTGTTTCTTATTCATTCATTTAGGAAGGCTGCAATCATTTGGCAATCCGTATTTAGTTCCGTTTTATCCGCTGCGCATTCGCGATTTAAAAGATAGTTTGATCCGTTCCTCATACAGCCAAACAGCAGAGCGTCCGACGTTTCTGCGCCCGCTTTCTTTGTTCCGCTATAATCCGGCGGAAGCGAAACAAAAAGACGATATCGACGAGTAAGAAAGGGGTCGAATATGAAGCCGCTTCTAGTCATTGCCGCATTGCTGCTCTTGCTTGCCGGCTGCAAAAGTTCGCGCGTTATTGATGAAATTCAAATTATTCAAGAAATGGGCTATGACTATCATGACGGAAAATATGTGGGAACGGCAGTATACCCGACGTTTAAACAAGGACCGATGACGAAGCCGAATTTATTAACGACGTCTTCGTCAACGGTTTATGATTTAATTCCCCGCCTTTCTTCCAAGTCGGCATTGCCGATTGAAGAAGGGCAGCTTCGCCTAATTTTATTTGGCAAAGAATTTGCCAAACGGGGCGTTACGCAAATCACCCATAGTTTGGCCCGCAACAATAAAGTGGGAAGCCATTTGCTGTTGGGCGTATCGTCAGGAAGCGCGCAGGAGCTATTGGATATTACGGCGAACACCACTTTAAGCGATACGCTGTACTTGCCTAATTTAGTCGAACAAAATGTCCGTTCGATGAATTTGCCAAAAACGAATTTACATTTGTTTTTGTACAACTATTTTTCAAAAGGAAGCGATCCGTTTTTGCCTTATTTTGAGAAAAAGGGGAGTTTTGTAAAATTAGAAGGGCTCGCGTTGTTTAAAGATGGGAAATATGTGGGAAAAGTGAGTTTGCGTGATTCGTTTTTGGTAAAAATTTTATTAAATGAAACAAAAAATGGAGTGTATCAGTTAAAAGTAGGAAATCGCGGGAAGCAAGGCGAAGACCGGGTGATGCTCGAAAATTTATTTGCGACATCCAAATATGAGTGGAAAAGGAAAGGGCACCGCCATGTTCTGCATATTTTTGTTCATATTCACGCTTCTGTCAGAGATTATCCGTCTTGGCTCGATATGTCGCATAAAAAGATTTTCTCTATGGTGAAAAAGAAGATGGAAGATGAAATGGAGCACAATATTCGCCGCCTGCTCCGCTATTTTCAAGAAAAAGAGATTGACCCGCTTGGCATTGGCGAATTTGTCCGCAGCAAAACAAGACATTGGAATGCAGATGAATTTTATCGTGAATATAAAGATTTAGAAATCAAGCCGCATGTAACTGTCGACATTATACAAACAGGGATCGGTGAGTGACGCGAGCGGATGGGGAGGTATTTACATGAATCAAGCGGCGAAAGAACGATTCCTTATCTCGCCCTTTTTGGTGTTTTTTCTCATCCATGGCACCCAAGTGGGAATTGGAATGCTTAGTTTTCAACGCTTGGTGATGAAAGAGGCGGGACACGATGCGTGGATAGCTGTCATCATAACGGGAATCATTGCCCATTTATTAATTTGGGTCATGTATCAACTTTTCACACATTCCCCTAACGCTGAAGATATCATTTCTATACACAAACACTATTTCGGCAAATGGATCGGCTTTGTCTTTAGCTTCGCTTTGCTTGTTTATTTCTCTTTATTAGCGTTTACGGTATTGCAAACGTATATTGAGATTATTAAAATTTGGATGTTTCCCCTGATGGGGGCATGGCAGTTCAGCCTTATTTTTTTAGCGCTGACTTATTACACCGTATTAGGAGGATTTCGCGTTGTCACGGGGTTATGTTTTTGGAGCGTCGTGCTTCCGTTGCTCACCATTTTCCCAATATTGTTTTTCCCGCTTGAATACGCCCATTATCGCAATTTGCTGCCGGTATTTGACCATTCGATCGGTGAGATCTTTGCGGGTGCGAAAGCAATGTCACTGCAATATTTAGGAATGGAAATGCTGCTTGTATATTACTCGTTTATCCAACAGCCAGAAAAGTCGCATAAGTGGGCGCAATGGGGCAATGCGTTTACGACCCTTCTCTATTTAAGTATTATGCTGGTCGCGATTCTTTTTTATAATGAAGAACAAATTCAGCATATCACTTGGCCGACATTAACGCTGGCGAAAATTCCAGAAGTACCGTTTATTGAAAGGATGGAGTACATTATCATTTCCATTTATGTGCTGGTAGTATTTCCGATTATTTGCATCGCGGTATGGTCGGCTTCACGTATTGCAAAAAAATTGTTTTCCATCAAGCAGCGCCGTTCCGTTCCTGTGATTTTGTTATTATTATTTATCGGGACGTTGTGGTTCGGAGAAAAAGAACAAATCGAACGGCTAAACAAATGGACCTCTACGATCGGCCTGTATCTCGTCATTTTCTATATTCCTGCTTTATATATATATGTGAAGGCTGCCAATAAAATAAAAAAATAGTGCAACCAAAAAGCTGAATGTGGTATAGTTTTAAGAGGGAAAAACAGAAGAAAAATTCCGTACGAACGTACGGGAGAGGTTTCTAGAACAACCCTCTATAAAAAACTAGGGACGGCTATATCCTTAGGGGGTATAGCTTTTTTGTTTTAGAACGCCTCTTCTTCTGGAAAAAGCGGAAGGGAGTGCAACGAAAAATGAAAAAGGAAAAAGCGGTAGTCGTCTTTAGTGGCGGCCAGGATAGCACGACATGTTTATTTTGGGCGCTAAAGCAATTTGCGGAAGTAGAAGCGGTGACGTTTGATTACGGACAGCGCCATCGTCTGGAAATTGAAGTGGCGTCTGCGATCGCCAAGGAGCTTCATGTTCCTCACACGGTGCTCGATATGTCGCTATTGCATCAATTAGCGCCAAACGCCTTGACAAGAAGCGAGATTGCCATCGAACAAAAAGAGGGGCAATTGCCGTCTACGTTTGTCGATGGGCGAAATTTATTGTTTTTGTCGTTTGCTGCGGTGCTCGCCAAGCAAAAAGGAGCGCGCCATCTTGTCACAGGCGTATGTGAAACGGATTTCAGCGGCTATCCAGATTGCCGCGATATATTTATTAAGTCATTGAATGTAACGTTGAATTTAGCAATGGATTACCAATTTGTCATCCATACGCCGCTGATGTGGCTGTCCAAGGCGGACACGTGGAAGCTCGCCGATGAGCTCGGAGCGTTTGAATTTGTCCGCACGAAAACATTGACTTGCTATAACGGCATCATTGCCGACGGCTGCGGTGAATGCCCAGCTTGCGTGTTAAGAAAACGGGGGCTTGAACAATATTTGCAAGAAAAAGAAGGAGTGGGGCGGCGATGATATACCAGCTTTATCCGCAAGTGTTTCATGATTATCGCTATGAGTTGAATAAAGATATGCATATTGCCGCTGCCCATTTTATTCCCCACAAGCAGGCGGGTAAATGCGCGAACATTCATGGCCATACGTATGTCATCAACATTACGGTAGCTGGGGATGAATTGGATGAGACCGGCTTTTTAGTCAATTTTCAAAAACTAAAAGAGCTCATTCACGGAAAGCTCGACCATACGCTTTTGAATGAGCATCATGATTGGTTTGATACGAAAAACAGCAACGACTTTCCGACAACGGAAGTGGTAGCACGAAAAATATATGAAACGGTGCAAGCGTATTTGGACACACTGCCGCACAAGCCAAAATGCCTGCAAGTGTTCGTGCGGGAAACGCCAACAAGCTATGTTGTTTATCGGCCGAAAGCGGGGGATCGATAATGGCGAAAACGATTCCCGTGCTTGAAATTTTTGGACCGACGATCCAAGGGGAAGGGATGGTAATCGGGCAAAAGACGATGTTCGTCCGCACCGCCGGCTGCGACTACCGCTGCCGCTGGTGCGATTCCGCTTTTACATGGGACGGATCGGCAAAAGAGGAAATTCAGCCAATGACGGCGGAGCAAATTTGGGAGCGGCTGTATGAACTTGGCGGTGACCGCTTCAGCCATGTGACGCTCTCTGGAGGAAATCCAGTTCTCATTTCGGCGCTGGAAGAGCTCGTTTTGCTTTTGAAAAAGAAAGGGATTCGTCTTGCCGTCGAAACGCAAGGAAGCCGCTGGCAAGACTGGCTGTATCATATCGATGAGGTAACCATTTCACCAAAACCGCCAAGTTCAGGGATGGATACCGATTTTGCCATGCTCGATCACATTGTGGAAAAGTTGGCGGGCGCGGAACGGGCGTCTCATATAAGCTTAAAGGTCGTCGTGTTCGATGACATCGATTTCGACTATGCAAAAAGGGTGCACCAGCGTTATCCGGGCATCCCGTTTTATTTGCAAGTCGGCAACGCCGATACAGCAGAAGCGGACGATTCAGCGCTGCGCACGCAGCTTTTGGCAAGGCTGGAGTGGCTTGTGGAAAAAGTAGCGCAGTCAAACGAGCTGAACGACGTGCGCGTTTTGCCGCAATTGCACACCCTCCTATGGGGAAACAAACGCGGCGTATAAATTCAAAAATGATTGAGGAAAGGGGAAAAACGATGGCAGGCAGAAAAGAGGAAGAATTAAAAGATCTTACGCTATTAGGGAATCAAGGCACGAAATATTTATTCGAATACAGCCCAGAGGTGTTGGAAGTATTCGAAAACAAACACCCTGACCGCGATTATTTCGTGAAGTTCAATTGTCCGGAGTTTACAAGCTTGTGTCCAAAGACCGGACAACCGGACTTCGCGACGATTTACATTAGCTATATTCCTGATAAAAAATGTGTCGAAAGCAAATCATTGAAGTTGTATTTATTCAGCTTCCGCAACCATGGCGATTTCCATGAAGACTGCGTCAATATTATTATGAACGACTTAATTAAAGTGATGGAGCCGCGCTATATTGAGGTATGGGGGAAATTCACACCGCGCGGCGGCATTTCCATCGATCCGTATTGCAACTGGGGCCGCCCTGGAACGAAATATGAGAAAATGGCGGAATATCGCTTAATGAACCATGATTTGTATCCGGAAAAAGTCGATAATCGTTAATCGGCATTTTCCCATTCAAAAAGTGTTTGCTCATTTATAAGTATTGGCTTTGGAGCGCGGGACGGCGCTATGCTTGGAAAATGGAAAAAATATAAGCCAGCTGATGCAAACCAGCTTGCTCTCGCAATGTTTTACAGCGCGGCTTTTTGCCAAGCTGATACGCATATATATGAATGAATCGGGTCAGCTAGTGTGTATTTCTTAACTAAAAACGAAAAGAGGCTGTTTTAGAAAGCAGCCTCTTGTTTTCTTCCTTTATTCAACAATTTTGTAATTCTTATGATTGACGACGGTTCGTTCTTGCAAATCTAATTCTCGATAATTTTCCATATACGTTAAATCCACGATGACAGAGTTTTCATTAACTTTTTCCACAATCCCGCGCAATCCGTTTTTAAACTCAATAATATCGCCGACTTTCGCTTTTTTCATCATCCATATTCTCCTTTTTGCATTTTTTCTTTTGTTATAGTTTGCCTCATTTTCTTGTTTAAGTAAAGTTTTTTATGAAAAAAGAAAGGAGCTTGCAAAAAAGCTCCTTTCTTTATTTAGCAAATACGTGGTTTCCAATGACAACAGTGACTTGTCTTGTGCTCACCCATTTGCTTTTCGCCGTTTTTGGATTATAAAAGTACAAGGAGCCATTTCCTAAACCGCGAAAAGCAAGGGCTTCTTCAACGGCGCGATATGATTCACGGTCGGCTGGTTCATTAATCGTTCCATTTTGCACCGGCGTGAATGCATAATGGCCGCCAGAGGAGCGTTCATAAATGACATCGCGAATCGTATCCGGAAAATCCGGATGGTCGACACGGTTTAATACAACGGTTGCTACGGCAACCTTTCCAGCATACGGCTCTCCTTTCGCCTCAGCGTGAACAAGGCGGGCTAATAAATTTTTTTCACTTGCAGAAATGGTTGAATTCGGAATAACTAGCTTCTCGCCAGGGAACAATACATCAGTGTACTTGTTGTTTTGCTTTTGCAGCTGTTTTAGTGGAACCTCGTATTGTTTGGCAATCTTCCAAAGCGTTTCCCCTGATTTTACTGTATGTGTAGTTGCTGCATCCGCATGGCCTCCAAATAGAAAGGCGCTGCAGAAAACAGATGCTAGCATCCATTTCCTTATCTTTTTCATAAAATTACCTCCTTCTCGTTAACTTGTTACTAGAGTAACAAGGATTTTAGATTCTATCATTATCTAAATGTTGGAAAATCGCGGCATCCATTGATATTACTAGTTTGATAGGCAGGCTGGAAATTTCTCCGTCATGAAAAAATGCCGATTTTCACATAAGGAAATCGGCATTCATTAGAAATGGATGAACAGCTAACTTCGTGGGGTTTGAAGATAGTGATAAATAACGTCTCCCCCTCGCTGGGCAATGCCGCGGAAATGTTTAAAGTCGCTTTGTCTTACCAGAACATTGCGAAAAGGAAGAAAATCTTCTTTTTTTACTAGCAGCTCGGAAATCTTCCCGTGGCGCAATTCATCAAGAAGCTTAGCTGCTAATGCTTCATCCATCGTTTATCCACCTCAATCGATGAATGTGATGACAAACATTATCATAGCGCAATAACGCTTTAGGATAAATACCCATTTTTGTTTAGGTAAACACCCTTTGCTTGTTCTCACATACAATATGGATGGGTATGTATCATAGGCATGCCTGAAGAAAAATGAAGGGGAGAGGAACATGAATAACTGGGATTCGTATATGAATGATCCATTTTTTTCTAAACAAGGCTATGATGAAGAACAAAGAATAGATGATGAATCGGAGAGAGTAGACAACAATTTCCCACCGATGGAACAGATGCCAATTGCTTCTAACAATATCCCGCCGATGGCACCGATGCCGGTTGCTTCCAACATTGCCCCACCACCGGCACCGATGCCAACCGCCTTTTATCCAATGATGCCGATGTATTGCTGCCCGCCGATCCATTGGTGCCATCCATTCGCAGGAGGCATTCCGTATTTTGTACATGACGATATCGCTGGTCCTGACATGACTCCGCCAGCGATGCCGCTTGGCATGGAACCGATGCCAGATACGGCTGTCGGCGGCGCTAGCTTGCCGATGAGCGATAACAATGCCCCTGCAACGACGTCGCCGATGCAGGCTGAAGAAATGGCTGACCCGTATACAGGACAAATGCCGGAAACAGTTAGTGGGATGGAAAACCCTGTTGCTCCGGCATCGGAACCAATGTTTCCAACAGCAGGGATGGCTCCAGCTTTTCCTATGTGCAGTCCAATAATGCCTGTTGGGGCAATGCCGTATTATGGACCGACTTCCTACTATGGAGGTATGGCGCCGTACGGACCGTTTTTCCCAGTCCCATATATGCCGTACCGCTAACCTTTATAAAAGGACCGCACTGCTGCGGTCTTTTTTTGAGAAATGAATTCTTACCGTACAGATGATATACTAGAGAATGAAATAACCGATGAACACAACTGTTCTTGAGCAGTAAAAATGAACAGGGAAGAGGTTGGGAAGCAGTGGATTTCTCTAGGAAGGTCGTTATCATAACTGGTGGGGCGAATGGAATTGGCAAAGCGATCGCCACTATGTTTGCCGAAAAAGGAGCGAAAGTTGTCATTGCTGATATTGCGGAAGAAAAAGGAGAACAACTTGCGTTAGCGCTGCGGGAAAAAAGACGGGAAGCTCGTTTCATTCCAACAGATGTTCGAAAAGTGGACGAAATTGAACGCCTCATGAGAGTAACGTTTGAAACGTATGGATACTTACATTATTTAATTAATAATGCCGGTGTATCAAGATGGAAATCCCCATATGAGCTGACGGTGGAAGAATGGGAAGATGTGCTTCACACTAATTTGCGCAGTGTCTTTTTTGCCTCTCGTGAGGCGGCGAAATATATGCGGAAAAACGCAAACGGCGGAGCGATTGTCAACATTGCCTCTACAAGGGCGCTCATGTCTGAACCGAATTCGGAAGCGTACGCTGCTTCAAAAGGCGGAATTTTATCGCTGACCCATGCTTTAGCCGTTTCGCTTGCCGGAGATCATATCCGCGTAAATGCGGTCAGTCCCGGGTGGATTGAAACAGGGGATTATGGGAAGTTGCGAGAAATAGATCATGTGCAGCATCCGGCTGGGCGTGTCGGTAAACCGGAAGATATTGCGCGCGCTTGCCTTTATTTATGCCATGATGAAAACGATTTTATTACTGGGGCAAATATCGTCATTGACGGCGGGATGACGCGGAAAATGATTTATGTTGAGTAGATGGCACCTGTTTGTTAAAATATACAAAATGTAAGATGCTGCAAAGGATGGGGATCACAATGAAAATTCGCAAAGCAATCATATCGGACAAGCAAACGCCGACAAAAGTTTACATTTATGAAAATAAAAAAGAAGAATACATGGTGGTAGCGATCCCTGATCTGGAATGGTCCTTTTTCCTTCGTTACGAAGAAGAACCGGAAACATTAAGAGGGCGTTTAGCTTCTTCATTAAAAAGAGTAGTTGCACAAGAGCAACTCGAAATGCTTGTCAATAAATTGCTATATTGGGTGCATGAAATGTAATACAGCAAAAAACGCGAGAGATGAGCAGGCGGTGGGGCGCTTTTTAGCTTCGCCGCTTTTTCCCTATTCCAATATTGATTACCATTCTGCAAGTTAGGAGTTCGATGATACAGTGCTCGCAAAATCAAAAATTATTGCAATTTATTCAATATTTAGCATTTGTTGGTTGATTGTAACAGACGGAATTCTTCACTTCTCTCATATTAGTCATGATTTGTATATCATCATTAGCACGGCAAAAGGAGCTGTTTTTATTCTCATTTCCGTTATTTTCCTTTATCAGCTGTTAAAGAAACGTGAACAGCTGGAAAAGGTAATGGAAAATGAACAGCAGCTTTCCACGTTAATTAACTCAATGCCAGACTTTGTTTGTTTTAAAGATAGCGAAGGACGCTGGCTGCGCGTCAACGATTTTGGACGGTGGCTTTACTGCTTAGAAAACGTGGAGTATAAAGGAAAAACGGACCGTGAACTTGGCGAGCTGGTGCCGTTCTTTAAAGAGGCGTTTGAACAATGCATCGAATCCGATCAAAAAGCATGGGAAAAAGGAAAACTGACCCGTTGTGAAGAGTCGTTTCAAACCGCTAGCGGCGAGATTAAAACTTTCGATGTCATCAAAGTGCCGCTTTTTGAAGAAAACGGAGCCAAAAAAGGGCTGTTGACGATCGGACGTGATATTACGCAGCAAAAGTTAGCAGAATCGTTGTTATTAAAAAAAGAAAAGCTGTCTGTATTAGGTGAACTTGCCGCGGGAATCGCCCATGAAATTCGCAATCCGTTGACCTCTATGAAAGGATTTATTCAAGTCATGCAGGAAACTCGAGAAATAAACGAAACCTATTTGAATATTATATTGAGCGAGTTGGAGCGGATTAATCAAATTGTCAGCGAGCTGTTAGTGTTAGCGAAGCCGCAAAGCCATGACTATAAGCCATTTTTTCTTAGCGATGTGATCGGATATGTCATTAATTTAATCGGGCATGAGGCCACATTGAACAACGTTTCTATTTCCGTGCATAACAATGTGCCAAAAGCGTGCATGTATGGTGATCAGAATCAAATTATCCAAGTGTTTATCAATATCATGAAAAATGCGATTGAAGCAATGCCAAATGGAGGAGATATTCGTTTACGCGTATGGAAGGAAGAGAAAGTCATTCATATCACCATTTCTGATACTGGTGTCGGCATTTCGAAAGAACGGCTGCAAAAAATTGGTGAACCGTTTTTTACACTAAAAGAAAAAGGAATGGGGCTTGGACTTACCACCAGCATGAAAATTGTTCAGGAACATAAAGGAACGTTGGAAATCGAAAGTGAAATCGGCAAAGGTACAACGGTTCATTTAGCTTTTCCGATTTACGAAAAAAGATGACCTATTTTTTGTAGGTCATCTTTTTTACTAGCACGATCATTGTTCCACCCATGTTGTGATGGCCTCAACTGGCAGCCGCGTTGTACGGTGCGCAGGGGCAATGCTTTTTCCAATCGTAATAAGCATAATTGGAATATAGCGGTCGGAAATATGAAACGCCTGTTTAAATTGGTTGACGTCAAAACCGCCGATCGAGCATGTTGCCCATCCTTTTGCCGTCGCGGCCAGCATCAGTTGCATGGCGGCAAGCGCAGCGTTAAGGTATGCCGCGTCACGAACATACTGCTTATCGGTATATGCCATTTCAATTTGTCGAGCAATCTGTTCCTTTGTTTCTTTCGACATTTGTCCTTGTTGCACTAATGGATCATATACTGCGTCCGTGTTTTGATTTGCTTCTAAGTCGCCTAACACCGCAATTACAGCAGAGGCGTCGAGAATTTGCTGCTGATGGTAGGCGATTGGATATAGGCGCTGTTGCGCTGCTTTTCCGTGAATAACGACAAAATGCCAATGTTGCAAATTCCACGCTGACGGTGCTTTTCCCGCTATCTCAATGATATCGCGCAGCTCTTCTTTGCTAATGGAAACGTTAGGATCATATTTCCGCACAGATTTCCGTTCGTTAATAACGGCAAAAAAATCTTTTCCCGATGTAGTAGCCGTGCTGATCATTTTTACTGCCTCCATTTTGCTGTCTGGTTGTAAAATATTTTGTAACAAAAAGGACTTGTTATCAACATACATTTAACTTTTACTGTTGTCAATTTTTTTACTCGGAGATCCTTTAGGAATAATTTCTTAACTTTTCCATGTTTATTGACTGCTTGCCCTAAAAAATTTAGGTAAAAAAGCGTATTAACGATACAGACTTTTTGACCGAAAAAATAATTGAACGGCACATTTAGGACGAAGGAATAACACTCCGTCTTCATGAGGCAGTGTCGATACGCAAAAATACTGTTAATTTTTATCGCATAAAGGAATGAACCAAATGAATGACAATCGTTTTCTTCATGATATCATCATCGATGAGCAGCTATTGTTTACGATCATGAACAGATTATTTGATATTGTTTTTTTAATGAAAGTAGAGGAAGGGCCAAGATTCCGCTATGTTCGTGTGAGCGAGGACGCGCTTCCTTTAGCGAATTTAACGGAACAAGATATCGGAAAATGCATTGAGGACGTTTATCCGCAGGAAATTGCCGATCATTTAAACAAACAATACAAAAAGGCATTAGCGACTAGGGAAGTCGTTACATACCGCGATCAAATGAATGTAAAAGGTGAACCACGGATGGCCGAATCGATGATTGTTCCGATCGTGAAAGATGACGGAACGATTCCTTACATGATCTGTTTTACCCGCGATATTACGGAACAAATTACTCGCGAACAACAGTTTGCGGAAATTCACCAGCTATTCCATTTGCTTCTTGAGCAGTCACATGATGCGATCGTCATGTTTGATTTGACTGGGAGACTATTGCGGATCAATAAGGAAGTTGAACGTCTGTTCGGCTGGAGTGAAAACGAGGTGATGACAAAGAATATAGTTCATTTTTTACCAAAATATCGTGTCCAGTTGCTGAAAAGTCTGCAAATGCTTAGCATTGGTCAAAGCCTAAAGTCCGTTCGTTTATCGCTGCGCCGAAAAGACGGGAAACGTGCCTACGTTTTTGCCAATATTACTCCGGTTTTTAGAAAAGATGGTACGGTGGTGGCGGGATTGTCACTGCTTCGGGATATTACCGATGTTATCCATGTACAAAAACAACAGCGTCGGAGTGAAGAATTATATCGGAAAGTGATTGAATTTTTGCCTGATCCTATCATGATCCAAGTAGATGGAATCGTGCGTTATATGAATACGGCCGGGCTGACAATGTTAGAAGCAACGGGAATGGATTGTGTAAAAGGCAAAAGGGTAAGTGATTTCTTAACACCATATAACGAGCAGACGAATGAATGGTTACTAACTTCATTATCTGGGGCGGAAAAGGAAGTTACGGTGAAAGAGACAACAATTGATTACCACGGTCAAAACGCGCAGTTTCTCATTATCCGCGATTTGACAGAACAAAAAAAGAAAGAGAGAAAAATTAAATTTATGGCACAATATGATCCATTGACCGAGCTTCCGAACCGAAGTTATTTAAGAGAAATATTAAACGACTTGTTGCTTCATGTCGACAATATCGTTTTGCTGTTAATTGATATTCATCGTTTTCAGTTTATTAACGATTTTCTCGGTCATGAAAATGGCGATCAGCTGTTAAAGGAAGTGGCGCGGCGGTTGAAAAAACTGCAGTCTGAACAAATGTTTTTAGCAAGAGTCGGCGATGATGAATTTGTGGCGGTTTATAGGTATGAAAAAAAAGAAGAAGCAGAATGGCTGCTGACAACGCTTGATCGATCTTTAAATGAACCGTATTTCATCGCTGGGGAAAAGCTGAATGTTACGGTGCATATTGGCGTAAGCTATGCGTGCGATGCCAATCATTCCGCTGAGGGGCTGCTAAATAATGCGGGTAAAGCAGTGTATTATGCAAAAACAAATGGCATCAACCGGGTTGTCGAATATGAATCAAAGTTGCGGGACATTTTTGTCAAACGAATCCGCTTGGAAAATGACTTGAAAACAGCAGTGGGGAATAACGAATTTTCTCTTTATTATCAACCAAAGGTAAATCTTCACACAGGCGCCATCAGTGTAGAAGCGCTCATTCGCTGGAAGCATCCACAGCTTGGAATGGTGAGTCCGGCGGAGTTTATTCCAATTGCCGAGGAAACAAGTGTCATTGAGGAAATTGGAAAATGGGTGCTGCAACAGTCATGCCAAGATTATAAATGGCTGCATAGCAGCGGATTTTCGACGTTGAAAATCGCTGTCAATTTATCAGCGCGGCAATTTATTGATAGTTCTTTAAAAACGACAGTGGCCAATATCTTCGCTAACGCGAATGTTCCGCCATCCTCGTTTATGTTCGAAATTACGGAAACAACGATTATGAAAGAGCCAAATGAAGTCATTTGTATTTTACAGTCGTTAAAAGATCAAGGAATTACCATTGCGATTGATGATTTTGGCGTTAACTACTCTTCGTTAAATTATTTAAACCGATTTCCGATCGATGCGGTAAAAATAGATCGATCTTTTATAAGGGATTTTCATAAAAACGAAAAAGGAGCGGAAATCGTTGAAGCGATTATTTCCCTTGCCCATCGTTTAAACTTAAGCGTTACGGCTGAAGGCGTCGAAACGGAAGATCAAGTTCGTCTTTTAGCGGAAAAAGGCTGCGATGAGATGCAAGGATATTATTTCAGTCCTCCGGTGCCGCTTGAGAAATTGCCGAATGTATTGACAAAGCTTCATTCATGGGTTCGAAGCTGGAAATCATGAATCAACGGTAATAGGGGGCATAAGGGAGATGTTGTTTTCACAGGAAAACGGGCTAGGCGTTTTCCTTTTTTTTATGAAGTTGAAACCATTTGCGCATGCTAAACGTAGTTTAATGGGGACAATCATATGCAAAGGAGAGTGCGTAATGTTAATTGCTCAATTAGCAGCGATTTTATTTGCCACGAAAATCGCGGGGGATCTTGCCGTGCGGTGCGGCCAGCCGGCCGTGCTTGGCAAATTGCTGATCGGCATCGTGCTCGGGCCAAGCGTACTCGGGATTGTGGAAGACACGGAAATTTTAAAGGAGCTCAGTCAAATAGGTGTGATTTTGCTAATGTTTATTGCCGGATTAGAAACAGATATGGAGCAGTTCAGGCGTACAGGAAAAGCGGCGGCATATGTCGGCGTCCTTGGCATCATTGTTCCGCTCATCCTTGGATATGCAGCTGGAGTGGGAATGGGGTTATCGGTTGAAAAGGCAGTATTTCTCGGTCTGTTGCTGTCGGCGACAAGCGTCAGCATTTCGGTGCAGGCATTGAAGGAAATGGATCAGCTGAAATCGAAGGAAGGATCGGCAATTTTAGGGGCGGCAGTCATTGACGATATTCTCGTCATCATCGCGCTTGCATTTTTAATGAGCTTGACCGGCGGCGATGTTCATCTCGGTGCGGTCATTTTGAAAAAAGTTGCATTCTTTGCCGTCGCTATTTTATTGGCATGGAAAGCCGTGCCGCTTGTGCTGCGGATGTTTGCCCCGTTACGTGTGACGGAATCGGTTATTTCTGCTGGCTTAATTGTCTGCTTTGCGTTTGCCTATTTTGCGGAAGTCACAGGAGTGGCGGCGATTATCGGTTCGTATATCGCTGGATTAGCTGTCAGTTTTACCGATTATAGGCAAGAAGTGTTTGAAAAAGTCGAAACGATTGGTTATGCCATTTTTGTACCCGTCTTTTTTACTTCCATCGGGGTGGCCGTCGAATTTTCCGGCGTGTTTGAGCATATTTGGCTTCTGCTCGGATTAAGCGTATTAGCCGTATTGACGAAACTGGTCGGCGCCGCGTTGGGAGCAAAAATGGCTGGGTTTTCCTGGAATAGCGCGCTTGCTGTCGGAGCCGGAATGGTTTCCCGTGGTGAAGTAGCGTTAATTATTGCCGGAATCGGATTGGAGACAAAGCTGTTGCCGCCTAATTTGTTTGCTGTTCTTGTCGTGGTAGTGCTTGTAACAACAATTGTTACACCTCCGTTATTAAAGGTGATTTTCAAACGAAAGCAAGTTGCCACACGGGTGGCGTAACAAAAACGAAGGAGGCGAATGAGGATCGCGCCTCCTTTGTTCTTTTCACGAACGATTTTTTTTCGCTTGTTTTGCCGTATCAATACTATCTTTTGCCATTTCTGCTTCTGCTTTAGAAACGGTCGGGTTGGCTACTTCCTGGCTTACTTTATTTTGTCGCCCTTTTTTAGACATTGTTTTTTCCTCCTTTCTTCCATCTTACGTTATACAATATGTCTTCAAAATTCCATTTAATTCACAGTGATGTTTAGTTGGAATTTGATGGCGTGCGTTTTCAATATAGATTATTTTCGCATGAGGTACATTTTTCTTGATCAGCTTCTCATATGGATGCATATAGTAATCGCGGGCGCCATAAATAAGAAGGATTGGCATACGTAACAATCTCAGACGCTCCGTACAGGAATAGGCTAATCCTTTTTCGTACATGTTTACTAAATCTTTTTTATTGACTAATCGTACATATTGTTTTAGTTCCTGTTGTTCTTTTTTATTTTTTTCATGCGATTTGGCTAATACGTTCGCAAGTAAAGAAACAGCACCGATTTTTGCCGCATAAATGCCAAGCAAAAATTCATAACGCAGCAAAGCAGTGCATACTTCAGAGAATCCGCCAATTAAAATGAGCATTTTTACTTTATGAGGATAGCGTAAGGCAAACTCTAACGCAATGGATCCACCGTTAGAATAGGCGCAAATAATCGCTTGTTTTACGTGAAGTGTATTGAGCAAGCAGTAAATATCATCAGCTAGCAGCGGAATCGTAATTAGACGATTCGACGGGCTGCTTTTCCCGTTACCGCGCATATCGTACATAATGACGCGGAAGTGATTCGATAAAGATTGTTGATGGCGGAAAACGATATGCCCCATTCCAGGCGGATGAATGAATAAAAGCGGTGTGCCGCTCCCCATCTCTTCGTAGTAGAGACGAACGCCATCTTCTACCATAATATATGGCATGGTAACCCCCCCTGTTTGCACGCCCACTCATAGTATGAATCTGTATGGAGAAAAACATGAAAAAAAGAGCTGGCATTTCTTACTCAGCCAGCTCTTATTGCATCATATTTGGTGTAGGAATGTTTTTAAGAATAATGTGTAACCCTTCACTTACGGAATTTATCACATATCGTGATTCTTTTTTTACATCAGGATGAGCATGAGACATGGCAAAGCTATAAGGGGTTAGACGAAACATTGGAACATCGTTAAACGCATCGCCGAAACAAGCAATTTCATTAGGCTGCACGCGAAGATGCTCCATTAAAGTGCGAATTGCATTTCCTTTGCTGTAACATGCTTTTCATTCTAGAGGGGAGAAAAAGGAGCGCGAAATATACGCCACATTTCGTTGTTAAGAAAAAATCCATATTTAATTCATTGACGATTGATAGATCGTTGCGTAAGATGATAATATTGCAAACGTTTTATTAAGGGAGTGGGGCTTTGTGACAGAGTCCTTTCGAGTGGAAAAAGTGTTAAATAATAATGTGTTAATTGCTTCACATCCAATGTACGATGAAGTGGTATTGCTCGGAAAAGGGATTGGGTTCGGAAAGAAAAAAGGGGATTATATTGAGCAGAGTGCCGTTGAAAAATGGTTCATTTTAAAAAATGAGCGGGAACAAGAACGATATAAGAAATTGCTGCCGGAGCTTGATGAAGAATTTATCGGGCTAATGAATGAAGTGATCCAGCACATTAAACAGCGGCTAAATGTTCCGTTAAACGAGCATATTCATGTTGCGCTGACCGATCACATTTCATTCACACTAAAACGGTTGGAACAAGGGCTCGATTTAAAAAATCCTTTTTTAGTAGAAACGAAAAGCTTATATCCACTAGAATATGAAATTGCCTGTGAAGTTGTCGACATGATTAACCGAAAATTAGAAGTCGAGCTGCCGGAAGGGGAAGCTGGATTTATCGCACTCCATATTCATAGCGCGATTTCCAAGCAAAGCCTTTCTGAGGTCAATCAGCATTCCCAATTGATTGCCAAGCTTGTTCAACTTGTTGAACAACAGCTAAATATAACGATTGATCGTAACAGCATTCATTATTTGCGCTTTGTCCGCCATTTGCGCTACGCGATTGAACGAATCAAAAAAGGGGAAAAAGTCGAAGAACCAAAAAAATTGTCGAAAATCTTGAAAGAAGCATATCCGCTATGCTATAATACTGCTTGGAAATTAATAAAAGTGATGCAACAAACGTTACAAATGCCAGTAGACGACGCAGAAGCGGTATATTTGACAATGCATCTACAAAGACTTGCAACGAAGGAAGCAGAAACAATAGAATAAATTGTCTCGCTTTACGTGTTACTGATTCGATCAGGCATGAGTAAAGAAGGCAAAGTAGAACAAGCAAGGGGATCTATTATTCCTCTTGTTGTAAGCGTTCTATTTTTGTCATTCTTTGCTCATGCCTTTCGTTTTTGTTTATATGTCGTCAATAAGTCTGACATCTGACGTATTCTTTTTTCGAGAAAACCGCAAAAACAATTTCTTGTTTATCGTACATGAACATAACGTTTGTTGCAAAACTTATACACAGAGAAAAAGGAGGGCATTAAAATGAAAAGAGCATTTGGTACGTTGCAAAAAGTCGGTAAAGCGCTTATGTTGCCAGTAGCGATTTTACCGGCGGCAGGAATTTTGCTTGCATTTGGCAATGCCTTAAAAAATCCGGCTTTAACGGATAAAATTCCTGCGTTAAAAGCAGATTGGGTCGTGCTTGTTTCTAATGTCATGGAACAGGCAGGCGGAATTGTGTTTTCGAACTTGTCGCTCCTTTTTGCGGTTGGGGTAGCGATTGGATTAGCCGGCGGTGACGGGGTTGCCGGGCTTGCTGCCATTATTGGTTATTTAATTATGAATATCACCATGAGTGTGATATTAGGTGTTACGCCAGATATGGTCGGTGACAATCCTGCATTTGCCAATATATTAGGAATTCCGACATTACAAACTGGTGTATTCGGCGGTATTATTGTCGGTATATTAGCTGCTTATATGTATAATAAATATTTCAACATTGAGTTGCCACAGTATCTTGGCTTTTTTGCCGGAAAACGTTTTGTGCCAATTATTACAGCAGCATCTGCGGTATTGCTTGGAATCGTGATGACATGGGTATGGCCACCGGTTCAACATGGTTTAAATGCGTTTTCCCATAATATGATTGATGCGAATAAGGCATTAGCTGCATTTATTTTCGGGGTTATTGAGCGTGCGTTAATTCCGTTTGGATTGCATCATATTTTCTATGCGCCATTCTGGTTTGAATTTGGCGAATACGTGAATAAAGCTGGACAAGCAGTACACGGTGACCAAAAAATCTTTTTCGAGCAATTAAAAGATGGAGTGCCATTAACTGCAGGAACGTTTATGACCGGAAAATTCCCATTCATGATGTTCGGACTTCCAGCAGCGGCGCTGGCGATTTATCATGAAGCGCGTCCGGAAAACAAAAAAGTGGTAGCTGGTATTATGGGGTCAGCCGCTTTAACATCGTTTTTGACAGGGATTACAGAACCAATTGAATTCTCCTTCTTATTCGTTGCACCAGCGTTATTTGCGATCCATACGATTTTTGCAGGATTATCTTTTATGACTATGCATCTGTTAAACGTAAAAATTGGCATGACTTTCTCTGGCGGGGTTATTGACTTCCTGTTATTCGGAGTATTGCCAAACCGAACGGCATGGTGGCTTGTCATTCCGGTCGGATTAGTATTTGCGGTCATCTATTACTTCGGATTCCGCTTTGCGATCCGCAAATGGGATTTAGCAACACCAGGACGTGAAAAAGTGACAGAAGAAGCGCCGACGGTGAAAGCAGAAGCGAACGACCTTCCATACGAAGTGCTGGCGGCGCTTGGCGGCAAGGAAAATATTTCCCATTTAGACGCCTGCATCACCCGTTTGCGCGTCTCTGTCAATGATATTAAACAAGTCGATAAAGACCGCTTAAAAGCGTTAGGCGCAGCGGGCGTTTTGGAAGTTGGAAACAATGTACAAGCGATTTTCGGACCAAAATCCGATATATTAAAAGGACAAATTAAAGATATTATGGAAGGAAAAGTTCCAGAGCGGACAAAAGAAGAGCCGGCGGCAGCGGAGGAGACAAAAGACGCCGCAAAAGCGGAAACGATCGCATCGCCGCTGACAGGGGAAGTCGTTCCGCTTTCGGAAGTGCCAGACCAAGTTTTTTCACAAAAAATGATGGGCGATGGCTTTGCCATTATGCCGACAGACGGAACTGTCGTTTCTCCGGTTGACGGAAAAATTATCAATGTATTCCCGACAAAGCACGCAATTGGCATCGAATCGGCCGCAGGTCATGAAATTTTAATCCACGTTGGAATTGACACCGTCAAGCTGAACGGCCAAGGTTTCGAAGCGCTGGTGAAACAAGGCGATGAAGTGAAAAAAGGCCAGCCTATTTTAAAGGTGGACTTAGAATACGTGAAAAACAATGCTCCTTCGATTGTAACGCCAATTATTTTCACGAATTTGCAGGCGCAAGAAGCGATTCGTGTAACGAAACAGGGAGCGGTCACAAAAGGAGAAGACCGCATCGCTGAAATCGGTTAACGGTGCGAATTTTCTTCGACAAATTTCGTTGTTCTTCATTTGAAGAAAGACAATATTATTTGGTATGATGACAAAGAAAAAATATAAGGAAAAGGGGAATGACGACAATGGCTGAAAAAGTGTTTAAAGTAACTTCAGAATCGGGAATTCACGCTCGTCCGGCAACGATTCTTGTTCAAACAGCGAGCAGATTCAACAGTGACATTCATTTAGAGTATAACGGCAAAACGGTAAACTTAAAATCGATTATGGGTGTTATGTCTTTAGGCATTCCAAAAGGCGCTGAAATTAAAATTACTGTAGAAGGGGCAGATGCAGCAGAAGCGATGGCGGCGTTAACGGAAACATTATCTAAAGAAGGTCTTGCACAGTAATGACAAAAACAATTCAAGGAATTGCTGCATCGAGCGGTATCGCCATTGCGAAGGCATACCGCTTAGAAACCCCTGAATTCGTTGTAGAGAAAAAAGTTGTTTCCGATCCGCAGGCAGAAGTTGCACGTTTTGAAGCAGCAGTGGCGAAAGCAAAAGAAGAGCTAGAAATCATCAAACAACATGCTTTGCAACAATTAGGGGAAGATAAAGCTGCGATTTTTGCTGCGCACCTGCTTGTACTAAATGATCCAGAATTATTAAATCCAATCAAAGAAAAAATTGAGACAGAACAAGTGAACGCGGAATACGCGTTGGATGAAACAGCGGCGATGTTCATTTCCATGTTTGAAGCGATGGATAATGAGTATATGAAAGAACGCGCCGCTGACATCCGCGATGTCACAAAACGCGTGCTTGCCCATCTGCTTGGGGTGACGATTTCGAATCCAAGCTTGATTGCTGAAGAAGTTGTGATTATTGCCGAAGATTTAACTCCATCCGATACAGCTCAATTAAATCGCCAATATGTTAAAGGGTTTGCAACCGATATTGGAGGACGTACATCCCATTCCGCCATTATGGCAAGATCAATGGAGATCCCGGCTGTTGTCGGCACGAAACAAGTAACAGCGGAAGTGAAAAATGGCGATATCGTGATTATCGATGGATTGGATGGACAAGTTGTTGTAAATCCATCGGAAGATGTGCTCGCACAATATGAAGAAAAACGTACCCGCTATGAAGCGCAAAAGGCAGAATGGGCAAAACTTGTGCATGAAAAAACAGTGACAAGCGACGGCCATCATGTCGAACTTGCCGCAAATATTGGTACGCCGGATGATGTGAAAGGGGTACTGGAAAACGGGGCGGAAGGAATCGGACTGTACCGTACGGAATTTTTGTACATGGGCCGTTCCGAGCTGCCGACAGAGGAAGAACAGTTTGAAGCGTATAAAACGGTGCTGGAACGAATGGAAGGAAAGCCCGTTGTCGTGCGCACGCTTGACATCGGCGGTGATAAGGAATTGCCATATTTAGATCTGCCAAAAGAAATGAACCCGTTTTTAGGATTCCGCGCCATCCGTCTTTGCCTAGAAATGCAGGATATGTTCCGCACGCAGCTTCGCGCCTTGCTGCGGGCAAGCGTATACGGGAATTTAAAAATTATGTTCCCGATGATTGCAACGCTTGATGAATTTCGCCAAGCGAAGGCAATTCTTTTAGAAGAAAAAGAAAAATTGCAGCGTGAGGGTGTACCAGTGGCTGACGGTATTGAAGTCGGCATGATGGTGGAAATTCCGGCGGCCGCGGTGCTTGCCGACCAATTTGCTAAAGAAGTCGATTTCTTTAGCATCGGCACTAATGACTTAATTCAGTATACGATGGCGGCAGACCGCATGAACGAACGTGTTTCGTATCTTTACCAGCCGTACAATCCAGCAATTTTGCGCCTTATTAGCAACGTCATTGATGCTGCGCATAAAGAAGGAAAATGGGCTGGAATGTGCGGAGAAATGGCGGGCGATGCGATCGCCATTCCGATTTTGCTTGGTTTAGGATTGGACGAGTTCAGCATGAGTGCGACTTCCATTTTGCGGGCGCGCGCGCAAATGAAAAAATTATCGAAAGAAGAAGCGGCGCGCTTTAAAGAAACCGTCCTCTCGATGAGCACGGCCGAAGAGGTTGTGGCGTTTGTAAAACAAACGTTCCATATTGAATAAAAACTAGCGGTGAAGTGACTGCTTCACCGCTAGTTTTTTAAGCAAGAACGGAAGAGGTTGATTCGTAGCCAAACCGCTGCCGTACGGTAAGAGAAATTCCTAAAGCGATGGTTTTTGCCATTTGATAAACGATATGTAAATTCGTATATGGAAGCATCCCGACGTCTTCACAGTCTTCCATCATTACCCCCATGATGCTTATATCGCCGACAGCGGGAAGTTGTTTGCCAAGGGCAGAGCCAGGAGCAAGTGCTCCGGTGCGGATGACGATCGTATGGATATAGTCGGAAACACCGACAACGCTATCGATCGAGATCGTATATGTTGATGGGGTTGTGCGGATTTGTTTTATCGTTTCTTTTATGTTCGTCGCATCGACCGGCTGTTTCAAGTTTCCGATGACAGTCATATGTTTCGGGTAAAGGTTGGCTAACAGTGTTCCGACAAATGGACCTAAACTGTCTCCGTTAATGCGGTTGCTGCCGATGCATATCACAACGAGATGATCTACATATGGCGGAAGCAGCGAAAAAAGATAGTTGCGAATAAGCAAGGGAGCCAATGGATCGTTATAGGAAATGGGCTTCATCACCAGTCGTTCCTTTCAGTTATCCTCTCCCTTCTTATTCGCGCCGTTCGCAATGAAACCCTTCTCTGATAAACTATTAATTTTTTACAAATAGCGTTTAAACGGGTTTCGCCATTCCATAAGCACAGCATAATTGAGAGACTCTTCGTCTTCTAAATAATTTTCGATGACTTGAAGAGGGGTGCGGCCGCATCGCAATAAAAAGGTGATAACAGGATCTTTCAGCTCTCCTTTTAATACTTTTTCGAGATATTGCGTTGCCGATAGATGCTCGGCATGGCGGTGATAGCCCGGCATTCTCCCCCCGCCGAGGAGACGGTCGACATTCAAGCGGACGACCACTTCATACATCGATTGCATGAGCCATTTTCCAAGACCTAGTTTTCGGTAAGGCGGGGAAACGCAAATATCGACAACATATAACGTGTTTCCATCAGGACGGTGATTGCGGATATAGCCGCCGTCTGTAATTTCTTCCCATGTGTGCGCAGGATGGTTTGGGTCAAAATCGACAAGCAGGCCGGTCATCGACCCGACAACGCGTCCGTCCACTTCCACGCAAAGTGCCCCTTCAGGAAAAAGAGAAACATGATTGGCAAGCTGCTCTTCATTCCACCATAGTTCGGACGGAAACGGCGGCGGAAAACTTTCTTGCTGGACGCGGATTAATTGCGGGAAATCCTTTTTCGTATAGTTGCGAATAATCGCTTTATGCGGGACATCGCCATCAAAAACATAAAGTTCTTTCCAATACATCTTCATTCCCCCTGCCTATCAATGTATCATTATTTCCATCATATAAGAATGGTGGTAAAATCAGCAAGAAAAAAACTGCTGTTTATACAGCAGTTTAGCCGCTATGTTGATTGATATAATGATCAATTAATGATTCGATTTGCTGTTCGTCCGGTTTTTCTCCGGTGAAACGGAATGTTACTTCATCCATCAGCACCCCGTCGCGGTATACATGCAGTGCCCCTTTTTGCTGGATGACGCTATATTCGATATCAAAAATATATCCATCTCGTTCGATAGCCCCATATCGTTTCTCACCTGCCTGTCCGTTAAAGATTCCTTTCTTATTGTCTCGTTTTTGCCCGTGTTTCATGCGTTGAATAAGAAGCTGCTCCTATAGACGTATGACGATAGTCCTTTATATAATGAAGACAAAGTTCGACAAAAAGACAAAAAAGGGGAGAAACAAAGTGGTATTTAAAACATTGCGGACAAAGTTGACCATCTTAATGGCATTGCTAATGATTGTTTCTCTGGTCGCTATTCAGATCGTCGGGGTGGTCGAAGCAAAAAAACAGATCCGCCAGGACGTCGAAAAACGCGCACAATCCATTTTAAACGGGGTGCTAGGCGATATTCGCGACAGTTTTCAAAGCGAGGAAAATAGCTTGCTTCAGTTTAGCGAATCGCCTATCGTCGAGGAAATGATCAAAAAGGAAGATGCTTGGCCGCTGCTTAACCGGCAGTTTCGCACGTTTTTAAAAATCCACGAAAATATTCAACTTGCTTACATTGGCACGGCCGAGAAAAAAATGTATACGACGCCGGCAGCGCAGTTGCCTGACGGCTATGACCCGACTTCGCGTCCATGGTATAAAAAAGCGGAAGAAAATCCGGATCGAGTCGTTTGGACCGAACCATACATCGATGCGATAACGGGAAAAAATATCGTGACATTGGCGAAAGCGGTAACAGAAAACGGCCGCGTCAACGCTGTGCTCGGGATTGACATGACGCTGGATACAGTGACGAGAATTGTCAACAATAGCGAGGTTGGCTACCATGGGTACCCTGTGCTGTTTGACAGCAAGGGAGTCGCGATCGTTCATCCGCAATATAAGGGAAAAAATATGGCGAAAAACGCGGCGGTCCAATATATGTTAAGGAATAAAAGCGGCTTTTATACATATACATCCGGAAGCGAAAAGCGGGTGATGTATTTCACCACGATTCCTGAACTCGGATGGAAAGTCGGCACCGTATATAAAGAAAAAGATTTATTGGCGATGAGCAATTCCCTTGCTATGAAAATGTTTATCATCACCGTGGTCGCATTATTGATCGCGATTGTCGTTATTTATTTTCTCGCCCGTTCGATTTCGAAACCGGTCATTGCACTTCAGCACCAAACCGAAAAAGTCGCAGAAGGCGATTTAACGGTGCATGTGCGCGTAAAATCAAAAGACGAAATAGGCCAGTTGGCCGATCATTTCAATCATATGATTGCGCAAATGCGCGCGCTTATTCAGCAAGTCAATGAATCGGTAGACGAGCTCGCCGCCTCCGCTGACCATCTTAGTTCCGTTTCTGAGGAAACGATGGCGACAAGCGAACAAGTGGCCAGCGCCATTAACGATATTGCCAAAGGAACGACGGAGCAAGCGAACGATTTAGATACGATCAATGAACGGATCTCGGCGTTGTCCGCACAAATCGAAACGGTAACACAGTCGACGGCAAATATGCAAACATTGTCGAATGAAACGAAAGCGGCTAGTTATGATGGCCTCGAAAATTTAAATGTGCTGCAGTCAAAGTCGGATGAGGCGAAAAAAGAATTGGTTGCCGTGGAAGAAGTAATGAATGATTTAGTCAAAAAGATGGAAGAAATTGATGGGGTGATTCAAACGATTACCGCCATTTCCGGACAGACGAATTTGCTTGCCTTAAACGCGAGCATTGAAGCGGCTCGGGCGGGGGAACATGGAAAAGGATTTGCCGTCGTCGCAGAAGAGGTGCGCAAATTAGCCGAGCAGTCCGCAAGAGCAACCGAGCTGATTCGCCAAACGATCGCAATGATTCAGCAGCAAGTGAGCTTGGCGATGCAGGCGGTGAATCATTCGAAAGACATGTACGAGCAGCAGCAGCAAGCCGTTCATACAACAGGTGATTCATTTGTCAAGATCGTTACGATGATGGAAGAGTTAACAACAGCGATTGCCGAGATTACAGAGGAAGCGAAGCGGATGAACGAAGGCAAAGATGACGTTATCAGAGCGATGCAAAATATTTCTGCCATTGCCCAGCAGTCCGCCGCAGCGGCGGAAGAAGTAGCGGCATCTGCCGATGACCAGCTGCAGGCGTTAGGGACGGTGACGGAATCGGCAGAAAAATTAAGCGAGATGAGCCGGGAACTGCAACAACTTGTAGAAAGATTTAAAATATAATCATCTTATCAACGTTGCTATGTTCTTCGTTGATTGTTTGCGTGGCACTCTATCGTTGCCGCGTTTTTTTATTTTTCAAAAAAAATAGACTATTGGAGATTTTTATGCTTAATCATCGATTTTAATGAGTGATAGTGCTAAAATATACATTGAAAACGTTTATAAAGTTATTTCCTTGTTTATTTGGGAACAATGATAGGAGAACAAGCAGATCCCGTCCGCATTTTTCTTGATGGGCACGGGGGCGCAAAACGATCCCAAATGAACGAAAATTAGTTGGAGGTTTTTCGTAATGGCAAAGCAAACGATGAACTGTGCAGAACCATGGAGCCAATTTTATGGCCCAAACCTCGGGTACGTGATGGAAATGTATGAGCAGTATCTCGAGAATCCAGACGCTGTTGATCCCGAGTTGCGGCAATTATTTGAACAATGGGGAGCCCCGACAACGGAAGCAGAACCGTTTGCGTCAAGCGAGGAGATCGCTAAAACGCATCAGACGTTCCGCCTTCCGGAAAATCCAACGGTATTTAGCAAACTCGTCGCTGCTGTCAAACTAGCGGACAATATCCGCCATTACGGACATTTAGCAGCCGATATAAATCCATTAGACAAGCGAAATAAAGGAATACGCCGCATCGAATTAAGCGAATTTGATTTGACCGAGGAAGATTTAAAACAAATTCCTGTCGCGTTTATTTGTCCGCATGCGCCTGCGCATGTGAAAAATGGATTGGATGCCATTAATCATTTGCGGAAAGTATATACAGATAAAATTGCGTTTGAATTTTCGCAAGTACATAATTTAGAAGAAAGAAACTGGCTGATTCAACAAATTGAGTCGGGGGCATATTATCCAAGCTTAGTAAACGAAGAAAGGGTGGCATTGCTCCGCCGCCTCACGGAAGTGGAAGGATTTGAAAAATTTATTCATCGCACATTTGTCGGGCAAAAACGGTTTTCGATTGAAGGCTTAGATGCCATGGTGCCGCTATTGGACGAACTCGTTCGCCAATCGATTGAAAAAGAAGTAAAAGCAGTGAATATTGGCATGGCGCACCGCGGCCGTTTAAATGTGCTTGCCCATGTCCTTGGCAAACCGTATGAAATGATTTTTGCCGAATTCCAGCACGCGGAAAGCAAAGATTTTATTCCTTCGGAAGGATCGGTAGCTATCACATACGGCTGGACGGGGGATGTGAAATACCACTTAGGGGCGGCCCGCCGTCTGCGCAATAAAAATGAACATACGATGAGAATTACGTTAGCAAACAACCCAAGCCATTTGGAAGTCGTCAACCCGGTCGTGTTAGGCTTTACGCGCGCGGCTCAGGAAAATCGTACAAACCCTGGCATGCCGTCTCAAGATACAGATTCGTCGTTTGCCATTATGATTCACGGAGACGCGGCATTCCCTGGGCAAGGAATTGTGGCGGAAACATTAAATTTGAGTCAATTGCAAGGATATCAGACGGGCGGATCGGTTCATATTATTGCCAATAATATGATCGGTTTCACGACAGAAAGCCATGATTCCCGTTCGACCAAGTATGCGTCCGATATTGCCAAAGGATTTGAAGTGCCGATTGTGCATGTGAACGCCGATGATCCGGAAGCCTGCTTGGCGGTGGCAAACCTTGCTTTTGCTTACCGGCAGCGCTTCAAAAAAGATTTTGTCATTGATTTAATTGGCTATCGCCGTTTCGGCCATAACGAAATGGATGAACCGATGGCGACAAACCCGACGATGTACAGCATCATTCAGCAGCATCCAACCGTTCGTCAGCTTTATGCGCAAAAACTCATCGAAAAAGGCATTGTTACAAAAGAAGCGGTAGAAGAAATGGAACAGGAAGTGGCGGAAAGACTGAAAATTGCGTATGAAAAAGTTCCAAAAGATGAGTCAAAGCTCGATTTTATTATGGATCCGCCGAAACCGGTTGCAAGCAAATTGCCGGTTGTCAAAACGTCTGTGGAAAAAGATATATTGCAGCGGCTAAACAAAGAATTGTTGCAGTTCCCTGCTGATTTTCACGTGTTTAATAAGTTAGAGCGCATCTTAAAGCGGCGTGACGGCGTGTTTGACGGCAACGGGAAAGTGGACTGGGCGCACGCGGAAATTCTTGCTTTTGCAACGATTTTACGGGACGGCGTGCCGATCCGCCTCACTGGGCAGGATTCGCAGCGCGGTACGTTCGCTCAGCGTCATCTTGTGCTTCATGATACGAAAACGGGCAAAGAGTTTGTTCCGCTGCACCACATTAGCGATGCGAAAGCTTCCTTTGTCGTCTACAACAGCCCGTTGACAGAAGCGGCTGTGCTTGGATATGAATACGGCTATAACGTCTTTGCTCCGGAAACGCTTGTACTGTGGGAAGCGCAGTTTGGCGATTTTGCCAATATGGCGCAAGTGATGTTCGATCAGTTTATTTCGTCCGGACGCGCGAAATGGGGACAAAAATCCGGTCTCGTCATGTTGCTGCCGCACGGTTATGAAGGGCAAGGACCAGAACATTCAAGCGGCCGTTTAGAACGGTTTTTACAATTAGCAGCGGAAAATAACTGGACGGTAGCTAACTTGTCAACTGCCGCTCAATATTTCCATATTTTGCGCCGGCAAGCAAGCATTTTGCAAAGGGAAGAAGTCCGTCCGTTAGTGCTGATGACGCCAAAAAGCTTGCTGCGCCACCCGTTGGCGGCGTCGGAGGCGGAAGAGTTTACAAACGGTCAGTTCCGTCCGGTCCTTGAACAAACAGGGCTTGGCAAAGACCATGAAAAAGTCGAGAGAATTATTTTAGGTACTGGAAAACTGATGATTGATTTAGCGGAGCAAATCAATAAAATGGAAGGGCTTGATTGGCTCCACGTCGTACGCGTCGAAGAATTATATCCATTCCCGAAAGAAGAGCTGCAGGCGATTTTCGTCCGTTATCCAAATGTCAAAGAAATCGTCTGGGTGCAAGAAGAACCAAAAAACATGGGAAGCTGGTGTTATATGGAGCCAAGACTGCGGGAAATCGCGCCGGAGGGAGTGGACGTCAGCTATATCGGCCGACGCAGACGGGCAAGCCCGGCAGAAGGCGATCCTGTTGTTCACCGGAAAGAGCAAGAACGCATTATTCGCTGTGCATTAACGAAAAAAGAACAATAACGCAAGATTTGAGGAGGGCATCAACGTGGCTGAAGTCAAAGTTCCAGAATTAGCAGAGTCTATCACAGAAGGAACCATTGCGCAATGGTTGAAAAAACCTGGTGACTACGTCGAAAAAGGCGAATCAATCTGCGAGTTGGAAACGGATAAAGTGAACGTCGAAATTATGGCGGAAGAATCTGGAGTATTGCAGCAAGTTTTAGCGAATGAAGGGGACACGGTTGCCGTAGGGCAAGCAATCGCTGTCATTGGCGAAGGACAGGCTGTACAAGAAGCAGCAAGCCAAGCGGCGCCGGAGGCGGTGCAAGAAACAAAAGAAACAGCGGTAAAAACGGAAGAAAAACAAGAACAGCCAGTCATGGCGGGCAATCAGCCGGCGCAGCGTCCGATTGCTTCGCCGGCGGCGCGGAAAATCGCACGCGAAAAAGGCATCGATTTAACACAAGTTCCTACGGTCGATCCGCTAGGACGCGTTCGCAAACAAGATGTCGAGTCCTTTGCCCAGCAGCAAGTTCAGCCGCAAGCGCAGCCGGCCGCATTGACCCCGCCGGTTCAACAGCCGTCTCCAGCGGCATTCAAACAAGATGACGGCAAACCGGTCGTCCGTGAGAAAATGTCGCGCCGCCGTCAGACAATTGCTAAACGCTTACTAGAAGTGACACAATCTACGGCGATGTTGACAACGTTCAATGAAATTGATATGTCGGCTGTCATCGAACTGCGCAAACGGAAAAAAGATAAATTTTTTGAAGAACACGACGTCCGTCTCGGATTTATGTCCTTCTTCGTCAAAGCGGCGGTAGCGGCGCTGAAAAAATACCCTTATGTGAATGCGGAAATTCAAGGCGACGAAATTATTTTGAAAAAATACTATGATATTGGTGTCGCCGTTTCTACCGATGAGGGCTTAGTCGTTCCGGTGGTGCGCGACTGCGACCGGAAAAACTTTGCCGAAATCGAAAGAGATATTGCTGACTTGGCGGCAAAAGCGCGCAACAATAAACTATCGCTAAGCGATTTGCAAGGCGGAACGTTTACAATAACAAACGGCGGGGTATTTGGTTCGCTCTTCTCTACTCCGCTTCTTAACGGACCGCAAGTTGGTATTTTAGGCATGCATTCGATCAAGCTTCGTCCGGTCGCGATTGACGAAGAACGAATCGAGAACCGTCCAATGATGTATGTGGCGTTATCGTATGACCATCGAATCATTGACGGGAAAGAAGCAGTAGGCTTCTTAAAAACGGTAAAAGACTTAATCGAAAATCCAGAAGACCTTCTATTAGAAAGCTGATGAAAAGGAGGCAGACTCCAAAAAATCGTTTTTTGGGGTCGCCTCTTTTTTTGTTTTATGGAAAACAAAGCGCCACTGTGAAAAGGAATGATTCGTTTGGTTTGAAGGAAAAATAGACAGAAAAGGAGGGATAACATGCCAGAGCGCGGAAGAAACGATCATCCTCATAATTTTCATTTCGATGGGGAGCGAGAGGGAATCATAAACGATGCACTCGCGACAGAGGGGGATACATTAGGAGTGCGAAGCGATATAGACCCGTTGCAGCTAGCCAATCAAGAAAATCCATTTCATGTAGCGAAAGTGAATGTAGACGAAGAAATGAAACAATTTCGTTCCATAATGGATGGAGAAAGAAGAGGCTGACTCAAAAGTAAGGGTGTCCCCAAAGCGATCACTTTTGGGACACTCTCTTTTGACCGAAATCAGGTTATGCGACACCATATTTTTTACCAGGTCCGGTACGGAAGTGATCCAGGTGAGTGGTGCATCAAGATCTGATAGATCGGAATAGCGTACGCTATTACGGAAAGGGCGATGGAGACACCGATCCAGAATGACCATCTTTCCAGAATTCGTGGTGGATGTTCCGCCTGTTCGTTGACAACGCCAATCGGATATTCGATTGTTTTTTCGGATTTCGGTGCCAAGAACAACAAATTGAACCAGATATACAGTACCAGTAAGATGGCTACAAACAGGATGACGCCTCCTGCAGCGATTACCTGGTTATAAGAAAGCCATGTAACAGCAAGTTCATGTCCACCGTAAGTGGAGTAACTGGTGCGCCGAGGTGCGCCAAGGAGCCCGACAATATGCATAATCACCGCCATCAAGAACATGCCGATTGCCCACAGGACTGCCTGGATGATGGCAAGCCTGTTCAATTGCTTCGTGAAAACCCGTCCGGTTAAGACTGGAATCAGCCAGTAGGAAATAGCAAAGAATGTCAATAATACTGTAGATGCGATTGTCAGATGGAAATGGCCTGTGACAAACCACGTATTATGCACCATCTGGTTCAGCTGGTAACTCGCATTAATGATGCCGCCGGCCCCGGCCGGTATGAAGATGATCATGCCCATGACGGCAGTGAAAAAGCGGGCATCCTTCCATGGCAGTTTTTTCACCCATCCGAACAGTCCTTTTCCGCCGCGGGACCTTCCAGCCAGTTCAAATGTGGCTAAAATTGCGAATGCCGTCATCAAGGACGGGATGACAACCATCATCGTCAAAATGACCTGAAGAAATTTCCAGAATGATCCAATTCCCGGTTCGTTCAATTGGTGATGGAAGCCGACTGGAACTGAGAATAAAATAAACAAGATAAAGGTCAGCCTTGGAAGCGAGTTGCTGAAAATTTTACCGCCAACGACCTGCGGAATGTTGACATACCAATAAATATAAGCTGGCAGAAGCCAGAAATAAACGAGTGCATGACCAAAATACCAGAACAATGTCCGGCTCAAGCTGACATTCACCCGATCAACGATGCCGAATGACCACGGAATAAGCTGGAAGACTACTTCAATGGCGACAAACAAACTGGCGTGAAGCCATAAAATCAACGTAGCCACAGCCATATAAGCGAATAACGGAGAGGATTGATTTTTATGATTCTTGCGCCAGCGAATGTATGTTGCAAAGATTCCGAAAGCACCGAACCAGCTTCCCACGATCAGCAGTGCAGTACCTATGTAAAACCACGGTGAGGCTTTCATTGGTGCATAAAACGTATACAGCACTGTGCTATCATTCGTTAGAATAGTAATTGTGGCCATAACGGTTCCGACAGCCATCAAGTAAAATCCGATCCAGCCGAGTATCCTTGCGGCAGGCGTAAGTTTGCCGTCAAGTGTGCGCGCAACCCCTGAATATAGATAACCAATAATGAAAAACGTTGTAAAAACTAGTGCAAGAAGCACGCCATGTGCTGTGAGCAATTGATAATAGTTCAGCCAATTCGGTAATTGAATCCAGCCGCTCCGTTGCGTGACCTGCAGCAATCCGGCAATCGCACCAAGAAAAACAGCGAAAAAAGAAAATCCAATATGCGCTAAAATTAGATTGGAATCTTTCTTTTCAAATCGGAAATCGGTAAAAGCGTTGTTACGTCCGCCAGTTTCAGCGATAGTATCGTTCGTACTCATGTTTCATTCCCCTTCCTTACACTGTGTCTTTCACAATGACTCTTCCGTACATCGCCTGATGGCCGATTCCGCAATACTCATGGCACACAAACAGAAACTCTCCCGGCTCGTTGAATGTCTGTGTATATTCCGCAACATGTCCCGGTATGAGCATCAAGTTGGTGGTTGTGCCTGGTATCATGAAGCCGTGGACAACATCCTTGCTTGTGATCTGAAAATGGACTGTAGCCCCTTTAGGAACAGTAATGGTATTAGGATTATAGCCGAATGTGTAGGAGATGATCGTCGCCCTGTATTCGTTCGGACCGATTTTTTTCAGTCCGGGACTGTTAAATGGAGCAGCCGTTTCCACGTTTTCCGGTTCCATTTTCATTTTCATGCCGTTAGGCGGATGAAGCCCCATCGAGACAGCCATGATTCCTGTGACAAGGAGAAAAACGATCAAAGCTCCTGTTCCGACGGCCAGCCAGATCTTTTCGTATTTAGGCATATGCAGCATACTGTTTCCCCTCACTTCTAAACTTTAGTGATATAGAGATAAAAAACAACGAGCCATAACAGTAAGATGAAAGCTCCAATAATAAAAACGCCTACAAACGTCCCTTTTAATCTTTCATCATAAGCAGCTGCTTCCTTATCTTTTGTACGGTTATCCATTCCAACCTCTCCTTTTTCTGTAGATCAAATAGTAGACTACCCATCAGTATGGACAGGACAGGATTTTTTATACATCCAAAACGCTGCATGGAAGCCATTCCTTCTTTTTTAAAAAAGTGGCGCATATCAGCGTATCACTTCTTAAGATAGATCAAGAGATTTGTATGGTATTATCCCCTACCGTTCTACAGCGAAAAAAGAGAACATCTGATATGATGTTCTTAGGCGTCTGCTTGGGAGGGGATTTTTTGTGGCGAAGAAAGGACAAACTTTCGCGCCTCTCTTTTCATTTATAAAAGAAAGAAGGAAAAGCAATAAAATGCAGCGAATAACTTTAAATAAAAACATGTATGACGAGGGGGAAATACTATGGAGTTGGGCTTATCAGGAAAAACTGCACTTGTTGTCGCATCCAGTCAAGGCCTTGGGAAAGCCATTGCCCGCCAGCTTGTGCTCGAAGGGGCAAACGTGATGATTACCAGCCGGAACGAAGAAAAACTGCAGCAAGTAGAAAAAGAATTGCGTGATTTACATAAAGGACAAGTGTCTCATGTTCAAGCCGATATCACAAAAGCGGAAGAGATCCGCAGTCTCGTGCAGAAAACGGTAGACACTTATGGAACCATTGATTTATTAGTGAACAACGCCGGTGGTCCTCCGGCGGGAACGTTTGAAACGATCAGCGACGAAGACTGGTATCATGCGTTTGAATTGAATCTACTCAGCTATATCCGTATGATTCGCGAAGTGCTCCCATACTTGAAGAAAAAGGGCGGGAAAATTGTCAATATCGCTTCTTCTTCCATTAAGGAACCGATTCCAGGCTTGCTTTTATCCAATACGTTCCGCACTGGCATCGTCGGTTTAACCAAAACATTAGCTGTAGAATTCGCACCGTACAATATTTTAATTAATACGGTAGCGCCAGGTCGAATTGCGACAGAGCGGGTTGCCTTTTTAGACAAAATCAATGCTGAAAAATTGGGGATTTCCAAAGAGGAAATGGAAGCGCGAATGAAAAGTGCGATTCCTCTCGGCCGTTATGGCACACCGGAAGAATTTGCTAATGTGGTTACCTTCCTTCTTTCCGAGGCAAATTCATATATTACCGGCCAATCGCTGATTGTGGACGGAGGAATGGTGAAAGCAATTTAAGAAATTAAAGAAGAGCGACTCCCTTGGTTTTCTTCCAAGGAGTATTTTTTGTGAACGCGCAGAGAGGGGAATGCAAAATGAAAACGATCGGTTTTATCGGGCTCGGCGTAATGGGAAAAAGCATGGCACGCCATTTATTAAAAGCGGGATATCCGTTGCTCGTTTACACCCGGACGAAAGAGAAAGCCAATGATCTTATCGAAGAAGGAGCGGTTTGGAAAGAAACGGTTGCGGAGCTTGCCAAAGAAGCCGACGTGGTGATTACGATGGTTGGATATCCGCAAGATGTCGAAGAAGTATATTTTGGTGACGAAGGAATTTTGGCGAATGCGAAAGAAGGAAGCTATGTCATTGATATGACCACTTCTACCCCGACGCTTGCGGAAAAAATTTATCAAGAAGCGAAAAAAAGAAATATTTACGCGCTTGACGCCCCGGTTTCCGGCGGCGATATTGGCGCGAGACAAGGAACATTGACGATTATGGTTGGCGGGGATGAAGAAGTGTTTTCGGCGTGCAAGCCGATTTTAGAAAGATTGGGAACGAACATTATTCATCAAGGGAAAGCAGGAGCTGGCCAGCACACAAAAATGTGCAACCAAATTGCGATCGCATCCAACATGATCGGCGTTTGCGAAGCGCTTGCCTATGCGAAGCGTTCAGGATTGGATCCATTGAAAGTGTTAGAAAGCATCTCCCAGGGAGCGGCGGGGAGCTGGTCGCTGAGCAATTTAGCCCCTCGCATGCTTTCCGGTGATTTCAAGCCAGGTTTTTATGTGAAGCATTTTATTAAAGATATGAAAATTGCATTAGAAGAAGCAGAAAAAATGAATTTGCAGCTGCCAGGGCTGGCGCTGGCAAAATCAATGTATGAAGAACTGGCGAAAGCCGGGGAGGAAAACAGCGGCACACAAGCTTTATATAAACGCTACATTCAAGAATAAAACGGCATCATCCTTGTGATGCCGTTTTATTGTTATTATCAAAAAATATTGAATATTTACTTAAATGAGGGTATAGTAAAAATAAGGTTACATACTAACCGGTTAGTATAAAAGGGAGGGGAAACAATGGATTTTTCGTATTCACCGAAAGTCAAAGAGCTGATTAAGAAGTTAAGCGCTTTCATGGAAGATTACATTTATCCGAATGAAAAGGTGTATGAGGAGCAACTGAATGCGCAAGAGTCGAGATGGTCTGTTCCGCCGATTATGGAGGAATTAAAGGCGAAGGCGAAAAAAGAAGGGCTTTGGAATTTATTTTTGCCGGACAGCGAATACGGGGCAGGGCTGACGAACTTGGAGTATGCGCCGCTTTGCGAGATCATGGGGCGCTCGCTGATTGCGCCGGAAGTATTTAATTGCAGCGCTCCTGATACGGGAAATATGGAAGTGCTCGTCCGTTACGGCACAGAAGAGCAGAAGCAAAAATGGCTGATTCCGTTATTAAACGGGGAAATCCGTTCCTGTTTTTCCATGACAGAGCCAGACGTTGCCTCCAGTGATGCGACGAACATTTCTGCAAGCATTGTCCGCGACGGAGACGAATATGTTATTACTGGACGGAAATGGTGGTCGTCAGGCGCTGGCGATCCGCGCTGCAAAGTTGCGATTGTCATGGGGAAAACGAATCCGGATGCCCCGAAACACGAACAGCAGTCGATGATTATTGTTCCGCTCGACACGCCAGGAGTAAAAATTGAGCGGATGCTTCCGGTGTTTGGCTATGACCATGCTCCGCACGGCCATGCGGAAATTACGTATGACCATGTCCGCGTCCCGAAAGAAAACATTATTTGGGGAGAAGGAAAAGGATTTGCCATTGCCCAAGGCCGCCTTGGCCCGGGGAGAATTCATCATTGCATGCGGTTGATCGGAGCGGCCGAGCGGGCACTTGAGCTGATGTGCCAGCGCGTGCAAAAGCGGGTCACATTTGGGAAAGCGCTTGCAGAACAAGGAGTCATTCGCGATTGGATTGCCCAGTCACGGATCGAAATTGAACAAGCACGGCTGCTTACATTGAAAGCGGCATACATGATGGATACGGTCGGCAATAAAGAGGCGAGAAAAGAAATTGCCATGATTAAAGTGGTGGCGCCAAACGTTGCCTTAAAAGTGATTGACCGGGCGATTCAGGCATTTGGCGCCGCTGGAATCAGCAATGATTTCCCGCTTGCCGCGCAATGGGCGAATGCGCGCACATTGCGGCTTGCGGACGGGCCGGATGAAGTGCATAAGGAGCAAATCGCCAAATTAGAATTACGACAATATCAATAAAAGGGGAGAGGCATAATGCATGTACTAGATTTATTTAAAATACCAGGAAAGACGGCCATCGTTACCGGAGGGGGACGCGGGCTTGGTGAACAGATCGCCACCGGCCTGGCAGAAGCAGGCGCCAACGTCGTTGTATGTTCGCGAAAGCTGGAAGCATGCGAACAAGTGAAAGAAAAGTTAGAACAGCTTGGCGTAAAAGCGCTCGCATTAAAATGCGATGTCACAAATCCGGAGGATGTACAGCGCGTCGTCCAAACAACGGTGGATGAATTTGGGCAAATTGACATTTTAGTCAATAACAGCGGCGCGACATGGGGAGCACCGGTGGAAGAAATGCCGCTTGAGGCGTGGCAAAAAGTCATCAACGTCAATGTGACCGGAACGTTTCTCATGAGTCAAGCGGTCGGCAAAGTAATGATCAAACAACGGAGCGGCAAAATCATCAATATCGCTTCTGTCGCAGGACTTGGCGGAACGAATCCGGAAATATTAAATACGATTGGTTATAACACAAGCAAAGGGGCCGTCATTACGTTTACGAAAGACTTGGCCGTAAAATGGGGAAGATACGGAATTCATGTCAATGCGGTCGCGCCGGGTTTTTTCCCAACGAAAATGTCCAAAGTCGTCCTTGAGCAAGTCGGGCAGAAAGTGTTGCAAAATACGCCATTAGGACGATTTGGTGGAGAAGATGATTTAAAAGGTGCGGTATTATTTTTAGCGTCTCCGGCCTCCGACTTTGTGACAGGAGCGTTAATTGTTGTCGATGGAGGCAGCCACGCCTCAGGTGCTTAAAAAGGGAGGAAAGGGAGAATGAATGAAAAGAAGGCGGCTACATTATATCCAGAGCATGTATCGTTTCAGTTCGATATTCCCAACATCACATTATGTGATATTTTGCAAGAACGGGCCAAGCAATATCGCGACAATCCAGCTTTGACTTTCTATGATAAAGTGATTACGTACGGCGAACTTGCCCATGCCGTGGAGAAGTTTGCCTCGAGCCTGCAGCAGCAAGGCGTCCAAAAAGGCGACCGCGTTGCCATTATGCTGCCAAACTGCCCGCAGTATGTGATCGCTTACTATGCGATTTTGCGCATCGGTGCGATTGTGACGCAAGTAAATCCGATGCTTGTGGAGCGCGAGTTAATCCACTTGCTGACGGATTCCGGAGCGGAAACAATCGTGATTTATGATGCCCTTTACCCACGGCTGCAGGCGGTGCGTGATCATACGCCAGTGAAGCGGGCCATTGTCGTCAGCTTTCAGCCATCATCCTCTAGTTCCCTAGATGCGAACGATGTGACATTTGAACAGTTTCTCGCCCAAGGAAGCGGGAACGTGCAGCCTGTTCCGATTGAGCCGGAGCATGATGTTGCCGTGCTGCAATATACGGGCGGAACGACGGGACGTTCAAAAGGAGCGATGTTAACCCACCGCAATATTTTAGCGAACGTCATGCAATGTGCCGAATTTTTCAAAGGTACCTATGAGTTTGGAAAAGAACGGTATTTTACGGTAATTCCGCTTTTCCATGTGTTTGCGATGACATCGGGAATGAATATGGCGATTTATGTCGGCGCCAACAACATTTTATTGCCGCGTTTTGAACTGAAGGAAGTGTTAGAGACAATTAAAGAGAAGCAGCCGACTGTGTTCCCTGGGGTGCCGACAATGTATGTTGCAATTACGAATACGCCAGGGGTAGAGCAATACGGCATCAACAGCATTAAAACGTGCAACAGCGGCAGCGCGCCAATGCCACTCGAGCTAATGCGGGAATTTGAAGCGAAAACCGGCGCGACCGTGTTAGAGGGATACGGTTTGTCGGAGGCATCGCCAGTAACACACTGCAATCCGCCGTTTGCTGAAAGAAAGCCAGGGACGGTTGGAATTGGCATGCCGATGACAGAATATAAAATCGTTGATGTTGCCACGGGAACAGAAGAACTTAAGCCAGGAGAGGTAGGAGAGTTAATTATTCGCGGCCCGCAAGTAATGAAAGGATATTGGAACATGCCAGAAGAAACAGCGGTGGCACTGCGGGATGGATGGCTGTATACGGGTGACTTGGCAACCGTAGATGAAGATGGATATGTAACGATCGTCGATCGGAAAAAAGATATGATTATTGCCGGCGGTTACAATATTTATCCGCGTGAAATCGAAGAAGTGCTTTACGAACACCCGGCAGTAAAAGAAGCGGTAGCGATTGGCGTGCCGGATGTATACCGCGGTGAAACAGTAAAAGCGATTATCGTATTAAAAGACGGCAAACAGGCGAGCGAAGAGGAGATTATCGCGCATTGCCGCAAAAATTTAGCCGCCTACAAAGTGCCGCGCATTGTCGAGTTTCGCTCCGAATTGCCAAAAACAAACGTCGGCAAGATTTTGCGCCGCGCTCTCCGTGAAGAGGCTCTTCGTTCGAAATGAGAAAAAAATGCGCTCTTCCCAAACGGTCGAGCCCCATTGCCTGTTGTCAGACGGGCTTGACCGTTTTATGATAGAATGGCAATAACCAACATGATAGAGGGAAAGGTGGAAGAGCGTGAAAGAAAAAATTATGGCGGCAAGCATCGAGCTATTTGAACAAAAAGGGTTTAGCGAAACTTCCATTCAAGATATTGTGGATATGCTTGGCGTGACAAAGGGAACGTTTTATTACTATTTTAAAAGCAAAGAAGAATTATTAATGGATATTCATCTTCGTTATATTGAAGGGCTGCTCGAAAAGCAAAAAAACATTATGGAAGATGCTACAAAGACGGTTAAAGAAAAAGTGCTTGAAATCGTCTACATGCTCATCCATAACATCGAGAAACAAGGAAGACAGGCGCGCATTTTTTTCCGGGAAATGAAGCATTTAAGCGAAGAACATTTAAAGAAAATTGTAGAAAATCGGGACTTGTTTCGTTACAACCTGCAATCGTTAATAGAAGAAGGAATGAGAAACGGTGAACTACGTGACGATTTACCTCCTTCTATTGCAACGCTGACCGTTTTAGGGGCAGTAAACTGGAGCTACCAATGGTTTCAGCCTGATGGGGAATTGAGCGATTTTGAGGTAGCGAAACATATGGCTGTGATTTTACTGGAAGGAATGGAGAAAAAGTGAAGAGTGCGGCTGCTTGGTGTTTGTGTGCCAAGTAGCGTACTCGAAACATACTGACCAGTCAGTAAAAAAAGAGGAGACATGGAAAGGAGGAAAGACATGACGGCGATCATTCCTGTACGTAAAGGAGAAGAACTGCCCGTTGAAAAACTGACCGATTTTTTAAGAAAAACACTACCGGATTTCCCGGAAGGAACGCTGCAAGTCAGACAATTTTCTGCCGGACGTTCCAATTTAACGTATTTGCTGTCATGCGGAGAGTGGGAAGCCGTTTTGCGGCGGCCGCCGTTTGGCCCCGTTCCGCCGAAAGCGCATGATATGAAGCGGGAAAGCACATGGTTGACGGAAATTCATCCACTTTTTCCGCTGGCGCCGAAACCGTTATTATTTTGCGAGGATGAATCGATTATTGGCAGTCCATTTTTTGTGATGGAGCGGCGCCGTGGCATCGTGCTAGATACGGAGTTCCCGGCACACATCGCCCCGACAGAAGAATTATGCCGGAAAATCTCGGAAACGATGGTTGACACGCTCGTACAAGTACATCAGCTTGATTATACAAAAACGCGTCTTGTCGAGATGGTAAAGCCGGAAGGATTTATGGAGCGGCAAGTCCACGGCTGGATTCAACGCTATGAGCGGGCGAAAACGGATGAGATTAAAGAAGTGGAAGCGCTGACGAAATGGCTTGTGGGTCATATTCCGGAAAACAGCGAAGCGACGATTATCCACTATGATTATAAATTAAACAACGCACTGTTTGCCGAAGATGATGTCACACAAATGGTCGGTTTGTTTGACTGGGAAATGTCGACCGTCGGCGATCCGCTTGCTGATCTGGCCGTAGCGATGAGCTACTGGATTGAAAAGGACGATCCGCCACTGTTGAAAAACGGATTTGGCAGAACGCCGGTTACTGTTTATCCTGGCTTTTATACGCGCGAGGAATTTATTCGGGCATACGCTGAAAAAAGTGGACGGGATATTTCGGATATGCACTTTTATTTAACGTTTGCTTATTTTAAACTCGCTGTCATTTGCCAGCAAATTTATTATCGCTATCGCCGCGGACAGACGAATGACGAACGCTTCCGCGATTTTGGGAAGTTTGTTCAATCACTCGTCCAACACGCATGGCAGTTAGCAATGCGCTGAGGTGAATCCATGGCAAAAGTACATGTCGTCTTTCGCAAAGAAGATATTGATGAAACAGCTTTAACAGATGGGAAAATAGCGGTTGTGTTTGACATTTTGCTCGCTACTTCCACGATTACCGCAGCACTTTCGTTTGGCGCTGCTTCTGTCATTCCGGTGCGAAATGCTGAGGAAGCGCGGGAAAAAGCCCGCCTCCTTCCAAACGGGAGCTATGAGCTTGTCGGCGAGTACGAAGGCCGGACGATTGATGGCTTTCGGCCTACGACACCGCTTTTTTTGCAAAAGTTCTGCCCGGGAAAAACGATTATTTTATCAACGACGAATGGCACGGTGGCCATCCGCAAGGCGATGCATGCCAATCATCTTTACGTCGGGAGCCTGCTGAACGGACCGGCGCTTAGCGAGCATATTTGCCGAAGGCATGTATCAGAAACGATTGTCGCGATTTGCTCCGGTTCATCGGGGCGATTTTGTCTAGAAGATTTTTATGGAGCGGGCTATTTTATTTCCTGCCTGCTGCAAAACGGTGTTTCTGCCCGCGACTTATCTGATAGCGCCATGGCGGCGTGGCTTTTTTACGAAAAATACAAGACGGAAAACGAGGGGAAAACGGTACTTGCTTCTTCGCGGGTAGGGCAGTGGATGACGGCGCATGGCCTGGAGCGGGATATCGATTATATTAATCAGCACGGCGCACTTTCCGTTGTTCCCGTATTTGAAAAAACAGGATTGGGAGGAGAAATTCACGATGCAACGAGGCGGTCATTTTCTGTATGAAGAGGCGCGTTGCCCATTTAACGAACTGATCGATCATGAGGCGATGGAACGCAACCGCCGCATTGCTGACTTACAGAACAAAACGCAGCTAGCTATATAAGTTTAATTTCTTTCACAGAAAGACTAGAAGAAGCAATGGAGAGGAGAAGCAGAGATGAAAATGGTGCAATTTACGGAGTACGGCGGTCCGGAAGTATTGCAGGTGATCGAGGTGGACCGCCCTGTGCCAACAGGACGGCGCGTATTGATCAAAGTGGAGGCGATTGGCGTAAACTACGCCGATACGGCGCGCCGCGAAGGCCGTTACGTTGTCCCAACTCCGCTTCCGTTTGTGCCGGGAACGGAGGTAGCCGGTGTTGTCTGTGAAGTCGGCGAAGAAACAAGTACTGTACGTGTTGGACAGCGCGTCGTTGCTTTAATCGAATCGGGAGGATATGCGGAATATGCCAGCGTCGATGAGCGCGCTGTCATTCCGCTTCCCGATGGATTGGATGTGCAACAGGCTGTCGCCCTTCCCGTCCAAGGATTAAGTGCTTACCATATTTTAAAAACGATGGGACGCTTAGAACAGGGGGAAACGGTGCTCATCCATGCGGCGGCAGGTGGCGTCGGCACGCTTGCGGTTCAGCTTGCAAAACTTTTTGGCGCTGGCAAAGTGATCGCTACCGCCAGCACCGAGGAAAAACGAGAGCTGGCAAGACAACTTGGCGCTGATGTCGCTGTTGACTACACAAAAGAAAGCTGGAAGGACGAAGTGATGAGGGCGACAGACGGAAAAGGCGTCGATGTGGCGCTCGAGATGGCCGGCGGCGACATTTTTCATCAGACACTGGAATGTCTGGCCCCGTTTGGCCGGCTTGTCGTCTACGGCGTGGCGAGCGGACAGTTTACGCGCATGAACCCGGCGCGGCTGATGGGAAAAAATTTAGCGGTCATCGGCTTCTTTTTGCCGCAAATTATGAGAAAGCAAACGTTATATCAGCAAAGTTTGCATGAATTATTAACATATGTACAAACCGGAAAGCTGACATTGACGATTGGCGGCGTCTACCCGCTTGAACAAGCTGCGAACGTGCATCGCTTGCTTCAGTCACGAAAAACGCATGGAAAGCTCATTCTTGTTCCATAGCTCGTCAAACAAAAAAACAGTGGGCGCTTTTGTTTATCGCGCCCACTGTTTTTCCTTTATGTATCGCTCTAAACGGTTGAGAGCTTCTTTCAGCACATCAAAGGAATACGCGTACGAAAGGCGCACATGTCCTTCGCCATATTTGGAAAAAGCGCTACCGGGAACGAGTGCGACGCCGGCTTTATGGACCACATCAAGGGCAAAATCAAAAGAGGATAAGCCGAACGGAGCGATCGATGGAAATAAGTAAAAGGCGCCGTCAGGCTTTTCCACTTGAAGCCCCATGCGGACAAGGCGGTCGTACGTATATTCCATCCGCTGTTTATATTGGTTGCGCATCGCCTCCGCGTCATTTTTTCCCGCCGTTAAAGCGACCAGCGCCGCCTTTTGCGACACTGAAGAGGTGCAGGAAACGCTATATTGGTGCACTTTAATCATATGTTTCGTCACAAAGGAGGGAGCGAATACGAACCCGATGCGCCAGCCTGTCATCGAGTGAGATTTGCTCAACCCATTGATCACAATCGTTTGTTCGCGTAGCCATTTGGCGATGGAATGGTGTTTGCCATCATAAACAAGCTCGCTATAAATTTCATCGGAAACAATCCAGATTGGCTGCCCCTTTACTAGTTCAGCGATTTCCCGCAGCGCTTGTTCCGATAAAGTCACTCCCGTCGGGTTTGAAGGGTATGGGAGTACGATACAGCGTGTCCGCTCATTCAAGTAAGGAGCGATTAACTCCGCTGATAAGCGGAATCCATTGGCGCGCGTATCGACATATACTGGCTTTGCCCCGCATAATTGAATGAGCGGCTCATACCCTGGATAGACGGGACCAGGCAAAATCACTTCCGTTCCCTCTTCCAAAATCGTGCGAAAGGTAATGTCAAGCGCTTGGCTTGCACCAACGGTGGCGATCACTTCATCGGGCTCATATTGTAATCCGTATTTTTCACTAACGAAGCGGCACGCTGCCTGCCGCAGTTCGAGAAAGCCGGCATTATGGGTGTAAGTGGTAAAATTGGCGGTAATCGCTTCTTTCCCTGCTTCTTTGACGTGCTCGGGTGTCGGAAAATCCGGCTGTCCAATCGTTAATGAAATTAAATCAGGATGGTCTGCCACCATGTTAAAAAATTTGCGGATTCCGGATATTTCAATATTTTTGACACGAGAATGAATCAAATGTTCCACTGGTTGTCCATCCTTCCATGTGATCGTTTTGTGATCGTTTGTCCTCATTTTATCATGTTTACCGCTAGAAATGGAAAAATAAAAGTGAGTCCCCTTCGTTTCTTATTAGAACTTTTTAACGAGAAAGGGACTCACCTTATTGGACGATAAGACTCTGGCGTTTCACACTCGATCATGTTTCTCTCCTTTTACGCACCGTATTTTTTTAAAAGTTCATTATATTGGGCGGAAAGTTCGAAAAAGAGGGCCTTATTGCGTGCGACAAGAGCTTCATCAATTTTTTCCATCAGCTTTCGTTTTTGAAACTGAAAGATTGCTTGCTCTAACACTTTCTCGGCAAGCGGACCATAGCTGTTTTTCTCTTCCGGTTGGTTAAATAAAATGGCGCCTTCGTGAGGATACTGTTTTTCATACATATGTGATTCCTCCCTATTTGGGAACCGATAAGTTCCCTTTTTTATATTATCATCATTTTTTACAAAAAAGTAAAGAAAATTTTGATAAATATTTTTTGTCATTTTTTTTTCTTTACACCATACATATTCTCTATTTTAGTTGGGGTATAACAGTTTTTCGGTTATCATAAGTAAAGGAAGCAAATTATGGACAATAAGGTGGTTTTTATGATCCGAACATGCGTCATTACAAAAGATTTTGAGGTTATATATGATGTTTCGCTTCCATTTGTAAACAGTTCCGATGTTTCGTGGTATTGGGTGGATTTCCAAGAACCAACAGAAGACGAGGCAAAGCTGCTTGCCGATTTCTTTCATTTCCACCCGTTGGCGATTGAGGACTGTTTAGAGTATGTGCAGCGGCCAAAGCTCGATTTTTATGACCGGTATTTGTTTATTGTGTTGCATGCTATTGAAGGAAACACTCTTGAAGCAGAAGAAGTGGACTTGTTTGTCGGGCAAAATTTTATTGTTTCGTTTCATAAGCAATCGATTCATGCCGTAAACGAAGTATGGACGAGAATTCAACATGAGGAAGACTTCCAGCAAGGCCCTTTTCATGTGATGTACCGCATTATCGATAAGCTTGTCGATGACTATTTTCCACTGATTTACCATATTGAAGATGTATTGAATGAATTAGAGGAAAATACGAATGATGAGACGATTCAAGAAATTATTGAAAAAGTGTTTGATATTCGCGGCGACTTATCGAAGCTGCGCCGAACGATTGTGCCGATGCGCGATTTATTGTATCGAATTATTCACTCCGACCGCCTGCAGCGGATGAAAGAGCGTCAGTTGTATTTTCATGATATTTACGATCATTTATTGAAACTGTCGGAAATGATTGAAACGAACCGAGAGATTACGTCGGATATTCGCGATAGCTATTTATCGCTAAATTCGAATCGAATGAACAACATCATGATGGCACTCACCGCCATTACGACCATTTTTATGCCGTTAACGTTTATTGTCGGTATATACGGAATGAACTTTAATTATATGCCGGAACTACATTGGAAATATGGCTATTTTGCTGTTCTCGGGGTCATGGCCTTCATTGCGCTTTCGATGTTTTTCTGGTTTAAACGAAACGGCTGGTTCCAGTTTCTTAAAGGCGGCGAATTCAAGGGTAAGCGGTAATGGATATGTCTTCCATCCTCGTTGTTGCGTATACATGATATAAAGGAAAAAAGTACATAAAGGGAGAGATACAATGAAACGGATTGCTGTTATTGGGCAGTCAGGAGATATTCCTGCTGAAGTGCGGTATGTAGCCGAGGAAGTAGGGGCAGAAATCGCCAAGCGCAAAGCGGTTTTATTAACAGGCGGAGGGAGCGGTGTCATGGAGGCGGCATCGAAAGGAGCGAAAGAAGCAGGGGGGCTTGTCGTCGGCATTTTAGCGGGCGATCGCGTCGATGTCGCAAACGATTATATCGATATTCCCATTACAACAGGCCTTTATTTTGACTTCCGCAGTTTGATCCTTGTCCATTCCGCCGATGCGCTCATTATGATTCGCGGCGGGAACGGAACATTGGGCGAGTTATCGGCGGCATATATGAATAAAAAACCAGTGGTGATTATTGAAACGACTGGGGGATGGGCGGCAAAAATAAAAGAGGTTGTCTATGAAGGCGGCTATTTAGACGAACGTCGTACAGTGGAAATCGCCTTTTGTCGCTCGGCAAAAGAAGCGGTAGAACTGGCGTTTCAGCGAATGGAAGAGCCGATCGATGTGATGAAAAATACGGGGCAAATCGGAGATTAATCAACGGGAACCGCTGTATGAGACAGGCCGTCAGTTTCATATATATGTATGGTAGAAAGAATGTCAGAAAGGGGGAAGCTGATGGCCAAAGGTATTTGGGGAGTAGATTCGGCACAAGCCGTAACGGAACAACTGTTTCAATGTGTCAGAAACGAACTTGGCTACCCTAAATTTTGGGGGCGTTATTTATCGGATGTCCCGAACGTTTCCGATGGCTTGACGAAAGAAGAGATAACACGCATCCGAAATTACGGAATCAAAGTGCTGCCGATTTATAATGCGTTCCGTGAAGCGGTTGGATATGCAAACGGACAAGTGGCAGCGCGCAACGCAATGTTCCATGCGCGGCGCCTCGGCATTCCAAAAAATAAGGTGTTATTTGCAAACATTGAAGATTTTTTTGCCGTTGATGCATCATGGATTGCCGCCTGGGTGGAAACATTGTATCCGATAGGTTATCGCCCAGGACTTTATGCCGATCCGACGAAAGGGGATTTCGCGACAGCTTATTGTGAGGCGGTACAAAGAAACAATCAAGTGGCCGTGCAAGCGATTATTTGGAGCGCAGCGCCGAGACCGGGGACGACAAAAGAGCAGAAGGCACCACGCTATCAGCCGGCTTCCCCAAATTGCAGCGCGAACGTCTGGGCTTGGCAATACGGCCGTGATGCCGAGTCGTGTCCGGTGGATACCAATTTGGCGGATCGCCGTCTCCTTGATTTTTTATATTGATTGACAGAATAGTTGCGGCTGTTTCGCTGCAACTATTTTTTATGTTGTTTCTTATTGCCACAGGGAAGCAGTGCAGAAGTAAAATGTGTTGAAAAATATTCTGATTTTATGCCTCCAACGCTATAATGATTATAGGTTGTATCGACTATATTAAAAATAGGAAGGAAGTATGGTTCGATGTCGGAAAAATCATCTATTTTGCTGGAAAGTGGGACAAATGAATTGGAAATTATTGAGTTTTTGCTTGGTGATCAGCGTTTCGCCATTAATGTGATGAAAGTAAGGGAAATTGTACTCCCTCTTCCAATTACGAAAATTCCTCATTCCCACCCTTATATGGAAGGAATTATTGAGCTTCGCGGGGAAGTTCTGCCGGTTATCGATTTGGCAAAAGCGCTTCGTTTTCCTGCTTCCGCCCACCCTGAGCAAGACAAGTTTATTGTTGCTGAATTCAATAAACAAAAGATTGTCTTTCACGTACATAACGTTACGCGCATTTACCGCATTTCCTGGACGCAAATCGAAAAGCCGTCGCAAATGCACCAAGGTTTAGAAGGGCAAGTGATCGGCATTGTCAAACTAGAAGGGCAAATGCTTTTGCTTTTGGATTTTGAAAAAATCATGGTTGATATGAACCCGGATTTAGGCATAAACGTGCAGCAAGTCAAAAAACTTGGAAAGCGGGAGCGTTCCCAAAAAAGGATCATCGTTGCCGAAGATTCTCCATTATTGCGAAAGCTGCTTCATGATACATTATCGGAAGCTGGCTATGAACGCGTCGAGTTTTTTGAAAACGGAGCAGAAGCGCTTGGCTATTTGCAATCGGTTGTTGCCAACGGGAAAGATATTGCCGAGGAAGTGCAGCTTGTTATTACCGATATTGAAATGCCGCAAATGGACGGCCATCATTTGACAAAACGGATTCGAGAGGATGAGAGGTTAAAGAAACTCCCCGTTATCATTTTCTCTTCCCTTATTACAGATGGTCTTCGCCATAAGGGAACGGAAGTCGGCGCAACAGCCCAAGTAAGTAAGCCGGAAATTGGCGAGCTGATCGAAATGATTGACAACCATATTTTATAACGCCGCTGTGAGATGTACTCCTTACAGATTACCAAACTTTGAATAGCTGTCTGGCAGAAAAAATAAGGAGGGGGAGCGGATGAATGAGTATGTAGCGCAATTTGTAAACAGCATTCGGGAACAGCTAAAGCGGTGGAAAGCAGGGCAAACTGTTTCCCGCGAGGAGCTGCTCCGCTTCCTCCGTTCCGTGGCAAGAACAGCAACCATTATTGGACGGGATGACATCGGAGCACAGGCGCATCAGCTTTTCAATGAATTGGAAGGGCAGCCGCAACAAAAGTGGACGGTAGACGAGGCAGCCTCCTATATTTATCCCATAGTGAAACTTTGTTACGAGAAGGGGGAAGAATCTTTTGCTGTTGCCGCCATTGCCGAGGAAACTAGTTCAGGCGATGCCCCGATGATCTGGCTTGTTGGAGACGACGTCCTATTTTTTATGTACATCAAAGAAGGGCTTAAGCAAGCGGGATGGCAAGTTGCTGCGGTGCCGCAAATCGAAAAAGCGCTTTCCTTTGTCTACGAAGAGCCACCGGACTGCATGGTGATCGACGTTTGTGAGAAGGAACTGCAAAATCTTCATCTGCTTCAGCTATTGGAAAATGCGCAAAAACAACTGTTTGTACCGATTGTGATGATTAGCGACGACCGCCGCAAAGAAATGCGGTTGAAAAGTTATCAGTTAGGAGTGAACGATTTCATTGCCAAACCGTTTGCCATCGATGAATTTATTGTGCGAGTGCGCCGTTTATTGAAGAAGAAAAAAAGGATCGACCAATTGGTGTTAGTAGATGAATTGACACAAGTATATAATCGTAAGTATTTAATAAAAGCATATGAAAGCTTGAGGAGCGATTTGAAGCGGTTTCACGAACTAAGTTGCATAGCGATGCTTGATTTAGATCATTTTAAACAAATTAATGATCGTTTTGGCCATCTCGTCGGCGATATCGTGCTGCAGGAATTTGCCCGCTTTCTTTGCCGGAAGACACGGACAGGGGACACCGTTGTCCGCTTCGGCGGCGAGGAGTTTATCGTTTTATTGCCAAAAACAGAGGTCGGCGATGCTTTACGCGTGGTCGAGCGATTGCGGAACGATTTTAGCGCGTATTTGATTGAAACCGACGGCCAGCAAATTTCCTGCACGTTCTCAGGCGGGCTTGTTGAAATCAATGATCCTTCCAAGCCGCTTGAATATTGGCTGGAGCTAGCAGATCAAGCGCTATATGCCGCAAAGCAGCAAGGAGGAAACGGCATAACGGTCGCTAAGCCTGCGGATTAGTGCTGCAATCAAAAATAGATGGCAGCACCAGCTTCGTCTATAAATATTTAGCCCTCGCTTTGTCAAGACAGGAAAACGGCTCCCGACTTTCGGGAGCCGTTTTTAGTAGCTTTCGCCAAGCCGTTTAAATACCGGCTTTGCCTGCGGTTGTTTTCGTTTCGGCGGGGTTTCGCGGATCCCGGTGTAGGCTTGCAGTAGCGCTTTCGCCTGGGATAGGGGCATTCTTGTGACAGGATTGCGGTAAGAATCATTTAATGCTCCAAGATGTGGAAGGGTGGCGAAGTCTTTTTTTGTCGGGGGAATATGAAAATAGTAATCGCCGACGGAGACAAGAACGTCGGACTGCTGCTGGCTGTATTTTGGGTTGCGGGAAAAATGAAGGCCGATTTTTTTCGCCTTTCCTTCCTGCAGCAGCTTTTCAATTGCTTTTTTCTTTAAAAGGTAGAGAAAAGAAGGATTCAATGCCGTTTTGGCATGACGATTGACGGTAAAAATCGCTTTTGCAATGTTGTCCACCGTCAGTTCCAACGGTTTCATCAGCATATCTCCTTTTTTATTATTTTATTTTATTATACAAAATGAACATATGTTTGCAAAACGGCTTTTTTGGATGGAGAATGCGGCTGCTGGGCAAATGAAATGTTGTATTTTTCCGCTGCCGTTTAACCTTTATGCACGATGCTGCAATGTAAAAATAGTCAGTTCCGGCGGCGACAAAAAGCGGAGCGGCACTCTTGTCGTCCCAAGTCCGCGGTTTACATATAGCGTTAAATGACGAATACGGTAAAATCCTTCATAATATTTTTCCGACAGCGGCGGCGTAATTAGCGGGCCGATAAACGGAAGCTGAATTTGCCCACCGTGGCTATGCCCGGATAGTTGCAAATGAACGGGATAGCGGCTTGTTTGTATGGCACCGTCCGGCTCATGCAGCAGGATGATCGTATAAGTGGAATCGGGAATTGACTCAACCATCTTCGCGAAGTTTGGCCTGCCAAGCATCATATCATCGCTGCCGGCGATGGCGATGAACGGCCCATTCTGTCGCCGAATGAGAACGTGCTCATTGACAAGCATGCGAAAGCCGGCTTTCTCCATAATATGGCGATATATATCGGTTCCATATCCACCGTGATCATGATTTCCGTAAATGCTAAATTTTCCGAGCGGAGCGCGAATGTGGGAAAGTGTTTCAGCAACTGCATCAATGTGCGGATACTTGTTTGGCTCATCCAGTAAATCGCCGGTAAACAATACGATATCAGGCTGTAATTCGTTTATTTTCGCGATCGTATGGCGAAAGCGTTGTAATCCATAGTAATGACCTAAATGGACATCGCTAAATTGCAACAGTTTTGTCCCGTTAAACTCTTTTGGGATCAGCGGGTGGGAAATAATATGGTGGGTAACGGTTAATTGCGCCGGCTCAATAAAACGGGCGTAACTATAGCTGGATGTCGTTGCCAATATTCCGCCGACGCCGGTAAGCATCATTTTTTTTAAAAATGTGCGTCGGTTCATTTTTGCGGTTTCCAAATGTTCCATCATCATGCCGTCCTTTCACAATTAGTTTTATTATAGCGGAAAATAAAAGAAAAGAACAATAGGATGAAAATAATGTTAGAAAATTCAATACTTTTGTAGTAAGATGAAAATGAATGAATAATCAGTCAATATGCGGAGGAGGAGAAACATGAACGGAAAAGTCATTATTGTAACCGGCGGTTCGAGCGGAATGGGAAAGTATATGGCAAAGCGATTTGCGGCAGACGGCGCCAACGTCGTCATTACCGGAAGACGGCTCGAGGCGCTAGAGGAAGCGAAAAAAGAGATTGAATCCCCAAACGGAAAAGTGCTGCCGATCCAAATGGATGTGCGCGATCCGGAATTAGTGGCGGAAATGGTCAAACGGACGGATGCGGAGTTTGGCAGAATTGATGCACTCATTAATAACGCGGCGGGCAATTTTATTTGTCCAGCGGAAAAGCTATCGATTAATGGCTGGAATAGCGTCATCAACATCGTATTAAATGGTACATTTTATTGCAGCCGCGAGGTCGGGAACTACTGGATTCAACGCGGCCAAAAAGGCTCGATCATCAACATTGTTGCTACATATGCTTGGCACGCCGGCGCAGGGGTGATTCATTCCGCGAGTGCGAAAGCGGGAGTATTGGCGATGACAAGAACGCTTGCTGTCGAATGGGGGAAAAAATACGGATTCCGCGTCAATGCCATTGCCCCTGGACCGATTGAGCGGACGGGAGGAGCAGAGAAGCTGTGGGAATCAGAGGAAGCGGAAAGGTTGACGATTGAAAGCGTTCCGTTAGGACGCCTTGGCACACCGGAAGAAGTCGCTGCTCTTGCCGCTTTTCTGCTCTCAGATGATGCAGCTTATATCAATGGGGAATGCATTACCATCGATGGAGGACAATGGCTCAATCGGCGCCCGTTTTAAATGATAAGCGGTTTCCTAAGGTCAGGAAGCCGCTTTTTGTTTTGGCAACATGTACGGATGTTTATTTCACGCAAACATTTTTTAGATAGGATAGTCTTCACGATGCAGTTATCGGAGGTATAAGCAGTTTGTTAAACATCTATAAAAATGTATAAAATCATGTAAATATCTCCTGTTATTGGACGTAAAGAGGCGGATGTTCTCCATCTTTTCCATCGTCTCCTGTCTGATGATAAAAAATCATCTCCCCCTTCCTCATGGAAAAAGGAAAGGAAGAAAAGTTAGCGAATATATGTTCTTGAGAATCCAAACAAGGGGGAAGGCAAGGGGATGAAAACGGTTCGGGGGATGAAAATCGTTTCTCATGATGAATCGCAACTTCGTTCATTAGATAAGTTGATGCGCGTCTTTGGTTCCGCGAAGCGATATGCGCTTAATCGTTTGCTGGAGGGAAGGAACGCAAAAGACATCATCCAGCACCTTCCGCACCAATTTCAGCTCAACAAACGGTTTGCCGAAGATGCGGTCTTGCTTGTTCAATCACTGATTTCTTCTCAACGTGAGTTACTACCGATGAGGCTGGAGGATGTGCAGGCGAAAATCGAAAAAACCGAAAAGAAAATCGATGACTACCAACCATGGAAGAAAAACACCAAAAAAAGTCGATCTTCCAACATGTCTAGATGGATTGCACCAACGGTTAGAAAAGCTCAAAGCGAAAGAAGCCGAGCTAAAGCACCATCTCGACCAAAGGACAATTCCACGTGTGATTTTTGGTGGAAAACAAAACTTTTATAAGCGCTTGAAAGGAAACATCACGAACGAAGAATGGAAAGATTTACGCTCGAATCAGTTGTATGCCAGAGGAGATAAAAGCAAAAAAGGAAATTTGAATATTCGCCTCACCTATGACGACAAGACGTACCAATGTTATGTAGAAATCGCCAATCCACTTGGGCAACAAGAAGGAAAACACGCTCCCCGCTTGAGGCTGCCTGTGTCTGTACCTGAAAAATATGAAGAGGAAATCATTGATCACATCATGGGAGAACCAGTCGGAGTGAATGAAAAGGGCAAGCCGATCATCGAATATCAACCATATACCGTCGAAATCAAACGCAAAAACGGGGAATATTATGTCCATCTCATCTATGAGGAAGAAGTGTATGGCAGAGAACTTACCGATGATGAACCGATTCAAGCGGAACGAATCGCTGGAATTGACATCAATATGGACCGCATTGCCGTAAGCATCATTTCGAAACAGGGAAACTTCATCCAATCGAAAGTGTTTTACTGTCATGAACTCGAATATGTGAAAGCGAATAAACGAAACAACATCGTGGGAGAAACCGTACGAGACGTGTATGACTGGCTGCTTCAAGAGAATGTGGGGGCAGTGGTCATCGAAAACATCCAACTAAGACAGCGGCACGATACGGACAAACGATTCAACCGCTTGACACACCATTTCAAAAAGAAAAAACTGACGGAAACGATTCTTCGTCAGGGGATGCGGCTTGGGTTTCGCATCAAAAAAGTGAACCCTGCCTATACCAGCGTCATCGGACGTTTCAAGTATATGAAAAAGTATGGGTTATCCGTCCATGAAAGCGCCGCTTTGGTGATTGGCAGACGGGGATTAGGGTATCAGGAACAATTGCCAAAAGAACTCATTCACCTCATAAAAACGAAAGTGAAACGCCATTTGATTGCGGTGTTAGGGTCGATGGAAGAATCCTACAAGCAATCGAAAAGCGGCAAGAAACAACGCCAATATATCGCGATGATGTTACGTAAAATCGAGAATTTCAAACAAGAGCATGAATGGTCATTATGGAACATATTGCACCAATTCTGCTGGCTGAACCAGTATCAAATTCAACTGAAGGAGGTGTAGCCTGGTTACTAAAATCGTTGTCGTGTACTGACCGATGGAAGGAATGGTGCGCGACAGGTGCCGTCGCTGACAGCGATCCACGGGTTGTCTTTCACAGCAGGTGAATGACAAGGGAAATTCCCTTCCTGATGGAACTCGGTGAGAATCCGAGCGGCAAGCAGTTTGGCTGGTTCCATCGCGATGAGTCGATTTTTATAGATTTTAGTAACCAGGTGGACGTATGATATAATGAAGACAAAGAGGGTGTATGCAAAAGAGGTGAGCAAGGTGGACGCGTTAGATGTAATGGCGAATTTGCAGCAAGTTTTTCCATACTATCAGGCTATTTTTAGCGCCGATGAACATTGTGTCATTGGCTATGAAGTATTAGGAAGATATCAGTCTGAAACAGGGGTTGTCAGTTTAGGTCCGTTTTTCCACGATGAGACAATACCGGAAGAATTCCGTTTAGAAGTAGATGAAGTGGTAACCAAAAAAGCGCTTGATTATTTTCTCTCCCTCGATGATTACACACCGCTTATTTTTTTAAATCGTGATGCGAATTTATTGATGCTTGACCGTGCCGATTCGTTTTTGCAGCTGCTTCTTCAATATGAAACAAGAGGATTGTCGTTAGAACGCATTGTGCTCGAAATTAATGAGCAGTATTTTAAAGGAGATTTAGATCAGTTAAGCCATTTATTGACCTATATCCGTACGTATGGAATAAAAATTGCGGTAGACAATATTGGGGAGCATAGCAGCAACTTAGAAAGAATCGGCGTGCTGTCGCCAGATATTTTGAAAATTGATTTGCGTCAATTGCGGAAGACTTCCGTTCATCAAGCGTATCAAGACGTTCTATATTCTATTTCGCTGCTAGCCCGCAAAATCGGCGCCACGCTTTTATACGAAGATATCGAAACATCTTTTCAATTGCAATACGCGTGGCGAAACGGCGGACGCTATTACCAAGGGTACTATTTGGCGGAACCTTCTCCGGAATTGGTGCCGCGCGATATGCTAAAGGAACGTCTGCGTCAGGAATGCCATCATTTTATTCAGCAGGAAAAGAAAAAGCTAGAAACGCTTTATCATATTTCCGAACAGTTTCAGCAGCGGCTGACAGCGCTTTTGGCCAAATATAAGAAAGTCACGGATTTTAATGAACTGATTTCTCTGTTGGCGAATGAGCTGAATGATGTTTGTTTCCGCATTTATGTTTGCGACGAGGATGGCTTCCAGCAGTCTGCCAATATGTTTAAACGCGGTGACCGCTGGGAGCTTGAGCCGCAATATTATATGAAAAATTGGAGCTGGCGTCCGTATTTTTTAGAAAATATTATTCGCATGCGCTCCCGCAAACGGGGAATTTTATCCGATTTATACGCCGACATCGAAACCGGGGAAACGATCCGCACGTATTCGTACCCGATTGACGACCGGCACTACTTGTTTATTGATTTATCGTATAATTATTTATTCGAACACGACGCCCATTATTAAAGAAGGGTATAAAATTTTCTCCTCGTGGCAAAGTAAGCATGAGGTGAAAAAACAATGGCACAACTGATGTTTGTATTGTCTATCCTTGTCGTTCTTATTGCCGTTATCGGATTTGTCTACACGTACCGTCTCGGCCGCCAGCAAAAATGGCAGGAAGAGCTCGATGGCCCGATCCCAAAGGGCGTGCAGCAGCATATCTTTTTGCGTAATCCTGTTTTCTTAGCGTATTTGCTTCCTATTTTACTGGCGGTGATTGTCATTTCTTATTTGGCGATACGCTATGGATATGGCAAATAAGCAATGGAGCAGTCCTATTAAGGAGTGCTCTTTTTTTGTTTTATCGTCATATAAACGGCTATGTGTGGGTGAATAGAACAAAATGTGCTTGGACGGCGGGCAATAAAAGCTTTTACGGGCAAGGAAGGATTTTTTTTTCATAAATTTTTTCCGTTTGTGCTGAATATATATAGTTTGCAAAGGGGGAATGAAAAATGGGGAAGCTGGTGCTTGAAACATTATCGCATGAAGAGCAGCGCTTGCTTTTGGATCTTTTGTTTACCCAACAATATGCATTAGAGCTTGTTCGCTGTGAGATTGCTGACATTGAAAATGGGGATAAGCAGGTAGATGCAAGGCGTTATCAACAGCTTTTGCATTTGTATGACCGTCTTCTTCAGGAAACATAGTATTTTACATAGGACTATCGCTTGCTAGTAAGCGATAGTATTTTTTTATGGGAAGCAATAAAATATGATAAACTGAAGAGGGGAAAACGCTAAAAGAGAAAGGCGGAAGACAGGAATGACAGTTTTGGAAAACAAAGAATTTGCCAAGATGACGGTGGCGCAGTTTCTTATTCCTTCAGATAAAGTAGCGCACGTCCAACTGGGGAATTATTTGGATCACGCGTTATTAGTATTAACAAGAACCGGTTACTCCGCTATTCCTGTATTAGACACTTCCTATAAACTTCACGGATTAATTAGCATGACGATGATTATGGATGCGATTTTAGGATTGGAACGCATTGAGTTTGAGCGGCTGGAAACGATGAAAGTCGAAGAAGTGATGAATAAAGATATTCCGCGCCTTTTATTGGATGATGATATCGTTAAAGGAATTGGACTGATTGTCAATCACCCGTTTGTCTGTGTAGAAAATAAAGACGGCTATTTTGAAGGAATTTTTACACGACGAGAAATACTTAAACGATTGAATAAACAGCTGCGAAAGCTTAATTATCATAAACCATATTAAAAATAAGCTGAACGATGAGCAGAAAGGTAATGGTGTGCAATAAAAAGCGCAGCTGTTTTTGCTTTAGTTTTTTCGCTACTCGTACCGATAATTGTGCGCCGATGAATGATCCAATCGCTAAGAAAGGAGCGATATGCCAGTTGACATGCCCGTTGTATAAGTAGGATGTCAGTGCTCCGAAGCAGCTAATAAAAGTTTGAAATCTTGTAAACGCGATGGCGGATAAGTAATCCATGCCGGTGCGCAAATAAGCATACATGAGCATTGTTGCTTGGCCTGGCCCAAACATTCCGTCATAGACGCTAATGCCGTAAAGAATAGGATATAAGGTTTTCGGGAGAGTAGGAGCCGATGCTGCTTGCTCAGGCCGTTTTTTGAAAAGTTGCAAACATAATGCGAACATTAACAAAATAACGGCAATGATGGTCATTGTTCGTTCAGACAGCAGCGAGGCGATGGCTCCTCCTGTTGCTCCCCCACCGAGACTAATAGGGATGATCAGCAACAACTGTTTCCAACGAATGCTTTGCTGGTGAAATAGGACGAAGAAGCTGGAAAACGAGCTGATTGTATTGGAAAACTTAGCGGCGGAAATGGCCTGATGGATAGGAACACCAATCATAAGCAAAACGGGCATGCCAATGAGGCCACCGCCGCCAGCTAATGTACCAACGAATGAAGTAGCAAACCCAACGAGGACAAACAGTACCCAGTCCATGCAAGGCAACCCCTTTCCCTAAACATTCTACAGCTATTGTATTCATTTTATAGCAATAAGAAAATATTGAAATAATGTACGTGAATGATAAGAAAAACTTATTAAAAGGGTGATAGCTTGAATATTTCAGAATATGAAATACTTACCGTTTTGGCGGAAGAATTAAATATGAGAAAAGCGGCAGCCCGACTCTATGTTACTCAGTCCGCATTGTCCCAACGACTACAGACGATCGAAGCGAGCTGGAATGTGAAAATCTTTGTCCGGACTCAGAGAGGTTTACTGTTAACACCGGAGGGAGAAAAAATTGTCCAGCTTGCGAAAGAAATAGTGCAGAAAACGAACAAAGTAAAAGAAGAGATCGAACAACTGGCCGGACAAATAAGTGGAACATTAACACTAGCCGTTGTTTCCATTGTTGCGCAGCATTGGCTTCCCGCAGTTTTAAAAACGTTTATGATGTTATACCCAAATGTAAATGTGGCGTTGACAACGGGATGGACAAGCGAAGTCTTAAGCGGTATGTATGAAAACCGGTTTCAACTCGGAATTGTTCGCGGAAAACCAAATTGGAGCGGGATTGCGACACGTTTATTTACGGATCAGTTATATTTAGTAGATCAAGAAATTCAATCTTTGGAGCAGTTGCGCCATACCGACCGGCCGTTTATTCAATTTAAAAGCGATTCGACGTATTCGCTGCACATTCAACAATGGTGGCATGAGCAATTTCAAGCACTGCCGCCGCGAACGGTCATCGTCGACCAAATCGAAACATGCAAACAGCTTGCTTATCACGGAGTTGGCTATGCCATTTTACCGGAAATTGCTTTAGATGACCGAGAGCAACATCTTGTTCATATGATTCCACTAAAAGATAAGCATGGCGAACGAATGACGAGAGACACATGGCTTATCAGCACGGAAGCAGCATGGCAACTTCCGCAGGTACAAGCCTTCCAGAAGGTGTTGCAAAATTTTGTTCCATGAATTTATGCTTGTCACGATTATCTCTGTTTTGCTAAAGTAAAAAAGAATAGAGATGTAAAGGAGGATATCGCCCATGAAGATGATGGATGCAAATGAAATCATTTCGTTTATTCAAAACAGCAAAAAATCAACGCCTGTTAAAGTATACATAAAAGGAAACCTGGAAGGAATCGATTTTGGCGCAAGCGCGAAAACGTTTATTACAGGGAATGCCGGCGTTGTTTTCGGTGAATGGCAAGAAATTGAAGCAGCGTTGGAAGCCAATAAAGACAAGATCGAAGATTATGTCATTGAAAATGACCGCCGCAATTCGGCGATTCCGCTTCTTGACTTAAAGGGAGTCAAAGCGCGCATTGAGCCTGGCGCGATCATTCGCGATCAAGTCGAAATTGGCGATAATGCAGTTATTATGATGGGGGCGGTCATTAACATCGGCGCCGTTGTCGGCGAAGGAACGATGATTGATATGAACGCGGTGCTCGGCGGCCGTGCGACGGTCGGAAAGAACTGCCATATTGGCGCCGGTGCCGTTTTAGCAGGAGTCATTGAGCCGCCTTCCGCTAAGCCGGTTGTTGTTGAGGACAACGTCCTTATTGGTGCAAACGCCGTTATTTTAGAAGGCGTCACGGTCGGCAAAGGCGCGGTCGTGGCCGCTGGCGCTGTCGTCGTTGAAGATGTGCCGCCATATACGGTGGTGGCTGGGGTGCCGGCGCGCGTGATTAAGCAAATTGATGAAAAAACACGGGCAAAAACGGAAATTAAACAAGAACTTCGTCAGTTATAAACATAGCCAATACGAAAGCTGTCCCAATCTTTGGGTCAGCTCTTTTTGCAAATGGAGGGAGATTATTATGTCATCCATTAGTCCTTTTGTCGCGATTCGCCGCGATCTGCATAAAATTCCGGAGCTAGGTTTTCAAGAATTTAAGACGCAGCAATATTTATTACAATACATTCATACGTTGCCACAGAAACGATTGGAAATCAAAACGTGGAAAACGGGAATTTTTGTGAAAGTAAAGGGAACAGCGCCGCGAAAAATGATTGGCTACCGCACCGATATCGACGGCCTGCCGATTAAAGAGGAAACGGGGTTGCCATACAGCTCGGAGCACGAAGGAAATATGCATGCGTGCGGACATGATATGCATATGAGCATTGCGCTCGGGGTGCTCACCTATTTCGCAAACCATCCGATCGAAGATGACCTATTATTTATTTTCCAGCCGGCAGAGGAAGGGCCGGGCGGGGCAAAACCGATGCTCGAAAGCGACATCATGCAAACATGGAAACCGGACATGATTATCGCGCTGCATATTGCCCCGGAATATCCGGTCGGCACGATTGCGACGAAGGAAGGATTGCTGTTTGCCAATACATCGGAGCTATTTATTGATTTAAAAGGGAAAGGCGGACATGCCGCGTTTCCGCACTTAGCGAACGATATGGTCGTGGCCGCCTGCGCGCTTGTCATGCAGCTTCAATCTATCGTCTCCCGGAATGTCGATCCGCTTGATAGTGCAGTGATTACGATAGGCAAAATTTCCGGCGGGACGGTGCAAAATGTGATTGCCGAGCGCGCCCGTTTAGAAGGAACGATCCGCACCTTGTCGACCGATGCGATGAAAAAAGTGAAAGAACGGATCGAAGCGATAGTAAACGGCATCCAACTGGCGTATCAATGCGAGACGGAAATTGACTATGGTGCGATGTACCATCAAGTGTATAACGATCCGCAGTTAACGAGGGAATTTATCCAGTTTGCCGAAAGTGATCCAAAGATGCAGGTAGTCCGCTGCAAAGAAGCAATGACGGGTGAAGATTTTGGCTATATGCTTGCGGAAATCCCGGGGTTTATGTTTTGGCTCGGTGTCGATTCGCCTTATGGGCTGCATCATGCGAAACTGGCGCCAAATGAAGCAGCAATCGATCGGGCCATTGCTTTTTTAACATCGTATATTTCGTGGAAAGGAAACAACGGTTAATGGTATAGTTCCACCTCCATTAAGGCACATTATGTATATGAGGAGGTGGAGTGTGATGGCGAAAATTGGGGTAGAGCATTCGCTAACGGATGTGCAGGAAGCGTTAAAAGCGAGAGGATATGAAATCGTTCCGCTTCGCGGGGAAAATGATGCGAAGGGCTGCGACTGCTGCGTCATTACAGGCCAAGATGCCAATGTAATGGGAATTCAAAACGCGATGACTGCTGGTCCTGTTATCGAAGCAAGCGGCCTGACAGCAGAAGAAATTTGTCAAAAAGTTGAAGAAAAATTACGTTAACCGTTGACGGGCTGTCCGCATCAACAGCCCGTTTTTTATGAATTGTCAATGCACACGCTCCAACGAGCAAATAATTTTGTTTTATCGGCCCAGGATACTATACTAAAAGTAAAGCGAAGATATGAGCATTACAAAAGTGGAATCCATATACAAAGCATGGAACATAAGGTAATAAAAAATAACTTTCTTTTTAAATTAATTATCATTTAATATTGACTAAAATTATCAATATCATTATAATATTATTTGTCAGAGTAGTATTAACGAAAGCATCATCAAATAAAGAAAATGGAGGGATACATATGGCAGAACGCATGGTAGGAAAACAAGCACCTCGTTTCGAACTGCAAGCAGTATTGCCAAACGGCGACTTCGGACGTGTCAGCCTTGAAGAAAACATGAAAAATGGCAAATGGACTGTGCTTTTCTTCTATCCATTGGATTTCACGTTCGTATGCCCGACAGAAATCACTGCAATTTCTGACCGCTACGATGAATTTGAAGATTTAGATGCCGTTGTGATCGGCGTTTCGACAGACTCTGTATATTCGCATAAAGCATGGATGAAAGTGCCTCGCGAAGAAAACGGCATCGGCGAAATTAAATATCCGTTAGCAGCTGATCCTACTCATCAAGTTTCCCGCGATTATGGTGTTCTTATTGAAGAAGAAGGCGTTGCGCTTCGCGGCCTATTTATCATCGATCCAGAAGGCGAATTAAAATACGCTGTCGTTCATCATAATAACATCGGCCGCGATGTCGATGAAGTATTGCGCGTGCTTCAAGCGCTACAAACCGGAGGTCTTTGCCCAGCAAACTGGAAACCAGGCCAAGCAACATTGACAGTGTAATAACGAAAAAGAAGAAAGGTCTAACATGACGTTAGACCTTTCTTTGCAATGGAGGGATGAATATGAAACTGCGTGAACCAATGCCGCAATTAACAGGTGCTACCGCAACGCTCAATGGTGAAGTAACAAGAGAACAATTGGTTGGAGAAAAACCAACATTAATTCACTTTTGGTCGGTAAGCTGCCATCTTTGCAAAGAAGCGATGCCGCAAGTAAACGAGTTCCGTGACCGCTATAAGGATAAGCTGAACGTCGTTTCTGTTCATATGCCGCGTTCAGAAAAAGACCTAGATATCGAATTGGTCAAAAAAGTTGCCGAAGAACACGGCATTACGCAGCCGATTTTAGTGGATAACGAACATAAAATCACAGACGCCTTTGAAAATCAATACGTGCCTGCTTACTACGTGTTTGATGCGGAAGGCAAATTACGTCATTTCCAAGCAGGCGGAAGCGGCATGAAAATGCTGGAAAAACGAGTAAACCGCGTCTTGGAAGAAACGGAAAAGGCGCAGCAACAATAACGAAAGGTGAGGGGAACGAAGAAGCGATGGTTTCGTTCCTCTTTTATTTTAAAAAGTAGCAAGCAAATAAAACAGCTGTTCCTAAGGAACAGCTGTTTTATTTATACTTCCATAATAATCGGTAAAATCATCGGTCTCCGTTTTGTTTTTTCATACAGGAACGGAGCAAGGGTTTCTGTAATTTCGTTTTTAATTTCCGACCATTGATTCGTTTTGCGCTCAAGCACTTTTTCAAGATGTTTTGTAATGAGGGCCTGCGCTTCATTAATTAAATCGCTCGATTCGCGCATATACACGAACCCGCGCGAAATAATGTCCGGTCCGGCTGCGATTTTAAACTCTTTCATGTTAATGCTGACAACGACGATGACAAGGCCTTCTTCCGATAGAATGCGGCGGTCGCGCAAGACGATATTCCCGATATCGCCGACTCCGCTGCCGTCAATGTAGACGGAGCCGGATGGAATTTTACCGACGATGCGTGCGTCATTTTCGCTTAGCCCAAGCACTTCACCGTTATCCATAATGAAACAGTGTTCTTCCGGCACTCCACAATCGACTGCAAGCTTGGCATGCATTTTTTGCATGCGGTATTCACCGTGAATCGGCATAAAATATTTCGGCTTCATTAAACGGATCATTAACTTTTGCTCTTCTTGCCCGCCGTGTCCAGAGGTATGAATATCGTTCAGCGGCCCGTGGATGACTTCGGCCCCGGCGCGGTACAGCATGTTAATCGTTCGATTGACACTTACCGTATTGCCCGGAATTGGCGAAGACGAGAAAACAACCGTATCGCCAGGCATAATTTGGATTTGCCGATGGGTGCCATTGGCGATGCGCGACAGCGCCGCCATTGGTTCCCCTTGGCTGCCAGTACATAAAATCGTTACCCGATTAGCAGGAAGACGGTTGATCTCATTGGCATCGACAAATGTGTCTTTTGGACATTTAATGTATCCAAGCTCTTGTCCAATTTCAATCGCAGCTTCCATGCTTCTTCCGAACACGGCAATTTTTCGATTATTCATTACGGCTGCTTCCGTTACTTGCTGCAGCCGATGAATGTTAGAGGCAAAGGTCGCAAAAATAATGCGTCCTTGCACTTTCCGGAAAATATCGTGAATGCTTTCTCCGACGCGGCGTTCTGACATCGTGAAATGCGGAATTTCACTGTTCGTGCTGTCAGAAAGCAAGCAAAGAACCCCTTCTTTTCCTATTTCGGCCATTTTTGTTAAGTTTGCCGGTTCACCGACCGGGGTAAAGTCAAACTTAAAGTCTCCCGTATGAACGATTTGGCCGACCGGAGTTTTGACGACAATCCCGTAGCTGTCAGGAATGCTGTGCGTCGTCCGGAAAAATGTCACTGCTGTTTTTCGAAAGCGAATGACATCATCTTCGCGAATTTCAATGAGTTTCGCTTGTCTGAGAAGCCCGTGTTCTTCAAGTTTGTTGCGGATTAACCCGAGTGCTAATTTTCCGCCGTAAATTGGAATATTCACTTGCTTAAGCAAGTATGGAATTCCGCCGATATGGTCTTCATGCCCGTGAGTAATAAACAGTCCTTTTACTTTTTCTGCGTTTTTTACTAAATACGTGTAATCGGGAATGACATAGTCGATTCCGAGTAGTTCATCTTCAGGAAATTTAATTCCTGCGTCAATGACAATAATTTCATCTTGAAATTGTACGCCATATGTATTTTTCCCGATTTCTCCTAATCCGCCGAGGGCAAATACGCCGACTTGTTGATCATTTAATTTCATATTCAAATCTCCAATACTTTAAAATCAGGGTTTTTCTTTTCATATTCTAGGTGTGCTCCCTCTAACGGTTGAATATATTCAATATTTATCGTGCGTCCTTGCAGTTTTTGGCGTACTTCCCGTTCCGACTCCGCTTCAATATAGAGCGTTTTTGTTTTTTCTCTCACAGGCACTTCATCAGGATTTTCCTGGTAAAACACTTTAAAAATCATTGCAAAATCTCTCCTTATTGAACGATTATTCCTTTAACTTTTTTATTATATATAAAGTAAGGATGGTTTTCATGTTTTTTCGCTATTATATACGATAAAGAAAATGGGAAAAAGAAAGGATAGGGGAAAAACATGACATGTACCATCTTTGACGAATTTTTATGTTTTCATTCGCTTTTTAGAAAGAAGCCCTTCTTAGGGGAAGGGCTGTTATCGTAAACGGTTAGGCGATCGATTTTTTCCGGAGCAAATCTTTCCATTGTTGAAGCAGCTTTTTTTTCAGCTTTTTCAACATTTTTCATCACTCCTTACTTCCTATTGTACTCATTTCTTGGTGAAAGTAAATGTCCTTCTACAATATATTATATGTGAAGAAAGGCTTGTTTTTCATGGATAAAAGTGGAACGAGGCTTTTGCCTGCGGTTTGACATTTTCGGCTTTTTTCAGTACGGTAAAGAATGAAGAAATTAAGCGTTAAGGGGAAGAGACTGTGAAGCGAAAAATCGTATTTTTTGACATTGATGGAACGCTGCTTGATGACGAAAAACAGCTCCCGCCGTCGACGATAAAGGCGGTTCAAGAATTGAAAAAGGCGAATGTGTACGTGGCGATTGCCACAGGTAGGGCGCCATTTATGTTTGCCAACTTGCGAAAACAGTTAGGAATTGATTCTTTCGTCAGTTTCAACGGACAATATGTAGTATTTGAAGGAAACGTTATTTATAAGCATCCGCTTGAGCGGCAAAAATTGCATGAACTAAAAGAAGAGGCGCATCAAAACGGCCATCCGCTCATTTTTATGAATGCGAATGAGATGAGAGCGAGCATGGAAAATCATCCATATATTCATGTCAGTATGGGGAGCCTGAAATTCCCTCACCCTCCGTTTGACCCGCTTTATTATGAAAATGAAGACATTTATCAAGCGCTTTTATTTTGCAAGGCAGAAGAAGAACAAACTTATATAAAAACATATCCGGAATTTCGCTTTGTCCGCTGGCATAATGTCTCTACCGACGTATTGCCGACAGGAGGATCGAAAGCGGAGGGAATTCGGAAAATGATTGAGAAACTCGGCATTGCCAAAGAGGATGTGTACGCGTTCGGCGACGGATTGAATGATATCGAAATGTTAAAATTCGTCGGAACTGGCGTTGCGATGGGCAACGCGCGGGAGGAAGTAAAAAAAGCGGCCGATTTCATTACGAAACCGGTTGGGGAAGAAGGAATATTATACGGGTTAAAGCAGCTCGAATTAATTCCGTAAAAAGGGCATATATCCAGATGAAGGGATATAGCCCTTTTTACGTTTAACGTTCGATGGGAATGGCATTATCCGGTACTTTAAAAGGATTTTGTGGATCGATATAGTCATAAAACATAATGCCGTTTAAATGATCGATCTCATGTTGAAAGACGATGGCAGGCAATCCTTTTAAGCGTAATGTTACTTCTTCGCCATCAATCGTCGTTCCGGTCACAGTAATGCGGGCATAGCGCGGCACATATCCCGGAACGTCGCGGTCGACCGATAGACACCCTTCTCCGCTCGTTAAGTAACATTGTTGAACAGAATGGCTGACGATTTTTGGATTAAATAACGCATAGCTATATAATGTGCCTTTCTCGTCGGTGACATGGACGGCAATCATTCGCTTCGATACATTGATTTGCGGCGCGGCTAGCCCAATTCCGGGACGCAATCCATATTTTTCGGCAAGCTCCGGGTTTTGGCTCATTTTTACATAATCAAGAAGGCTTTGTAAAATTCGTTTATCTTCTTCCGATGGAGGAAGAGAAACAGGTTCGGCTACTTTCCGCAGCGTCGGGTGTCCTTCTTTAATAATATCTTTCATCGTAATCATCATGTCCTCACTCCCTGTATGACGTTGATGTCTGAATTAAGTCTAACAAAAATATATTTTGGACGTAAACTAAAATGAAACAGATGCATGGGAAAGGAAGAGAAAACGTTGCAAAAGGTGATGCAAAGGTGGATTGGATGTATTGTCGTTTTACTGCTGCTTGCCAGCTGCAGTCATCTTATTGACAAGCAAGAGGTTCTTTCGGCCTTTCAGAAAATGACTGCCTATGAAAAGGACGCAATAGAAGAGCAGAAAAAACTAACGGAATTTGAACAAAAACAAAACGCAATATATGCCCACATGATGTCGTACGGTTTTAAACATTTTACAAAAGTGGCGCAGTTAGCAAAGGAAGCATTAATGAACATAGAGGAGCGAGAGAAATATGTTGCCAGGGAATATAAGGCAATGCACTCGGCAAAACGACAGTTAAACATGGCCAAAAGAAAAACGAGCGGGCTTCACGATGAACAGGTAAAACAGCAGATCAACCAATTCATTGAAGTTGCGGAACAACGCTATGAAACGTATGACAAGCTGTATGCCGAGTATAAAGAGATGCTGGCATTGGAAAAAGAGCTTTATATTTTATTGCAAAATAAAGATGTAACCGCTGAACGGTTTCAGCGGCAAATCGACCGAATTAATGAACGGTATCAAAACATAATGGATATAAACGAACAATTTAATGTCTATACAAAAGAGTATAATAGGGAAAAGAAGCAGTTATTTCATATGTGGAAATAACATATTTGGCGAGACGGGGGCTATATACCCCCCTTTTTTATATTTTGCAAAAATATAAAACAGAATTAATACAGGCTTCTGTGTTGTACTATAACAGATTATAGAAAGATATCTTTCAATTCCAATTAAAAAGCAGTCAAATCATAAAAAGTCATGATAAATCAAAGTGATTGACGATTGGTAAAATAAAGTGTAAACTTAAAAATGCGGGCAAAATTGTACTAATTACACTAATGAAAATTATTAATACAGGTATTTTTCAGCAGTGTTCGCCCTTTACGCCGTGGAACAAAAGCATCTGCTTTTATTTTTTATTTGTCCATGATTTTGGGTAAATTAATGCTATATGAAACAACGTTGTCGTTGCAATGAATTTTTAATTTTTTAAATTTACGAAAGGTAGAGGTGAACAGAATGGGTGTAAAAGCATCCCAATTCAACTTTACGGAGCAGCTTGAAAAGATTGCTGAACAATTTCCGACATTTCAAATTTTAAACGAAGAAGGGGAAGTAGTAAACGAGGCGGCAATGCCCGATTTAAGCGACGACCAGCTTAAAGAATTAATGCGCCGCATGGTGTACACCCGCATTCTTGACCAGCGTTCGATTTCGTTAAACCGCCAAGGTCGTTTAGGTTTCTATGCGCCAACAGCAGGACAAGAAGCGAGCCAAATTGCGAGCCATTTTGCGTTAGAAAAAGAAGATTTTATTTTGCCTGGATACCGTGATGTTCCGCAAATTATTTGGCACGGTCTTCCGCTTTATCAAGCGTTTTTGTTCTCACGCGGCCACTTCCACGGCAACCAAATTCCAGAAGGAGTAAACGTACTGCCGCCGCAAATTATTATCGGTGCGCAATATATTCAAGCAGCAGGCGTAGCCCTAGGACTGAAAAAACGCGGCAAAAAAGCGGTAGCGATTACATATACAGGTGACGGCGGTACATCGCAAGGGGATTTCTATGAAGGGATCAACTTTGCGGGGGCATTTAAAGCACCAGCGATTTTCGTCGTGCAAAACAACCGCTTTGCTATTTCCACTCCAGTAGAAAAACAAACAATAGCAAAAACACTTGCGCAAAAAGCGGTGGCAGCAGGAATTCCTGGCATTCAAGTCGACGGCATGGACCCATTAGCCGTATATGCGGCTGTACGTGCTGCTCGCGAGCGCGCGATCAATGGGGAAGGCCCGACACTCATTGAAACTTTATGCTTCCGTTATGGACCGCATACGATGTCAGGAGACGACCCAACCCGCTATCGTACAAAAGAATTGGAAAGCGAATGGGAGAAAAAAGATCCGCTTGTCCGCTTCCGCAAGTTTTTGGAAAACAAAGGTTTATGGAGCGAGGAAGAAGAAAACAAGGTAATTGAACAAGCGAAAGAAGAAATTAAAGAAGCAATTAAAAAAGCGGATGAAACGCCAAAACAAAAAGTAACGGATTTAATTAGCATTATGTACGAAGAACTGCCATTCAATCTAAAAGAGCAGTATGAAATTTATAAAGAGAAGGAGTCGAAGTAAGCCATGGCGCAAATGACAATGATTCAAGCGATCACGGATGCGTTGCGCATCGAATTAAAAAACGATCCGAACGTGTTAATATTTGGGGAAGACGTTGGGGTCAACGGCGGCGTATTCCGGGCGACGGAAGGATTGCAGGCAGAGTTTGGCGAAGACCGGGTATTTGACACTCCTCTTGCTGAATCGGGAATCGGCGGGCTTGCGATCGGACTAGCTCTGCAAGGATTCCGCCCGGTTCCGGAAATTCAATTCTTCGGATTTGTTTATGAGGCAATGGACGCGATTTGCGGACAAATGGCGCGCATCCGCTATCGTTCCGGCGGTCGCTACAACATGCCGATTACCATTCGTTCTCCGTTTGGCGGCGGCGTCCATACACCGGAACTGCACTCTGATAGTTTGGAAGGATTAGTCGCGCAACAGCCTGGATTAAAAGTAGTGATTCCATCTACTCCATACGATGCGAAAGGATTGCTGATTTCTGCCATCCGCGACAATGACCCGGTTATTTTCTTGGAACACTTAAAATTGTATCGTTCGTTCCGTCAGGAAGTGCCAGAAGGAGAATACACGATTCCAATCGGCAAAGCGGACATTAAACGCGAAGGAAAAGATATTACGATCATTGCTTATGGTGCAATGGTGCATGAGTCGTTAAAAGCGGCGGCAGAATTAGAAAAAGAAGGCATTTCTGCCGAAGTGGTCGACTTGCGCACCGTTCAGCCGTTAGATATTGAAACGATTATCGGTTCTGTCGAAAAAACCGGACGGGCGATCGTAGTGCAAGAAGCGCAACGACAAGCGGGAATCGCAGCCAATGTGGTGGCAGAAATTAATGAACGGGCGATTTTAAGCCTCGAGGCTCCTGTGTTGCGTGTGGCGGCGCCGGATACGGTCTATCCGTTCTCGCAAGCAGAATCGGTATGGCTGCCTAATTTCAAAGATGTGATTGAAACGGCGAAAAAAGTCATTAACTTCTAAGAGTAACAATTAGGAAGAAGCAATGCGCTTCTTCCTTCCCTCATACTTTTCGGAAAACAATAGGAGGTCGACAAACAGTGGCATTTGAATTTAAGCTGCCGGATATCGGCGAAGGCATTCATGAAGGAGAAATCGTCAAATGGTTTGTCAAACCTGGCGATGAAGTCAATGAAGACGATGTTTTATGCGAAGTGCAAAACGATAAAGCGGTCGTGGAAATTCCATCCCCGGTAAAAGGGAAAGTATTGGAGATTTTAGTAGAAGAAGGAACAGTGGCAACCGTTGGTCAAACATTAATTACGTTTGATGCGCCTGGGTATGAAAATATGACATTTAAAGGTCAAGAACAAGATGAGCCGAAACAGCAGGAAAAACCTCAAGAAATGTCGAAAGAAGAAAAGAGCGAAGCGGCAGCTCCACAAGCAGAACCTTCTAAACAGCCGGAAGTCGATCCGAACCGCCGCGTCATCGCAATGCCTTCTGTGCGTAAATATGCGCGTGAAAAAGGTGTCGATATTCGCCTTGTGCAAGGAACCGGAAAAAATGGCCGCGTGTTAAAAAGCGATATTGACGCATTCCTAGCCGGCGGTGCAGAAACGGCGCAAAAACAAGAAACACCAGCGGCAAAAGAAGAAAAAGCAGCGGCTGCAGCAGCCCAACAACCGGTTGTGCTAGAAGGCGAGTTCCCAGAAACTCGCGAGAAAATGAGCGGCATCCGCCGTGCGATTGCCAAAGCGATGGTCAATTCGAAACATACGGCGCCACATGTCACTTTAATGGACGAGGTGGATGTGACAAAACTGGTCGCACACCGCAAAAAATTCAAAGAAGCTGCAGCGGAAAAAGGTATCAAGCTCACTTTCTTGCCATATGTGGTGAAAGCATTGACATCGGCGCTGCGTGAGTTCCCGGTTTTAAATACATCTATTGACGACGAAACGGAAGAAATCATTCATAAACATTACTACAACATCGGCATTGCTGCCGATACGGACCGCGGATTGCTCGTTCCGGTCATCAAACATGCGGACCGCAAACCAATTTTTGCTCTTGCAAAAGAAATTAATGAACTTGCGACAAAAGCACGTGAAGGAAAACTAGCACCAAACGAAATGAAAGGTGCTTCCTGCACGATCACCAATATCGGTTCGGCCGGCGGTCAATGGTTTACTCCAGTTATTAACCATCCGGAAGTGGCTATCCTTGGCATCGGACGCATTGCCGAAAAACCGATTGTCCGTGACGGCGAAATCGTGGTTGCTCCGGTATTGGCGCTGTCGTTAAGCTTTGACCATCGCATGATTGATGGTGCCACAGCGCAAAAAGCGTTGAATCACATTAAACGTCTATTAAATGATCCTGAATTATTATTAATGGAGGCGTAAAACAATGGTAGTTGGCGATTTTGCAATTGAAACAGAAACGCTCGTTGTCGGTGCAGGTCCTGGCGGTTATGTGGCTGCGATTCGTGCAGCCCAGCTAGGCCAAAAAGTAACAATTGTCGAAAAAGGTAACCTTGGTGGAGTATGCTTAAACGTTGGATGCATCCCGTCTAAAGCACTTATTTCTGCAAGCCATCGCTATGAAGAAGCGAAACATTCCGAAGAGATCGGAATTAAAGCGGAAAATGTGACCGTCGATTTTTCGAAGGTGCAACAATGGAAAGCGAGTGTCGTGAAAAAATTAACAAGCGGCGTCGAAGGCTTGCTGAAAGGAAATAAAGTAGAAATTGTACAAGGCGAAGCGTATTTTGTCGACGCCAATACGGTGCGTGTCGTTAATGGGGACAAAGCGCAAACATATACATTTAAAAACGCTATTATTGCGACGGGTTCCCGCCCGATCGAGCTTCCAAGCTTTAAGTTTTCGAATCGTGTGCTTGATTCCACAGGTGCGCTCAACCTGCAGGAAATTCCAAAATCGCTTGTCGTCATCGGCGGCGGGTATATCGGCGTAGAATTAGGCACAGCGTATGCGAACTTTGGAACAAAAGTAACCATCGTCGAAGGAGCAGATGAAATTTTATCCGGTTTTGAAAAACAAATGACAGCCATTGTGAAACGCCGCTTAAAGAAAAAAGGCGTCGAAATCTTCACCAATGCGCTTGCTAAAGGTGTAGAAGAGCGGGAAGACGGCGTAACGGTTACCTTTGAAGTAAAAGGGGAAACGAAAACGATTGACGCAGACTATGTGCTCGTAACAGTGGGACGCCGTCCGAATACCGACGAGCTCGGTTTAGAACAAATCGGTATCAAAATGACGGATCGCGGCTTAATTGAAGTGGATAAACAATGTCGGACAAGCGTTCCGAATATTTTCGCCATCGGCGACATCGTTCCGGGACCGGCGCTTGCCCATAAGGCGTCCTATGAAGGAAAAATCGCTGCCGAAGCGATCGCTGGAAAACCGTCTGAAGTGGATTACATCGCAATTCCAGCCGTTGTGTTCTCTGATCCGGAATGCGCTTCTGTCGGCTATTTTGAACAGCAAGCAAAAGACGAAGGAATTGATGTCGTGACGGCAAAATTCCCGTTTGCTGCAAACGGCCGCGCGCTTTCTTTGAACGATACAGACGGATTTGTGAAGCTCGTCGCCCGGAAAGAAGACGGTGTCATCATTGGTGCGCAAATTATCGGTCCGAACGCTTCCGATATGATCGCCGAACTCGGGCTTGCCATCGAAGCGGGAATGACGGCGGAAGATATCGCATTGACGATTCACGCTCACCCAACGTTAGGCGAAATTGCAATGGAAGCAGCAGAAGCTGTTCTTGGCACTCCAATTCATATTATCACTAAATAAGTGGACAAATGGGTTTCAGACAAATGTCTGAAACCCATTTTGTTCTATAAAATGACCTTTCTTGTCCACTGATCAATAATATTTTCCCTTGCTTGTTCATATCGTTATGGTAGAGAAAATGTGGGGGATGACTAATGAAAGAATATGTGGCATTTTTACTGCAAATGATGATTTGGAGCAGCTTTTCACTCATTGAATGGCTGTCAGGGCGGGATCGGCCATTTTTTAAAGGGATGATGCTTTGCGTGTTTTTATATATTGCCTTTTTGTTAGCGCGAAAACTGGGCTTGCGCACCCGAAAAGCGTTTTGGACAACAACATTGACGGCCGTTGTGTACTTTACTTGTCAGCATTTTGTTTGGGAGACGTTTCGGTAAGGAAAAAAACGATAACGGAACCACTATCGCTTGCAGAAGTACATCACTTTTCCATTAAACAGATGAAGCTCTCCTTCTAGTTTTTTGGCGAGAAACTTGCAAAACTCATTCGCTTTCCCTTTATCGCCGTATGTCGCCTCATTAGGTAGTGTAATTTGAATAAATGATTGTTCACTTTCTCCGTTTGTTTCCGCATGCGTCCCAACGCCGACGATGATCGCTCGATACCGGTGGCCGTCCCCTTTTAAGTAAAACCATTTTCCCTTTCCTTCGTCCGTTTCCACCAGCTGATAAGGAAAGGCGGCTTGTTCGTACCTCCAACCAAGCTGCTCCCCCGTTTTGCTTAAAATATCCCGGTAATACTGAAACAATTGTTTCACTTCTTCTAATGTAATCGTTTTCTGTTTCGATGCAGGAACGAGCTTTATGTAAGCATGCGTCGCCATATACGAATCACCTCTATCATTAACGTCCCATATTTTTATTGTAGCATGTTTACGTAAGGGAGAGCTATTGATTTTAACATATTTTAGAATTATAATAATATTCAATACATTTATAAGGGAGGGAGCTTATGAATTTATTTGAAAAGCTATATGATGAATATGAAAAGGTGAAAGTTCGATTTGTTGGTTTTATAGCGAAGGATACTCGCTACGATTTTGGAATTGTGTATACGAATATGTTCTTTGGAAAACCTCTTGTTATTTGCATGCAAACAGGCCGCTCTATCCTCCTCGATCCAAAAGACGTAGAAAATCATAAATATTTGCAACAAATTTTCCGCATCGATACGGAAGAGCAAGCTGCTGATTTAGCGGAGTTCTTCTCTGTTGTCCTTCCATTCACATCCGTTCATCCCGAATATGAATATTAAAAAGCGAGTATTTTTACTCGCTTTTTTTGATGAGTAAAGAATAAATGTGACATACAAATTGGGGGTTGACAACATAAATGTGATATATTATTATTGAATTAGCTAATGAATATATCATCATAAAGGAGTTTTTGGGATGGGCACAATCGTATGTCAAACATGTGATGCGACGATTGCACACTTTGAAGACGAAAAAGTGACAACGCTTTACGGAAAATGCTGCAAATGCGATCGTGACGGGGATGCAGAAGAGAAAGAATAAAGAAGTGGTCAAACGATGGGGGAAGGTTTGCATATAGCGCGCATGTGAAAGGGGCACATGCGCGCCTTTTATTTTATGAAAAAGAAAAAACGCAAGCCAGTATTGGCTTGCGTTTTTCTAACGGATTGGCTTATGTTCTTTAATCACCCGCAATGTTTGCAGCGTGTCGTCTTCCGGCCCTTGCACCGGCAGACCGACTTCTAAATTCTTTTTGATATAGTTTAAATTTTCTTGGGTAATAATTTCTCCAGGAATAAAAATCGGAATTCCTGGCGGATAAACCATGATAAATTCAGCAATAATCCGGCCTGCCGATTCTTCAAATGGCACGACTTCCGTTTCCGCGTAAAACGCGTCGCGCGGAGTTAAGGCAAGAGTAGGGATGTCCGGCAATAATACTTTCGGCTTTACTCCTTCCGCCGCCTGGTGGCGGAATTGTTCAGATAAATGGCGAAGGGCATTCACAAGCGCGTTTGCTTCCCGCTCCGTATCTCCAGGCGTAATAATGCATAAAATGTTGTACAAATCGGATAACTCTACTTCAATGTTGTACATTTCCCGCAGCCATTTCTCGACGTCGTATCCTGTTAAACCTAGTTCTTTGACAGAGATGGTAAGCTTGGTTGGATCGTAATGATATGTTGCTTCCGTTCCTAAAATTTCTTTTCCTACACAATAAAGATAAGGGATTTCGTTTATTTGTCGCCGGGTCTTTTCTGCAAGCTGAATAGCTTTTTCAATATGTTCCCGTCCTTGTGTAGCAAGCCATTTGCGTGCAACATCTAAAGAGGCTAGCAACAAATAAGAAGTAGATGTTGTCGTTAGCATGCTTAAAATAGCTTGTACGTGTTTTGCGGATACGAGTCCTTCACGTACGTTTAAAATAGAACTTTGCGTCAAAGAACCGCCTAATTTATGAACGCTTGTTGCTGCCATATCCGCCCCAGCTTGCATAGCGGAAAGCGGAAGATCTTCATGAAAATGAATATGGACACCATGTGCTTCATCAACGAGAACAGGAACGTGATAGGAATGAGCGATTTCAACAATTTTCTTTAAATCCCCGGCGATGCCGAAATAGGTTGGGTTAATCACGAGTACTCCTTTGGCGTCCGGGTGTTGCTTGAGCGCTTTTTCGACTGCTTCTGGTGTGATGCCGTGGGAAATGCCAAGCTCTTTATCAATTTCCGGATGAATGAAAATCGGTGTTGCACCAGAAAAGACAATAGCAGACATGACCGATTTATGCACGTTGCGCGGAACGATGATTTTGTCGCCGGGACTAGCAACGGACATCACCATGGCCATAATGGCACCGCTTGTCCCTTGGACAGAAAAAAATGTATAATCGGCCCCGAATGCTTCTGCTGCTAGCTCTTGAGCGTGCTTGATAATGCCTTTTGGGTGATGAAGATCATCGAGAGGACCGATATTAATCAAATCCATAGCTAACGCATTTTCTCCAATAAAATCACGAAACTCAGGATCCATCCCTGCCCCTTTTTTATGGCCAGGAATATGGAATTGGATAGGATTTTTTCTGATATGTTCTAATAATCCTGTGAACAATGGTGTTTCAAACTGCGACAATGTTTTTTCACACCTCTTTTTGCATAAAAATAAAACAAGTGCATTATAGCATTTATTTTTTTATTTGCAAAGCATGAATTGCTTGTAAAATTTTCTATCACATAAATTAAGGATATAAAGAGGAAAATAGCCATATCAACGAGAAACATAGTATACTTAATAAGAAGGAGGGAAAAGCATGATTTGGAAAACGAGAGTAACAGAGTTGCTTGGCATTACATATCCGATTATTCAAGGAGGGCTTGCCTATTTAGCGTATGCCGATTTGGCGGCCGCGGTCTCTAACGCCGGAGGCTTAGGACAAATTACGGCAATGTCGCTAGAAAGCCCGGAACGATTGCGTGAGGAAATTCGCAAAGTAAAAGACAAAACCGATCGTCCATTTGGCGTCAATTTTGCGATCGGACAGCACGGCCGTCCGTTTCAGCATATGCTCGAAGCCGCATTGGAAGAAGGTGTGCCTGTAGTTTCCGTCACGGGAGGAAATCCGGCCCCGTTTTTTGAACAACTAAAAGGGACAAACGTGAAAAAACTCGTATTGGTTGCCGCTGTTCGCCAAGCGGTTAAAGCAGAAGAGCTTGGCGCCGATGCAGTGATGGTGGTCGGCCAAGAAGGGGGCGGCCATTTAGGAAAATATGATACAGGGACGTTTGTTCTGATTCCGAAAGTAGTCGATTCGGTGTCGATTCCGGTGATTGCTTCAGGCGGCATCGGCGACGGGCGCGGCTTGATGGCGGCGTTGGCGCTTGGGGCGGAAGGTATTGAAATGGGAACAAGATTTATTGCGACAAAGGAATGCGTCCATGCTCATCCGATCTATAAAGAAATGCTGGTGAAAGGATCGGAGAATGATACGGTCGTCATTAAACGGACGTTAGGAGCGCCAGGCCGTGCGATTGCCAATGAGTGGACGCAAAAAATATTAGAAATCGAGGACAAGGGCGGCACCTACGAGCAGCTGAAAGAATATATCAGCGGCGAAGCGAACCGACGCTTTATTTACGATGGAAAAATAAACGAAGGGTTTGCCTGGGCCGGGCAAGTGATGGGATTAATTAAAGACATCCCAACGGTAGCAGAATTGTTTGCGCGCATGATTAGTGAAGCGGAGCAAATCCGGCGCAGATGGGCAAACTAGCGTTGGAGGTGTAGGCGATGAATTATTCCTACCCGTTTTCCTATGACTGGTCAACGCAAGAAATTATTGATGTCATCAAATTTTTTGAAGCGATTGAAACCGTCTATGAAAAAGGAATGGAACGGGAAAAACTAATGCACACATACCGCCGTTTTAAAGAAATTGTCCCAAGCAAAAGCGAAGAAAAAAAATTATGCGATGAATTTGAACAGGCAAGCGGCTATTCATCCTATCAAGTAATGAAAAAAGCGAAAGCAGCAAAAAACGGCGATTGGATTCACATGGCATGAATGAGCCGCATAGATGGCACAGCGCGAAAAGTAGGTGAATACACAAATTTGTTGCATACCCCCTTTTTTTCACATAATATATATAAAACAAAATAACTATCAGAAAATTTTGTATTTATCCAAAGGCTTTTCGGGATCATAGCGAAAGGGGTGCTTATGCACATGAAAAAAACAATGAATTCGGTGAAGCGTACGGACGGAGAGAAGCGCATGGCGGTATTGCGGCTAGAATTAGATTATGAGTTAGCGACGCTGTATGAAGCGATGATGGAAAACGATGAAGAAAAGAAAAAAGAATGCAAACGAAGATTGGAAAAACTGCGTCAAGAATTAATGCGCCTTCAAGTATGACAGCACATTTAAGGCGAACCACCTTCAGCGGTTCGTTTTTTTCTTGAAACGTGCCGGCGCCTCTTTCGCTAATGAAACATTTTTTATGCGTACATACTTCGCGGAAAGCAGGAGGTAGAATATGCAAAAAACAAAAACATGGGAAGAAATCGATCGTTATGCCCGACAATGGATAAAGGAAGCAGGAGCAAGAATCCGTGCTACATTTGCACAAAAGCTGACGGTGGAAACAAAATCGCACCGCAACGATCTCGTCACCAATGTCGATCGCGAAACAGAGCGCTTTTTTATTGAAAACATAAAAAAAACATTCCCCCACCATCACGTGCTAGGGGAAGAGGGGTTTGGCGATAACATCACCACCCTCGAAGGCATTGTCTGGATTATTGATCCGATCGATGGAACGATGAATTTTGTTCATCAGCAGCGAAACTTTGCGATTTCTATCGGCGTGTTTGAAAATGGAGTCGGAATGTTAGGATATGTGTACGATGTCGTGCAGGATGAACTGTATGCCGCGCGCAAAGGCGAAGGAGCGTTTTTGAACGATAAGCCGCTTCCCCCTTTAGAACCGGTATCTGTTTCCGAAGCGATCATCTCGTTAAATGCTACATGGGTAACAGAAAATAAACGAATCGATCCGAGCGTATTGGCTCCGCTCGTCAAAGATGTGAGAGGAACGCGTTCATACGGATCCGCGGCGCTCGAAATGGCATATGTCGCCGCAGGCTTCTTGGACGCCTATATTACGATGCGCCTGTCGCCGTGGGATTTCGCCGGTGGGCTTGTGCTTGTACAGGAAGTCGGCGGCATTGTGACAAATTTGTATGGTGAGCCGCTTCGTCTCCTGGAAAGAAACTCCGTATTTGTGTCAAAGCCGGGATTGCATGAAGAAATTTTACAAAAATACATTCATCATTAGAACGGGACAAACTAGGAAGTTGTCCCATTTTCTATAGCATTCCTTTTTCGCGCATTCGTTTTTTGCGGGCAAATCCGATGCCGACAATAACCAATAAAACGATGACGGATAAAATAACGCCGATAATGCTTTGTTCCGCGATAAAAATGCCGATGGCCATAATGGCGATGACCGCGAATATCGCCAATAAAAGCGGAATCGGTTGAATCTGTTTCATTTGTTTATTATTCTCCTTTCCTGTTGAGCGGTAAAATTTTGCGTTTTTCTTTAGTGTACAGGAAAATATGCCGCTTTTCTATCTTTATGATATAATAAACGAGCAGTTTACACATAGGAGTGACACACCTTGACAAAAAGAAGAGAAGATCTCCGCAATATTGCAATTATCGCACACGTAGACCATGGCAAAACAACGTTAGTGGATCAATTGCTGCGGCAGTCGGGAACGTTCCGTGAAAACGAACATGTAGAAGAACGTGCTTTGGACCGGAACGATTTGGAAAGAGAACGTGGGATTACCATTTTAGCCAAAAATACTGCCGTTCAGTATAAAGGGACGCGCATTAATATTTTAGATACGCCTGGCCATGCTGATTTCGGCGGGGAAGTAGAACGGATCATGCGGCTTGTCGATGGCGTTTTATTGGTTGTAGACGCCTATGAAGGCTGCATGCCGCAGACGCGCTTTGTGCTGAAAAAGGCGCTTGAGCAGCAGCTGACGCCTATTGTTGTCGTCAATAAAATTGACCGTGAGTTCGCGCGACCGGAGGAAGTCGTCGACGAAGTGATTGACTTATTTATTGAATTAGGAGCATCGGAAGATCAGCTCGAGTTTCCGGTTGTCTATACTTCGGCGCTGCACGGAACGGCGAGCTTGGATCCTCACGAGCAAGAGAAAGATATGAGCGTATTATTTGAAACGATTATCGATCATATTCCAGCGCCGTTGGATAATCGGGAGGAACCGCTACAATTTCAAGTGGCGCTGCTTGATTACAACGAGTACGTTGGGCGTATCGGTATCGGCCGTATCTTTCGCGGCACAATGAAAGTCGGACAGCAAGTGGCGCTAATGAAATTGGATGGTTCAGTGAAAACGTTCCGCGTCACCAAATTGTTTGGGTTTATCGGCTTAAAACGGATAGAAATTACCGAGGCAGAAGCAGGAGATATTGTCGCGGTGGCGGGAATGGAAGATATTAACGTCGGGGAAACGGTATGCCCGTTTGATCATCAAGAAGCATTGCCACCGCTTCGCATTGATGAACCGACTTTGAAAATGACGTTTTTAGTGAACAATAGCCCATTTGCCGGACGCGAAGGCAAATATGTTACGGCAAGAAAGCTAGAGGAACGCCTGCGTACCCAGCTCGAGACGGATGTCAGCCTGCGCGTGGAAAATACGGATTCTCCTGATGCGTGGATCGTTTCCGGGCGCGGCGAGCTTCATTTATCGATTTTGATTGAAAACATGCGTCGCGAGGGATATGAGTTGCAAGTGTCCAAGCCGGAAGTGATTATGAAAGAAATCGATGGCGTGCTTTGCGAGCCGGTGGAACGGGTCATCATTGATATTCCAGAAGAATATACCGGGGCAATTATGGAATCAATCGGGGCCCGCAAAGGCGAGCTGGTGGATATGGTCCATAATGAAAATGGACAAGTGCGCCTCGTCTTTATGGTGCCTTCGCGCGGATTGATTGGTTATCGAACGGAGTTTATGTCATTGACACGCGGATATGGAATTTTAAACCATTCGTTTGACCATTATGCACCGGCACAAAGTGGACAAGTAGGGGGTCGCCGCCAAGGAGTGCTCATTTCTATGGAAACCGGTAAAGCAACGGCGTATGGCATTATGCAGCTAGAAGACCGTGGAACGATTTTTGTCGAGCCGGGGACGGAGGTATATGAAGGAATGATTGTCGGTGAGCACAATCGCGAAAACGATTTGGTCGTCAATATTTGCCGGGAAAAACATATGACGAACATCCGCTCGTCGACAAAAGAGCAAACGGTCACCATGAAAAAGCCGCGTTTAATGACGCTTGAAGAAGCGCTTGAATACTTAAATGACGATGAGTATTGCGAAGTAACACCAAAGTCGATTCGCCTGCGCAAAAAAATACTAAATAAAAGCGAGCGCGAAAAGCTGGAGAAGAAAAAGAAAGCAGCACAGCAGGCGAAATAAGGGAGGGGATTTGGTGAATGTTTTAGAACGCCTCACATTTTTTGCGTCGTTATATAAAGTGGACGCAAATCCGGAGAAAGGGATGTGGCTGCTTTACATTACGATTTTCCTCTTGGCTGCCGTTGTGTACCGTCTCGGTTTTGCCAAGAAGCTTCCTTTGCTGAAAAACGTCATCATCTATGCGCTGTTGGCGTTAGGCTGCACGATTTTAACCTTTTTTGCCGTATTTTTGCCGATTGCGGAAGGATTGGTAATCGCCGCTCTCGTATTAATTATTTATAAAGTCCGCCTATACCAATCCAAAAAACACGAGATGAAAGAAGAAAAGTAAGGCGGTGAAACGGTGAAATCGTTGCAAGATGCCCTCTATAATTGGCTGACGATCTATGTGGTGGCCCAGGCGCGTCCAGACGATATGGCAGCGCAAGAGACAGCTTTCTTTTTTTACGAAATACTAAGGAACGATTTTCAAATTACTGGTCTAGAAGTAAACAAAGATGAAGCCGGGGAAATGTATATCGTTCACTACGAGCGGAACGGAGAAAAACAAGCGGCGCGGTTTCCAGTGGAGCTAATTGATGTGATGCTGAAGCAAATAGAAAACAATCCAGAAAAATATCGCAACTATCTTTCCTAAAAAGCCGGGTTTCCCCGGCTTTTTTAGTGTAAAACTCAAGATGATGCCGCCAGCAAGTCCTGAAAAAAGGCCGGCTAGATTGATCATTTACCATTCATCATCGGACAATGTGGAACGATATATACGAAATTTTCCAGTTGCTAGCCGTGCTTTCGTTTTTTCGGCGATGCGATCGTAACACTCCTTGCACATATAGGTGTGAATAGGGCGGTTGCGCAGCCGTTTTGCCAGCAGCGATTCATCAGCAATCGTATCAATTCGGTCGCAAAGAACGCATTTCACTCTCATTGTCCACCTCGTTGGTTCATGCAAATTTGTATCAGAAAATAAGGAAACTCCCACTTCAACCAATGGATTAGCAGATAGTGAGTTGACTTCATTATTATATCATGAATCCAAACATAGATGATACATATGCGGCAACGCGATGCCAAATAAAACGAGCCTAGCAAAGCTAGGCTCGTTATTTATTTAAGTATTCATTCGATTGTTTTTCTTGACGGTGATGGAGCTGTTGCTCTTCTTTCTTGTTTAGTTGCGAATCATTTTCATCGGTTGGCTCAGGTGGTGTCGTTTCCAATAAGTCGCTAGGCACTTCCGGCATGACCCGTCCGACGATGTCGGCAATTTCGTTCATAAATGCCTGAACAGGACGGCCGTTATCCACTTGGCTTGCGATGTTTTTCAAGCGGGCATACAGGTCAGGGTCAGCAATGATAATGGCGTTAGCTCCATAAGGATCTTTTTGCAGCGCTTCGGCAACGGAATATTTAATCGTTCCCACCCGCGAAGCATCCATATTTGCATCGATATCAATGCCAACAATGGCGTATTTTCCGACCACAAGCACGGTTGCATCGTTTACGTTTGGTACGCGGTCGGCTAAATTAGCGAGGCGGTGGGCAATGTTTTGGCCTGTCTTGTTCGTTATTTTTTCATTTGTCGAGTTTTTGACACGGACAAGCGAGCGTTCCGTGTCCTTGGCACGCTCATCATTTCCTATATTACATCCGCCCAATAGGCAAATGCATAAGGCAACCAACAAACACCGGATCCAGTTCATCATTTGCACACCTCTATCTCATTTTTTTACTTTATTTTGCAAACATTCTTCTATCTTTATGCATTTTTTCATATCTTATATAACAACCATTCCCGTCCAGGAAAGTAAAAAATGAAAAATGGGGAGAGTGGTAATTTGGGAAAAAAAATATATGTATTAGATACAAATGTGCTGCTGCAAGATCCATATTCCATCTTTTCATTTGAAGATAATGAGGTGGTCATTCCGGCGGTCGTGCTCGAGGAAGTCGATTCGAAAAAAAGGTACATGGATGAAGTTGGCAGAAACGCCCGGCAAGTATCGAAGCTGATCGACCGTCTGCGCGAAAACGGAAAGCTGCATGAAAAAATTCCGCTCGAAAACGGCGGAGTGCTGCGCATTGAATTAAATCATCGTTCTTTTCAGCAACTGCAGGAAATTTTTGTAGAAAAAACAAATGACAACCGCATTTTAGCGGTAGCAAAAAACTTATCTCTCGAGGAACAAGCAAAAGAAAATGGCCGTTCTGTTATTTTAGTCAGCAAGGATGCGCTTGTGCGCGTGAAGGCAGATGCAATTGGATTGCAGGCAGAAGATTTTTTAAGCGACCGTGTTGTCGATGTCGACCATATTTATACTGGTTTTCTCGAGTTATACATAGGGACAGAGCACCTGCAGCGGTTTTATGAAAAAGGAGAACTCGTTTTAGCCGACATTGCCAATCATCCTTTTTACCCAAACCAATTTATCATTATGAAAGATGCATTTGGCGGTTCCGCCTCTGCCATAGGCATTGTCGATCACAGCGGCAAAAAAGTGAAAAAGCTTGTGTTTCACTATGAACATATATGGGGGATTCGTCCGCGCAACGTGCAGCAAACGATGGCGTTTGAACTGCTTATGCGCGATGACATCCAGCTTGTCACCTTGATTGGCAAAGCGGGAACGGGAAAAACGCTGCTTGCTCTTGCGGCGGGATTGATGCAGACGGAAGATTTACGCACGTATAAAAAGCTGCTTGTCGCTAGGCCAATCGTCCCCATGGGAAAAGATATCGGCTTTTTGCCGGGGGAAAAAGAAGAAAAGCTGCGTCCATGGATGCAGCCGATTTTCGATAATTTAGAATACTTATTTAACACAAAAAAACCAGGGGAATTAGATGCGATTTTGGCGGGAATGGGTTCGATTGAAGTAGAAGCGCTCACCTATATACGCGGTCGCAGTCTGCCGGAGCAGTTTATTATTATTGATGAGGCACAAAATTTAACGAAACACGAAATAAAAACGATTTTAACGCGTGTCGGCGAGAAAAGTAAAATTGTTTTGATGGGCGATCCGGAGCAAATTGATCACCCATATTTGGATGAATACAACAATGGTCTCACGTACGTCGTGGAGAAATTTAAAGACCAGAAAATCGCCGGGCACGTCCGTCTGATCAAAGGAGAGCGCTCGGCATTGGCGCAGCTTGCTGCGGATATATTGTAAAAAAGTTGGATGTCCCGCATCGCGGGACATCCAGCCTTAACGGACAACAAAGCGGCGGACATGGGTAATTGGCGCTTCGCGGTTGGAACCGTCGCCAAAATAAAAATGTACGGGCCCGTCTTCTCGCAGCGGTTTTCCCTCTTTGGAAAAGCCGAGAATCGCTTCATAAGCTTGTTCAAGCGAAATCGTTATTTCGCCATGCTCGGTTACGATTGTCAGCTCTTTTGCATCCGGTAGCGGCTCCGCATTGCGCAAAAAGGGAGCGAGCGGCATTGCAAACGTCCCTGTAATGATTTTTTCCTTCAAAAAGCGTTTTTCTGTGTTTAACGTTGGCGGAAAAACGGCACCTTCCTGGATTTCTCGGTCCCAAAAAGCAGATAACTTTTTGATTTCCTCTTCTTCTTCCTGTTGTTCATGTTGCTGCCCATGGGAAGGGTTTAAAAAGTATGTGTCTAAATCTATTTTACGGTCATCAAAAATCCATACTCCCGGATCCAACGTAATGGTAAACTTTACATTTCCTGTTATAAGAATAATATCGTTCATTTTCGATCCTCTCCTCTACATCAGCTGCTGTTTTTTAGTATAATGGTAAATGGATAGTTTGTCATGTGCAAGGTATGTTCATATTTTTTCCTATCTATGAGGAGAAGGTTTACGATTGACGCTCAAGGCAGTTCATTCGCTTCGATAATCACAATTGACAAGTGTTTCAACTTGCAAAATTGCCCGTTTCACGTTAAGATTTAAAGAAGGATTAGGGGAGAACGGAGGGATCGATGTGGCAGACGAGGCCATTAACTATCGTGAAAAAGCGTACGCGCTCCTGCAAGCGGATGCCGATAAAATTGTAAAGTTAATTCAAGTGCAAATGGATAATTTGACAATGCCGCAATGTCCACTCTATGAAGAAGTGCTGGATACGCAAATGTTCGGTTTATCACGGGAAATTGATTTTGCCGTTCGCCTCGGTCTGGTGGACGAGAAGGAAGGCAAAGCGCTGCTTGACCGGCTCGAACGCGAGCTTTCCGCATTGCATGAGGCGGTAACAAAAAAGCGCGTACGATAAAAATAAATCATTAACTCAAACGGTTGGCAAACACAATCGTTTGAGTTTTTCTGTTTTTAAGAAGGAAAACAACGGGCAATTACGAATGATTTTAATGTACATACTAGCAAATAAGGAAGAGGAATGATGGATAAGGAACTCATTAAAAAGGTGCTAAAATGTTACGACTATCCGCTGATTATCGCAGTTGTGATGCTGTCGCTGTTCGGTTTGATCATGGTCTATAGTTCGAGCATGATCGCTGCGGTCATTCGCTTTGAAGTGCCGAGCGACTATTTTTACGAGCGGCAAAAGCTATGGCTTGTTATAGCATTTATCGGATTTTTCATCACACTGCTTGTTCCTTATAAAGTATGGGCGAAGGAAAAATTAGTGAAATGGATCTTTTTTGTCTCCCCGCTCCTGTTAATCGCGGTGGCGTTTCTTGGACATACGGCGAACAACGCGACAAGCTGGTTTCGGGTCGGCATGTTAAGCATACAGCCAGCCGAACTGGTGAAGCTCGGGCTGATCGTTTACTTAGCGTCAGCATTTGCCAATAAACAAAAAAGATTATCCCAGCCTGTAAAAAGCAATTTATTTCCGATTTACTATACGTTGTTTATCTGTTTTTTAATTGCGATTCAGCCCGATTTTGGCACAGCGCTGATTGTATTGGCGATCGCTTCATGTTTAATTTTGTCATCAGGGCTGCGGCTTCGTTTGTTGTTTAAGCAGCTGCTGTTCTTTACGCTTATATTCATTGTCATGTCCCCAATTATTATCCCAGTCCTTGGTGATAAAATTTTTTCTAAGGAGCGGATGTCACGGATTTATAGTTTTTTAGATCCGTTTAAATATGCCAATGACGAGGGGTTCCAACTCGTTAATTCGTATTTGGCAATTGGATTAGGAGGAATAAAAGGATTAGGACTAGGAAAAAGCATTCAAAAATACGGATATTTGCCTGAGTCGCATACCGATTTCATTATGTCGATTATCTCGGAAGAATTAGGTCTTTTTGGTGTAGTGTTTACCTTGGGGATTTTAGCATTTATCGTATTGCGGGGATTATGGATTGCACGAAAATGCAACGATGCGTTCGGCAGTCTGCTTGCGATTGGTATTTCGGTGATGATCGGGATTCAAACGTTTATTAATGTTGGCGGTGTAGTCGGAGTCATTCCGATTACCGGGGTTCCGCTGCCGCTCGTTAGTTATGGCGGTTCTTCGCTGATTTTGTTTATGACTTCGCTTGGAATGCTTGTCAATATCTCGATGTTTACGAAATACGAAGATTATAAAAGAAAGGCAAAGACAGTGCAAAAATTGCAAAAAAAAGGTCTGACTTTTTAGAGAACATATTTACAAAAAGCGAAAACCGTTATAGTTTTATTAGAAAGGAGGAGAGGAGAAACATATGAAAATGCGTCGAATTAACAAAGTACTTGTCGCCAATCGTGGAGAAATTGCGATTCGTGTCTTCCGTGCCTGCACGGAGCTTGGCATTCGTACCGTGGCGATTTACTCGAAGGAAGACACTGGTTCTTATCATCGTTATAAAGCGGATGAAGCGTATTTAGTCGGCGAAGGGAAAAAACCGATTGAAGCCTATCTAGATATCGAGGGCATTATTGAAATTGCTAAAGCCCACGATGTCGATGCAATTCATCCAGGCTACGGATTTCTTTCGGAAAATATTCAATTCGCCAAACGATGCCGAGAAGAAGGGATTATTTTTATCGGCCCGAATGAAGAGCATTTAGATATGTTCGGCGATAAAGTAAAAGCCCGCCATCAGGCGGAATTAGCTGGGATTCCGGTCATTCCGGGAAGCGACGGGCCGGTGCATAGTTTGGAAGAGGTCGTGCGCTTTGCGGAAACGTATGGCTATCCGATCATTATTAAAGCGGCCTTAGGCGGCGGCGGCCGCGGCATGCGCATCGTCCGGTCGAAATCGGAAGTAAAAGAAGCGTTCGAGCGCGCCAAATCGGAAGCGAAAGCGGCGTTTGGCAGCGATGATGTATACGTGGAAAAATTGATTGAAAAACCGAAACATATTGAAGTGCAAATTTTAGGAGATTACGAAGGAAATATCGTCCACCTTTATGAACGGGACTGCTCCGTGCAGCGCCGTCATCAAAAAGTGGTAGAAGTGGCGCCGAGCGTCTCGCTATCGGATGAATTGCGGCAAAGAATATGTGAAGCTGCGGTCAAGCTTATGAAAAATGTAGGCTACGTGAACGCGGGAACGGTAGAGTTTCTCGTATCCGGCAACGATTTTTATTTCATCGAAGTCAATCCGCGCATTCAAGTGGAACATACGATTACGGAAATGATCACCGGAATCGATATCGTCCAATCGCAAATTTTGATTGCCGCAGGATATTCGCTTCATAGCAAAGAGGTTGGCATTCCAAAGCAAGAAGATATTCGCATTAACGGATATGCGATTCAGTCGCGCGTAACGACGGAAGATCCGCTTAACAATTTTATGCCGGATACCGGAAAAATTATGGCATACCGTTCTGGCGGCGGCTTTGGCGTACGCTTAGACGCGGGCAACGGTTTCCAAGGAGCAGTGATTACGCCGTATTACGATTCTTTGCTTGTGAAATTATCCACATGGGCGCTCACGTTTGAGCAAGCAGCAAGAAAAATGTTGCGAAACTTGCGGGAGTTCCGAATCCGTGGAATTAAAACAAATATTCCATTTTTAGAAAATGTCGTGCAGCATCCAAAATTTTTATCGGGAGAATATGATACGTCGTTTATTGATACGACGCCGGAACTGTTCGTCTTCCCACGCCGGAAAGACCGCGGCACGAAGATGTTGACGTATATCGGAACCGTTACGGTAAACGGCTTTCCTGGAATCGGGAAAAAGAAAAAACCGGTATTTGATAAACCGCGCATCCCGAAAGTCAGTTATGCTGAACCGGTTTCGGGCGGGACGAAGAAAATTTTAGAGGAAAAGGGGCCAGAAGGGCTCGTACAATGGATAAAAGAGCAGGACCGCGTATTGCTGACGGATACGACATTCCGCGACGCCCATCAATCGTTGCTGGCGACGCGCGTGCGTACGGTCGATTTGGCTCGCATCGCCGAACCGACGGCGCACCTGTTGCCAAATTTGTTCTCACTTGAAATGTGGGGCGGGGCGACGTTTGACGTTGCGTACCGCTTCTTAAAAGAAGATCCGTGGGACCGCTTGTTAAAATTGCGGGAACGAATTCCAAATATTTTATTCCAAATGCTGCTGCGCTCTGCCAACGCTGTCGGTTACAAAAACTATCCAGATAATGTCATTCGCGAATTTGTCGAAAAATCAGCACAAGCGGGCATTGACGTATTCCGCATTTTTGACAGCTTAAACTGGGTAAAAGGAATGACGGTGGCCATTGACGCCGTTCGGCAAACCGGCAAAATTGCCGAAGCGGCCGTTTGCTATACAGGAGATATTTTAGATCCGGGCCGTCCGAAGTATAATCTCGATTACTATAAAACGATCGCCAAAGAGTTGGAGCAAGCGGGAGCGCATATTTTGGCAATTAAAGATATGGCTGGCTTATTGAAGCCGGAGGCGGCTTATGTGCTTATTTCCGCGTTGAAAGAAACGGTGGATATTCCAATTCATCTTCATACGCATGATACGAGCGGCAACGGTATTTATATGTATGCCAAAGCGATTGAAGCGGGCGTCGATATTGTCGATGTCGCCGTCAGCTCGATGGCGGGCTTGACGTCGCAACCGAGCGCCAATACGCTTTATTACGCATTAGAAGGCACAGAGCGCGCGCCACAGATTAATATCCAGGGACTAGAACAGCTTTCCCGTTATTGGGAAGATGTGCGGAAGTTTTATCAAGAATTTGAAAGCGGCATGAATTCTCCACATACGGAAGTGTATATGCATGAAATGCCGGGCGGACAATACAGTAACCTGCAGCAGCAGGCTAAAGCGGTTGGGCTTGGTGACCGCTGGGATGAAGTGAAAGAAATGTACCGCCGTGTCAATGACTTGTTCGGCGATATCGTTAAAGTAACGCCATCATCTAAAGTCGTCGGCGATATGGCGCTTTATATGGTGCAAAATAATTTGACGGAACAAGATATTTTCGAGCGCGGCGAAACGCTTGACTTCCCGGATTCGGTTGTGGAGTTCTTTGAAGGATATTTAGGACAGCCGCACGGCGGATTCCCGAAAGAATTGCAGCGCATTATTTTAAAAGGGCGCGAGCCGATTACCGTTCGGCCTGGGGAATTGCTAGAGCCAGTAGATTTTGACCATTTAAGAGAAGAATTATACCATACTCTTGACCGCGAAGTGACCGATTTTGATGTGCTGGCCTATGCCCTTTACCCGAAAGTATTTTTAGAATATGCGGAAACAGTTAAAAAATATGGCGATATTTCGGTGTTGGACACACCGACTTTCCTATATGGAATGCGCCTTGGCGAAGAAATCGAAGTAGAAATCGAAAAAGGGAAAACGCTCATTGTCAAGCTCGTTTCGATCGGGCAGCCGCAGGCGGACGGAACGCGGGTCGTCTACTTTGAATTAAACGGACAGCCGCGCGAAGTGATTATCCGCGATGAAAGCATTAAATCGGCAGTCGTCGAACGCATTAAAGCAGACCGTGCCAATCCGAATCATATTGCGGCGACGATGCCGGGAACGGTCGTGAAAGTGCTCGTTGAAAAAGGCGAAAAAGTGAACAAAGGCGACCATTTAATGATTACGGAAGCGATGAAGATGGAAACGACGGTGCAGGCGCCATTCTCGGGCATTGTCAAAGACATTTATGTAAAAAATGGTGATGCTATTCAAGCGGGAGATTTATTAATTGAATTGACGAAATAAAATAAAAGCGCTTGGGTTTGCCCCAAGCGCTTTTATTTTAGCAATATCGATGGACCGTATTGTTTTTGCTGGGGTGTTTCCCCCACTTTTAGCTTATGATGTTTGCTTCGTAAAGCAAGCATCATTAAATAGCTAAGCACTCCGAACAAGCAGGAAATGAAAAAGGCGTGTGCCAAAGCAATATACAAATTTAACTGCGTAAATACGATGAGCGCTCCCGTTGTCATTTGTGCTAAAGCAAGGACGAGGGAAACCATCCAGCCATAATAAATGACACGTTGGTGTCTATAATGTTTTACCGCACGGATGGTTGCAATCGCAATCCAGATAATAATAAGCGCTGCAGCAAGGCGGTGTCCCATTTGCACCCATTCATGAAGCTGCACAGGAATGATGCGTGTTTTGGAGCAAAGCGGCCAGCTTGGACATGCTAAATTTGCCTTCATGTGGCGGACCAATGCGCCGGTATAAACAACGATATAAGAATAAGTGGTGACGCCGTAAATATGAAATTTCATTGTTCGATCCAATACGAGCGACTCGGCATCAAATTTTTTGTCGATTTCAAAAATAAGCAGCGTTAGCAAAAAAACGGCTGCGAACGAAATGAGGGAGATGCCGAAATGCAGCGCAAGGACGAAATCAGATTGCCCCCAGACGACGGCGGCGGCGCCGATTAATCCTTGCAACACGAGAAAGACAAAGGAAACGATCGCTAAAAACTTTGTTTCGCGAATATGCCCGATCGCCCGCCATACCCAGACAGATAGGACAAGCACCATTATTCCAGCTAAACCAGATACGAGCCGATGGCTTAATTCGATAACGAGTTCAGGGGTAATTTGCGAAGGGATTAACTGGCCATGGCAAAGCGGCCATGATCGTCCGCACCCCATGCCGGATTCGGTTTTTGTTACGAGTGCTCCGCCGATGAGGACAAATAGCATTGCCAATGTCGTAGTCGATGCAAACCACTTTAAAGAACGCTGCAAAATCTTCACCTTCTTGTATTGTGAAATCATTATCTTGTCAATAATTTTAGAAGTATACATTTATCTTACAATAAAAACGGCAATTTAGCTAAATACAATTTTACATGATGATGCGCAGAAAAACAAAATGTCGTTTACATATTGAATATGTTGAATAAGTTTGTTAGAAATATTAATGGGATAAGTGGTAAAAGTGTTTTCTGCAGATAGAGTGAATCGTGCGGTTTTTGTAATTCGAAAATTTGACACAAATTATTCAAAAAAAGTTCACATTATGTCATGAAAATGTGATTTAATATAAAGAGAAAATAGGATTTTTCGTTCTAATGAAAGAAATACTTTCCTGCGAAGATAATTTGCCAATGCGTTATGATATGATAGAAATGAAGAAAAAATTTTTTCATATGGCGCCGTTCATTGAGCGTATGAAAGCTGGCGGTACGATGAGGAGGAACAGGAGAATGGCAAATTTAAAAACAATGTCTGAACATGCTGACCACGCGGAAGATCGTTCGCGTGTAAATATAGGGATTATTTGGAAAGAACTTTCCTCCGTCATTAAAATAGGAATCGTCAACTCGAATTTAATCACCACTTTTACCGGACTATGGTTGGCGCTCTATTTTACGGGGGAAGGTTTTTTGGAAAATCTTCATATTGTATTTTTTGCGTTGTTTGGTGCTGCACTCGTTATAGCAGGTTCGTGCAGCATTAATAACTTTATTGACCGCGATATCGACCGGTTTATGGAACGGACAAAAGCGCGGCCGACCGTAACGGGAACGATGGAACCAAAGCGGGTGCTTTGGCTTGGGATCGCTCTAGTAACGGTAGGAACGATTAGCCTGCTAATGACGACGGTTACCGCTGCTGTCGTCGGGCTAATCGGAATGGTTACTTACGTATTTTTGTACACGATGTGGTCAAAGCGAAATTATACGCTTAACACCGTTATCGGCAGCATCTCCGGTGCCGTGCCGCCGGTCATTGGATGGACAGCGGTAGATCCAAGCTTCCATGTTGTTCCGATCATTTTATTTTTAATTATGTTTCTATGGCAGCCGCCGCACTTTTTGGCACTAGCAATGAAACGGTGCGAAGAGTACCGCGCCGCAGGCATCCCGATGCTTCCGGTTGTGCACGGCTTTGCGATCACAAAGCGGCAGATCGTTGTATGGGTTGCATGCTTATTGCCACTGCCATTTTATCTGTTCTCATTAGGCGTGCCGTTTTTAACTATTGCTACGTTATTAAACGTGGGGTGGCTTGCATTAGGGCTTTATGGGTTTAAAATGAAAGATGATTTGAAGTGGGCAAAGTGGATGTTTATTTATTCGCTTAATCATTTGACGATTTTATTTGTGGCGATGGTCATCGCTACCCTTTGGTAAACAAAAGAGGTTTAAAATTCTTTCCATTATGAGAAAGAATTCATATAAATTATTTTTATTTCATCAAGTAGAAAGAGGGGTTTGATTAGGCTATGAAAAAATGGCTACGTAACTGGCGCTTATTTTCTCTTTTTAGTGTAATGGCGCTTCTGTTAGCCGGCTGTGGAAAGCCGTTTTTATCGACGCTTCAGCCGGCAGGTGAAGCAGCAGACATGGAATATTCACTCATGCTGCTTAGCACGGCCATTATGGTGCTCGTTGTTGTTGTGGTAACGATTATCTTTGTATACGTTGTCCTTCGTTTCCGGCAACGTAAAGGCGAGGAAAACAAAATTCCAAAACAGGTGGAAGGAAACCATAAGCTCGAAATTATTTGGACTGTTATTCCGATTATTCTCTTGCTTATTTTGGCAGTTCCAACGGTTTATGCAACCTTTAAACTTGCGGACGTCAAACCGATGAACAAAGAAAAACGCGATAAACATACCGTTGTTGTTAACGTCCGCGCTAATCTTTATTGGTGGGAATTTGAATATCCAGACTATGGAGTTATTACAAGCCAAGATTTAGTGGTTCCAACAAATGAGCGAGTGTATTTCAATTTAAAATCTTCTGATGTCAAACACTCGTTCTGGATTCCTGCGGTCGGTGGAAAAATGGATACAAACATAGAAACGAAAAACCAATTTTGGCTTGAATTTGACCAAAAAGCGGCCGACAAAGCAGGAGGCATTTTCTACGGAAAATGTGCGGAGCTTTGCGGTCCGTCCCATGCATTAATGGACTTTAAAGTTAGAGCGCTTCCACGCAATGAGTTTGACGCTTGGATCAAAAAGATGCAAAATGCGAAAAAGCCGGTTGTCACAGATCCGGTTGCCAAACAAGGGGAAGCAATTTTCAATAAAAGCTGTATTGGCTGCCATGCAGTTACACCGTTGGACAAACGCCCAGAGCAGGCACGTACGGCGCCAAACTTGGCAAACTTCGGCGATCGCACGCGCATTGCCGGTGTTTTAGCACATAATGAGGAAAACCTAAAGAAATGGCTAAAAGATCCTGAAAGTGTGAAGCCTGGAAATAAAATGGCAGGCACATATGGCAACTTAACGGATGAGCAAATTAATGCTTTAACAAAATACTTAATGAGTCTAAAGGTTGAATAACAAGCAGTTTTTCTATAAAAAGGAGGTTTAAATCCGTGAGTACAGTAGCTCGCAAAAAGAGCATAATATGGGACTACCTTACAACGGTCGACCATAAAAAAATCGCTCATCTTTATTTAATTGCTGGTGGCATTTTCTTCTTAATGGGTGGCGTTGAAGCGCTGCTCATCCGTATCCAGCTTATAAAGCCGAATAATGATTTCATCGTCGGCGGACTGTATAACCAAGTTTTGACGATGCACGGTACAACAATGATTTTCTTGGCAGCGATGCCGTTATTATTCGCATTGATGAATGCGGCTGTACCAATTCAAATCGGCGCGCGTGACGTTGCGTTTCCGTTCTTAAACGCATTAGGTTTTTGGTTGTTCTTTTTCGGGGGGCTTTTCCTAAACTGTTCATGGCTTTTAGGCGGAGCTCCTGATGCGGGTTGGACGTCTTATGCTTCGCTGTCATTGGAATCACCAGGATACGGAATTGACTTTTACTTATTAGGTTTGCAAGTTTCCGGTTTCGGTACATTAATTAGTGGTATTAACTTCCTAGTAACAATCATTAATATGCGCGCTCCAGGCATGACGTTCATGCGTATGCCAATGCTTACTTGGGCAACATTCGTTGCTTCTGCGTTAATCTTATTTGCGTTCCCGCCATTAACGATTGGTTATCTTTTATTGATATTGGACCGCTTATTTGGCGGTAACTTCTTCAATGCGGCGTTAGGCGGCAATACCATTATTTATGAACACTTATTCTGGATTTTCGGGCACCCAGAAGTATATATCTTAGTATTGCCGGCATTCGGTATTTTCTCTGAAATTATCGCGACTTTCTCTAAAAAACGTTTATTCGGATACTCTTCCATGGTATTTGCGATTGTATTAATCGGCTTTTTAGGATTCATGGTGTGGGCGCACCACATGTTTACAGTTGGTATGGGACCAGTTGCGAACGCAATTTTTGCAGTTGCGACAATGGCCATTGCTGTTCCAACAGGTATTAAAATCTTTAACTGGTTATTCACGATGTGGGGCGGAAGCATCCGCTTTACAACACCAATGTTATATGCTGTTGCGTTTATTCCGTCTTTCGTTATCGGTGGAGTAACTGGGGTTATGCAAGCGGCAGCACCGGCTGACTATCAATATCATGACAGCTACTTCATCGTTGCTCACTTCCACTATGTCATTGTTGGCGGAGTAGTATTCGGTATCTTAGCTGGCACACATTATTGGTGGCCAAAAATGTTTGGGCGAATGTTAAATGAAACGCTTGGCAAAATTACATTCTGGCTATTCTTTATCGGCTTCCATTTAACGTTCTTTATTCAACATTTCCTTGGATTAATGGGAATGCCGCGCCGCGTATTTACCTACTTGCCAGGTCAAGGTTTGGAAACTGGAAACTTAATTAGTTCAATTGGTGCATTTTTCATGGCAGCAGGTGTTATCGTTCTTTTAATCAACATTGTGGTTACGGCGATCAATGGTAAAAAAGCGGAAGCAGATGCTTGGGGAGTCGGACGTACGCTTGAATGGGCGGTTTCCTCGCCAGCACCTGAATACAACTTTGCGCAAACTCCGCTTGTTCGCGGTGTAGATGCTTACTGGCTAGAGAAAATGGAAGGGAAAAAAGGCTTGACTCCGGCAGAACCGCTTGGCGACATCCATATGCCGAACCCTTCATTCCTGCCGTTTGTCATTTCGCTTGGGCTGTTTATCGCTTCATTTGGTATCATGTATCATAACGATCGCGCTTGGGGCTTACCGGTAGCAATTTTTGGATTGTTGATTACTTTTGGTGCTATGTTCTTACGTTCTGTCATTGACGACCATGGTTTCCACATTCATAAAGATGAGATTATCGAAGCAGAGAAAAAGGGGGTTAAGGCATAATGCACGCAGAGGAAAAATTAACGGCGGAAACATTCCCGGCAGCGCCTGAAAGAGCCACCCTCGAAGGGAAAAATAAATTTTTAGGATTTTGGTTTTTCTTAGGGGGAGAGACTGTTCTTTTCGCCTCCCTCTTTGGCACTTTCATAGCGCTTAGAGACAAGACGGCTCAGGGACCGACATCACATGAATTGTTTGAATTGCCGCTCGTGTTTGTTGCGACAATGCTCTTATTGACAAGTAGCTTAACGAGCGTTTACGCTATATATCACATGAAAAACTTTGATTTTAAGAAAATGCAGCTTTGGTTTGGCGTTACTGTATTGTTAGGTCTAGGCTTTCTGGGATTGGAAATTTATGAGTTCAATCATTATGTGCATGAAGGCTTAAAATATTCAACAAGCGCATTTTCATCTGCTTTTTATACGCTAGTCGGTCTGCACGGAAGCCACGTTGCCTTTGGTTTATCGTGGATTTTAACCCTTATGATCCGCAACGCAAAGCGTGGTTTGAACCTTTACAATGCGCCAAAGTTTTATGTGGCGAGCCTTTACTGGCATTTTATTGACGTCGTATGGGTATTCATTTTTACCGTCGTATACCTAATGGGAATGGTGGGGTGAATATATGGTGAATCAAACAAATTCCGGAAACGAGCGCGTTGATTTAGAATATCGTCGCAGAAAAAATGCGGAGGAAATGAAGCATCAAGTCATTTCCTTTGTATTAATGATTTTGCTAACATTAATTGCGTTTGCTGCGGTCGGTTATGACAAATTTTCGCATTGGTTTTCCGTCCCATTTATTTTTCTTCTTGCTGTGGTGCAAGTGATGTTCCAATTGTATTATTTTATGCACATGAGCCATAAAGGACATGAAATGCCATCGTTGTTCCTGTATGCTGGCGTATTTGTTGCTTTCTTGACGATTTGGGCGCTTGCGACCATTGTTTGGTGGTAACCAAAAAAGGAAATCAGCTTTCGCTGATTTCCTTTTTTCATAAGTGTTGATTCACTGATCATACCGACACACGTCTGTCTTTTTTTGTCTGATTGACAGCGCTTCACAATAGACAAATGATAGGGGTGTAGTATAATGAAAAGAGAACGAACTGAGGTGAGATGAAAATGGCATCATTAAGCATGTTTGGTTTTGTTGCGTTATGGAGTCCCTATTTCCTTGCATTTCTGACGTTGATTACATGTCTTTATTTTATGATTGTCGGGCCGTGGAGAACCCGCTTTACAAAGGAAGGACCGCCGACACGCAAGCAGAAAGCATATTTTGTCGCGGGGATCGTGTTGCTTTATATTTGTGTAGGTTCGCCGATTGATTTGCTCGGGCATTTGATATTTAGCGCTCATATGATACAAATGGCGATATTAAGTTTTATGGTTCCACAATTGCTTATTTTAGGAATACCAAATTGGCTGTTTGAGCGTGTTTTCCAAATTCGCCCATTAAAGGCAGCAGTAACGTTTTTGACAAAGCCGCTTATTGCGATAGTTTTATTTAATGGCTTGTTCTCGTTTTATCACGTCCCATTTATTTTTGACTTAGCGAACAGCCATGCGCTTTATCATTCGGTAATTACCACGATGATTTTTATCGCTGCATGGATGATGTGGTGGCCTCTCCTTAATAAAATGCCGGGCTGGCAGTCTCTTAGTGGTCTCAAGAAGATAGGCTATATTTTTGCGGACGGCGTTTTATTGACTCCGGCGTGTGCCTTAATTATTTTCGCCAGTAAGCCGCTATATGCGACTTATTACGATCCGCAAATGTGGATGAAGTCGCTTGCTCTTTGCGTTCCCACCGGGACATTAGCTTCCCTTAATTTAACAGGACCAGAGATGTTCTTTGCGTTTCCACTTCTTGAAGACCAGCAGCTTGGCGGAGTGCTAATGAAAATCATTCAAGAAATTGTTTATGGTACAGTGCTCTTTTTCGTCTTTAAGGAATGGTACCGAAAAGAGCAGGAAAAGGAAAAGTTGGAAACTGCCGTATTGCCACAACCTTCTGAATCATAATGTTTTTATCGAAACGTTTTAACAGTAAATGTTGGATAATCAGTACTCAATGAATACAGTTAATAAGATGGCACGGAGAGGGAGAGGATATGGAATATTCATTGCCGATTTTACCAACTATTAGTACGAGCTGTATTGTCATTAGTGCAGCATTAGTAGCGTATGGATGGTATTTAATACGGAGGAGAAACATTGATGCCCATAAAAAGGTAATGTTAACTGCAGCGGTGTTCGCTTTATTGTTTTTTCTTATTTACTTATCGCGAACGATTTTTATTGGGAACACGAGTTTTGGCGGTCCTGACAGTGTGAAAGTGTATTATACGATCTTTCTTGTGTTTCATATTGTTTTGGCGACCGCTGGCGCTGTTTTTGGCATTGTCACCATTTGGACCGGCCTAAAAGATATCCGTGTCCGTCATAAGCGGCTCGGGCCGATTACAAGCGTTGTATGGTTTTTTACAGCCGCAACCGGTGTCATTGTTTATTTGCTTCTTTACGTATTTTATAAGGGCGGGGAAACGACGTCGATGATTAAAGCGATTTTAGGTTTTTAAACCCGGCAGCTATTTTGTCGGGTTTTTTCTTCATAGTGGCAGCTTGGGAAAAAACGGCATATATTTATAAAACATCCTATGATTGTTGTGAGGCAAGGAAGTAGGAGGGGACATAGGGATGAAAACGGTTGCCACCCGCCTCCGCAAGTGGAGTGCCGCACAAGCTACACTGCACACGATTGTGATGATGTGTCTGCAAGGTCGAAATGAAATCGTTGCTGATGATTGTGAAGTTCATGTCGTTGTTACCGATGATGGCCGCTGCACGGTTACAGTATCGTTAGTCATGAAGCAGGAAGCATCGCTTCTTTTATTGTGCCAGCAAATACAAAAGCATATCGCAGAGGAAATTGCGTTCATGACTCCTTTTACGGTGGATGCAGTGCATATAGTAGTGGAGAGACTGGCTATATAAAAAACGCATGAGGGAAAAACACTCATGCGTTTTTTATATTGACATAGGCTAATTTCGCGGCAATGGTTTTTTCTAAAAACTAACCGCTTAGTTTTGGATTTTGCCAAGCTCTTCTTTTACTTGCGCTAAAATCGTTTGGCATTGATTGACAAGGGAAGAAGGGAAATTTTCGTCCTCCCCGTATTCGACGCCGTGCGGATAATAATGTTTTCCTAAAATAGGCGCAAGCAATTTGATCAAGGCGTAGCGGGAATCGACGTCTCCCTCGACTGCATATCCTTGTACGCGCAGATAAAAAGTATCTCCCTTGATTTGGAATTTGCGGTCGTATGTAACTCTTTCATAGTCCCATTGGCCGGCTCTGACGAACCCAAACCGTTCCATTATGTCATCTAAGCGGGAAAGCTCGATGGTTTGATTTTCAATTCCAGTATTTTCAAATTTCATCTTTATTCCTCCTAACAACACAATATGCTAGTACGCGGAAAAGAAAATATTCCTTCATTTATAATAGTATGAAAGTGGTTCGATTTTCAATGAATTGTTTGCTATTTTGCGTCATTTTGCCATTTGAAATAAATTTTTTTGTTTTCTATTTGTTATTTTTTTTTAATTTGGTGAGACTAAAAGCGGAAAGGGGGCAGCATAAGCAATGAAAAAATTCATGCTTGTTTTATTATTGATTGCAGGAATATGGGGAGCTGGCATGCCAAATATCGCCCATGGCCAAGGAACAACTACGTATATTGTTCAACCGGGCGATACGCTGTGGAAAATTTCTGTCCGCTATCAAGTCGGATTGTCGGAAATTATCGAGGCCAATCCGCAATTTCCTAATCCTAACTTAATTTATCCAGGACAAAAAGTATACGTCCCTATTTTAGACAATGTAAAACGAATCGAAAATGAAGTTGTCCGTCTTACAAATGAACAGCGGGCAAAATATGGTCTCCCGCCGCTGAAAATTGATTGGCAGCTCGCGCGGGTAGCACGTTACAAATCGGCTGACATGCGCGATAAAAACTATTTCCAACATAATTCGCCAACATATGGATCTCCATTTACAATGATGAGAAATTTTGGAATACAATACCGGACAGCCGGCGAAAACATTGCAGCTGGCCAGCGAACTCCGCAAGAAGTAGTCAACGCATGGATGAATAGCCCGGGGCATCGTGCCAATATTTTAAACAAAAACTTTACTCATATTGGAGTAGGGTATGCCAAGGGCGGTTCTTATGGCCATTATTGGACGCAAATGTTTATTGGAAAATAGCCAAATATGAAGGAGAGAAGGATCATGCAAACAGTGCGCGATGTCATGTCAACAAACGTCGAATATTGCACGCCTGTTGATAATGTCTACGAAGTAGCCATAAAAATGCGTGATTTAAACGTTGGAGCGATTCCGGTCGTTGATCATGGACGATTGATTGGAATGATTACAGACCGCGATCTAGTCGTGCGCGGAATCGCTGAAAAACGCCCAGGTTCTACTCAAGTAACGGAAATCATGAGTGACCAATTAGTTACGGTAACCCCGGATACTTCCGTACAGGAAGCAGCGGAGCAAATGGCACGGCATCAAATCCGCCGCCTTCCTGTTGTGGAAAACGGCCGGCTCGTAGGAATCGTTTCCCTTGGCGACCTTGCCACAAACCGTTATTCCGACGAAAGTGCCGGTCGGGCATTAACCGAAATTTCCGAACGTGATTTTCTTCATTAAAATGAAATTAGTTTGTATATGCGAATTCCCCTGTGAAAGAGGGGAATTCGTTTTTTCACGTTTTTTTGCAACGGAAAAAAGGCTATAATGGCAAATAGGATAACTTTTTCGGAAAGCGAGAGTTGCCATGTGAAGTGGTTTTTCCTTGTTTTGTTATTATTGATCGGATTTTATTATTTTGCCCCGATTACCCCTCCACTTAGCCCACCGCAAGAAGAAGAATTGAACAAACATATTGTAAAAGAGCCGAAAGTCGAAAGCGGTATTGTTTCGATGATTGGAAAAACAGAAAAAGATATAAAAAAGAAATTCGGTACGCCAGCTCGAATTGACGCTTCTGCCTATGACTACGAATGGTGGATTTATAATCGGAAGGCGAGCGAATACTTGCAAATCGGGATTATGGACGGAAAGGTTGTTACGGCATTTATATGCGGAGAACATGTAAATGCAAAACCGTTTTACATTGGACAACCACTTCAAGAAGTATTTAAGATGATGCCTGTTTTGTCCAATGTGGAAATAAAATTAAGCACGGGAACGTACCGCTTCGAGTTATCGGAACAAGATTATGCCTCTCGGCCGATTGTCAAAATCGGCGATGTTTATGCTCAATTATATGTGGATCGTTTTACGGGAAAGGTTTCAAGCATTCGTTTAATGACAGGGGAAATATTTGTAAAAATGCGGCCGTATGAGCTTGTCTACCGCGGCAGCTTGCCCACTCCCGCTCCTTTATCCGCAAAAAAGCAGCGGGAAGTCGAATTGGCGAATGCAAGACAAATTTTTGATATTACGAACGTCATTCGCCAGCGCCACCGCCTAAATCCGGTCCGCTGGCATGAGAAAGCGGCAATCGTCGCCTACATGCATAGCAAAGATATGCAAGATCACGGTTTTTTCTCTCATGAATCGCCAAAACACGGGGGGCTGCAAGATCGACTATTGACGGCAAACATAAAATTTCAAATGGCTGGGGAAAATATTGCCGCGCATCAAGTGGACGGCATTGAAGCAGTAGAAGGGTGGCTGAACAGCAAAAGTCATCGCGAAACACTATTGAACGAGCAATTTACTGATCTTGGTGTTGGCGTTTCCAGTGATTATTATACGCAAGACTTTTTAAAACCATGGTAACAAAATAAATACCATCGTGGCAGAAAAATGGGCGCACGTCAACTCAATATATACGATAGTATATGGTAGGTAGGCAGGAGTGGATAAGGAGGAGTAGATAATCAATGGAAAAACCTCTGCATCCTTCAGTAGAAAAGTTTAAGCAGTTTGTAAAAAAACACCCGAAAATCATTCAGGAAGTACGCAGCGGAAAAAAGACGTGGAAAGAATTTTACGAAGACTGGTATTTATTTGGCGAGGACGATGAAATATGGGAACCGTATAAACAAGAGCCATCATCGGCGAAGCCAACGGAGAAAGGAAGCAACAAATGGCTTGAAAAAATTTCTAATATATTACAAAATCTTGACTCGGATGAAGTGCAAAAGCATTTAGCGAGCGTGCAGCAAGCGATTGCTGCCATCCAAAATATTATTACTCAATTTCAAGGGTCGGAAATGCAGCATATGCGGACGGCGAAAGATCAACATCCATTTTCATTTCGCAAAGATTAAGAGGGGGCGCCGATGAGAAAAGAAGTAATGCAATATATTCGCACGAAAAAAATGCTGCAATCGTTTATTCGCGAACAGCCGCGGTGGTATCGCCTTCTCTCCCGCTACCCGCACAAGCTGCCGTCGTTTGAACTGGAAGCGATGCATTACTATGAGCAGACCATTCCGCACAAAGTAGAGAAAATTGCTCATTCTTTGCAGATGGCTTCATTGATGCTCCATATGTTTCAAACGCTGCGTGACTAATTTTTTTTGGCAAAAAGGCAAAGACTATTTTTCAAAGGAGTGATGTCTTTGCCAAAACGAATAATGATGTTATGTTTGTTTTTCGTTGTTTTGTTAGGCGCGTGCGGAAATGATAAGCCGGCGCCGCAAACAAACATCCGCAACGTCGTGCACGCGATGACAAGCGACAGCAAATCGTTCCAGGTTAAACATCATGTAAAAGGGAAAGACGTATTGATTGAGTGTGTTGCCGCCAATTTTCCGTTCCAAAAAGGGAAAAATGGCGGGCATATTAACGTCTATTTAAACGACCAAAAAATCAATGAGGTATATACTGCAGCATTTATGTTGCGCGGATTGCCGACGGGAAAACATGTCGTCCGGCTTGAGCTTGTTTATAATGATGGAAAAATCACCGGAATGTTGCATGAATTTACCGTAACGATCCCGTAAGAAGAGGTCTGACAGAGAAGTCAGACTTTTTTTATGTTAACCGTTCGATCAACCGGTCTCCTCACTTCTCATTTTCCCCCTTCCCATGGTATCATTACAATGGAGGTGTCAATTACGTGATTATTGCAACTCTCGAGCGCATCGAGATTTTAGATAAAGCAGAAGCATTAGCGAAAATGATTGTACAATCGGAAGTGGTGGAAGAATACCGCCGCTGTTTGCAACGGCTGAAGCAAGACCGCGCTGCTCAAAATATTATCGTTCGTTTTGCGAAAGCGAAGGAGCGTTACGAAGAGGTGCAGCGCTTTGGAAAATATCATCCTGATTATCATCAAGTGATGAAAGAAGTACGTGAAGCAAAGCGTCAACTCGATTTTCACGAGACGATTGCCGCTTTTAAAAAAGCGGAAAATGCGGTTCAGGAGTTGTTGGACGAGATTAGTGTCTTAATTGGCAAGGCGGTATCCGAGCAAATAAAAGTCCCAACGGGAAATCCGTACTTTTTGTCTGCAAGTTGTTCCGGCGGCTGCGGAGCGGGAGGAAGCTGCGGTTGCCGCACATAGCATAAAAAGGGGAATGGTGATATGTTTCCAAAACGACAAGGGATTATCGTTTGGCTTCATTCATTAAAGCATAGTAGACATTTGCGGAAATTCGGCAACATTCATTATATTTCGAAGCGGTTAAAATATGTCGTTTTATATTGCGATATGGAGCAAGTAGATGAAATGATAAAAAAGCTTGCTTCCTTGCCGTTTGTTAAACGGGTTGAACCATCTTACCGCCCGTTTTTAAAGTTGGAGTTTGAATCGAAAACGGAAAAAGAAAAGGAAAAAGACTCCTCTTATCCGTTAGGATATTCGACCGACTAAAAGAGGCTGACTCAAGTCAGCCTCTCTTCTTTTCCCTATTGAAGGGGAGGGATAAAGCGGTTCATTCGCATAATGCCGATTAAATGCTGGTAATATAGATCCAATTCTGCGAAAAAGGTGGAAGGTTTTACTTCCAAATGAATAATCTCCGTTCCTAGCTCCTTTGCCAGCTGGGCAAAGAGCTCATAGCGCTTGTTCGGTTTTACAGATGGATTAGGAATCCCTTCGCGGCAGATGTAAAGCGGCTGAAAATCACCCGGATCGGTCGGATGCAGGACGACGACGCAGGACGTTACCGGTTTTCCGTTTTTCACTGTATGAAAAGCAAAAAGCCCGGATAAACGATGGCGATTGGCACGGGCAAGCTCTATTAATTCATATATATCCGAATAGCCTTCACCTAGCTCGATAAAACGCTGAATCATGGATATCCCCCTTATGATATGGTCCATACATAACTTTAATCTTTGTTTAGCAAAATTTCAAATAAAATTTTGCGTTCGTTTCCAAAACAAAAAAAAAAGCCCTGCAGCACTTTGTCTGCAGGGGTCCTTTACATTTGCTTTCCCCCGCGCATCGGAAGGGCAAGCAAATGAAAGGAAAAGAAAAGGGAGAGGAGAAACCGGAGGAAGAACTTATGGGGAAACGTAAGTCTTCTCCGTGGTTGGCAACAACATCCGCGTGGATGTTGTCATTACTCATTATGGACAGTTTGCCGATTTCTATACATGCCACTATGAAAAATTCGCCTGTTTTACTATAATAAAGTTTATGATACGATTAACGTTGAAAAAGCACCAAAGTCAAAACGTGGTGAAAAGCGATGAGAGTCATTTCAGGAAAATGTAAAGGTAGACACCTGCAAGCGGTTCCAGGAATGTCGACAAGACCAACGACGGATAAAGTGAAAGAAGCGATATTTAATATGGTCGGTCCGTATTTTTCCGGCGGCGTTGGCCTTGACTTATTCGGCGGCAGCGGCGGTCTAGGAATTGAAGCATTAAGCCGCGGGCTCGACCTCGTTATTTTTGTCGATTATGACGCCAAAGCGGTGCAAACGATCAAAAAAAACGTAGCGGCATGCGGACTGCAAGATCAAGCCGAAATATATCGCAATGATGCCGAGCGGGCGTTAAGGGCGATTGTCAAACGCGGGCTTTGTTTTGATGTGATTTTTCTTGATCCGCCATACAAAGAGCAAAAGTTGCCGACGCTTCTTTCCTTTATTGATACGCATCATCTTTTGGAAAAAGGCGGTGTTGTCGTTGCCGAACATGCAGCGGAAATACACCTTCCTGAACGGGTAGGGGGCCTGTGCAAATGGAAACAGGAAACGTATGGGATTACCGCGGTTTCGATTTACCGGTATATGGATGAGGAGAAAGGGGAATAGGAAAATGGCGAGCATTGCAGTTTGCCCAGGAAGCTTTGACCCAGTTACATATGGCCATTTAGATATTATTAAAAGGGGCGCAAAAGTATTTGATCAAGTGTATGTGGCGGTATTGAACAACTCTTCCAAGAAACCGCTGTTTTCTGTAGAAGAGCGGATGGAGCTATTGCGGGAGGTCACGCGTCCGTTCCCTAATGTATATGTAGAGTCGTTCCACGGCCTGCTTGTCGACTATGCGCGCAGCAAAAACGCTAATGCCATTTTGCGTGGATTGCGGGCTGTTTCTGACTTTGAATATGAAATGCAAATCACGTCGATGAATCGCGTCCTTGACGAAAACATCGAAACGTTTTTTATGATGACAAACAGCCAGTACGCTTTTTTAAGTTCGAGCATTGTGAAAGAAGTGGCAAAATATAATGGCGACATTTCCGATTTAGTGCCGCCTGTCGTCGAGGAAGCGCTGAAAAGAAAATTCGCTGCTATCGCTTCTAACGAGGATGGCAATTAAACTGTATGAACTGCTGACTTAAAAGGAAGCTCTCTTTTTAAGTCAGTCATTTTATCATAACCGAGCGTGAAATCCCCCACCTCAACCAAAGGGAAGCGGGGGAGAAGGTCAACTGCTATGTTTTGGCATTGCTTTGGAAGTAAGCCAAATATAGAGGCACAAAAAGGAAATAGTGACGATTGGTCCGAACTGTTGCATTAGCTGCCAGTAATGGTTCATCCAGTCCGGAGTGTAGGCGGCAAAAAACGTCGGAATGACGCTTGCGTTTTTGTCGACTGAACGGGTGTAGAGTGGTTCCCACAATACATATGTAAAACAAGCGGCAAAGCATCCGTGCATGATTCGTGCAATAAAAAACGGTTTGAAGCGAATGTTCGCTTCGGCGAGAATGCTTGCGACTTGCGCCTGTACGGAAAATCCGCCAAAGGCAAGAATAAAGCTTGTTACAATTGCTTTTTGCAGCAACTCGGCTTCATCGGTTTGGCTGACCATTTGACTGCCGAGCGTAATTTCGAATAGGCCAGAAATCATTGGAATGCTAAGTTCTTTCGGCAGTTGAAACAAGTGAAGGACGTACTGAAAAATAAGAGCGATATGTTCCGTAATATGCATCATGTAAAGCAGTTTATTAACAACAGAAAAAAGAATAATAAATCCGCCGATCATTAATAATGTTTGGACGGAGGATCGTACAGCGTCTCCTAATAATTTTCCAAGCGGTTGTTCGTTTTTCAGGCGCGTTTCATGAAGGACACGGAAAGCGTAAGGAAGGGAAAACGCGTGACGCGGCCGTTTTGGTTTTCCTTTTTCTTCTGTTTTTCCGTGAAACCTCATGATCATGCCTACACAGATGTTTCCAATATAGTGGGAAGCGGCTAAAATAAGACCGAGATTCGGATTATTGAAAAATCCGACTGACACCGCACCGAAAATAAATAGTGGATTGGACGAATTGGTGAATGAAGCGAGCCGCTCTGCTTCGATCGCAGAAATTTGTTTTTCTTGATAGAGACGAGCAGTTAATTTTGCTCCCGATGGATATCCTGATGCCATTCCCATCGCCCAGGCGAAGCCGCCGACGCCGGGAACGCGAAAAAGCGGACGCATGAGCGGCTCTAGTAAAACGCCAAGCAAACTCACTACGCCGAAGCTGATTAATAATTCGGAAATAATAAAAAAGGGTAATAATGATGGAAATACAACTTCCCACCACATATTTAAACCACGGATCGACGCTTCTAATGATTGCTGCGGATAAAAAATTAAGGAAAAGGCGAATAAAGTGGCGGCTGAAGCGAGAAAGACGGTTTTTCCTTTTTGTTTTATGTTTGTTCTGCCTCCGGTCGAAGACACTTTCTCTCCCCCTTTTGAATGTCTTATTGCGATGTACAACCTCATATAATCTAATATACGAGTGTAGGGGGAGGTTTTAGACCATAAGCTGGGAACAAGAACGCCATACGGAAGGGGGAGGCAGAGTGTTTCCGAAAATTGGATTAGCGTTAGGTTCGGGAGGAGCAAGAGGTTTTGCCCATCTTGGCGTGCTAAAAGTATTGGAAGAGGAAGGCATTCCAATTTCTTATATAGCAGGAAGCAGCATCGGGGCGCTTGTCGCTGCCCTGTATGCCAGCGGCCTCGGCCTTGATCGTTTATATAAGCTCGCAAAGTCGTTTCGCCGCAATGATTTTATCGACTTGACGATTCCGAAAATGGGATTAATTTCTGGAAAACGAATTACTGAGTTTATCCGGCTTCTCACGAAGGGAAAACAAATACAGGAACTAGAGATTCCGATAGCAATTGTCGCCACCGACTTGCAGACAGGGAAAAAGGTAGTGTTTCGTCAAGGTGATGTCGCCCGTGCGGTACGGGCCAGCATTTCCATTCCCGGTATTTTTGTTCCTGCAGAGATCGATGGGCGACTGCTTGTAGATGGAGGGGTAGTCGACCGTGTCCCTGTTTCCGTTGTTCGTGAAATGGGAGCGGATATGGTCATTGCCATTGATGTGTCACCATTGAATAGAAACGGAGAAATTACTTCCATATTTGATGTCATTTTACAAAGTCTTGATATTTTGCAGGACGAAATCGTCTCTCATCGGCGGCTTTCCTCGGATGTGATGATTCGTCCGCGCCTAGAGCAATATAGTTCACGCGCGTTTACCGATGTGGAAGAGATTATCGCGGCCGGAGAACAGGAAGCAAGAAAAGATTTAGCAAAAATTCGCCGAGCAATTGAAAAGTGGAAGGAGCATTCGCACTAATGAAGAAACGAACGTATGTGGTGGCGTTTTTCTTTGGCGTCATCATAGCATTGCTAGCTATTTTTATTAAGCTTCCCTACTATGTAACGATGCCTGGAAGCGCACAAGATTTAAAACCGCTCGTTCATGTGGAGCGCGGCGATGAGGACGAGGGGACGTTTATGTTAACGACCGTGAGAATGGGAAGAGCAAATGCCATCTCCTATCTTCTTGCCCATGTTCGTTCGTTTTATGAACTTTATCCGCTTGAGGAAATTAAACAAGAAGGGGAAACGGATGAAGAATACACGATGCGCCAGCTTCAGCTAATGGAGCAGTCAAAGGAAGCGGCAATCGCTGTTGCCTATAAAAAAGCCGGCAAGCCCGTTTCCTATAAAGCAAAAGGGATATATGTGATGAGCGTGCTGCCGCATATGCCGGCGGACGGATATTTAAAAGTTGGCGACCGCATTGTGGCTATCGACGGAAAAAAGATGAATACATCGGAACAGATGGTGGAATATATCCGTACGAAGAAAAAAGGTGACAAAGTCCATATTTCGTTTGTCCGCGATAAAAAACAAAAAGAAACAACGATTGCATTAATGCCATTCCCACATGAACCAACACAAATCGGCATCGGGGTTTCGCTTGCAACCGATTATGACATCGTTACAAATCCGCCTGTCCGCGTTGACTCTGAGCAAATTGGCGGACCATCGGCCGGATTAATGTTTTCGCTAGAAATTTATAACCAATTAGTGGAGGAAGATATTACGAAAGGACATAAAATTGCCGGCACTGGCACGATTAATATGAAAGGGGAAGTTGGTCCAATTGGCGGCATCTCGCAAAAAGTTGTCGCCGCCGACCGCGAAGGAGCGGAAATTTTCTTTGCCCCTAATGAGCATGGCGCGGCCGATTCAAACTATCGCGAAGCAGTGAAAACAGCGAAAAAAATTGGGACAACGATGAAAATTGTCCCGGTTGATACGTTTGATGATGCCATCCGCTATTTAAAACAGATGCAATAGTTTCGTCGTTTGCTGGTGGTCGTTACAGCTGAATCGGAGCGGTTGCGTACTCTTCTTTTAGTGCCTGTGTGCGAAGCGGTTCGGAGAATATAGCGGCATAAGCAGAGGCCGCTTTTTTTTCTTGCTGGTAAATCGGGTCATGCTGTAATTTTGCCACTTTCGTGACGAGCGGCAACAATAAATGTTTTTTCACATGCTGCAAGTAACGGCGTCCGTTTTCCGTCATGCCAAGCAAGCGAATGTATGTCGGCGCTTCCGCTTGATTTTGCTGCTCTTTTGTAAAGTTTGTTAAAATATGGGTGCATGTTCGCTGTAACCGCGTCCATGTATATCGCTTTGTTTTCACCTTATCGATCAACGCGGAAAACGTCGAGGCGGTGGCGATCGTTTGCTTAAGGCGGTATTCAATTCCTTCCTCGACGCCAGCGATTTCGCGCAGTTCCGCTTCTTCTGTCGTCATGATGCGGTATTTTAAAAACGGGAAATACACTTCCCAATCATGTAGGGTGCCATATGTCTCTGTATATTGCTTTAATATTTGTTTCGTCGTAGCTGGTATATACGAAGCGATCGTTTCGAGCCCGCCAGACGATCCTTGCAGCGCCTTTCGCAGGCTGGTCGCGCTGGCGATGGACGGATGCGAAAAGGCTTCATCATGGTAGTTGGAGGCGATGCGGCGAATCGTCCGCGGTACGATTGGAAGGTTGTTTTGTAAAATCGATTTCACATAAGCGAAGCCGAGCATATTGTTTGGTTTTGCTAAATCAAGCGAAGCAAGGTCGAATCGTTTCCAGGCTTCTGCGTTAGCCTTTGGGTAGCTCAATCCTTTTTGTAGCGCTTCCTGTACATAACGGTCATGCTCCTCTTTTTGTTTTAAAAATGTTTTGACTACGTCAAGAAATGCCGTTATATCTCCATTTTCGCTTCCAAAACAAATTTCCGCGCAATGTAACGCATTAAGGAGCATCACCGCGCCGTTAGCAAACCGCTCCGCCGCTTGCACGGCAAACGCATATGGCAGTTCGATCACGATATCGACTCCAGCTGCGAGCGCCATTTTCGTGCGCGCCCATTTCGATACGAGCGCCGGCTCCCCGCGCTGCAGAAAATTTCCGCTCATGACGGCAATGACGCAATCGGCCCCAGTTTGTTTTTTCGTTTCTTGCAGGTGGTACCAATGTCCGTTATGGAACGGATTATACTCGACAATAACTCCAACCGCTTTCATTTGCCTTCTCCCTAATAATATTTTACTAAGCAAGGTGATAAATTTTACGGAAACTGACAACAATTATACTGTAAAGAAAAAATATTGACAAATAAAGAAACGAAACGTATAATTTTCTTTGTTGCCTTGAGGTGATTTTTATGAAATGGACTGTTCATCAACTTCAGCAGTTTCAACATAGGGAAATGGTGATTGACGAATATGTCGATGTTTCCGATTTAAAGCAAATCGATGCATTGATCCGTGATATTTCGCCCGTGCATGTACAAGGAAAGGCCGATATTGGCTCGACAAAATTTACTTTTCATTTATCGGTGTCGGGGACGATGGTGCTACCTTGTTCACGGACGTTAGTCGACGTTTCGTATCCATTTTCCATTGAAACGACGGAAACGTTTTTTACGAATGATTATGATATCGTATCGACAGATGAAGATACACATTTAGTAAAAAATGAAACAGTAGATTTGCTGCCGATTATTAAAGAACTTATTCTTTTAGAAATTCCGCTGCAAGTGTTTGCGGAAGAAGAGACGGCGCAAGACGGGGCTCCTCAGTCCGGAGAAGGCTGGGAAGTTATTCAGGAAGACTGCTGGGAGGAAATGGAAGCGGAGCGAACAAAACAGAAAATCGACCCTCGTCTGGCCGGCTTAGCGAAGTTTTTTGATAAGGACAAACAGGAATAAGCAAAGCACCCGGGTTGAATCCGGATTTATGCTGATACTTCGACATGCTGATAAGGAGGTGGGAAGCATGGCAGTACCTTTTAGAAGAACATCGAAAACAAGAAAAAGATTGCGCCGCACTCACTTTAAATTGCAAGTGCCAGGCATGGTAGAATGCCCAAATTGCGGTGAAATGAAATTAGCGCACCGCGTCTGCAAATCTTGCGGAACTTACAAAGGAAGAGAAGTTGTCAACAAATAATCTTTCATTAGCAACAAGCACAAGAAAAAACTTGTGCTTGTTGTTTTTTTATACAGACAAGCAGGAAAATGCGCTTTCAACGCCTAATTGATTTTTTAAGAAAGGGGAAAAAGAATATGACAGTAGCGACCATAGAGCATGACCAAGACGGAGTTGTTTGGTTTACGATTTGCCGTCCGGAAAAACGCAATGCTATTAACTTTGAGGTAATGGACAAATTAGAAGAAACGATAAAGCTGGTGGAAGATGATAAGCAGGCAAAAATGCTCGTCATCACCGGAACAGGCGAGAAAGCGTTTTGTTCCGGCGGTGATTTAAGCCAATTTCAGCATTTACAGGCCGAAGGTGCAAAACAGATGTTAAAAAGAATGGGACAACTTTTATATTCCTTGCTTACGCTGTCTAAACCAACGGTTGCCTTGATCAATGGCGCTGTGATGGGCGGCGGCTGTGAGTTGGCGTCCGCCTGCGACTTTCGCTATGCGAAATCGGGAAGCAAAATCGGCTTTATTCAAGGAAAATTGGGAATAACGACTGGTTGGGGCGGAGCGACGATGCTTTTTGAAAAGCTCCCTTATACGCGAGCGCTGAATATACTGCTGCGTGCCGAAAGAATTCAAGCAGAAACAATGCAAGCATATGGCTGGATTGATGCGGTGCTGCCTGGCAACGATCTGCGGGAAGAATGTCGACAACTGCTCGCCCCGTACGTATCGCAATCGGTTGCTGTCTTGCGCGCCTATAAGCTGGCGGCGATAGAAAAATGGAAAAGTGATGAATTTCGCATAAGGTTTTTTGCCGAAATTAGCCAGTGCGCCGAATTGTGGGGCTCGGAAGAACATGAAAAAGCAGTGCGTGCTTTTTTGCAGAAATCATAATTTTCCCCTTCTATCTTTTCTATTAGCCGCATACATATAGTGACAAAGCGGCTGTTAGGGGGGAAGAAGATGACAAGTGTACGTCAGGATGCATGGACGCAAGAAGAAGATTTGCTGTTAGCGGAAGTGGTCTTGCGCTATATTCGTGAAGGCGGCACGCAGCTTCAAGCTTTTGAAGAAGTAGGACGGCGTTTGTCGCGCACGGCGGCTGCGTGCGGTTTTCGCTGGAATTCCTATGTGCGCAAACAGTATAAAGAGGAAATTGAGCTGGCAAAAAGGCAGCGGAAGGAGCGCAAAAAAGAAGCAGCGGTATCCAATGAAGATAAGGGACAAAAGCAGGCGGAAGCAATACTAGAGAAAAACTTAACATGGTCTGATGTAATCGCCTTTTTGCAAACACACGGGCAGAATGCGCGCAACTCGCAACGAATAGCGGATGAAAACCGGGCCTTAAAGAAAGATATGGAGCAATTGCAGCAAATGATCACGAAATTACAAGCGGAGAAAGAAGCGCTGCAAAAAGAACTATCAGCCATTCAAGCAGAGTATAAAACATTGCTTGCCATTATGGAGCGGGCGCGAAAAATGATCGCGCTGGAAGAAGAGCAGAGTCAAAAAGAAAAAGACGAACAAGAGCAAAACCTCGTTCTGGAAAACGCAGAATAGCCATAAAAGCTGACGTTCTCGTCAGCTTTTTTTCTTAACGTCTGAACCGCTTGTTTGCTAAAATAGGACTAACATGAATTAATTGGAAGGCAGGGGATGTTGTGAAAATTGGCATTGTCGGCGGCGGAGCGATCGGTTTGCTAGTCGCCGCATATTTAGGCAAAGAACATGAAGTCACTGTGTACACAAGGCGCTCGCTGCAAGCAAAACGATTAAAGAATGAGGGATTGCGGCTTGAAAAAAAAGGAGAAACCACGTGCATTTCCGTACAGGCGGCGCCATTGGCTGAAGCAGCCATTGATGATGATATTGTGTTTATCACGGTGAAGCAATATGATCTGGCTGCCGTCCTTGACAGGAAAGATCGGTTTCGCTGCGTTCAAGCCGTTGTTTTTTTGCAAAATGGAATGGGACATGTCGAAAAGTTAGCTGCTTTTAGCGAAAAAAATGTTATTGTCGGTGTAGTGGAGCATGGCGCGATAAAGCGGGACGATCGTACTGTTGAGCATACAGGGATTGGCAAAATTGTGCTAGCAAGCTTCTATGGCACATTGCAAGACGTTATGCCTCTAGCAGCAAGATGCATTCCTGATTTTCCGTTTGAAATTACCGACGATTGGGAGCAAATGCTAGTAAAGAAATTGATCGTCAATGCTGTCATTAATCCGTTGACAGCACTTTTACGCGTTCCAAACGGAAAGCTGCTGCAAGTAGCGCCATATTACGAAATGATGAAGCTATTGTTTTCCGAATTGCAACAAGTATTGCCGATCAAAGATGGAGAGGCGGCATGGAAGCATATTGTGAGCATTTGTCAAAAAACTGCAGAAAACTATTCATCGATGTACATGGATGTTACGCAACAGCGCAAAACGGAAGTGGACGCTATTTTAGGCTATGTTTTAAAAAAAGGGGCCAAACTTGGTCTGTCACTGCCGCTTGTGCAATTTTTATTTTATGCGATCAAGGGGATGGAAGAAGGGGGAGAATAATATGGATGAGCTGTTGGCTCGACTGCTTGCGACATTTGTCACAATGCCGCTATTAGCCTTTTTTTTCGTCTATTTCTTTGCGCGCAAGTTATGGAAAAGAAAACGGAAATCGTTTTATGCCGCAGTAAACGTGTCCACGCTATTTTTTATTGTCGCCGTTCACTTTTTGCTTATGATTCTTTCGGGCAAGTCGTATTTATGGTATATTGTACTTTTTTTACTACTAATGCATATGTTGATTGCGATCGGGTATTGGCGGAAAAAAGCGGACTTTCATTTTACCGTGGTTTTCCGCCTGTTTTGGCGGGCAAGCTTCCTATTGTTTTCCACGCTTTACGCCGGCCTTCTCGTTTATGGAATGGTCGTGAGAGTGTCTAGCAACTTATGAAAAACATACGGCAATCATGAGCAACTGTTTTTTCATTTGCGAACAAGAAATGCTATACTCATGAAAGAGATATATACATAAGAAAGGGAGTTTTTTACATGGAAGTTCGCGAGATTCCTTTAAGGGCTACTACATCGTTGGCTACCGATTACATAAACGGCGCTTTTCCAACAGAAAAAGGTTTTTCATATTCACTTAAAGCCGAGGATGTGTTTCGAAGGAGGCTTTCTGATATAAAAGATAGGGCTTATTTACGCCGCGAACTCGTTGAATATTTGCGCTCCTATCATAAACGGTTTCAGGCAAGTTCCAAAACGATGGAAAATATCGATAAACTACTCGATCCAGAAAGCGTAGTGGTTGTCGGGGGGCAGCAAGCGGGACTGTTGACCGGGCCGCTTTATACCATTTACAAAATTATCACGATCATCGGGCTTGCGAAAGAACAAGAGAGACAGTTAGGCGTTCCGGTCGTCCCGATTTTTTGGATTGCCGGCGAAGATCATGATATCGCCGAAGTCAATCATGTGTACGTTGTTGAAGATGGAAAAATGAAAAAAGCTGTTTATCCTTATCTTCTGCAGGAAAAACGAATGGTAGCGGACGTGCCGCTAGACCGTCAAGTTGCTTATGATTGGGTCAGTAGTGTCGTCAAAACATATGGGGAAACAGAAACGACGAATAAGCTGCTCGATTTTCTATTCCGATGTCTAGAGGAATCGCAAACGTTTGTCGACTTTTTCGCTTCGCTTGTTTTGCGGCTGTTCGCTTCGGAAGGCTTGGTGGTGTTGAACGCGGCCGATGCCGAACTGCGTGCGTTAGAAAGCGGCTTTTTTACGGCTTTGATCGAGCGCCATCGTGAGATAACGGCTGCGGTATTGCAAAAGCAAGACGAACTTCGGCGGCTCGGCTATAAACAACTGCTTGATATTCATCCGCATTCCACGAATTTATTTTATTATGACGGACGGGAACGCTGGCTGCTCGAATATGACTCACAGAAAGAAATGTTTCGCAGCAAAAAAGGAGACATAATGTTGGCGAAAGGAGAATTAATGCAATTAGCCAAAACAAAGCCTGCTTGTTTAAGCAATAATGTCGTGACCCGCCCGCTTATGCAAGAGTTTTTGCTGCCGACGCTGGCGTTTGTGGCTGGTCCTGGGGAAATCGCTTATTGGGCCGAGCTCAAAGAAGCGTTTTCCGTCTTTGGATTGCAAATGCCGCCAGTCATTCCGCGCGTCCAGATGACGATCGTCGAGCGCTCCATCCAAACGGATTTAGCCGACATCGGCATCGATATTATGGATGTGCTTGAAGGGCGGATCGAAGCGGCAAAACAACAATGGCTGGCAAAAAAGGCCCGCTATTCGCTCGAAGACATATTCGCCAAAGCGAAGGTGGAAATGGAGGAGATCCATCGCCCGCTTCGAGAAATCGGCATGGAAATTGATCGTGGATTAGCAGGAGTGTTGACGAAAAATGCCGCCCTCGTCCAGGCACAAATCGATTTTCTTCAGCAAACGTTGCAGCGGGCGTTAATGCGCAAATATGAGGTGGAGCTGCAAAAATTTTTGCGCGTAGAAATGTCATTAAGACCGAACGGAGCGCCACAGGAGCGGATTTGGAATATTTTTTATTACATTAACAAATACGGATTTGATTTTGTAGAAAAACTTTTACAATTGAACGGTCATTGGAACGGAATGCATAAAATTGTATATATATAAGGCTTTTTCAAAGAAAAAGTCGAAAAGAAAAATCCTGTTTGTTGCAGGATTTTTTTTTATTAAAATGAATAGTTAAACAATACAAAGAGAGTGGAAATAAAAGTAAAAAACATTTGTTCGTAATTTTTTGGTGTTGTGCCGAAATACGACAAAAACAAACAGAAGAAGACGCGGTTTTACAAAAAAAGCTAAAATTTTGTTGTGTTTTGCGGTATAATAAATAGGTGATAGCCCTGTTAGAAACGAATGAGGCAAGCTAGGCTGCGATGATGCGAATTTTTCCATAAAGATGCAGTGGTAAGCGATAAAGGTGGTGGACATGTGTTTGAGCATACAACCGTATTATTAAAAGAAGCAGTAGATGGGCTTCATATTAAACCAGATGGAACTTATGTCGACTGCACGCTTGGTGGCGGCGGACATAGCGAATATTTGCTTTCGCAATTGTCGGAGAAAGGCCGGTTATTTGCTTTCGATCAAGATGATATGGCCATCGAGCATGCGAAGAAGCGATTAGCACGTTACGAAAAACAAGTAACGTTTATTCATAGAAACTTTCGCTTTCTGCAAGAAGAACTGGCGGCGCGCGGGGTCGAAGAAGTAGACGGGATTTTATTTGATTTAGGAGTGTCCTCGCCGCAGCTCGATATGCCGGAACGTGGCTTTAGCTATCACTATGATGCGCCATTGGATATGCGGATGAACCGTGAGCAATCGTTAACGGCGTATGACATTGTTAACCAATGGCCGTATGAGAAGCTCGTCCATATCTTTTTTCATTACGGCGAGGAAAAGTTTTCAAAACAAGTGGCGCGAAAAATAGAAGAAGTGCGCAAAGAAAAACGAATTGAAACGACGGGGGAGTTAGTTGACATCATTAAAGCGGCGATTCCGGCGCCAGCGAGACGGAGCGGGGGGCATCCTGCAAAACGAATTTTTCAGGCAATCCGCATTGCCGTCAACGATGAGCTGCAAGCATTTAAAGATGCGATTAGACAGGCGATTGATTTATTAAAATGTGGTGGAAGAATTAGTGTGATTACGTTTCACTCGCTAGAAGACCGTATTTGTAAAGTGGCTTTTAAAGAAGCAAGCCAAGGTCCGCAGCTTCCTCCCGGACTTCCGCTTATTCCCGATCAGCACCGCCCCGTACTAAAAATCATTACGAAAAAGCCGATCGTTCCTTCTGAAGAAGAAGTGGAACAAAACCATCGCGCGCGTTCCGCGAAGTTGCGTATTGCCGAGAAACTATAAGGATAGTCTTATTCGCTATAAAGAAATGGAAGATGCATAAAACCATATCATTCATGAACAGGAGGGAAAAGGAAATGAATAATACTGCAGTAAAAGTTCGCGAGCAGCAACATCCGTCGCCGCGCCCCCATACAAGGAAGCAACGAAAGCTGCGCATTCGCTTTACATTAGGGGAAAAGCTTTTATTTGTTTCGTTTTGCGTGTTCGTCATGTATGCGGCCATACATATGGTGTCCAATCAAGTGAAGATTTATCAAACGAACAAAGAGATTCAAAGACTGGAAGAAACGATTCAAGAACAGAAAAAACAAAACAATGATTTATATGTGGAAGTGCAACAGTTAAGCACGTATGAACGCATTTTGCAAAAGGCGAAAGAGCTTGGTCTCTCGTTAAACGAAAACAATGTAAAAGTCGTACAGGAATGATGGCCGATGGATATGAAAAAGCATAAAAATACACATAAAGGAGCAGCTATATTATTTTTCCTATTCAGTCTGCTCTTTTTTGTGTTATTTGCCCGCTTTATTCAACTGCAAGTAACAGGAGTCGCCGACGGCCAAGTGCTGGCGGTGAAGGCGGAAGAAAAATATAAACAGCAACGGACGCTCGAAGCAACACGCGGAACCATTTTTGACCGCAACGGAGAGGTGCTGGCTCAGGATGTGCCGTCATATACTGTTGTCGCTGTCCTTGATCCGAAGATGACGACCGATCTTGATCATCCAAGACATGTTGTTAATCCGCACAGAACCGCCAAAAAGCTGGCCCCGTTGTTAAACATGGATGTCGACGAAGTGGAGCGGATTTTAACGAAAGATGCAAAGCAAGTAGAATTTGGCTCCCATGGGCGAAATATTAGTTTCGAGCTGAAACAAAAAATCGAGGCGCTCCATCTTCCGGGAATCGGATTCATTCGCGATACAAAACGATTTTATCCAAATGGGAATTTTGCTTCGTATGTCATTGGCTATGCGCAAAAAAATGAGAACAACGAAACAGTCGGAAAAATGGGCCTGGAGAAAAAGCTAGATAAGTATTTGCATGAAAAGGACGGCTACGTTTCCTTTGCCGGAGATATAAACGGGTTCCGTCTGCCAAATACGAAGGAAACGATCGTTCGGCCCGATAACGGCGCCAATGTGTATTTAACGATTGACGAAAAAATTCAGACGTTTTTGGAAGATGCGATAAATGAGGTCGAAAAACAATATAAGCCGAAAAAAATCATTGCAATTGTCGCCGATCCGAAAACAGGAAAAATTTTGGCGATGGCGACAAGACCGAGTTTTGACCCGAATGAACGCAATATCACCAACTATTTTAACGATGCGATTTCCTACCCGTATGAGCCGGGATCGACGATGAAAATTTTTACGCTTGCTGCCGCGATTAATGAAGGAGTGTACAACGGTAATGAGCTATACCGCTCTGGGTTCTATAAAGTAGGGCCGAATATTATTCGCGACCATAATAAAGCAGGCTGGGGAACGATTACATTTAACGAGGGCGTCCAGCGCTCTTCTAACGTTGCTTTTTCGATTTTAGTCAAAGAAAAGCTTGGAGAAGACCGCTTTTTGCAATATTTGCATCGTTTTCATTTTGACCAAAAAACCGGCATTGATCTTCCGGGCGAAGCGGTAGGACAAATTCATTATCGCTATCCGATCGAACGGATTACGACCGGGTTCGGACAAGGGACGTCGGTAACGCCAATTCAGCAAATTCAGGCGGCTACCGCGATCGCTAACGGCGGAAAAATGATGAAGCCGTATGTGGTCGATCGTATCGTCGACCCAGATACAGGAAAAGTTATCATGAAACACGAGCCTGAGGTGGTCGGCCAACCGATTACGGAAGATACGGCGCATAAAGTTTTGGATATATTGGAAACAGTCGTTACTTCCGAACATGGAACGGGGCGTCCATATCAAATTGAAGGCTACCGGGTGGCCGGAAAAACGGGAACGGCGCAAATTCCATCACTGAATGGGGGCTATTTAACAGGCTGGGAAAATTATATTTTTTCCTTTTTAGGAATGGCGCCGAAAGAAAATCCGCGCCTCCTTATGTATGTAGCCGTCCAGCAGCCGAAATTGTCGTATACGGAAACAGGTGCTGCTCCGGTTTCCCATATTTTTACGAGCGTGATGAAAAGCAGTCTGCAATATTTGCATATTCAGCCTTCGGCGGACAGAAAGGCTGCGAAAGAGCCAGCAACAGGGGTTGAAATTGGCTCCTATGCCGGCTTTTCGACCGAAGAGGTCGTGAAGGAATTGAAAGAAAAAGGGCTCGTTCCGGTCGTCATCGGAAAAGGACAACAAATTGAAAAGCATGTACCGCGAGCGGGAGATCGTATCATTGCCGGGGAACGGGTGATGTTAAAAACGGAAGGTGAGGCAGTGATGCCGAATATCCGCGGCTGGTCGCTGCGTGATGTCATGAAGGCAGCGGAACTTCTTGGTCTTCGCACTAGCACGAAGGGAAATGGGTATGTGGTGAGCCAAAATATTCGCCCAGGAGCAATCGTTAAAAAAGGCGACTACTTAATTGTCGAACTGGCAGAGCCGCGCAAATGGGATAAAGAGGTAATACAAAAACAAAAAGAAGCAGCGGAGAAAAAAAGCGACGGTCCACACGAGTGATTTCGGACGTTCTATAATGGGGAGTACAAGCATATAGTGGAACGAACCCATCATAAAGGAGGTTCTGCTATATGCGCGTTTCCCATGTTACCGTGCGCAAACGGCTGATGATTGTTTTTCTCGTTGGAGTGCTCATTTTTGCGATTATCGATATTCGTCTTGGATATGTGCAGTTTATATTAGGAGATATGCTGACCGATCGGGCGAAAGATTCATGGAGCCGGAACATTCCGTTCGAACCGAAGCGCGGAGAAATTTTGGACCGCAATGGTGTTCCGCTTGCCACGAATATGAGCGCTCCAACGGTATACGTCATTCCGCGGCAAATTGAAAATCCGGCCGATACGGCGGAAAAATTAGCGAAAGTGTTAAATGCGCCTGTAGAAAAAATATATAAGCGTATTACGAAAAAAACGTCGATCGAACGCATTCCGGAAGGGAGAAAAATCTCGAACGAAAAAGCAAAGGAAATTCGCGCCCTCGGCTTGAAAGGAGTATATATTGCCGAGGATACGAAACGATATTATCCATTTGGCAGTTATTTATCCCATGTGTTAGGATTTACCGGCATTGATAATCAAGGATTGATGGGTCTGGAGCTTTATTATGATAAAGAACTGAGCGGCCAGCGCGGGTCGGTGCAATTTTATTCCGATGCGAAAGGAAAAAGAATGCCAAATATGGCAGACGAATATACCCCGCCAGCGGACGGGTTGAATTTAATGCTGACGATTGACTCACGCATTCAAACGATTGTCGAGCGGGAACTTGATATCGCCGAAGCGAAGTACAATCCGGACGGCATTATTGCGATTGCCATGAACCCAAATACGGGGGAAATTTTGGCGATGGCGAGCCGGCCAACATTTGATCCGGCAAACTATCGCAACGTTCCGCCGGAAATTTATAACCGCAACTTGCCGATTTGGAGTACATATGAACCTGGTTCGACATTTAAAATTATTACGCTTGCCGCTGCGTTAGAAGAAAAAAAAGTAAATTTATTAAGGGACCATTTCTATGATCCAGGGTATGCGAAAGTAGCCGGTGCGACGCTGCGCTGCTGGAAAAAAGGAGGGCATGGCGACCAAACATTTTTGGAGGTAGTACAAAACTCGTGCAACCCGGGTTTTGTTGAGCTGGGAGAACGGCTTGGAAAAGAAAAATTGTTTGATTACATTAAACGGTTTGGTTTTGGCGAAAAAACGGGGATTGACCTGCAAGGAGAAGGAACCGGCATTTTGTTTGATTTGAAACAGGTAGGACCTGTGGAACTGGCGACGACGGCATTCGGCCAAGGGGTATCGGTGACGCCGATTCAGCAAGTAGCGGCCGTTTCCGCAGCCGTCAATGGCGGAATTTTGTATACTCCATATATTGCTAAACAATGGGTTGACCCGGAAACTGGAAAAGTTATCAGCCGTAATATGCCAAAAGCGAAGCGCCGGGTTATTTCCGAGGAAACGTCCAAGCAAGTCCGCTATGCGTTAGAAAGCGTGGTTGCTCAAGGAACGGGAAAAGGCGCCTATGTTGAAGGATATCGCGTTGGCGGAAAAACAGGAACGGCGCAAAAAGCAAAAGGTGGTCGTTATTTAAAAGACAACCATATCGTTTCCTTTATCGGCTTTGCACCGGCAGACGACCCGCAGCTTGTCGTTTATGTTGCCGTGGACAACCCGAAAGGAACGGTCCAGTTTGGGGGCGTTGTTTCCGCACCGATTGTTGGAAAAATCATGGAAGATAGCTTACGCGTACTTGGCGTAAAACCGCGGAAAGAGCAGATGGAAAAAGAGCGGGCATGGAATGATCCGAAAATGATTGAAGTCCCGAATTTAATCGGTTTAACAAAAAAAGACTTGCAAGAGCAGCTTTTTGACTTAAAATTAGATGTTAGTGGAGAAGGCGACGTTGTCGTCGAACAGGCTCCGGAGCCGGGAACAAAAGTAAAAGAAGGAGCAACGATCCGCATTTATTTGGCGAAAAAGAGCCCAACTTCCGAAGAAAAAGCACCATAAAGGAAACGATAGATTTCAAGGGGCGGCTGATGTAAATCATCCTCGATTCTGTCTCGCCCCTTTTTCCGTTGCTCGTTTATTATAAAGCGAAAGGATGAACAATAGTGAGGTTGCAGACATTGCTCTCGTATTTGCACGACTTTACAGCATATGTCGGTGAGAATCCGAACATTACTTCGATTGAAATGGATTCGCGGCAAGTAAAAAAAGGTGCATTGTTTATTTGCATCAAGGGGTTTACCGTCGACGGCCACGACTTTGCCAGACAGGCGGTTGAAAACGGGGCGGCAGCGATCATTGCCGAACGGCCGCTTGACGTCGATGTGCCTGTTGTGGTTGTACGGGACAGCCGGCGGGCCATGGCGGTGCTCGCCGACGCTTTTTACGGCCAGCCGACGCATAAACTGCATTTAATCGGCGTTACGGGCACAAACGGAAAAACGACAACGACTCATATAATAGAGCACATCGCCAGAAAAACGCAGAAAAAAACGGGATTAATCGGGACGGTAAACGTGAAAATTGGCGACAAAGCGTATCCGACGCAAAATACAACACCAGAATCGCTATTGTTGCAACGTATGTTTAAGCAAATGGTCGATGAAGGTGTTGAGATAGCGGTGATGGAAGTATCTTCCCATGCTCTTCATATGGGACGGGTGCACGGCTGTGATTATGATGTGGCCGTATTTACGAATTTGACACAAGACCATCTTGACTACCATGGAACGATGGAAGAATATCGCAATGCAAAAGGATTGCTGTTTGCTCAGCTTGGCAACCGCTATGACCATAAACGGCCGAAGTTTGCTGTATTAAATAATGATGACCCTGCTTCGCAATATTATAAGCATATGACGGCTGCAACCGTCATTACATATGGCGTGGAAAAAGACAGCGATATTATGGCGAAGCAGATTGAGATGGCACCAAACGGGATGGCGTTTGACCTTGTCACGCCATATGGTACGGTGCGGGTGCAGACAAAGTTAATTGGCTTGTTTAATGTATATAATTTGCTGGCCTCTGTAGCTGCCTGCCTTGTATCAGGATTTTCTCTTCCGGAAATTGTTGAGGCGATCGCCGACATGACGGGGGTAGCCGGACGGTTTGAAACAGTCGATGAAGGGCAAAACTTTATAGTAATCGTCGATTATGCACATACACCAGATAGCCTTGAAAATGTGCTCAAAACGATTCGGCAATTTGCCAAGAAGAAAGTGTATGTCGTTGTCGGCTGCGGCGGCGACCGCGATCGCACAAAACGGCCGCTGATGGCGCAAACAGCGATCAAGTACGCGGATGTAGCAATTTTTACTTCCGACAATCCGCGCTCCGAGTCGCCGGAGCAAATTTTGCGCGATATGGAAGCAGGCGTTGCCGATGGGCATTATGTCACGATTGTCGACCGCAAAGAAGCGATTCGCTATGCGGTTGAGCAGGCGCAGGAGGGAGATATTATTTTAATCGCTGGCAAAGGGCACGAAACGTATCAAATTATTGGCGACCGCATTATGGAATTTGATGACCGTGCCGTTGCCCGCGAAGCGATTAAGGAGCGGAGAGGAATATGTTAACGTACGGGATGGTAAAGCGGCTGTGCAAACAAGCCCGCGGTATTGTCGACGATACGATTTCATTTCGCCATGTTTTTGTCGACCCTTACCAACACGCGCCAAAAGGGCTGTTTGTTCCGCTCGGGCGCGGGGCAGAAACATTAAAAATTGCTATTGAGCATGGCGCGATTGCGGCATTTTGGCAGGAAGAGGAAGAATTGCCGCGCTACATTCCGAACCAGTTTCCGCTCTTTTTTGTTGCCTCGCCGCTTCAGGCGTTAGAAAAACTGCTAGATTCATATCGGCAATGGGAAAGCGATACGGGTGAAAAAACGATATTTCACTTAACGATTTCTGCGCATAATGGACGAAATGATTCATATGATATAGCGGTACTTGATGCGTTAAAACGTCTGCAGCAGAAATGGACGGATGACCGAGGACAAGAAGGATGTGACCAATCATGCTAGAACAAGTCATTGTTTTTGCTATTGTTCTTTCCTTTATCATTACAGTGATATTATCGCCCATTTTTATTCCATTTTTACGGCGGTTAAAATTTGGGCAAAGCATCCGGGAAGAGGGGCCGAAATCCCATCAAAAAAAATCGGGCACCCCAACGATGGGAGGCATTATGATTTTGCTTTCCATCATTGTCACCACTCTATGGATGACGAAAAAATTCGCCGCTCTTTCCGTAGAAACGTATTTGCTCTTGTTTGTTACGATCGGTTATGGAGTGCTTGGTTTTTTAGATGATATGATTAAAGTAGTGATGAAACGAAACCTTGGTTTGACAAGCAAACAAAAGTTAATCGGACAGCTGGTGATCGCGCTTGTCTTTTTCTTTGTATATGAGCATAGCGGCTTTTCTACCGCCTTACATATTCCGGGAACCGATCTCTCCATTAACCTCGGCTGGGGATATGTGCTGTTGCTTATTTTCATGCTTGTCGGCGGCTCCAATGCTGTTAATTTAACGGATGGGTTGGATGGATTGTTGGCTGGTACAGCGGCAATCGCTTTTGGTGCCTATGCCGTTCTTGCCTGGGACCAAGGTCAGTACGATGTTGCGATTTTTTGCGTTTCCGTTGTCGGAGCGGTGCTAGGCTTTTTAGTGTTTAACGCCCATCCGGCGAAAGTGTTCATGGGAGATACGGGATCGCTTGCGTTAGGCGGGGCTATCGCTGCCGTCGCTATTTTAACGAAGCTGGAAATTTTGCTTGTCATTATTGGCGGCGTTTTTGTCATTGAAACGTTATCGGTGATCATTCAAGTCATCTCCTTTAAAACAACGGGAAAACGCGTATTCCGCATGAGTCCGTTGCATCATCATTATGAACTGATTGGCTGGTCAGAGTGGCGTGTCGTCGTCACGTTCTGGGCGGTCGGCTTACTATTTGCAATGCTAGGAATATATATCGAGGTGTGGATCTAATTGAAACAGACAGCTATCTATCAACAACGTCGGGTGTTAGTCATCGGTTTAGCGAAAAGTGGATTTGCGGCGGCAAAGCTTCTTTATGAGCTAGGTGCCATTGTCACCGTCAATGACCAAAAACCATTTGCGGAAAGTCAAGAAGCGCAGCAGTTGGAACAATTGGGAATCCGGGTTATTTGCGGCGGCCATCCGCTTGAACTGTTGGATGAGCCGTTTGATTTCGTTGTGAAAAATCCGGGGATTCCATATACAAATCCGATGGTAAAAAAAGCGGTAGAAAAAGGACTGCCGGTAGTGACGGAAGTAGAGTTAGCTTACCGTATTTCCGAAGCGCCTTTCATTGGCATTACCGGCTCCAATGGGAAAACAACAACAACAACATTAATTTATGAAATGCTGCAGGCAGGGGGAAAACAGCCGCTGCTTGCCGGAAATATCGGACTGGTCGCCTGCGAAGTGGCGAAGGCGGCAAAGGCGGATCAATGGCTCGTCACAGAGCTTTCTTCGTTTCAGCTCGCGGGAATTCGTGAGTTCCGCCCGCACATTTCCGTCTTATTAAACATTTTTGATGCCCACTTGGACTATCACGGCACCAAGGAGGCTTATGCACAAGCAAAAGCCAATATTTTTAAAAACCAGACAAAAGAAGATTATGCGGTTGTCAACGCGGATGACGAGCTGGTGATGCGGCTTGCCGAAAACATTCAAGCGCAAACCGTTCTTTTTTCCGCGACAAAAGTGCTCGGACAGGGCGCTTATATAAAAGACAATGTGGTTTATTGGAATGATGAAAAAGTTATTGCTGTTTCCGATATTGTCCTTCCCGGGAAACATAATTTAGAAAATATATTAGCGGCGGTTTCCGCAGCAAAATTAGCAGGCGTAGACAACGAAGCGATTCAGCAAGTGTTGACGACGTTCACCGGAGTAAAGCACCGGCTGCAATATGTGGCCACTGTGGGCGGAAGACGGTTTTTCAATGACTCGAAAGCAACGAATATTTTGGCGACACAAAAGGCGCTTTCCTCTTTCGACAATGATGACGTTATTTTGTTAGCAGGGGGACTAGACCGCGGCAATGAATTTGATGCTCTCCTCCCTTATTTGCGTAATGTCAAAGCGGTCATCTTGTTTGGGCAAACGGCGCCAAAAATCGCGCGCATCGCTAAACAAGCGGGAATAGAAACGATTGAATATGTCGATAATGTGGAAAAAGCCGTGCCGGTTGCCTATCAATTATCGAAACCGGGCGATGTCATTTTGCTATCACCGGCGTGTGCAAGCTGGGATCAATATAAAACTTTTGAACAGAGAGGGGACATTTTTATCAACGCCGTGCATAAGTTGAAATAGAAGGGAAAGGACAGCCTTTCCCCCTAGTTTAAAAAAGCAGAGGTGTTGGGCATTGCCGCGGAAAAAGTCTACGCCTGATTTTTTGTTAATCATCCTTACGTTTTCCTTATTAGCCATCGGGCTGATAATGGTGTACAGCGCCAGCGCTGTTTGGGCGGAATACAAGTTTCATGACTCGTTTTTCTTTGCCAAACGGCAGCTTTTATTTGCTGGTGTCGGCATCGCTGCTATGTTCTTTATTATGAATATCGATTATTGGACATGGCGCGATTGGTCGAAAGCATTGCTGATTATCTGTTTTGTGTTGCTCGTTCTTGTATTAATTCCGGGAATCGGCATGATCCGTAACGGGTCGCGTAGCTGGATCGGCGTCGGGGCGTTTTCCATTCAGCCATCCGAATTTATGAAGCTTGCCATGATTGCTTTTTTGGCCAAATATTTATCGGAAAATCAAAAAAACATTACTTCGTTTAAACGAGGACTGCTGCCTGCGCTAGCATTGGTATTTGCGGCGTTTGGCATGATCATGCTTCAGCCGGATTTAGGAACGGGCACCGTCATGGTCGGAACGTGTATCGCGATGATTTTTGTCGCCGGCGCGCGAATCAGCCATTTTATCGGGCTGGGGGTGCTCGGCCTGGCAGGCTTTGCTGCCCTTATTTTGTCGGCGCCATACCGCATTAAGCGAATTACGTCGTTTTTAAATCCGTGGGAAGATCCGCTTGGCAGCGGGTTTCAAATCATTCAATCGCTCTATGCGATCGGTCCCGGCGGCTTATTCGGCTTAGGATTAGGACAAAGCCGGCAAAAGTTTTTTTATTTGCCGGAGCCGCAAACGGACTTTATTTTTGCGATTTTAGCGGAAGAGCTTGGCTTTATCGGCGGATCGCTTGTATTATTGTTGTTTAGCCTGTTGCTTTGGCGTGGGGTCCGCATCGCGCTTGGAGCGCCGGATTTATACGGAAGTTTTTTGGCGATCGGCATTATTTCCATGGTGGCGATTCAAGTAATGATTAATATTGGCGTCGTTACAGGCTTAATGCCGGTAACGGGGATTACGCTGCCGTTTTTAAGCTACGGCGGTTCATCGCTGACTCTAATGTTAATGGCGATTGGCGTGTTATTAAACATTAGCAAACACGCAAGGTATTGACAAAACGAATACTATATATTTACGGGTGCGTGTAAGAAGGAGAAAAAGGGTATCTCTCTAAATGCAGGGAGGCACCCTCTCATTTTGTTTATATGCCGAAACGGTGGCTTCTACCATATATCGCGCATACGTATATACATAGGCGGTCAGGAAAGGAGATGGCAGTGATGAAGGCGATGGTAAAAGAGCTGTTAAACGCGAATATTGGAAAAGTAAAGGAGATGGAACCGTTAGCGAACCATACGACGATGAAAGTCGGCGGTCCGGCCGATGTATTTATTGAGCCGGACAGCGTGGAAAGCTTGAAAAAAGCGATGACGATTATCCAAAAGTACGAAGTGCCATGGCGCGCGATCGGCCGCGGTTCGAATTTGCTCGTTTCTGATGCAGGAGTCGAAGGAGTAGTCATTAAAATAAGCGAAGGATTTGATGAGCTGCATGTCGACGGGGAAACGGTGACGGTCGGCGGCGGGTATTCATTAGTGCGCCTCGCTACGCTCATGAGTAAACAAGGATTATCCGGTTTGGAATTTGCTGGTGGCATTCCCGGTTCTGTCGGAGGGGCCGTTTATATGAACGCGGGGGCGCACGGTTCGGATATGTCGCAAATTATGAAGAGAGCGCTTATTTTATTTTCAGATGGAACAATCGAATGGCTAACGAACGAGGAAATGGAATTTGCCTATCGCACTTCTGTGCTGCAGACAAAAAGACGCGGAATTTGCCTCGCTGCCGATCTTCAGCTTGCATCCGGAAACCGCGAAGAAATTATGGCAAAGATGCGGAAAAACAAGGATTACCGCCGTCAAACACAGCCGTGGGATAAGCCGTGTGCCGGCAGCATTTTCCGCAACCCGTTGCCGCAGTATGCCGGAAAACTGATTGAGGAAGCCGGCTTAAAAGGATATACAATCGGCGGCGCGCAAATTTCCGAGCAGCATGCCAACTTTATTGTCAATACAGGGACAGCAACGGCCAAAGATGTGCTTGACTTAATTCAGTTTGTGAAAACGACCATTTACGAACGATACGGGATTCATTTGCAAACGGAAGTAGAGATTATAGGGCGAAAATTGTAAAAATCTAGCTCTCTATTTTATAAAATATTATGATATAATGAAAGCGAGTTTTACTTTTATGTGAAAAAACGGCATCCGTGCATGCCGTTTGTTTTTATAACCATGCTTTCAAGCTTATGTCGGAAAGCGGTGAATCATCTTGGAAAAAGGGAAAGTGGTTGTTCTTGAGGAGCGAGTACCGAAGCTAAAAGAGCGGCGGCGGCAAAAAGCGAATCGCCGTTTAATCACGTATATTTCTTTCTTTTTCCTCTTCATCTTATGTGTGCTTTATTTCCAGTCTCCATTAAGCAATGTTCGGCATATTGAAGTAGAGGGAAACTATCATCTCCCGGCGGAGCAAATCATTACCTTAAGCGGCATAACGAAGCGGACAAGCTTCTTTAAAGTAAAAGAGGACCAAATAAAACAAAATATTGAGAAACACCCGGAAGTGAAGAACGCATCAGTGGAAAAACATTTTCCCAATACGATCATTATTCGCGTGAACGAACGGCGAAGGATCGCTTATATTTATGACAAACAAACATTTTTTCCGCTTTTAGAAAATGGGTACATATTAAAAAAACGCGCATCGAAAATCGCGCCAAGTGATGCGCCAATTTTAGTAAACTGGAAAAAAGGAGAAGATATACAAGAAATGACAGGGCAATTGGCGCAACTTTCCCCATCGGTATTAAACGCCATTTCGGAAATTCATTATACGCCAAATGAAGATCATCGTGATCATGTTACCGTTTATATGAACGACGGTCATGAAGTGAGCGCGAGCATCCACAATTTTGCCGAGAAAATGTCGTTATACCCGTCTATCGTGCAGCAATTGGACCCGAATATAAAAGGGGTCATCCATCTAGAAGTAAGCAATTACTTTACCCCTTATGAACCGCCGAAAAAGGAGGATGACAATGAAGAAACAAAAAAATAATCGTGTCATCCTTTCTTTCATCTGTTTTATATTTGGGATGATGCTTGCGTTTTCGTATCAGTATACAAAAAAAGAAGCGGCGAAGCGAAACGTCACGGACCGGCAGTGGCAAAAAGAATATGAGTACCGTAAGCAGCTGATTCAAATCCAAAAGGAAAACCGGAAGCTAAAAAACGAGTTAGTGGAAAAACAAAACGAAGTTACCAAAATAGAAAATGAGTTGGCCAATCAACAAAAAACGCATACGAATTTGGCCAAACAGGCGGAAAAGTTGCGCATGTATGTCGGAGAGTCGAAAGTAAAAGGAAAGGGAATTGAAGTTACGCTAGCGGACGCATCCTATATTCCATCGGAGCAAAGTGCGACCGATTACATCGTTCATGAACAGCATGTTTTTAAAGTGATTCACGAGCTTCTTATTTCCGGAGCAGAAGCTATCGCCATTAACGGACAGCGGATTTCCCACCGTTCGTATATTGTTTGCAACGGCCCTGTCATTGAAGTAGACGGTACGCAGCATGCGGCGCCTTTTATTATTTCGGCGATCGGCAATCCAGACGTCCTTGTTTCCGCTTTGAATATTGCCGGCGGAGTAACAGACCAGCTCGTACAAGATAACATTACGGTGAAGATTGACAGGAAAGAGGAAATTGTACTTGATCCTATTTTTCCAGTACGTCGTCCATAAATTGCCTGTATAGAAAGAATGGTGAAGATGATTGGAGCGTAAGAAAACGATCTATTTCACTTGTATTACGACGATTTTTGGATTGATGCTTGCTTCTGGGCTGCAGACAACATCGCATCCGAAAGTTCGCGATACGCGCGATATTTGGGAATTGCGCGCCGATTTAAAAAAAGAACAACAGCTGCAACAGCAGCTTCTGTTTGAAATGGAAGGCTATGAGCAAAAATTACGGGACTATAAGCAAAAGCAACGCTCAAATCGAGAAGCGGTTTTGCACGAAACGGTAAGGGAATTGGAACAAGAAGCCGGCTTGACGGAAGCGAAAGGCCCAGGCGTGGTGCTGACGATTGAGCCATTTTATCCCAACGATTATGTCGGTCCGATTACGGAAACGGTGTCGCCCGAGCTGCTGCAGCGGCTGATGAATGAGCTGAATAAGTACGGTGCAAAAGAAATCGCCATTGCCGACGAGCGGATTACCAACACCACGGCGGTTCGCGATGTGAACGGCGTGACGCAAGTCGGGGACCGCAAAATTTCTTCACTTCCTATTGAAGTAAAGGTGATCGCCGATGATGCCGACATGTTGTACAACCGTCTAACCGTATCGACCATCCGTGACGATTTCATTGTGGAAAATTTGCAGCTTACGATCTCGAAGCCGTTGGCATCGATCGTCATTCCGCCGTCTGATGAAAAATGGAATGCAAAATATATGGAAATGGTAAAAGCCGAAAAGGAGGAGAAATAGCATGTGGCTTCCGCTCATCGGCTTATTGGTTGGTTTCATTGTGGGATCTCTAGCGGATTTGCGCGTTCCGGACGAATATTCTAATTATTTATCCATTGCAATTTTGGCTGCATTTGATACATTAATTGGTGGGCTTCGCGCCCATTTACAACAAACATATGACGAAATAGTATTTATAACAGGGTTCTTTTTTAACATTTTTTTAGCCACAACTTTAACTTTTCTTGGTGTTCATCTTGGTGTAGACTTGTATTTAGCAGCCGTATTTGCGTTTGGAGTGCGTCTTTTTCAAAATATCGCCGTCATCCGTCGTCTCTTGCTTACGGAATGGATGGAAAGGCGACAAAACCGTGAAAAAAGTTAATTAAGAAAAAAGGGAAAGTTTCTTGATATGTTGAATTATATGGAGTAAAAAATCATGCCATTGCCTTTTCATCACTGCCAACGATTCATAATCGAACTCTGTTATAGATTGAAAGATTCATAGCTATCGGGGTGTATAAATTTCAGCTTAAAAGGAGGTGTCACTGCTTACTAAAATACGTAATCGACCGCGGAAACAGGAATGAAAGACGATATAACGGGTGGTAGAGGCGGTACATATACGATTTTAGTAGGCAGGTACCAAAAGATGAGCAGCAATGAGATCGTCGTTAGCCTTGATATTGGTACATCGAGCGTGAAAGTCATCATTGGAGAAATGCTGAACGATTCCATTAACATTATTGGAGTAGGGAATGTAAAATCGGAAGGGCTCAAAAAAGGGTCTATTGTTGATATAGATAAAACGGTGCAATCGATCAAACGTGCGGTGGAGCAAGCGGAGCGGATGGTTGGTTTAACGATTCGCCGCGTGATCGTCGGTGTGACAGGCAATCATGTTCAACTGCAAGACTGCCATGGCATTGTCGCTGTTTCCAGCGAAAACCGTGAAATTAGCGATGAGGATGTTGCGCGTGTGATCGATGCTGCGCAAGTCGTATCGATTCCTCCAGATCGGGAAATTATCGGCGTTATTCCGCGGCAGTTTATCGTGGACGGATTGGATGGAATTAACGATCCACGCGGCATGCTCGGCGTCCGTCTTGAAATGGAAGGAACGATTATCACCGGTTCGAAAACGATTTTACATAACTTACTCCGCTGTGTGGAACGTGCTGGTTTGGAAATAAGCGATATTTGCCTACAATCGCTTGCAGCTGGCACCCTCGCCTTATCTGATGATGAAAAAAATTTGGGAGTCGCATTAGTGGATATCGGCGGTGGTTCCACGACGATCGCTGTTTTTGAACAAGGCTTTTTGCAGGCCACTTCTGCTTTGCCTGTAGGGGGCGAGCATATTACAAAAGATTTAGCGATCGGACTGCGTACGACGACGGAAGATGCAGAAAAAATTAAACTAAAGCATGGACATGCTTTTTATGATCATGCTTCGGAAGAGGAAGTATTCACCGTGCCGATTATCGGGACCGATCAATATCAGCAGTTTACCCAATTGGAAGTCGCTGATATCATTGAGGCGAGATTGGAAGAAATTTTTCAAATGGTCCAGCACGAAATTCGCAAGCTCGGATTTCGCGACCTGCCTGGCGGCTACGTGCTTACAGGCGGTGTCGCCAATATGCCGGGAATATTGGAATTGGCGCATGTCGTGTTAGGAAGCAGCGTGCGCATTGCGATGCCTGATTATATAGGGGTGCGCGACCCACAATATACGACAGGAGTCGGATTAATTAAGTTTGCTTATCGGCAGGCGATGCTACAAGGAAAATCGGTTCCGGTTGCCGCCACTGTGGCGGAGCCGGTAGAGCGACATCCGCAAAAGCAGCAGCCGAAGCCGAAAAAGAAGGAAGACAACTTTGGAAAAAAAATGAAGAAGTTTTTCGGATCTTTCTTTGAATAGAGATTGAAATTTGGGAGGATTTAGCCATGCTGGAGTTTGACACTACAATTGATCAATTCGCAACGATTAAGGTGATTGGAGTCGGCGGCGGCGGCAACAACGCCGTCAACCGGATGATTGAACATGGTGTACAAGGTGTCGAGTTTATTGCTGTCAATACAGACGCGCAAGCGTTAAATTTATCAAAAGCACCGACAAAGCTGCAAATTGGGGCAAAATTAACGCGCGGCTTAGGTGCCGGTGCCAATCCAGAAGTTGGAAAAAAAGCGGCGGAAGAAAGCAAGGAACAAATTGAAGAGGCGCTAAAAGGCGCGGATATGGTGTTTGTGACAGCCGGAATGGGCGGAGGAACAGGCACTGGAGCTGCCCCAGTCATTGCCCAAATCGCTCGTGAATTAGGCGCCCTGACCGTCGGAGTGGTCACTCGTCCGTTCACATTTGAAGGACGGAAGCGGGCGACACAGGCGGCAAGCGGAATTGCAGCAATGAAGGAAGCCGTCGATACGTTAATCGTTATTCCAAACGACCGTCTCTTAGAAATTGTTGATAAAAACACGCCGATGTTAGAGGCATTCCGCGAAGCCGATAACGTTCTACGCCAAGGGGTGCAGGGCATCTCTGATTTAATCGCCGTGCCAGGCCTAATTAACTTGGACTTTGCCGATGTAAAAACGATTATGTCCAATAAAGGCTCGGCGCTGATGGGCATCGGGATTGCCAGCGGCGAAAATCGGGCGGCGGAAGCGGCGAAAAAAGCGATTTCGAGTCCGCTGTTAGAAACGTCAATTGATGGCGCCCAAGGGGTATTGATGAATATCACCGGCGGGACGAATTTAAGTCTTTATGAGGTGCAAGAAGCTGCTGATATTGTTGCATCGGCCGCCGATCAAGAGGTAAATATGATTTTCGGTTCGGTCATTAATGAAAACTTAAAAGATGAAATTATCGTAACGGTCATTGCGACCGGATTTAATGAAAATGTCGCTTCGCAGCCGCGCCCATCGCGGGTTGGAATCGGCACTATTCCGAAAGTGACCCCTGCCCCGAAACGGGAGAAACGCGAAGAAGTGACGCAAGATTATGCGGCATTGCGCTCGGCGCAAGTCGAAGATCCGCTGGATATTCCTGCGTTTCTGCGCAATCGCAATCGCCGCCGTTAAACGAAAGAGCACGAATCTTTTATGGTTCGTGCTCTTTTTCTTTTTCCATAGCTAATCTCCAATCAATTGTTTTTTCATTAAAATAATCTTTTCTCCAGCGCGTATCGCGGAGCCAGGATGGCGACATTTCGCCGTTGCCCGCAGGACGCGGGCAGCCTTTAGGCGAAATGGGGGCGCCTTCCGCTTTTCTTCCTTGTCTAGCTTCAGCGCCTAGCCTTCTTCTGCCAAATAACCTTCGCCTTCGGGATGACAGGCACCCCTGCAGGCGAAGAACATTTGGCTTCGAAGGCTAATCTCGGCGCTTCCGCTTTTCTTTATTGTCTAGCTCCGGCGGCTAGCTCCCTTGTGCGAAATAACCTTCGCCCTTGAAGTGCAAGCACTTCAGCGGGCGAAGAACATTTCGCTTCGGGAGCTATTCACGCCGCCTCCGCTTTTCTTATTTGTCTAGCTCCGGGCGCCATCGGCTCGCGACGCTTCGATCCGCTGGGCGGCAACACATTGAGTTAACTTCTCTGAGTAACCCACGCAAGACCAAACTTTGTTTGGTCTGAGCCTCCTCGCGGGTCCTCCAGCGCGTGTCGCCGATGAGCAGGCGCCCTTCGCTTTTCTTGTTTCTTTGACAAAAATTTCTGTTTTTCATCATCATAAATTGACAGACTTTCCAATAAGATGTACTATATACTATTTTCAGAAACAGCTTGTTTTGGTGAAAGAAGAAGGAGGCTATTTGATTGGCCGTTTATTTAGATGTCATTTGGCTGCTAAATTTGTGCTTTGACAGTCTGCTGCTTTGGCTGACGGCAATTATGCTAAAGCGGGATGTCGTGTGGTGGCGGGTGCTTGTCGGGGCGTTTATTGGCTCCTTGCTCGTTGTCATGATGTTTACCCCGTTTTCCGTGTATGTTCAGCACCCTGTTATAAAGGTGTTATGTTCCTTTTTGATCGTTTTCGCTGCTTTTGGATTTAAACGCATAAGGTATTTTCTAGAAAATTTATTCACCTTTTACTTTGCCACTTTTACCGTCGGCGGCGGTATGGTTGCGGTGCATTATTTTTTACAGCGGGAAATTGATATTCACCGCGGCATGCTGACAACGTATTCACTCGGTGTCGGAGATCCGGTTAGCTGGATGTTTGTTTTAGTCGGATTTCCGATACTATGGTTTTTTTCCCGCGCCCGCATCGCTGGAATTCGCGAAAAGAAGCTGCGCTTTGAACATATTGTGGACGTTGTTATTGTGTTTGACGGCAGGCCGCTTTCATTAAAAGGATTGATTGACAGTGGCAATCAACTATATGATCCTATATCGAAAATACCAGTTATGATCGTGGAAAAGGAGAAAGTCAAGGAAGTGCTGCCAGAGGAATTAGTGCAGCAGCTTCGGCTGGAAACATCGATGGATTGGTACCATCATCCTGTATTTGAAAAATGGGTGCATCGGCTGCGCATCATCCCGTACCGGGTTGTCGGAAGTGAACAGCAATTTTTAATCGCCGTGAAACCGGACCGCATTATGATTTTCTACGAAAGGCAATGGCTTGAAGTCGAAAAAGGGCTCATCGGATTAAACGAAACAAAATTGTCCGCAGATGGGGAATACGAGTGCATTATCCATCCGAAAATGGTGCAAACGGGAAGGAAGCTTACTGCTTCATAATTCGTTACTATAATCATACTCACTTTTTATTAATTTAGAAGGGGGATTTTCATGAAAACGTGGAAACTTCGCATCATGTATTTTTTCTATAAGCTATTGACGAAGTTAGGAATTAAAACGGATGAAATATATTATATCGGCGGTAGTGAGGCGCTGCCCCCGCCATTGACAAAAGAAGAGGAAGAAATGTTGATCGAAAAGCTTTCTGCTGGGGACGAAACGGCAAGATCGCTCCTTATTGAGCGCAATTTACGGCTTGTTGTCTATATTGCGCGTAAGTTTGAAAACACAGGAATTAATATTGAAGATTTAATTAGCATCGGAACGATCGGACTGATTAAAGCGGTAAATACGTTTAATCCCGAGAAAAAAATTAAACTGGCCACCTATGCGTCCCGCTGCATTGAAAACGAGATATTAATGTATTTGCGGCGCAATAATAAAGTCCGTTCTGAAGTATCGTTTGATGAACCGCTAAACATCGATTGGGATGGCAATGAATTACTATTGTCGGATGTGCTCGGCACGGAAGACGATGTAATTACAAAAGATTTGGAAGCAGATGTCGACCGGCGACTTTTATTTAATGCACTGCGCCAGCTTAGCGAGCGCGAAAAGCAAATTATGGAACTTCGCTTTGGGCTTTCAGGCGGAGAAGAAAAAACGCAAAAAGACGTTGCCGATTTGCTTGGCATATCGCAATCTTACATATCACGGTTAGAAAAACGGATTATTAAGCGGCTTCGCAAAGAATTCAATAAGATGATGTAAAACGGCGGCGATCGTTTGATCGTCGCCTTTTTACGCATTGGACAGATGTGCATATTTTTCCTTCCACAGGGGATACTGAAAACTGACGACTTAGCATCTCCTGATGGGAGGGAACAACTTGACAAGAAACAAAGTTGAGATTTGTGGCGTAGACACATCCAAGCTTCCAGTACTAAAAAACGAAGAAATGCGTGAACTATTCAAACGGATGCATGAAGGGGATTTGGAGGCAAGGGAAAAATTAGTGAATGGTAATTTACGGCTTGTGTTAAGCGTTATTCAACGATTTAATAACCGCGGAGAGTTTGTTGATGATTTATTCCAAGTCGGTTGCATTGGACTTATGAAATCGATTGATAACTTTGATTTAAGTCAAAATGTAAAATTTTCAACATATGCAGTGCCGATGATTATCGGCGAGATTCGCAGATATTTGCGCGATAACAACCCGATCCGCGTATCCCGCTCGCTTCGTGATATCGCCTATAAAGCGCTGCAAGTGCGTGAAAGGCTGATGAGTGAAACGGCGAAAGAACCAACGACAGAAGAAATTGCCAAAGAACTTGGTGTTTCTCATGAAGAAGTGGTGTTTGCGCTCGATGCGATTCAAGAACCTGTTTCCTTATTTGAGCCGATTTATAATGATGGCGGCGACCCGATTTACGTAATGGACCAATTAAGCGATGAACGCAACCGCGACAGCCAATGGATTGAAGAAATTGCGCTAAAAGAAGGGCTGCGGCGTCTTAACGAAAGGGAAAAAATGATCATTCGCAAACGCTTTTTCCAAGGAAAAACGCAAATGGAAGTCGCTGAAGAAATCGGAATTTCCCAAGCACAAGTGTCGCGGTTGGAAAAAGCGGCGATTCGGCAAATGAATAAAAACATTCAAGTATAAGAGCTGCTCGTTCAGCTCTTTTCTTTTTTACATAAGCCGTTATATACATTCATATAGTTATGAATAAGACGAGAAAGCGGGGGATTTACAATGATGAGAATTTCCGAATTTCAATCGAAAGACATTGTCAATGTGGCAAACGGCAAAAAATTGGGAAATATTGGCGATATCGATATCGATTTAGAGACAGGAAAAATCCGCTCGTTAATCATTTTAGGGGCAGGAAAAGTGCTCGGTTTATTCGGGCGCGAAGAAGCGGTTGTCATCCCGTGGCAAAATATCGTCAAAGTTGGTGCGGACGTTATTTTAGTTCGCTTGCAGGATAGCGAATAGAGATGGATTAAATGATAAATAATGGTTATCACGTTTAAGCAAACTATGATAAAATAGGAAAAAAAGTGATAAAAATCAACAAAAAAAGCATGAGGTTGACGAAAATGTCTGACATTTTTCAACAAGCAGGCAAGGAGCTGCTGTTACTGCAGCCATCGTATCCGTTCACCGAAGTAACGGCTGGCTTTACGACAAAACACGGTGGGATGAGCAGCGGCGCGTTTGCGACATTTAATTTAGGGCTGCATGTCGGCGACGACTGTGCTGTCGTTGTCCACAACCGCCAGCGTTTGGCCGATTTGCTGCAATTTCCGCTTGAGCGATGGATCTGTTGCGAGCAAATACACGACGCCCGCATCGAAAAGGTCACAGCTGGCCAAAGTGGAAGAGGAGCGACAGATTATTCATCCGCCATAGCGGGTGCGGATGGTTTATATACAGATGAAGCAGGGGTGCTGCTTGCTTTATGTTTTGCTGACTGCGTACCGCTTTATTTTATGGCGCCAAAACATGGCATGATCGGGCTTGCCCATGCCGGATGGAAAGGAACGGTAAAAAATATTGCCGGAAAAATGGTCCGGCTTTGGCAGGAGCGGGAACACATTCCGCTTGCTGATATCTATGTGGCGGTCGGTCCTTCGATTGGCGCCTGCTGCTATGTAGTCGATGACCGCGTAATCGTACATGTTGATCGCGTTTTACAAGAAGAACAGCCGCTTGTGTATCGGCAAGTAAGCCCTGGACAATATGCGCTTGATTTAAAAGCATTGAATCAGATGTTGCTAATGAAAGAAGGCATCCGTAAAGACCATATTTATGTTTCTTCATACTGCACAAGCTGTGCCGATCATTTGTTTTTCTCCCATCGCCGCGATCATGGCAAAACGGGAAGAATGATGGCGTTTATCGGCAGGAAGGAGGAAAAATAATGACGGTCCGCGACAATTTAGCCAAAATTCGTGAAAACATTGAAGCAGCATGCCAGCGTGTCGGACGCGACCCTGCCGACATTAGTATCGTTGCCGTGACGAAATATGTAAGTGTAGAGCGGGCGCGCGAGGCGCTTGAAGCCGGCATTACCGATTTAGGAGAAAATCGCGACGATGGACTGCTGCAAAAATATAGCGTGTTGGGCGATAAAGCGACATGGCATTTTATCGGCACCTTGCAGTCGCGAAAAGTAAAAAATATCATTGATAAAGTCGACTATATTCATTCGTTGGATCGCCTGTCGCTCGCGAAAGAAATTGAAAAGCGGGCGACAAAGCCGGTGAAATGCTTTGTGCAAGTAAATGTTTCCGGCGAAGCGACGAAACATGGACTAGCTGTAGACGAAGTCATTCCTTTTATTGAGCAGCTACGCGATTTTTCCCATATTCAAGTGGTTGGCTTAATGACGATGGCGCCGTATACCGATGACGAAGCGGTATTGCGGTCGTGTTTCCGCCAATTAAAATTATTGCAAGAAAATGTACAAGCATTACAGATTGCCAATGCGCCATGCACGGAATTGTCGATGGGAATGTCTAATGATTATGTGATTGCCATCGAGGAAGGGGCGACCTTCATTCGACTTGGTACATCGCTAGTCGGCAAACAATTTTAGGAGGTGGAACCGATGGGATTAATAAAAAAATTCAAAGATTATTTTTTAGAGGAAGATTATGAGGAGTATGAAGAAGAATATGAAGAAGAATATGGAGAGGAGGAAGAAGTGCAGCCGCTCACAAAGGGAAATGCCAAAGCGAATATCGTAAGCTTGCAAAGCGTGCAAAAGTCATCGAAAGTCGTGTTAATTGAACCGCGGGCATACGCGGAGGCGCAGGAAATCGCCGATCATTTAAAAAACCGGCGCGCGGTGATTGTCAATTTGCAACGGATTCAGCACGAGCAGGCGAAACGAATCGTCGACTTTTTAAGCGGCACCGTATATGCGATCGGCGGCGACATTCAGCAAGTCGGCACGAAAATTTTTTTATGCACGCCAGATAACGTCGATGTCAGTGGCTCGATTTCGATTGATAGCGAGGACGATAGAACAATAAAGAGGTGGTAGCCGTCTATGGATAGCTTGCTTTGGTTTTTGACGACATTGGTTCAAATTTATTCGTATGCGCTGATTATTTATATTTTGATGTCGTGGTTTCCTAACGCCCGCGACACGAAATTTGGACAGATGTTGGCCGTGATTTGCGAGCCATATTTAGAGCCGTTTCGCCGCATTATCCCACCGATTGGGATGATTGATGTTTCGCCAATCGTCGCTTTTTTAGTGCTGGAATTTGCGACAAGGGGGTTGCATGCCTTGTTTGATATGTTAAATTTAGTGTAAGGAATCCATGAAGCGGGTTCCTTTCTTCATGAAAGTTAGGAGTGAACAAATGGAAATATATCAGCATTTTCGCAAAGAGGAGCATCATTTTATTGACCAGGTGTTGGAGTGGCAAGAAACGGTCAAACGGCAGTACGCCCCTAAGCTTACCGACTTTTTGGATCCGCGCGAGCAGCAGATTGTCCAAAGCGTCATTGGCCGCGATGATGAAGTCCGCGTTTCCTTTTTTGGCGGCGCCCCGTTTGTGGAGCGGAAGCGGGCGTTTTTGTACCCGCCGTATTTTCAGCCGCAAGAAGCGGATTATGAAATTGCCTTATTTGAAGTCCATTATGCGAGCAAATTTGTCACCTTAGAGCATCGGCAAGTGTTAGGGGCGCTGATGTCGCTTGGTTTAAGGCGCGGAAAATTTGGCGATATTTTGCGCAAAGAGGAACAAATACAATTTCTTGCGGCAAACGAGGTGGCGGAGTATGTCCGCCTCCATTTGCATGCAATCGGCAAAGCGACTGTTTCGTTAGAACAAAAGCCGCTTTCAGACATCATGATGCTAGAAGAAACGTGGCAAGATGCGCTGATTACCGTTTCGTCATTGCGGTTGGACGCGATCTTGTCCCAAGCTTTTCACACCTCGCGGCAGAAAATGCAATCCGTTATTGAAAACGGGCTTGTCAAAGTCAATTGGAAAGTAGTCGAGCAGGCGCATTTTGAATGTGGGCAAGGCGATGTTCTTTCGGCGCGCGGATTTGGTCGCTGTAAAATCATGGACATTGAGGGGAAGACAAAAAAAGAGAAGTGGCTTGTTCGCATCGGCCTGCAAAAATAATCGAATGATGGCAGGAATTTATAGAAAAATGTCGAATGATTTAAGGAAAGGAACTATGCAAACGGAGGTGGCCATTGTGCCTTTAACGCCATTAGATATTCATAATAAAGAATTCAGCCGTGGGTTTCGTGGCTATAATGAAGATGAAGTCAATGAGTTTCTCGATCAAGTGATTAAAGATTATGAAATGGTGATTCGTGAAAAAAAGCAATTGGAAGAAAAGGTAGCGGAATTGACGGAAAAGCTCAATCACTTCACAAATATTGAGGAAGCATTGAACAAATCGATTCTCGTCGCCCAAGAAACGGCGGAAGAAATAAAGCGCAACGCGCAAAGAGAAGCGAAGCTCATCATCAAAGAGGCGGAGAAAAACGCGGAGCGCATCATTAGCGAGGCGCTGGCAAAGTCGCGGAAAATAGTGATGGAAATTGAAGATTTAAAGCGGCAGTCGAAAGTGCTTCGCACCCGTTTCCGCATGCTGGTCGAAGCGCAGCTCGAAATGATTAACAGCAGCGACTGGGACGATTTAATGGAATATGAAATCCCGGAAGTAGATGTGGAAAAAAAGGAAGAGCTGCCGCAATCTTGACGGCCGCCGATTTTTTCGCATATAATATCGATTACAATATATAAATGCAGCCGGATGTTATTTCTTTTTGAAACTATATTGCCAGTTAAAATAGTAGACCATCTTCGCTTTTCTGCCGAAGTCGGCAAGCGATAGCTTGGCCGACTGGGCATGCGGTACGCATGCCCAGCCCGAACGAAGAACGCTTATCGGACAAATCTGTTTGTCCGATGTCGTTCTCGTTTGGGATCACGGCAGAAAAGCGATTGATTGACTGGTTTTTATTAGTTAGTCAACAAATCTGACAACTTATATCAGTGCTGACGATGAAAGGGACAGTAGCTCTTTCACCGCTTATAACAGCGAGCTAGGGATGGTGGAAGCCTAGCATAAGCGAAAGAGTGAAGATCACCCTGGAGTTCCATGCCGAACGGAAAAGTAGGCCATGGCGTGTCATTCACGTTACGAATGCAAAGTGGGCTATGTGATAACATAGTCAATAAGGGTGGTACCGCGAGACCGTTCTCGTCCCTTCTGGGAGAGGGCGGTTTTTTATTTTGCGTTCCGATAGCGGCGCACATTTACCGCCATAGCGAGGCGGAGAGCCGTGAAAAAACATCATATGATAATGCCTTCTCCACATGGATGATAGATCATACGAATGCAAGGAGGAATGAATATGGATTACAAAGAAACGTTGTTAATGCCACAGACGGACTTTCCAATGCGCGGCAATTTGCCAAAGCGCGAGCCGGAAATGCAAAAGAAATGGGAGGAAATGGACATTTACCGCAAAGTGCAGGAGCGGACAAAAGGCCGCCCGCTGTTTGTGCTTCATGATGGGCCGCCGTATGCCAATGGTGATATTCATATGGGGCATGCCTTAAATAAAATCTTAAAAGATATTATCGTCCGCTATAAATCAATGAGCGGCTATTGCGCTCCATATGTTCCGGGCTGGGATACGCACGGGCTGCCGATTGAAACGGCGCTTGCGAAAAAAGGCGTCGACCGCAAGTCGATGAGCGTTGCCGAGTTTCGCAAGCTTTGCGAGCAATACGCGTACGAGCAAATCGACAACCAGCGCGAGCAATTTAAGCGCCTTGGCGTGCGCGGCGACTGGGAAAATCCGTATATTACGCTGAAACCAGAATATGAAGCACAGCAAATTAAAGTGTTTGGCGAAATGGCGAAAAAAGGGCTGATTTATAAGGGCTTGAAGCCGGTTTATTGGTCTCCGTCAAGCGAATCGGCATTGGCGGAAGCAGAAATTGAGTATAAAGACAAACGTTCGCCATCGATTTATGTAGCGTTTCCGGTCAAAGACGGAAAAGGTGTATTGGACGGAGACGAAAAAATCGTTATCTGGACAACAACACCGTGGACGATTCCAGCAAACTTAGCGATTGCTGTCCATCCAGACCTTGATTATCAAGTGGTGGAAACAAACGGTCAAAAATACGTTGTTGCTGCCGCATTACTAGAAGCAGTTGTCAAAGAAGTCGGCTGGGACGAAGTAACGGTTGTGAAAACGATCAAAGGAAAAGATTTAGAGTACGTCGTGGCCAAACATCCGTTTTATGACCGAGATTCTTTAGTCATCTGCGGGGAACATGTAACGACAGACGCCGGTACGGGCTGCGTGCATACCGCGCCTGGTCATGGGGAAGACGACTTTATTATCGGGCAGAAATACGGTCTCGGCGTGCTTTGTCCGGTTGATGAGCGCGGCTATATGACGAGCGAAGCGCCAGGCTTTGAAGGAATGTTTTACGATGAGGCAAACAAAGCGATTACACAAAAATTAGAAGAAGTCGGCGCGCTGTTAAAGCTTGGATTTATCACGCACTCGTATCCGCACGACTGGCGTACAAAACAGCCGACGATTTTCCGGGCGACAACACAATGGTTTGCATCGATTGATAAAATCCGCGGCGAATTGCTCCAGGCTATTAAAGAAACAAAATGGATTCCGGAATGGGGCGAAATCCGCATCCATAATATGATCCGCGACCGCGGCGACTGGTGCATTTCCCGCCAGCGCGCATGGGGCGTGCCGATTCCGGTCTTTTACGGGGAAAACGGCGAGCCGATCATTACTGATGAAACGATCGAACACGTATCGAATTTATTCCGCCAATACGGTTCGAACGTGTGGTTTGAACGTGAAGCAAAAGATTTGCTGCCGGAAGGCTTTACCCATCCGTCTAGCCCGAACGGCATCTTTACGAAAGAAACAGACATTATGGACGTATGGTTTGACTCCGGTTCTTCGCATCAGGCGGTTCTTGTCGAACGCGACGATTTGCAGCGCCCGGCCGATTTATACTTAGAAGGTTCGGACCAATATCGCGGCTGGTTTAACTCATCGCTGTCCACGGCGGTTGCTGTTACTGGAAAAGCGCCGTATAAAGCGGTGTTAAGCCATGGTTTTGTTCTGGACGGCGAAGGGCGGAAAATGAGCAAGTCGCTTGGCAACGTGGTCGTGCCGGCGAAAGTAATGGAACAGCTTGGCGCCGATATTTTGCGGCTTTGGGTCGCTTCCGTCGATTATCAAGCTGATGTTCGCATTTCTGACAGCATTTTAAAACAAGTTTCCGAAGTGTATCGCAAAATTCGCAACACATTCCGTTTTATGCTCGGCAACTTATTTGACTTTAACCCGGAGGCCGATGCTGTTTCGGTGAACGAATTGCGTGAAGTCGACCGCTATATGCTCGCTAAATTAAACCGGTTGATCGAAAAAGTAAAACATGCATATGAAACGTATGATTTTGCGGCAATTTACCATGAAGTGAACCATTTCTGCACCGTTGATTTAAGCGCGTTTTATTTAGATTTTGCTAAAGATATTTTATACATTGAAGCGGCCAATGACCGCGCCCGCCGCTCGATTCAAACGGTATTGTACGAAACGGTCGTCGCGTTGACGAAACTAGTTGCGCCAATTTTGCCGCATACGGCTGATGAAGTATGGGAGCATATTCCAAACCGGAAAGAAAAAGCGGAAAGCGTTCAGCTTGTCGATATGCCGGAACCGGTGGCGCTCGATGGCGAAGACGAGTTGATCGCCAAATGGGATGCGTTTATGAACTTGCGCGATGATGTGCTTAAAGCGCTCGAAGTGGCGCGCAATGAAAAAGTGATCGGTAAATCATTAACGGCAAGCGTCGTCGTGTATCCGAAAAAAGAAGCGCGTCAGCTTTTACAATCGATTGAAGAAGATTTAAAACAGCTGTTTATCGTATCTGAATTTGCGATTGCGGAAGATTATGAAAACGCACCGGAAGATGCGCAAAAATTGGCCAATGTCGCCGTCATCGTCAAACCAGCAGAAGGAGAAACATGCGAGCGCTGCTGGGTGGTGACACCGGAAGTAGGAAAAGATGCAGATCTTCCGACGTTATGTCCGCGCTGCGCCCATATTGTGAAAGAACATTATTCCGCCTAAAGCTGGCGGAGCTGCCTAAACTGCGGCAGCTCCGCTGTTTTTATCGTGTCATCCAATTGTCTATCATTGCCTGATTATGCTACAATGCATTAGGTATGATATACGTAAGTGGGGGTAATATGGTGATATACTATATGATTGCGCTGGTGGTCATCGCCATCGACCAATGGACAAAATGGCTTGTAGTAAAGTATATGCGGCTTGGGGAAAGCATCCCTATTATTCCAGACGTGTTTTACATTACGTCCCATCGCAACCGCGGTGCAGCGTGGGGCATTTTGCAAGGACAGTTTTGGCTGTTTTATTTGATTACCGTTATTGTTGTCATCGGGCTCATTGTGTATATCCAGCGCCTGCCGCGCGGAGAAAGGCTGTTTGGCGTTGCCCTTGGCTTGATGCTTGGCGGGGCGATCGGCAATTTTATTGACCGTCTTTTCCGCAAAGAAGTGGTCGATTTTATCCATGCGTATATTGGTACATACAGCTTTCCTGTATTTAATGTTGCCGATTCATCGTTGACGATTGGCGTTGTTCTTCTTTTTATCAAAACGTTTTTCTTCGCGACATCAGAAAGGGAGAATCAGTAAATGGAAGTCATTCAGTTTCACATTGATGAAGAATACGACAACGAACGCATTGACAAGGTCATTGCCGTATTAAATGAAGAATGGTCGCGTTCGAAAGTGCAGCAGTGGATCAAAAACGGGCTCGTCACCGTCAACGATCGGTCTGTGAAAGCGAATTACAAATGCGAAGCAGGGGATGTGGTCGTTATCCGTCTGCCGGAGCCCGAGCCGCTCCATGTCGAGCCGGAAAATATCCCGCTTGATATTTATTATGAGGATGCGGATGTGCTTGTGGTGAATAAACCGCGCGGCATGGTCGTCCATCCGGCTCCCGGGCATATGCGCGGCACGCTCGTCAATGCATTGCTTGCCCATTGCACTGATCTGTCCGGCATTAACGGCGTGCTGCGTCCAGGCATTGTCCATCGCATTGATAAAGATACGTCCGGTTTGTTGATGGTGGCGAAAAATGACGTTGCGCATCAATCGCTTGTTGACCAGCTCGTGAAAAAAACGGTGACGCGAAAATATAAGGCGATTGTCCATGGTGTCATTCCGCACGACTATGGCACGATTGACGCGCCGATCGGCCGCGATAAACGGGACCGTAAAAAAATGGCGGTCACCGAAGAAAACGGAAAAGAAGCGGTCACTCATTTCCGTGTGCTCGAGCGCTTCCGACACTATACGTTCGTCGAATGCCAGTTGGAAACAGGCAGAACGCACCAAATTCGCGTGCATATGAAATATATCGGCTATCCGCTCGCCGGCGATCCGCAATACGGGCCAAAAAAGACGCTGCCGATCGACGGGCAGGCGCTGCATGCCGGCGTGCTCGGATTTACGCATCCGCGCACCGGTGAATATTTGGAATTTGAGGCGCCGCTTCCGCCTGAATTCGAAGCAATTTTACAATGGCTGCGAAAAAATGATTGACAACGCCAGCGCGAACACATACAATGAAATCAAGTGAATATGAACCTTTAAATTCAGTCCTGTGAGGCTGAGAAGGGATCGGATGAAGAAAAAATAAAGACCATGGTATGCCTTTTTGTGCGTGTACGAACGGTTCCTCTCGCTTCTCAGGCGGGAGGATTTTTTTGTGGAGGTGAAGCGACATGCAAAAGGCTGTCGTGATGGATGAACAGGCCATCCGCCGCGCGCTGACGCGCATTGCTCATGAGATTATCGAACGGAACAAAGGAATTGACGATTGTGTGCTGATCGGCATTAAGACGCGCGGCATTTACTTAGCGAAACGGCTGGCAGAACGGATTGAACAAATTGAAGGCAGCACCATTCCAGTCGGCGAATTGGATATTACCTTGTATCGCGATGATTTAACGGTCAAAACAGCGGATCATGAACCGTTGGTGAAAGGAACGAATGTACCGTTTGAGGTGACCGATAAAAAAGTTATCTTAGTCGATGATGTATTGTTTACAGGACGAACGGTGCGCGCGGCGATGGATGCGGTAATGGACCTTGGACGCCCGGCGCGAATTCAGCTTGCGGTATTGGTGGACCGCGGCCATCGTGAACTGCCGATTCGCGCTGATTTCGTCGGCAAAAACGTGCCGACTTCGAGTTCAGAGTTGATTGTCGTCGAGCTAACGGAAGTCGATGAGTTGGACCAAGTGAGCATTCATGAAAAATAAATGTCATCCCTTTTAAGTGCAGTCCCGCGAGGCTGCAAAAGGGACAGAATAGGCGAAGACTATCTCTGTACCCTCTTTGCACCCTCAAGGGCAAAGAGGTTTTTTTATGCAAAGCGAGAAAGGAGTTTATGAATAATGAACAAACCGGTATTGGATATTCAAGATCGGCCAACGGCCATACAATGGCTAACGCTTAGTTTGCAGCATTTATTCGCGATGTTCGGTGCGACGATTTTAGTGCCTTATCTAGTCGGATTAAGCCCGTCAATCGCCCTTATTACGAGCGGGCTTGGGACGCTTGCTTTCCTGATGATCACGAAATGGCAAGTCCCTGCGTATCTCGGTTCTTCCTTCGCCTTTATCGCACCGATTATCGCGGCGAAAACGGCAGGCGGAGCGGGAGCGGCAATGATCGGCAGCTTTCTAGCCGGATTGGTGTACGGCATCGTTGCGCTCATCATTAAAAAAGCAGGCTACCGCTGGATTATGAAGCTGTTGCCGCCGATTGTCGTCGGCCCGGTGATTATCGTGATCGGCCTCGGGCTGGCCAACACGGCAGTAGGCATGGCAATGAACAATCCCGACGGAAAATACAGTTTCACTTACTTTTCGGTCGCGCTTGTCACGCTGGCGGCAACGATCGTCTGCTCCGTGTTTTTGCGCGGCATGCTCAGCCTAGTTCCGGTATTAGTCGGAATTATCGTCGGCTATATATATGCCCTTATCGTCGGAGTGGTCGACTTTGCGAAAGTCGCGCAAGCAAAATGGTTTGAAATGCCGGATTTCCTCCTGCCATTTGTCGATTATCCAGTTCACATTACGTGGGATATTGTCATGCTGATGGTGCCGGTGGCGGTCGTGACACTATCGGAACATATCGGACATCAGCTTGTCTTAAGTAAAGTCGTCGGGCGCGATCTCATTCAAAAACCGGGATTGCATCGCTCGATTTTAGGAGACGGAACGGCGACAATGATTTCTGCGCTGCTTGGCGGTCCGCCGAAAACGACGTATGGCGAAAACATCGGAGTGCTGGCGATCACGCGCGTATACAGCGTCTACGTGCTTGCCGGAGCGGCGGTGATTGCGATCATCTTCGGCTTTGTCGGTAAAGTCACCGCACTGATCAGCTCGATCCCGACCCCAGTCATGGGCGGCGTATCGATCCTGCTTTTTGGCATCATCGCATCGTCAGGATTGCGCATGCTTGTCGATAGCCGCATCGATTTCGGGGACAAACGCAACTTAGTCATCTCTTCTGTTATCTTAGTCATTGGCATCGGCGGCGCCGTCTTAAAAATAACCGATGGGTTTCAAATCCAAGGAATGGCGCTGTCGGCGATTTGCGGTGTCATCTTAAATCTGATTTTGCCAGGACGCCCGGAAGTACAAGAAAACATGTTTGAAGTAGAAACGGAAGAAAACAATGACCATGTCGCATAATGACACCTTTTAACTAAGTCCAGAGAGACTTAAAAGGGTGTTACGACGAGAAGGAAAAAGGTAGGCCGTTGTCTGGAAAGACGATGGTTGCTTTCTGACACCTTTTTGCGAACTGTGTAACACCCTGTCTCTCGGCAGGGTGTTTTTTATGAGAAATCAAGCAAAGGAGAGAAAACGATGACGCATTTGTTTACATTATCCGAACTGTCCGTCACGGAAATTACCCGATTATTAGACGATGCGGAGCAATTTAGAAAAGGCCATTTTTGGCGCCCGCCTGAGCCGATGTTTATCGCCAACTTGTTTTTTGAACCAAGCACACGGACAAAATGCAGCTTTGAAATGGCGGAGCGGAAACTAGGGCTTCACGTCATCCCGTTTGATGCGGATATGTCGAGCGTGCAAAAAGGGGAAACGCTGTACGACACGGTTCGCACGCTCGAATCGATCGGAGTAAACGCTGTTGTCATTCGCCATTGGGAAGACGCGTATTTTGAGTCTCTCCGTCATTCGATTCGCATCCCAATCATTAACGCCGGGGATGGCTGCGGGCATCATCCGACACAATCGCTTTTGGATCTGCTCACGATTCGCCAGGAGTTCGGCACCTTTTCCGGATTGACTGTTGCGATCATTGGCGATATTCGCCACAGCCGCGTCGCCCGCTCGAACGCGGAAGTGCTGACAAGATTAGGAGCAACAGTGCTGTTTTCAAGTCCGGAAGCATGGAAAGATGAGGCAAATCCATACGGAACGTACGTCGATATCGATACGGCGGTGGAAGCGGCGGATGTTGTCATGCTGCTGCGCATCCAGCATGAGCGTCACGCGGAAAAAATGGGGCTGACGAAAGAACAGTATCATGAACGTTATGGATTGACGGTGAAACGGGCGAGACGGATGAAACCAACAAGCATTATTTTACATCCGGCACCGGTCAACCGCGATGTTGAAATCGCCAGCGAACTTGTGGAATCAGAACGATCCCGCATTTTTAAGCAAATGGAAAACGGTGTTTATGTACGGATGGCGGTGCTGAAACGAGCAATGGAAGGGAGCATGAAAAATGGGCATTATATTGAAAAATGGCATGTCGTTCAATAACGATGGCGTGCTTGAACAGACGGAACTGAAAATCGAAAATGGTGTCATTGCGGCGATAGGCCGTGAGATACAGGGCGAAAGAACGGATGAAGTCATCGATGTGCAAGGCAAGTTGATTTCCGCCGGATTGATCGATTTGCACGTTCATTTGCGCGAACCAGGCGGCGAAGCGAAAGAAACGATTGCCACCGGAACGCTGGCAGCAGCGAAAGGCGGTTTTACGACAGTGGCGGCGATGCCAAATACGCGCCCGGTGCCGGATACGAAAGAGCAGATGGAATGGCTTTGCAAGCGGATTCGCGAAACGGCTTATGTCAATGTGCTTCCATATGCTGCCATTACGGTCGGCCAGCAAGGAACAGAGCTGACGGACTTTGCGGCATTAAAGCAAGCAGGGGCGTTTGCTTTTACCGACGACGGCGTCGGCGTGCAATCGGCCGGCATGATGTATGAAGCGATGAAGCGCGCCGCTGCACTGGATATGGCGATTGTCGCCCATTGCGAAGATAACACGTTAACGAATCGCGGGGCTGTTCACGATGGTGAATTCGCGCGCCGCTACAAATTTAACGGCATTCCGTCTGTGTGCGAGTCGGTACATATCGCGCGCGATGTGCTGCTGGCGGAAGCAACAGGCTGTCATTACCATGTGTGCCACATTAGCACGAAAGAATCGGTTCGCATCGTCCGCGATGCGAAGCGGGCAGGCATTCGCGTCACCGCGGAAGTGACGCCGCACCATCTTCTTTTGTGTGATGAAGATATTCCGGGTCCTGACACGAATTATAAGATGAATCCACCGCTGCGCAGCAAAGAAGACCGTGCGGCGCTAATCGAGGGATTGCTGGACGGCACGATCGATTTTATCGCCACCGACCATGCCCCGCATACGGAAGCGGAAAAACAAAAAGGCATGAACGCCGCCCCATTTGGCATCGTCGGCTTGGAAACCGCGTTTCCGCTCCTTTACACTCATTTGGTCTTAACGAATATGTTGACGCTTAAGCAGCTGATTGATTTGCTGACGGTGAAGCCGGCAGAGTGCTTCGGACTGCCGCTTGGAAAACTGGCGGTCGGCGAGCGGGCGGATATTACGATTATAGATTTAGAGACGGAAGAAATGATTAATCCGCAGACGTTTGTATCCAAAGGAAAAAATACTCCATTTACCGGTTGGAAATGCAAAGGTTGGCCGGTGATGACGTTTGTCGGCGGAAAACTAGTTTGGCAGAAAGGAAGAGTGTAAATGAAACGGCAGCTTGTATTAGAAGACGGTTCATTCTTTATCGGAGAGGCGTTCGGCAGTACGGAAAAAATAGTTGGCGAAGTGGTGTTTAATACGGGAATGACCGGGTATCAAGAAATTTTAACCGACCCTTCTTATTGCGGACAAATCGTGACAATGACATATCCGCTCATCGGCAACTATGGCATTAACCGTGACGATTTTGAATCGATTGAACCGCACATTCACGGGCTGATCGTCAAAGAAGTATGTGATGTGCCATCGAACTGGCGCAACGAGATGACGCTTGACGAATATTTAAAAGAAAAAAAGATTCCTGGTTTAGCAGGGATTGATACGCGTAAATTGACGCGCATCATCCGCCAATACGGGACGCTGAAAGGTATGATTTGCGACTTGGATGTCAGCGTGCAAGAGGTTGTCGAATACTTGAAAACAACGGCACTGCCGCGCGACCAGGTCAAACGCGTCTCAACAAAAAGTCCGTATCCAAGTCCGGGGCGGGGCTACCGCGTCGTTTTGGTCGACTTCGGCATGAAGCACGGCATTTTGCGCGAGCTGAATAAACGGAATTGCGACGTCATCGTCTTGCCATACAATGCAACAGCGGAAGAAGTTCTTCGTTTGCATCCAGATGGGGTGATGCTCTCAAACGGCCCTGGCGACCCGAAAGATGTACCGGAAGCGATTGACATGATTCAGGGTATTCTCGGCAAAGTGCCGCTCTTTGGCATCTGTCTCGGCCATCAACTGTTCGCCCTCGCTTGCGGAGCCGATACGGAAAAAATGAAGTTCGGCCATCGCGGTTCGAACCATCCAGTGAAGCATTTGGCGACGGGAAAAGTGGCGATTACTTCGCAAAATCACGGCTATACCGTTAAAAAAGAATCGTTGCACAATACAAGATTAGAAGTAACACACATCGCTTTAAACGACGGCACGGTAGAAGGATTGCGCCATCTTGATTATCCGGCGTTTACGGTGCAATATCATCCGGAAGCATCACCTGGTCCTGAGGACGCCAACTCGTTATTTGATGAGTTTATCGCGATGATTCGCGAGTTTAAAAAGAAAGGGGAAATCGTCCATGCCTAAACGCCAAGATATTAAAACGATTTTAGTGATCGGTTCCGGCCCGATTGTCATCGGCCAGGCAGCGGAGTTTGATTATGCGGGCACACAGGCGTGCTTAGCGCTAAAGGAAGAAGGGTATAAAGTCATTTTAGTAAACTCCAATCCAGCAACGATTATGACCGATACCGAAATTGCGGACAAAGTATATATGGAGCCGCTCACGTTTGAATTTCTTGCGCGCATCATTCGCAAAGAACGTCCGGACGCGATTTTGCCGACGCTTGGCGGGCAAACGGGACTAAACTTGGCGGTGGAACTGGCAAAAGCCGGAGTGCTGGAAGAATGCGGTGTTGAAATTTTAGGAACAAAATTAGAGGCAATCGAAAAAGCAGAAGACCGCGAGCAATTCCGCGCCCTGATGAACGAACTCGGCGAACCCGTTCCGGAAAGCGAAATTATTCATAGCTTGGAAGAAGCATACGCTTTCGTCGAAAAGGTCGGCTATCCGGTCATCGTCCGCCCGGCATTTACGCTCGGCGGCACCGGCGGCGGCATTTGCACGAATGAGGAAGAATTGATTGATATCGTTTCTACTGGGTTAAAACTAAGTCCTGTTCATCAATGTTTGTTGGAAAAAAGCATCGCCGGCTATAAAGAGATTGAGTATGAAGTGATGCGCGACGCCAACGATAACGCGATCGTCGTCTGTAACATGGAAAATATCGATCCGGTCGGCATTCATACCGGCGATTCGATCGTCGTCGCCCCAAGCCAGACGCTAAGCGACCGTGAATATCAATTGCTGCGCAACGCGTCGCTCCGCATTATTCGCGCCCTTGGCATCGAAGGCGGCTGCAACGTGCAGCTGGCGCTCGATCCGCATAGCTTCCATTATTATGTCATTGAAGTCAACCCGCGCGTCAGCCGTTCATCGGCGTTAGCGTCAAAAGCGACCGGCTACCCGATCGCCAAGCTGGCCGCGAAAATTGCCGTCGGCTTAACGTTAGATGAAATCATTAATCCGGTGACAGGAAAAACGTACGCCTGCTTTGAACCAGCGCTTGATTATGTCGTGACAAAAATTCCGCGCTTTCCGTTCGATAAGTTTGAATCGGCGAATCGCCGTCTTGGCACGCAAATGAAAGCGACAGGCGAAGTGATGGCGATCGGACGGACGTTCGAGGAATCGCTGTTAAAAGCGGTGCGTTCTTTAGAGACGGGCGTTTACCACCTTGAACTCAAGGATGTGGAAAACATATCGGATGAATTAATCGAAAAACGGATTCGCAAAGCGGGAGATGAGCGTCTCTTCTATATTGCCGAAGCGCTGCGCCGCGGCTTTACTGTCGAGCAAATTTATGAATGGAGCCAAATTGACCGCTTTTTCTTAACCAAAATCGAAAACATCGTCCGTTTTGAAACCGTCATCCGTGATTATAAGGGAGATATCGAAGTGCTGCGGAAAGCGAAACAAATGGGCTTCTCCGATGTAGCGATCGCCAAGCTTTGGAATAAAAGCGAGCGCGACATCTATGAGATGCGCAAACAAGCAGGAATCATTCCTGTATATAAAATGGTGGACACGTGCGCGGCGGAATTTGAATCAGAAACGCCGTATTACTACAGCACGTACGAAGACGAAAACGAATCGGTCGTTACTGCCCGCGAAAGCGTCGTGGTGCTTGGTTCCGGACCGATTCGCATCGGACAAGGCATTGAATTCGATTATGCGACCGTTCATTCCGTCTGGGCGATTAAAGAAGCAGGCTACGAAGCGATTATTATCAACAACAATCCGGAAACGGTGTCGACTGACTTCAGCATATCGGACAAGTTGTATTTCGAGCCGTTAACAATCGAGGATGTGATGCATGTCATTGACCTAGAAAAGCCAGTTGGAGTCATCGTTCAGTTCGGCGGCCAAACGGCGATCAACCTAGCGGCGGAATTAGCGGCGCGCGGCGTCCGCATTTTAGGAACGTCGCTAGAGGATTTAGACCGCGCCGAAGACCGTGACAAATTTGAACAAACGTTATCGGAGCTAGGTATCCCGCAGCCGCAAGGAAAAACGGCCTTTTCCGTCGAGGAAGCGGTGCGGATTGCCGAGGAAATCGGCTATCCGGTGCTCGTCCGTCCATCGTACGTGCTCGGCGGCCGCGCAATGGAAATCGTCTATCAAGAGGAGGAACTATTGCACTACATGGAGCACGCCGTCAAAGTCAATCCGCAGCATCCAGTGCTCATCGACCGCTATTTAATCGGAAAAGAAATCGAAGTGGACGCGATTTCTGACGGAGAAACGGTGTTTATCCCGGGCATTATGGAACATATCGAACGGGCCGGCGTTCACTCGGGCGACTCGATCGCTGTTTATCCACCGCAAACGTTAACGAAGGACATCAAGCAAAAAATCGTTGATTACACGATTAAACTGGCAAGAGGCTTGCGCATTGTCGGGCTGTTAAACATTCAGTTTGTCATGTACCAAAATGAAGTATACGTGCTCGAAGTCAATCCGCGTTCAAGCCGCACGGTGCCGTTTTTAAGCAAAATTACCGGCGTGCCGATGGCCAACATCGCCACGAAAGTCATTTTAGGCGCGAAGCTCGCGGGACTTGGCTATGAAACGGGCTTGAAACAAGAAAGCGAAGGCGTATACGTGAAAGCGCCGGTCTTCTCATTCGCGAAACTGCGCAACGTCGATATTTCGCTCGGCCCGGAAATGAAATCAACCGGCGAAGTGATCGGCAAAGACGCGACCTTTGAAAAGGCGCTCTATAAAGGACTCGTCGCCTCAGGCATTCATATTCGCCCGTACGGAGCGGTGTTGTTGACGGTCGCTGATAAAGATAAAGAAGACGCGATTGAACTTGCAAGACGTTTCTATCAAATTGGCTATCAACTGCTTGCGACAAACGGCACGGCGGAAGCGTTAAAAGCGGCGGGCATTCCGGTAACTGTCGTCAATAAAATCCATTCCGCATCGCCAAACATTTTAGATGTCATTCGTCAAGGAAAAGCGCAAGTTGTCATTAACACGCTGACGAAAGGAAAACAGCCGGAAAGCGACGGCTTCCGCATCCGCCGCGAAGCGGTCGAAAACGGCATTCCATGTTTAACCTCGCTCGATACGGCGCGGGCGATGCTGCAAGTGATCGAATCGATGACGTTTTCGACGACGGCGATGACGCAAGGGCTGGTGCGCGCATGATGAAGCGGGAACCAATGACGATCGTTCGCCACAAACCGATTGCGAAAAACATTTATGAACTAACGTTAAGCGGCCGTTTAGTTGAAGAAATGAATGCACCAGGGCAATTTGTCCATGTGAAAGTGACTCCGCAAACGGATCCGCTTTTGCGCCGTCCGCTTAGCCTTTGCCGCATCGATCAAGACGCGAGGGAATGTACACTTATTTACCGGAAAGAAGGAATTGGCACGACATTGCTTTCGGAAAAACGGCCAGGGGAAACGGTCGATGTGCTCGGCCCGCTCGGAAACGGATTTCCGCTTGACGCTGTTGCGAAAGGACAGCGTGCGCTTCTTGTCGGCGGGGGCATCGGTGTCCCGCCGCTTTATGAACTAGCAAAGTGGCTTGTGAAAAAAGAAGTGACGGTGACAAGCGTGCTCGGCTTTCAAACGAAAGAGGTCGTCTTTTATGAACGGGAGTTTGCCGAGTTCGGGGAAACGTATATCGCTACTGTCGATGGCTCTTACGGAACGAAAGGATTTGTCACCGATGTCATCAATGAACGGGCGATTTCGTTTGACGTCTTGTACGCGTGCGGCCCGAAACCGATGTTAAAAGCGCTGGAACAAGCGTTTCCGCACAAAGAAGTATATCTTTCGCTGGAAGAGCGGATGGGCTGCGGCATCGGCGCCTGTTTTGCCTGCGTCTGTCACGTCCCTGGCAGCGAAACAGCGTATAAGAAAGTATGCAGTGACGGTCCTGTGTTTAAAGCCGGGGAGGTGATATTATGAACCGCTTAGCGGTCGAATTGCCGGGACTTTCATTGAAAAATCCGATTATGCCGGCGTCAGGCTGCTTCGGTTTTGGTCGTGAATACGCGCGCTTTTACGATTTAAGCGTGCTTGGCGCAATAATGATTAAAGCGACGACGAGGGAGCCGCGCTTTGGCAACCCGACGCCAAGAGTCGCGGAGACGCCAAGCGGGATGCTGAATGCGATCGGCTTGCAAAATCCTGGCTTAGAAAAAGTAATGGAAGAAGAGCTGCCATGGCTTGCCCAATTTGACGTACCGATTATTGCCAACATTGCCGGCTCGACGATGGAGGAATATGTCGAAGTTGCCAAACATATTTCCAAAGCGCCAAATGTTCATGCGCTTGAACTGAACATTTCATGTCCAAACGTCAAAAAAGGCGGGATTGCGTTTGGTACTGTTCCTGAGATTGCCGCGGAATTGACGAAACTCGTGAAAGAAGTTTCCGAAGTACCTGTCTATGTCAAGCTCTCGCCAAATGTGACGAACATTGTCGAAATGGCGAAAGCGATTGAAGCGGCGGGCGCAGACGGACTAACGATGATTAATACGCTTCTTGGCATGCGCATCGATGTGAAAACCGCCAAGCCGATTTTAGCGAACCGAACCGGAGGTTTATCGGGACCGGCGATTAAGCCGATTGCGATCCGCATGATTTATGAAGTCAGCCAAGCCGTTTCGATTCCGATTATCGGCATGGGCGGCATTCAAACAGCCGAAGATGTGATTGAGTTTTTCTACGCCGGCGCCAGCGCCGTCGCAATTGGAACGGCGAATTTTATCGACCCGTTCGTCTGCCCGAACATTATTGCTGAACTGCCGGCACTTTTGGATGAGCTTGGCATCGGCCATATTTCCGAATGCACGGGAAGGAGCTGGAAAAAAGGTGGACCATCCGTTTATTGTGGCGCTTGATTTTCCGACATTAGAGGAGGCAAAAACATTTTTACAATCGTTTCCGCATGAATCGTTATTCGTCAAAGTCGGCATGGAATTATACTATCAAGAAGGTCCCGCAATCATCCATTACTTAAAAGATCAAGGACACCGCATTTTCCTTGATTTAAAGCTGCATGACATTCCGAATACGGTCAAGCGCGCCATGCAGGGATTAGCCCGTTTAGGAGTCGATTTAGTCAACGTCCATGCCGCCGGCGGAACGGTAATGATGGAAGCGGCGCTCGAGGGGCTAGAAGCGGGAACGCCAAGCGGATCGCGCCGCCCATATTGCATCGCCGTTACGCAGCTGACAAGCACAAACGAGTCCATGCTGCATAACGAGCTTTGGATTGACCGGACAATGGAAGAAACAGTTCTTCATTACGCACGGCTTGCGAAACAAAGCGGGCTTGATGGTGTCGTCTGCTCGGCAAAAGAAGTGCCGCTTATTCGCGAGCATTGCGGAGAAGCCTTTTTGACCGTTACCCCAGGGATTCGTTTTGCCGATGACGAGAAAAATGACCAAGTCCGCGTCGTGACGCCATATGAAGCAAAAAAACTTGGCGCAAGCTTTATCGTTATTGGCCGAAGCATTACCCGCGCAGAAAATCCAGTTGCGGCTTACGAGCGTTTGCAACGGGAATGGAAGGGAGAAGAGAAGGAATGAAAAAAGAAATCGCTGCACATTTGCTTGAAATCGGTGCGGTATCGTTAGAGCCAAACGAACCGTTCACCTGGTCGTCTGGGTTGAAATCGCCGATTTACTGTGACAACCGGCTGACACTTGCGTATCCAAACGTACGAAGCGCGATAGCCGACGGGCTCGCTGCACTCATTCGCACCCATTTTTCAGATGCCGAAGTGATCGCCGGAACGGCCACAGCCGGCATTCCACATGCCGCATGGGTCAGTGAACGGCTAAACCTGCCGATGTGCTACGTACGCAGCCAAGCGAAAGGCCACGGAAAAGGAAAGCAGATTGAAGGAAAAGTGGAAAAAGGGCAAAAGGTCGTTGTCGTTGAGGATTTAATTTCTACAGGCGGAAGTTCTTTGAATGCTGTTCGCGCATTGCGGGAAGAGGGCTGTCAAGTGCTTGGTGTTGTCGCCATTTTTACGTATGGATTGGAAAAGGGAAAACAAGCATTTGCGGAAAATAACGTGGAAGTGCATACACTGACGGATTACGGCACACTCATCGAAACCGCAGTCGAACTAGGTGTCGTGACAGAACAAGACCTCGCCACCTTACGCCAATGGCGGGAAAATCCGGAAGAGTGGGGAAAATAAAATGAATGCGAGTAAGAGAGCGCACAGCGGAATGCGCTCTTTTTTCATGATCCCGCTCTGCTCTTTTGCTCAAGGTGAACAGGTAACATATTGGATGTAAATCCGCTGAAGGGCGTGATTACGGTTGATGCGTTAAATGAGGAAGGATTATATGAACTCAAAGCAGGGACGGTCGTTGTCCAATCGGCTTGTTTTCCGAGGCTGGAATAAAATTTGGAAGAAGTATTTCGATAAATTGAAGTTCATAAAAAGTGCCCTCCCGCACTTTATAGCAGGAGAGCACTTGTGTTACTATTGCTTTTTCATTCGAATCACCAAATCCTCATCCGGCGTAACGTAAATCGTCTGCTGGTTTTCGTAAATAACAAAGCCTGGCTTGGCGCCGCTCGGTTTTTTCACATAGCGGATGCGCGTGTAGTCGACGGGAACGGAGCTCGATTGGCGAGCTTTGCTGAAGTAGGCGGCGAGGTTGGCAGCTTCGATGATCGTTTGCTCGGATGGATTTTTGCTGCGAATGACGACGTGCGAGCCAGGGATGTCTTTCGTGTGCAGCCAAATCTCGTCTTTATGCGCTAGTTTTGTCGTTAAATAATCGTTTTGCTTGTTGTTTTTTCCAACGAGAATTTCCGTGCCGTCGCTTGCGACATAGCGATCCAGCTCAATCTTGCGCTGTTTTTGCTTTTTCGTTTGTTTGGTGGCGCGCGCCCGTAAATATCCTTGTTCGATTAATTCCTCGCGGATTTCCTCGACATCTTTTGACGCGGCGGTTTCGAGCTGTTGGAGAAGCGTATCGAAATAGGCGATTTCTTCGTTCGTGCGCTCGATTTGTTCTTGGACGATGTTTAGCGAGTTTTTTGCTTTTTGGTATTTTTGAAAATAGCTTTGTGCGTTTTCCGATGGCGATTTTTGCGGATCAAGCGGAATCGTCACCGTCGCGCCGTTTTCGTCGTAATAGTTGATCACTTCGATTTCTTTCATCCCCCGCTCGATGGCGTACAGGTTAGCGGTCAACAGTTCCCCGTAAAGCCGATATTGTTCCGCTTGTTTTGCTTCCTCTAATGTTTGCTTAAGTTTGACTAGCTTTTTCTCGTTTTTCGCTTTTTCGTTGGCAATAAACCGTTCAAGGTCGTGTGCCTGCTGCTTCACGCGGTCGCGTTCAGCCTTGCCAAAGTAGAAACGGTCCAATAGTTCGCTTGGCGTGGCAAACGCTTTTGCTTCGGCCTGCAAGTGGGTAAGCGGAAGCACGTAAAACCATTCTTTTTCGCCATTCGTGTACATCGCCGGCGCAAAGCGATGCGCGCGCACTTCATCCATTAACGCGATAAAGCTTTTTGGCAGTGTCGCCCGATTCGCAAGCCCTGCGCGAAATACCGCTTCTTTCGCAAACAGCGGCGAGATCCCGGAAAATGTAGTGACGAGCTGTTCCGCTAGTTTGCCGGCATGAAAATCGATTTTTTTCACGATCGTTTCTTCGGTCGCTTCAAGCGGATTGATTTTTCCATGCGACGGCGGCGCGATATATTCGTGGCCGGGAAGCACGGTACGATAGCGGTTGACGGCAGGAGAGAGATGTTTAATGCTGTCGATAATCGTGTTTGTTTCTTTGTCAACCAAGATGATGTTGCTGTGCCGCCCCATGATTTCCACCATTAATTGTTTTGTATGAATATCGCCAATTTCGTTTCGTCCTTTTGTTTCGATGATGATAATCCGGTCAAAATCCACTTGGCGGATCGCTTCAATGATGCTTCCTTCCAAATGTTTGCGCAACAGCATGCAAAACATCGGCGGTTCAGCCGGATTGTCATACGTTTCATTTGTCAAATGAACGCGCGCATAGCTCGGATGCGCCGACAGCAGCAATTTATAATTTCGCCCGTACGCGCGGATTTGCAGGACCAATTCATTGGCAGACGGCTGATGGATTTTCGTGATGCGTCCTCCCGCGAGCGTTTGCTGTAATTCTGTTACGACCGCATAGGTAAACACTCCGTCGAATGACATAAAAAACACCTTTCTGTTTGTTTTGTTGCTTCATCAATAACATATCATATCATTTTTTCGGACATGTCTGAATAAGCTTTCATAGAAAAGCAAAGAGGGAGGAGAAACGAACATGCAGTGGCATACGCTCGCGACGAATGAGGTGGCGAAGGAAACAAACACCAATCTCACGACAGGCTTAACGGCGGAAGAAGCGAAAAAGCGTCTGAAGCGGTTCGGATATAACGAATTAAAAGAAGCAAAAAAACAGTCGGCGCTTTTGGTGTTTTTGAATCAGTTTAAAGATTTTATGGTGCTTGTGTTGCTGGTCGCTACCGTTATTTCGGGGCTCTTAGGCGAATATGTCGATGCGGTTGCCATCATTGTCATTGTCATCATGAATGGGATTTTAGGATTTTTCCAAGAACGGCGCGCCGAAAAATCGCTCGAAGCACTCAAGCAATTATCGGCGCCGCAGGCCACAGTGTTGCGTGACGGGGAATGGGTGAAAATTCCGTCGCAGGAACTGGTAGTCGGCGATATTATCAAGTTTGCAAGCGGAGACCGAATCGGTGCCGATGTCCGCTTAATCGAGGCGAAAGGATTGGAAATTGAAGAATCGGCGCTAACGGGTGAGTCGGTGCCGACGGCAAAATCAGCCACACCGCTTATGAATGAAAATGCGGCGATCGGTGATTTGCACAATATGGCGTTTATGGGCACGCTGGTGACAAGGGGAAGCGGCGTTGGCATTGTGATTGCGACGGGAATGAAAACGGCGATGGGGCAAATTGCGAACCTTCTTCAAGATACGGAAACAGTGATGACCCCGCTGCAGCGCCGGCTTGAGCAGCTAGGGAAAATTTTAATTGTCGTTGCCCTCTTGCTTACCGTTCTCGTTGTTGTAGTCGGCGTCATTCAAGGACACGGTTTGTATGAAATGTTTTTAGCCGGTGTTTCGCTAGCGGTCGCGGCGATCCCGGAAGGACTGCCGGCGATTGTCACGATTGCGCTCGCGCTTGGCGTGCAGCGGATGATCAAGAAAAACGCGATCGTTCGCAAGCTTCCGGCGGTGGAAACGTTAGGATGCGCCTCGGTGATTTGCTCGGATAAGACGGGAACGATGACGGAAAATATGATGACCGTTACGCATGTATGGGCAAACGGCAAAACGTGGACGATAAGCGGCGCCGGCTTGGAGACATCGGGGCAGTTTTATGAAAACGGGCGCCCAATCGACATCAAGAAAGAGAAGGTCTTGCAACAGCTGCTGATGTTTGGAATGCTTTGCAATGGCTCACAGCTGAAAGAAAAAGGGGGACGGCGCTACATCGACGGCGACCCGACCGAAGGCGCTTTGCTTGTCGCCGCGATGAAAGCCGGATTGGCGAAGGAACGCATCGAAAACGAATTTATCGTGGAGCAAGAATTTCCGTTTGATTCCGAGCGGAAAATGATGACGGTTATCGTGAGGGATCAAAGCGGACGCCGATTTATTATTACCAAGGGGGCGCCGGATGTATTACTGCATATTTCTACCCAACTATATTGGAACGGCCGCGAGCAAACGATGACAATGGCATGGAGAAAAACGATACAAGACGTGATTCAAATGATGGCGAGCCAGGCGCTCCGCACGATTGCGGTCGCTTATCGCCCGCTGCACGCGCACGAACGCATAACATCGGAAAAGGAAGCGGAAAAAAATCTTGTGTTTCTTGGCATTCAAGGAATGATCGACCCACCGCGGCCAGAAGTAAAAAAAGCGGTGCAGCAATGCAAGGAAGCGGGCATTAAAACGGTGATGATTACCGGCGATCACGTATTGACAGCAAAAGCGATCGCCAAGCAGCTTGGGGTGCTGCCGCCGAATGGAAGAGTGATGGACGGCCCAACGCTCGCACGCCTCTCGGTGGATGAACTTGAGGAAGTCGTCGATGATATTTACGTATTTGCCCGCGTTTCGCCGGAGCATAAATTAAAAATTGTGAAAGCACTCCAACGCAGAGGACATATTGTCGCCATGACGGGCGATGGTGTAAACGACGCACCGGCGATTAAAGCGGCCGACATCGGCGTGGCGATGGGGCGGTCAGGAACGGATGTGGCGAAAGAAGCGGCTTCGCTTGTGTTGCTAGATGATAACTTTGCGACGATACAAGCGGCGATTCAAGAAGGAAGAAATATTTACGAAAACATTCGCAAATTTATCCGCTATTTGCTCGCATCCAACGTCGGGGAAATTTTAGTGATGCTGTTTGCCATGCTGATGGCGCTGCCGCTTCCGCTTGTGCCGATTCAAATTTTATGGGTAAACCTTGTGACTGATGGCTTGCCGGCGATGGCGCTTGGGCTTGACCGCGCGGAGGAAAATGTGATGAAACGCCCGCCGCGCCATCCGAAAGAAGGTGTGTTTGCCCGCGGACTTGGCTGGAAAATTGTCAGCCGCGGCTTTATCATCGGGATGGTGACGCTGGCGGCATTTATAACGGCGTATGAACGAAGCGGAAACGACCTTGTTTATGCGCAGACGGTGGCGTTTGCGACGTTAGTGATGGCGCAGCTCATTCATGTGTTTGACTGCCGCTGCGAGCGTTCCATTTTTGACCGCAATCCGTTCGAAAATATATATCTTGTCGGTGCCGTTATTATATCGGTGTTGTTGTTGCTTGTCGTCATTTACTACCAGCCGCTGCAAGGAATTTTCCATACGATGCCGATCGCTCTGTTTGATTGGCTGCTCATCATTGGTTTAGCAGCACTTCCAACATTTTTGTTTTCCGGCTCGTTTTTGGCGAGAAAATAAAAAAGAGATATGGTATAATATCCAAGGTGGTAGAGGATCACTCTATGACCTTTTCTTTTTGGCATTTCACATAAATGGATGTGATGACATGGTTTATAGCATGACAGGTTTTGGACGCAGCATGAAAAAAAATGAACAGCTTGCCATTACAGTGGAAATGAAGTCGGTAAACCACCGTTTTTGTGAAATTTCCATCCGCATCCCTAGACAATGGATGGCTTTTGAGGATAAAATAAAAAAAGTCATTTTGCCGTACGTCAGACGAGGAAAAGTAGAAGTTTTTGTCAATATCGAAGGCGATGGTTTAGTCAAGCGGAAATTACATATTGATTGGGAATTAATGAAGGATTATTATCATAGCTTGCAAAGGGCGAATGAAGAGTTTGCTCTGCACGACCGTGTGACGCTTGCCCACTTATTTCAGCTCGAAGGCGTGACGGAAATTATGGAAGAAGAGAGCGTCAATGAAGACATGGAGCAGCTTTTGCTTGCCGCAGTGAAAGAGGCTGCTGAGCAACTTGCGCTCATGCGTAAGCAGGAAGGTGAGGCGCTCCTTATTGATATCAAGGAGCGGCTTTCTCAAATTGAAAAAGGGGTCCAGGCGATTGAGAAATGGGCGCCCGATGTGGTTGAACATTATCGCGAGCGGCTATTGAAACGGATCCATGAGCTTGTTCCACTTCCTGCCGATGAGTCCCGCATTTTAACAGAGGTGGCGATTTTTGCAGAAAAAGCGGATATTAATGAGGAGCTGAAGCGGATTCGCAGCCACCTTCAGCAAGTTGCCGCGACGTTGCAAACAGACGAACCAATCGGTCGGAAGCTTGACTTTTTAGTACAAGAGTTAAACCGTGAAGTAAATACGATCGGCGCAAAGGCGAATGACAGCCGCATCGCCGCGCAAGTCGTAGAGATGAAAAGCGCGCTTGAAAGAATAAAAGAGCAAGTGCAAAATATCGAGTAGCCGTTTAGAATGGTTTCATTGCGGCAACAATAGCATTTATGGAAGGTGGACGTTTCGTGGGGATTAAATTTATTAATATCGGTTATGGAAATATGGTATCCGCCGCTCGGATTATTACGATCGTCAGCCCCGATTCGGCACCGATTAAACGTATTATTCAAGATGCAAGAGAAAGCGGAAAGCTGGTCGATGCCACTCATGGAAGGAGAACGCGTGCTGTCATTATTATGGACAGCGATCATGTCATACTATCTTCGGTGCAGCCGGAAACGGTAGCCAATCGTTTATATGGAAGCGACGATTTATCGGAGGAAGGGTAGGGTTTTATACATTTATGAGCGAAAGAGGATTGTTGATTGTCTTATCAGGACCGTCTGGTGTCGGCAAAGGAACGGTGCGAAAAGCGCTGTTTTCCCAGCCGGATATTAATTTGCATTATTCCATCTCTGTCACGACGCGGAAACCGCGCGAAGGGGAAGTCGACGGCGTCGACTATTTCTTTAAAACGCGTGAAGAGTTTGAGCAAATGATTCGCGAAAACAAGCTGCTTGAGTGGGCGGAGTACGTCGGCAATTATTACGGAACGCCGATTGATTACGTGGAAAAAACGCTTGCAGAAGGAAAAGATGTATTTCTGGAAATTGAAGTGCAAGGCGCGATGCAAGTGCGCAAGGTGTTTCCGGAAGGTTTGTTTATTTTTCTCGCACCGCCGAGCTTAAGCGAACTGGAAAAGCGGATTATTTCGCGCGGCACCGAGTCGGAAGAGCTTGTCCGCAACCGCTTAGAGGCGGCAAAAGAAGAGCTTGAGATGATGGATGCGTATGACTATGTCGTCGAAAACGATAAAGTCGAACTCGCCTGCGAGCGAATTAAGGCGATTGTGATCGCCGAGCATTGCCGGCGGGAGCGCGTGGCCAAACGCTACAAAAAAATGTTGGGGGTGGAATGAAAGATGTTATATCCTTCCATCGACTTATTAATGCAAAAAGTGGATTCAAAATATAAACTGGTGACCGTTGTCGCGAAACGGGCTCGCCAGCTTCAAGACAAAGCCGAATTAACGATTAAAAATCCGGTGTCGAAAAAATTTGTTGGGCAAGCGTTGGAGGAAATTGCGGCCGATCATATCGAATTAGTAGAAGAAGAAAAATAACAACCTAGCTGTTAGGTTGTTATTTTTTTACAAAAGCATAATCGAGGTGTTTCATACATGGTACATGGAAAAAACATTTTATTATGTGTAACCGGTGGGATTGCCGCTTACAAAGCGGCCGCGTTGACGAGCCAATTAACCCAGCGCGGCGCCAATGTAAAAGTGATGATGAGCGAAGGCGCCTGCCAGTTTATCACTCCGCTCACATTTCAGGCGCTATCACGCAACGAAGTTTATGTTGATACATTTGCGGAAAAAAATCCGGCGGTGATTGCCCATATTGATTTAGCTGATTGGGCTGATCTTGTCCTCGTTGCCCCGGCGACGGCCAACACGATTGGAAAATTGGCCAACGGTATTGCCGACAACATGATTACGACAACGCTTTTAGCGACAAAGGCGCCGGTATGGATCGCGCCGGCCATGAATGTCCACATGTACGAACATCCGGCGGTGCAAGCGAATATCGAAACGCTATACCGTTTCGGCTATCGCTTCATTGAACCGTCAGAAGGATATTTAGCGTGCGGATATGTTGGAAAAGGGAGGCTCGAGGAACCGGAAAAAATCATTGAAAATATCGAGAACTACTTTTCCTCTGCCAATCCGTTTTTAAAAGGAAAAAAAGTGCTTGTGACAGCCGGCCCGACAAGAGAAAAGCTCGATCCTGTCCGCTTTTTTTCCAATCGTTCGACGGGAAAAATGGGCTATGCGGTTGCGGAAGCAGCGGCGCGGTTTGGCGCGGAAGTGACGCTTATTTCCGGACCGACGGAATTGGAGGCTCCGGCGAATGTCAAAACCGTTCGCGTCGAATCAGCGCAAGAGATGTATGAAGCGGTGATGGAACGCTTTCCGCAGGCGGATATCGTTATCAAATCGGCGGCGGTGGCTGACTATCGGCCGAAGCACGTGTTTGATAAAAAAATAAAAAAACAGCCGGGCGACTATGTGATTGAAATGGAAAGAACGATCGACATTTTGAAAACGCTCGGTGAACAAAAAACGTCGCAAATTTTAGTCGGCTTTGCCGCGGAAACGGATCATGTCGAGGAATATGCCCGGCAAAAATTAGAAAGCAAGCGGCTCGATATGGTCGTGGCCAATAACGTTTCAGAAGAAGGAGCGGGGTTTGCCAGCGACACCAATATTGTCACCATTTTTAAACGCGACGGCTCCGTTCGTTCCTTGCCGCTGATGTCCAAAAAACAAGTGGCAGAAGAGATTTTAAAAGAAATTCATCAATATATCGAGGCGATTCGATGAAAATAGCGTCTGTTATCGTTGATGTTCCTTCGAGACAAACAGATCGTCCGTTTGATTATATGATCCCGGAACAATGGGAAGATATTCTCAAGCCGGGCATGCGCGTCACCGTTCCGTTCGGTCCACGGCGCTTACAAGGGTTTGTGGTGGAGGTTAAATCGCACTCGGAAGTAGAGAGGCTGAAGCCGATTGAGGCCGTTTTGGATGTGACGCCGGTATTAAACGAAGAGCTGCTTAAGCTCGGAAAATATTTAACAGAAACGACGCTTTGCTTTGCCATTTCCGCTTATCAGGCGATGCTGCCGGCAGCGATGAAGGCGAAATACGAGAAGGAAATCCACCTCGTTCGGGAAGAATACAGGCCGTTTTTGCCGCCAGAAATACAGGCGCTGTTTGCCGGCCGTTCCGCCGTCACATGGAAGGAAGTCGAGCAGGTTAAATTATGGCGGACGGTGCAAAAAGCGGTTCAGCAAGGATATTTGGAAGTGGTGTACCAAGTCAAAGAGAAAGCGGGAAAAAAAGTAGTCAAACATATTCAATTAGCCGTGCCGCCGCACCAAATAAGACAAGCCATTGAGGCGATGCCTGCAAGGGCGGCGAAACAAAAGCAAGTGTTAACGTTCCTTCTTTCTAAAAACGAGGCGGTTCCGATGCAAGAGCTGATCGAACAGACATCCGCTTCGTATGCTTCGGTGAAATCGTTAGTCGAAAAGGGGCTCGTTGTCGAAAAAGAAATCGAAGTATACCGCGACCCGTATGAACATCGCACCTTTGCGAAAACGAAGCCGCTGCCGCTTACCGCCGAGCAAGAAAAGGCGCTTTCTGCGATCGCAAAATGCGTGCGCGCCAACGAGCATAGCGTATTTTTGCTGTATGGCGTGACGGGGAGCGGGAAAACGGAAGTATATATGCAGGCGATGGAAGAAGTATTGCGCCAAGGAAAAGAAGCGATCGTTCTCGTTCCGGAAATTTCGCTGACACCGCAAATGGTCGAACGGTTTAAAGGCCGTTTTGGCTCGCAAGTTGCGGTGCTTCACAGCGGGCTGTCTGTCGGCGAAAAATATGATGAGTGGCGGAAAATTCATCGCAAAGAGGTGCAGCTCGTCGTCGGCGCCCGCTCAGCGATTTTTGCTCCGTTTGAAAACTTGGGCATGATTATTATTGATGAAGAACATGAAGCGAGTTACAAACAGGAAGAAAATCCGCGCTATCATGCCCGCGATGTCGCGATTTACCGCGCCCGCCTGCACGGCTGTCCGGTCGTGCTCGGCAGCGCTACTCCTTCGCTTGAAACGTTTGCGCGCGCTAAAAAAGGGGTATACGAACTATTGACGTTGCCGAAACGAATCAGCAACAACGGAATGCCGGACGTTCATATCGTCGACATGCGCGAAGAGTTGCGGAGCGGCAATCGCTCCATGTTTTCGCGAATGTTGTTCGAAAAGCTAAAGGAACGCCTCCATAAAGGGGAGCAGTCTGTTTTATTTTTAAACCGGCGCGGCTATTCGACGTTTGTCATGTGCCGAGACTGCGGCCATGTCATTCGCTGTCCGCATTGTGACATTTCGCTGACATACCATCGTGCTGGACAGCGGCTGAAATGCCATTATTGCGGGCATGAAGAGCCGCTTATGTACCGCTGCCCATCATGCGGCAGCGAGCATATCCGTTTTTTCGGAACGGGAACACAAAAAGTGGAAGAAGAATTAACGAAATTGCTTCCCGAGGCGCGTGTCATTCGCATGGATGTCGATACGACAAGCCGAAAAGGTGCCCATGAACAGTTGCTTTCGAAATTCGGCGAAGGAAAAGCCGATATTTTGCTCGGCACGCAAATGATCGCCAAAGGGCTTGACTTTCCAAACGTGACGCTTGTCGGCGTACTGGCGGCGGATACGATGCTCCATCTTCCCGATTTCCGCGCTTCGGAAAAAACGTTCCAGCTTCTGACGCAAGTAAGCGGACGTGCCGGACGCCATGAACTTCCCGGGGAAGTGGTGATTCAATCGTATACGCCAGAGCATTATAGCATTGCCCTTGCTGCCAACCACGATTATGACACTTTTTATCAGCGGGAAATGATGCTCCGCAAGATGTACGGTTATCCGCCGTTTTACTATTTGACGCTAATCACCGTATCGCATCAGGAAATTACGAAAGCCGCGGCGGTTACGGAAAAAATTGCCGCATACTTGCGGGCGCAGCTGTCGAAGGAAGCGATTATTCTCGGTCCCGTCGCCTCCCCGATTGCCCGCCTTCATGATAGATATCGCTACCAATGCATGATAAAATACAAGCGAGAGGCGAACATGACGAGCGTGTTAAAAACGATCATTGATCGTTATCAGCATGATGTTGCGCAAGGCGATTTATCGATCACGATCGATACAAATCCATATATGATGATGTAAATGGAGGAAATATCATTGGCTATTTTACCGATTGTGACATATCCAGCGGACATTTTAGAAAAAGAGTGCGAGCCGGTAAAACGGTTTGATCGCCAGCTTATTAAGCTGTTGAATGATATGTATGATACGATGATAGATGCCGACGGGGTCGGCTTAGCCGCCCCGCAAGTCGGCATTGCCAAGCAAATCGCCGTCGTCGATGTCGGCGATGAACATGGCTGCATTGAACTCGTTAATCCGGTTATTCTCGAAGCGCGCGGCGAACAAATCGGTCCGGAAGGCTGCTTAAGTTTTCCGGGGCTGTTTGGCGAAGTGAAACGGGCCGATTATGTCAAAGTCCGTGCCCAAGACCGCCGCGGCCGGCCGTTTATGCTTGAAGCGACAGGATTTTTGGCGCGTGCGCTCCAGCACGAGATCGATCATTTGCATGGAATATTATTTACCTCGAAAGTAATCCGTTATTATGATCCCGAAGAAATAGAAGGGTAGATGATCAAGGATGACAAGAATGGTATTTATGGGAACCCCGGACTTTGCCGTCCCGATATTAAGACAACTCATTGACAATGGATACGATGTCGTCGGTGTCGTCACCCAGCCTGACAAACCGAAAGGAAGAAAGCAGGAGCTGACGCCGCCGCCGGTGAAAGTGGAAGCACAAAAGCATGGAATCCCGGTATTGCAGCCGACAAAAATCCGCGAAAAAGAACAATATGAACAAGTGCTAGCGTTAAAACCAGATTTAATTGTGACGGCAGCATTTGGACAAATTTTGCCAAAAGCGTTGCTTGAGGCGCCGAAATACGGCTGCATTAATGTCCATGCCTCCTTGCTTCCGGAATTGCGCGGAGGCGCGCCGATTCATTATGCGATTTTGCAGGGGAAAACAAAAACAGGCGTCACGATTATGTATATGGTAGAGAAACTCGATGCCGGCGATATTTTAACCCAAGTAGAAGTACCGATTACGGAAACCGATACGGTCGGCACCTTGCATGATAAATTAAGCGTCGCCGGGGCAAAACTGTTATCAGAGACAATTCCGCAGCTGCTTGCCGGAAAGCTGACTCCGGTCAAGCAGGACGAGGAAAAAGCGACGTTTGCCTACAATATTAAACGCGAACAAGAAAAAATCGATTGGGCAAAATCGGGGGAAGAGATTTATAACCATATCCGCGGCTTAAACCCATGGCCGGTCGCTTATACGACGCAAGAGGGAAAGGTATGGAAAATTTGGTGGGGGGAAAAACTTCCTGCACCGAAAAAAGCAGAGCCAGGGACGATCATCGATATTACCGATGACGGAATCGTTGTGGCGACCGGCAATGAAACAGCAATAAAAATTACAGAGCTGCAGCCGGCCGGCAAAAAGCGGATGGAGGCAGCGCAGTTTTTGCGCGGCGCCGGCAATCATCTCACCATCGGAATGAAGCTAGGAGAGGAACATGAAAGCGAAAAACGTGCGTGAAATTGCGTTAGAAACGCTGTTAGCAATCGAAGAAAAAGAAGCGTACAGCAACTTGCAACTAAATAAAGTCATTGAGGAACATCATCTTTCTGCAAGAGATGTCGGGCTGCTGACAGAAATCGTATATGGGACGGTGCAGCGGCGCGACACGCTCGATTATTATTTGACTCCTTTTTTGGCAAAAGCGCGCAAGCTCGAACGGTGGGTCCGCATCCTGCTCCGCTTGACCCTTTATCAAGTATTATATTTAGACCGCGTTCCCGACCGCGCCGCGATTTTTGAAGCGGTGGAAATCGCGAAAAAACGTGGGCATAAAGGAACGGCTTCGCTTGTAAACGGAGTGATGCGTTCGATCCAGCGCCAAGGTGTGCCGCCGCTCGAGAACATTGAAGATGAAGTCAAGCGGCTGGCTGTTGCGACAAGCCATCCGTACTGGCTTGTCAAGCGCTGGGTCGGGCAATACGGTTTTGCTGAAGCAAAACGGATGTGTGAAACAAACCTGCTTCCGCCAAAGCAAACGGCAAGAGTGAATACGACGCGGATCACGGTGGAGGAAGCGATGGAGCGGCTCCGCCAGGAAGGAATGGAAGTCGCGCGCGGCGAAGTCGCCGTGGAGGCGATTCGTTCAGAAAGAGGAAATCTTGCCCACACCGCCGCGTTTCGCAAAGGACTCATCACGATTCAAGATGAAAGCTCGATGCTAGTGGCAAGAGCGCTAGGTCCGAAAGAACAGGAGCGCGTGCTTGACAGCTGTGCGGCTCCGGGCGGAAAATCGACCCATATCGCCGAATTAATGGATAACACGGGTCAAGTTATATCGGTAGACATTCACGACCATAAGGTGAAGCTGATCGAAGAACAGGCAAAGCGCCTGCAGCTGACCAACATTTCTACCTGTGTGCTCGACAGCAGGCGCTTAGGCGAGCGGTTTGAAAAAGAATCGTTTGATAAAATTTTAGTCGACGCGCCGTGTTCCGGATTTGGCGTCATCCGCCGCAAACCGGATATTAAATATGCAAAAACGGAAGAAGATATTCCTTCCCTCGCTAGGCTGCAACAAGAAATTTTGCGGGCAGCGGCGCCACTATTAAAAAGAGGCGGAACGCTTGTATACAGCACTTGCACGATTGACCGAGCGGAAAATGAGGAAGTCATCGCCCAATTTTTAAAGGATCACCCGGAATTTGCGCCCGATGAAACGATGCCGGAGCGGCTGCCGGAAAAAGTGCAGCCATACGTCCGCAACGGGCAGTTGCATCTCCTCCCTCACTATTTTGGCTCGGACGGATTTTTTATCGCATCATTACGAAAGAAGGTGTAGCTCCATTGGAAACAACAAAGACGACCGTACGAAAACAAAAGGAAACACCGCCGCATTTGCCATCGGTTTATTCGTTGACGTTAGAGGAGCTGAAAAATTGGCTCATCGAGCGCGGCGAAAAACCGTTTCGCGCGACGCAAATATATGAATGGCTCTACCAAAAACGGGTAACCGATTTCTCGGAAATGACGAACTTGCCAAAAGCGCTACGCGAACAATTAAGCGAGCATTTTGCTATCACGACGTTAAATACGATTGTGAAACAGACATCGAAAGACGGCACGATCAAGTTTTTGTTTGAACTGCACGACGGGTATTCGATCGAGACGGTGCTCATGCGCCATCATTACGGAAATTCGATTTGTGTGACGACACAAGTCGGCTGTCGCATCGGCTGCACGTTTTGCGCTTCAACGCTTGGCGGATTGAAGCGTCATTTAGAAGCGGGAGAAATTGTGGCGCAAGTCGTCCAAGTGCAAAAAGCGCTCGATGAGTACGGCGAGCGGGTAAGCAGCATCGTCGTGATGGGAATCGGCGAGCCATTTGACAACTACGATGAACTGATCAAGTTTTTAAAAATCGTTAATCATTCCAAAGGATTGAATATTGGCGCCCGCCATATAACCGTATCGACGAGCGGAATTATCCCGAAAATTTATCAATTTGCCGAGGAAGGAATGCAAGTCAATTTTGCCATTTCATTGCACGCCCCGACGACTGAGCTGCGCACGAAGCTCATGCCGATCAACAAGGCGTACCCGCTGCCGAAGCTGATGGAGGCGGTCCGCTATTACATTGAAAAAACGGGGCGCCGCGTTACGTTTGAATACGGACTGTTTGGCGGGGTCAATGACCAAATCGAACACGCCGAGCAGCTCGCGGAGCTGCTTAAAGGATTAAAGTGCCACGTCAACCTGATTCCGGTCAATTACGTACCAGAGCGGAATTATGTGCGCACGCCGCGCGATCAAATTTTTGCCTTTGAACGGGCGCTAAAAAAACATGGAATTAATGTGACCATTCGCCGCGAACAAGGACATGATATCGATGCAGCATGCGGGCAGCTTCGCGCGAAGGAGAGAAAAGAAGAGACGAGGTGAAAGAATGAGAGCCGTTTTTCAAACCGATATCGGTAAAATTCGCGCTCACAATGAAGACAGCGGCGGTGTTTTTCAAAATAAAGATGGTCATTATTTAGCGGTTGTCGCCGATGGAATGGGGGGGCATCTCGCTGGAGACGTTGCAAGCGAAATGACGATTTCGTATTTAAAACAGCAATGGGAGCAGTCCGAACATATTTCATCGCCCGCAGTCGCCGAACAATGGCTGAAAGATCATGTGGCAGCGGTCAACCGCATTTTGTTTGAACATTCCTTGCAGCATGAAGAATGTCAAGGAATGGGAACAACAATTGTCAGCGCGATCTGTACGGATCAGTTTGCCACCGTCGGCCATATTGGCGACAGCCGCTGCTATCTTTTCAATAAAAACGGGTTTCAACAAATAACAGAAGACCATTCACTGGTTAATGAATTGGTAAAAAAGGGACAAATTTCCAAGGAGGATGCGGAGCATCATCCGCGGAAAAATGTGTTGTTGCGCGCGCTTGGCACGGAAAGAGAAGTGAAGCTGGATATGAAAACGGTCAGCATCGATGAGCATGATATGCTGCTGTTATGTTCGGACGGTTTATCGAACAAAGTTTCCGAGGAAATGATGCTGCATATTTTGAATTCGGACGACCCGCTCGAGCATAAAGCACAGGCGCTAATTGATTTAGCTAATGAACGGGGAGGAGAAGATAATATTACGCTGGTAATTATCGATTTTTCATTGGAATGTGAAAGTAGGTGATCCGCGTGCTCATCGGCAAACGATTAAACGATCGCTATAAAATCATTAGCTTAATCGGCGGAGGCGGCATGGCCAACGTCTATTTGGCCAGAGATATGATATTGGAGCGGGATGTCGCTGTAAAAGTATTGCGTTTTGATTTTGCCAATGATGAACAGTTTATTAAGCGGTTCCGCCGCGAAGCGCAAGCGGCAACGAGCTTGAATCATGAAAACATTGTTTCCATTTATGATGTCGGTGAAGACGAGGATGTTTATTACATTGTTATGGAGTATGTGCGCGGATGCACATTAAAGCAGTATATTCATCAGCACGCCCCTTTGCCAGTTCCAAAAGCGCTTCATATTATGGAGCAATTGACTTCTGCGATTGCCCATGCTCATGAAAATGGCGTCATTCATCGCGATATTAAACCGCAAAATATTTTGATTGATGAAAACGGCGATGTGAAAGTGACCGACTTCGGTATTGCCGTGGCTCTTAGTTCGACAACCATTACGCAAACGAATTCCGTGCTTGGCTCCGTTCATTATTTGTCGCCGGAGCAAGCGCGCGGCGGAGTGACAACGGAAAAATCGGACATTTATTCTCTTGGCATTGTCATGTTTGAGCTCGTCACCGGCCGGCTTCCATTCTCCGGAGAGTCCGCCGTGTCGATTGTGCTTAAGCATTTGCAGGCGGAAACTCCCTCGCCTAAAACCTGGAATCCTAGTATTCCGCAAAGCGTCGAGAATATTATTTTAAAAGCGACGGCGAAAGATCCGTTTTATCGCTACCGTTCAGCGCGGGAAATGAATGAAGATATCCGCACCGCTTTAGATCCGGAACGGGTGAATGAGGAGAAATTCACCATTCCTGCCGATGATGAGGAAGCGACGAAAGCGATCCCAATTATAAAAGACACCCCTGTTAGTGCCGGGCTTGAGCAGGAAACGATCGTATACGAAGAAAAACCAAAAGCGGAAAAGCCAAAAACAAAACGGAAGTGGCTTGTCTGGCTTACGGCCGCCTTTTTATTTCTCGCGGCGGCTGGAGTGAGTGCGGTTACGTGGATTCCGGACTTGATTTTCCCGAAAGAAGTGACGATGCCAAACGTTGTTAACAAAGATTACGATGAGGCAATCGAGCAGTTGTCGTCGCTAGGGTTAGAGATTAAAGATACGATTGATGTCGAGGATGATAAAATAGAAGAGGGAAAGGTCGTACGTACGAAACCGGAAGCGGGCATGACTGTCAAACAAGGCTCAGGGGTGATTATTTATAAAAGCGCCGGCAAAAAGAAAATCGAATTTGGCAACTTTATCGGCGAAAATATCGACACGGCCGAGGAGCAGCTGCGCAACGAAGGTTTTACGAACATTAAGCGCAATGAACGTTATAGTGATAAACCATCTGGCACGATTATCGATCAATTTCCGTATGCTGGGGACAAAGTAGTGGCTGATGAAACGGAAGTCATTTTTACTGTCAGTATCGGTCCGGAACAAATTGTGTTAAAAGATTTGACGGGATATACGGAAAAGAGCGTGCGTGACTACGCGAACGATCAACAATTGCAGGTGGAGATAAAATACGAATATTCCGACGAGGTGCCGCAAGGGCTCGTGATTTCACAAACGCCAGCAGCGAATGAAAAAGTCGAGAAAGGGGATACGATTACGGTCGTGATTTCCCGCGGCAAAGAGCCGCTCCCGACAAAAACAGTGATCAAAGAGATTGTTATTCCATATGATCCCGCAGAAGCGGGACAGGTGGTGGAAGCACAGTTGTATATTCAAGATGCGAAACATAATATGACAACGCCGTATAAAACGTACCGTTTAACGAAGCAGGTTACAGAAACGGTGGAATTTGAAATTCCGTATAAGGAAACGGCATACTATCGAGTCATTGTCAACAATGTCGTCAAAGACGAAGGAACGATTCCATATCCAGACGATCGCGCAAAGGAGTGAGGCTATGGCAGAAGGAAAGATTATTAAGGCATTAAGCGGATTTTATTACGTATTGTCAGAAGGAAATGTGTTTCAATGCCGGGGCAGAGGAGTGTTTCGCAAACAGAAAATCACTCCTCTTGTCGGCGATCATGTTGTCTTTCAGGCGACGAGCGAGAACGAAGGATATATTTTGGAAATACACGAGCGGAAAAACTCGCTCGTCCGTCCGCCGATCGCCAATGTCGAGCAGGCGATTTTAGTGTTTTCCGCCGTGGAACCGGATTTTAGCCCGAAACTCCTCGATCGCTTTCTCGTCCTTGTCGAATCAGAGCAAATTGCCCCGATTATCGTCGTAAATAAAATGGATTTAGTGGATGACAAAGCAAAGCCGCTGATCGAACAATATATCCGTGACTATCAGCGCATAGGCTATGACGTTATTGAAACCTCTACCGTCACCAAGGAAGGAATAGAGCGGCTGCTTTCCTATTTGGAAGGAAGGATTTCCGTGGTTGCCGGACAATCCGGCGTCGGCAAATCGTCGCTGCTAAATGCGCTTCGTCCTGATTTGCAATTAAAAACAAACGATATTTCCACACATTTAGGGCGCGGTAAACATACGACCCGCCATGTCGAACTGCTGGAAATTGGCGGCGGCCTCGTCGCCGATACGCCTGGCTTTAGCGCGCTCGAACTCGATGACATCGAAATCGAGGAACTGCCGCTTTATTTTCCAGAGTTTCGCGAGCGCAGCGATGGCTGCAAATTTCGCGGCTGCCTGCATGTCGCCGAGCCGAAATGCGCCGTAAGAGAGGCGGTGGAAGCGGGGCAAATCCCTTCTTACCGGTATGAGAACTATCTGAGTTTTATCGAAGAAATGAAAGAACGAAAGCCGAGGTATGAACGATGATCAAAATTGCACCATCCATTTTATCTGCGAATTTTGCTTCTTTAGGGGAGGAAATCCGCGATGTCGAACAAGGAGGGGCCGATTATATTCATGTTGATGTGATGGACGGCCATTTTGTTCCGAATATCACGATCGGCCCGCTCATTGTCGAGGCGATACGCCCGGTTACGAATTTGCCGCTTGACGTTCATTTAATGATCGAGCAGCCGGACCGCTACATCCCTGCTTTTGCCAAAGCAGGTGCCGACTACTTATCCGTTCATGTAGAAGCGTGCCCGCATTTGCATCGCACGATCCATCTCATTAAAGAGCATGGAGTCAAAGCGGGGGTTGTGTTAAATCCGCACACGCCGGTGGAAATGATTCAACATATTATTGAAGATGTGGATTTAGTGTTATTGATGACCGTCAATCCCGGATTTGGCGGGCAGAAGTTTATTCCGTCCGTATTGCCGAAAATTCGCCAAGTAGCGCAGTATGTCAAAGAGCGGAATTTATCGGTGGAGATTGAGGTAGACGGCGGGATTAACGCGGAAACGGCGAGCCTGTGCGTAGAAGCGGGGGCAAACGTGCTTGTGGCAGGATCGGCCATTTATAATGAACAAGACCGCGCCGCGGCGATTCGCGCGCTTCGCGGACCTCATAAAGCGGAAGGGTAAATGCCTTCTGCTTTTCTTTCCGTTGAAGGAGGGAGGGGGAGAAACATATGTGGATTCACATTGTCGGCGGTGGACCAAGTGAACAGCTTCCTTCTTTGCCCGAATATGACGGCAAGCAGGTGCGGTGGCTGGGGGTGGACCGGGGGACAAAGACGCTGCTTGAGGCAGGCATCCGTCCCGTCAAAGCGTTTGGCGACTTTGACTCATTGACCGAGGAAGAAATTGTATCGCTGCAAAAAACATTAAACGATATGGACATATGGCCGGCGGAAAAAGATAAAACCGATATGGAAATTGCCCTTGACTGGGCGGTCGAGCAAGGAGCGGATAAAATCCGGATTTTCGGAGCGACCGGCGGCAGGCTTGATCATTTATTTGGCAATGTGCAATTGCTGATCAAATATGCCGATCGAGACATTGAAATCATTGACCGACAAAACGTGCTGACCGTCCATCTTCCCGGCGCGTACACCGTTTCTTATGACGAACGGTATCGCTACGTTTCTTACATTCCGATTTCCCGTGATATTAAAGGGCTGACGCTAAAAGGATTTAAATATCCGCTAACAAATTGTCATATTTTTCGTGGTTCAACATTATGTATTAGTAATGAACTTATCCAATCTTCCGGTACTTTTTCCTTTTCTGAAGGCATATTAATGATGATAAGAAGCAGTGATTTTCACCGCTGCTTGTAGGTACGATTTGCGGTTTGCAGAATATACTTAATAAAGAGATGAGGGAAAGTTCGTTACGACGGCTGTGAGGAGGGAATCGGAATGAAATTTTATACGATTAAACTGCCAAAATTTCTCGGCGGGATTGTACGCGCCATGTTAAACACCTTTAAAAAAGGATAAGAAAAAAGCACCATTCTTTGGTGCTTTTTTGTTTTAAGGAATTTATTACACGCGTTGTACTTTTCCTGATTTTAATGCGCGCGCAGAAACCCAAACACGTTTCGGTTTTCCGTCGACTAAAATACGAACTTTTTGCAAGTTAGCTTTCCATGTGCGTTTATTTGCATTCATCGCGTGAGAACGCGAATTGCCGAAAGATTTTTTCTTTCCCGTTACAAAGCATTTTGCCATCCTTTTTCCCTCCTTACTCGTCCTGCTTTCCATTGTGCGTCTAAAAACACTATTATAATTTATCATACAAACGGTTAGATTGCAATAGATGCCTTTTTCTCTTTCAAGAAAATATCCTTGACATATAATATTATTTTCGGCTAAATAATACTAGTGGGTGATGGGGGAACTTTTAAAACGGAAAGCGTTATAGTACAATGTTGGTAGCTATGCGAACTATTGCAAAGGGGGAACGAGCATGTCCATCGAATTGCAAACGAAATATGGACGAATTGAAATATCCAATGATGTTATTGCGATGATTGCTGGCGGCGCTGCGGTCGATTGCTATGGCATTGTTGGAATGGCGTCGAAAAACCAAATTAGAGATGGAATTTCGGAAATTTTGCGGAGAGAAAACTTTTCCAAGGGTGTAATCGTCCGCGAGGAAAACGGCGAAGTACATATCGATATGTACATTATTGTCAGCTATGGCACGAAAATTTCAGAGGTAGCTCATAATGTGCAAACAAAAGTAAAATATACGCTTGATCAAACGTTGGGCCTTTCTGTCCAATCGATCAATATTTACGTTCAAGGGGTTCGGGTGACGAATCCGTAGTAAGGAGGAGTTAGTTGGTGACAATTAGGACACTTGATGGAAGACGTTTTGCCGAAATGGTTTTTCAAGGGGCGGCGCATTTATCGAATAATGCAAAGGCCGTCGACGCGCTGAACGTCTTTCCAGTTCCAGACGGTGACACGGGCACAAATATGAACTTGTCGATGACTTCCGGTGCGAAGGAAGTAAAAAATAACCTTTCCGACCATATAGGCAAAGTCGCAGGCGCGCTGGCGAAAGGATTGCTGATGGGCGCACGTGGAAACTCGGGCGTCATTTTATCGCAATTGTTCCGCGGATTCGCCAAAGCGGTGGAAGCGAAAAAGGAAATTAACAGCGTCGAATTCGCTGCGGCGCTTGAAGCAGGTGTCAATACCGCTTATAAGGCGGTGATGAAGCCGGTTGAAGGAACGATTTTGACCGTGGCGAAAGATGCAGCAAGACGGGCGGCCGAAGTGGCGAAAAAAGAACGGGATATCGCTGTTGTCATGGAGGAAGTCGTGAAGGAAGCGAAAGCATCATTGCGGCGCACGCCGGAGTTGCTGCCGGTATTAAAAGAGGTAGGCGTTGTGGACAGCGGCGGTCAAGGCCTTGTTTACGTGTATGAAGGGTTTTTAAGCGAACTAAAAGGAGAAAACGTGGTCGAACGGAAATCGGCAGAAGTTTCGATGGAAGAATTGGTGAAAGCGGAACATCATAAAAGCGCGCAAAGCCATATTCATACCGATGAAATTGAGTTTGGCTACTGCACGGAATTTATGGTGCGGCTCGAGCCGGAAAAATTGCAGAAACATCCGTTCTCGGAAGATGTGTTTCGTCAAGATTTAAGCCGATTCGGCGATTCATTGCTCGTCATAGCAGATGACGAGCTCGTTAAAGTTCACATTCATTCCGAGCAGCCTGGCGAAGTATTGACATACGGACAGCAATACGGCAGCTTAATCAACATTAAAATTGAAAATATGCGCCAGCAGCACGCCAACATTATAAACGAAGACCGCCAGACCGCTTCCGGTGCAGAAAAGCCAAAACGGACGGAAAAATACGGAATCGTGACCATCGCAATGGGATCCGGCGTTGCCGAGTTGTTTAAAAGCATCGGCGCTCACGCCGTCATTGAAGGCGGGCAAACGATGAACCCGAGCACGGAGGAGATCGTAAAGGCCATTGAAAGCATCAACGCGGAAGTCGTATTTGTGCTGCCAAATAATAAAAACATTATTATGACAGCAGAGCAAGCGGCGACGGTCGTCAGCCAAAAAGTGGTCGTCATTCCGTCGAAAACCGTTCCGCAAGGCATGGCGGCACTGCTAGCGTTTAATCCGACGCTTTCCGAAGAGCAAAATGAAAAAGCGATGACTGCTGCTTTAGCGCGCGTGAAAACAGGGCAAGTAACGTTTGCCGTGCGCGATACGACTATCGACGGAGTAGAAATTGAAAAAGACGATTACATGGGGTTGGCGGACAATAAAATTATTATCGCAGAAAAAGACAAGCTTTCCGTAACGAAGCAATTGCTTGATGCGTTAATCGATGAAGAAAGTGAAATCGTTACGATGATCTACGGGGAAGAGGCGACGGAAGAGGAAGTGGAAGCGATCGTTTCCTATATTGAGGAAACGTATCCGGACGTTGAAGTGGAAGTGCATGACGGAAAACAGCCGCTATATCCGTTTATCTTTTCTGTTGAATAATATGTTAGAATAGTAGAAGGGAGTTTCCCTTCTATTTTATTGTGAAGTGAAGGAGCAGAGAAACATGAAATATAAAAGCGTTTTCGATATTATTGGACCGGTTATGATCGGACCGTCGAGCTCCCATACAGCGGGAGCGGCGCGCATCGGGCGGGTGGCGCGCAGTTTATTTGGCAGAAAGCCAAAGTGGGCGCAAATTTCGTTTTATGGCTCGTTTGCGCAAACGTATAAAGGACATGGGACGGATGTCGCCATTGTCGGCGGCCTCCTTGATTTCGATACATTTGATGAACGAATTCCGCGTTCGCTTGAAATTGCGAAAGAAGAAGGAATGGAAGTCGTTTTTCACGAAGAAGATGCGATTCCGAATCACCCAAACACCGCACGGGTGCGGATTGGGGATGAACGGGGAGAGCTAGAGCTTGTCGGAATTTCGATCGGCGGCGGGAAAATTGAAATTACCGAACTCAATGGATTCGAACTGAAATTGTCGGGCCATCATCCAGCACTTTTGATTATGCATAATGACCGGTACGGAACGATCGCCGCGGTAGCTAACGTGCTGGCAAAATATGCGATTAATATCGGACATATGGAAGTGTCGCGGAAAGAAAAAGGAAAAGAGGCGCTGATGACGATCGAGGTTGACCAACCGCTGGACGATCATGTGATCAGCGAGCTCGAAACATTGCCGCATATTATTCAAGTAACAAAGCTTGTCGACTAACGAAAGCGTTTGCAAAAAAGGAGGACGTCGAATGTTTCGCAACGTTGCAGAACTAGTGGAATTGGCGGAAAGCCAAAACATTAAAATTGCCGAAGTAATGATTCGCCAAGAAATCGAGGTGACGGGGAGAAGCCGTGAGGACATTTTCGCACAAATGGATAAAAATTTACAGGTAATGGAGCAGGCGGTGGAAAAAGGATTAGCCGGCGTCGTTTCGCGGTCAGGGCTGACCGGCGGGAGTTCAGTATTATTGCAGCAATATATTAGCCAAGGAAACTTTTTATCAGGAGAAACGATTTTAGATGCCGTCAGCAAAGCGATGGCCACGAACGAAGTGAACGCGGCGATGGGTGTGATTTGCGCGACGCCGACGGCGGGGTCGGCCGGAGTCGTTCCTGGCACGCTTTTTGCCGTAAAAGAGAAATTAAAACCGACGCGTGAGGAAATGATCGAATTTTTGTTTACCGCTGGCGCGTTCGGCTATGTAGTGGCCAATAACGCTTCGATTTCCGGCGCTGCCGGAGGCTGTCAGGCGGAAGTCGGCTCCGCTGCCGGAATGGCGGCGGCCGCGCTCGTTGAACTGGCCGGCGGAACGCCAAGCCAGGCGGCAGAAGCGATGGCGATTGCCTTAAAAAATATGTTAGGATTAGTATGTGACCCTGTTGCTGGTTTGGTGGAAGTGCCATGTGTGAAGCGAAACGCCATGGGGGCGGCAAATGCGATGGTGGCGGCGGATATGGCGCTTGCCGGCATTAAAAGCCGCATTCCGTGCGACGAGGTGATTGAAGCGATGTACCGCATCGGCGAAACGATGCCGACCGCATTAAAGGAAACTGCACAAGGGGGGTTAGCAGCAACGCCGACGGGCCGCGTCTTAGCGGCGAAAATTTTCGGCGTTTCCGCGAAATAACGGTGAATCGTGAGTTGCAACAGCCTGTAACAGCGATTAAAGGAATTGGCGAAGAGACGGGTGCGGCGCTCGAGGAAATGGGAATTACGACGATCGAGCAACTGCTTATGCATGCTCCATATCGCTATGAAGATTATGAACGAAAAGATTTGGCAGAGGTCCAGCATGACGAAAAAGTAACAGTCGAAGGGAAGGTTCATAGCGAGCCTTCTCTTACGTATTATACGAAAAAAAAATCGCGCCTAGCGTTTCGCCTTCTTGCCGGACGGTATTTAATCACGGTCGTTTGTTTCAACCGCCCTTATTTAAAAGAAAAAATCGCGATGGGCGATACGATAACAGTCATTGGCAAGTGGGATCAGCACCGCCAGACGATTACCGCTTATGAAGTGAGGCTTGGGCCGCTCCCGCAAGCAAAAGAAATAGAGCCGGTTTACTCCGTGCGCGGCTCGCTTACGGTGAAAGGAATGCGGCGCTTCATCAAGCTAGCACTTGCGCAATACGGCGCGGCGATCGTCGACCCGCTTCCGCTCTCTATAAGGCGCGCCTACCGGCTCATTTCGAAGCAGGAAGCGGTTCGCGCCATCCACTTCCCGCGTTCTCATGAAGAGTTAAGACAGGCGAGACGGCGGTTGGTATATGAAGAATTTTTGCTGTTTCAATTAAAAATTCATGCGCTGCGCAAAGTAGCACGCGAATATTCGCAAGGAATCGCCCATTCGTTTTCCAAAGAGAATCTAGACGCTTTTATAGGGCAGTTGCCATTTTCGCTAACGAATGCGCAGCGGCGCGTCATTGCGGAAATTCTCGCCGATATGCGCTCGCCGTACCGCATGAATCGCCTGCTTCAGGGGGATGTCGGTTCAGGAAAAACGGCCGTAGCCGCCGTCGTCTTATACGCCACTGTTCTTTCCGGCTACCAAGGGGCGCTGATGGTGCCTACGGAAATTTTGGCGGAACAGCACGCCCGCTCGCTGCAGCAGTTGTTCGCTGCCACCGACGTCACGGTTGCGCTGTTGACGAGTTCGGTGAAAGGAAAGAAACGAAGAGAAATTTTAGAGCAGCTCGCCGTCGGCGACATTGATATTATGATCGGCACCCATGCGCTTATTCAAGAAGAAGTGAATTTTAAGAAACTTGGTTTAGTCATTACCGATGAACAGCATCGGTTTGGTGTGGAACAGCGCCGCATTTTGCGCGAAAAAGGACAATCGCCCGATGTATTGATGATGACGGCCACTCCGATTCCGCGCACCCTCGCCATCACCGCGTTTGGCGAAATGGATGTGTCGGTGATTGATGAAATGCCGGCAGGAAGAAAAAAGGTGAAGACGTATTGGGTCAAACATCATATGTTCGAGCGGGTGCTTGATTTTATCGAAAAGGAAATTCAAAAGGGGCGGCAGGCTTATGTCATTTGTCCGCTGATTGAAGAATCGGAAAAGTTAGATGTGCAAAATGCGATTGATGTCCATAGCATGCTCACGCATTATTACAGAGGAAAATACAACATCGGACTGATGCACGGGCGGCTTTCCGCGGAAGAAAAAGAAGGAGTGATGAAGGCGTTTAGCGAAAACCGCGTGCAAGTGCTAGTTTCCACCACGGTCGTAGAAGTAGGTGTCAATGTGCCGAACGCCACCGTGATGGTCATTTATGATGCCGAACGCTTTGGCTTGGCGCAGCTCCACCAATTGCGAGGCCGGGTCGGCCGCGGCGACGAGCAGTCGTATTGTATTTTAATCGCTGACCCGAAATCGGAAATCGGAAAAGAGCGCATGCGCATTATGACGGAAACGACAGACGGATTTGTGCTGTCGGAAAAAGATTTAGAGCTGCGCGGCCCGGGCGATTTTTTTGGCACCAAACAAAGCGGCATGCCGGAGTTTCAATTTGGGGATATTGTGCACGATTATCGCATTTTAGAAGTCGCCCGCAGCGATGCGGCGAAACTGATTGAATCGAAAGCGTTTTGGCACGATGAGCCGTATCAATGCTTGCGCCTTTATTTGCAAGAGTCGGGCGTATTGGACGGCGAAAAATTAGATTAATAGAAAAAGCGAGCGGTCTGTCTTTTATGCGGCAGGCCGCTTTTTTTGCTTGCATTCTTTTTTTTGATATTATATATTACTTTTAGTACCTAGTCATAAAACTGGACGGTGTAAACATAGATGAGAAAAAGCAAACGGGAGAGACAACGGCTTTTGCAAGAGACGATTCGCGAAAATCCGTTTATTACCGATGAAGAATTAGCAGAAAAATTTTCGGTCAGCGTCCAGACGATCCGTTTGGACCGGCTCGAGCTATCGATACCGGAGCTGCGCGAGCGGATCAAGCATGTTGCCGAGCAGTCGCTGGCAGATAAAGTTAGGGCGCTTCCGCTGGAGGAAGTGATTGGCGAAATTATTGATATCGAGCCAGATCATAGCGCGATTTCCATTTTTGATGTGAAAACGGAACATGTGTTTAGACGAAACCGCATTGCCCGCGGCCATCATTTGTTTGCCCAGGCCAACTCGCTTGCCGTTGCCGTCATCAACGATGAGCTTGCCTTGACGGCTAAAGCAAATATCCGCTTTACGAGACAAGTAAAAGAAAATGAACGGGTAGTTGCAAAAGCGAAAGTGGTCGGGAAAAAGGAGAATGGCCGGACGATCGTCGAAGTCAACAGCTATGTCGGGCAGGAGCTTGTTTTTTCCGGAACGTTTGAAATGTATCGTTCCAACAATGAGAAAAGGGATGGAGACAGCTATGAAGATCGCAATTGATGCAATGGGAGGAGACCACGCTCCAAAAGAAATCGTGCTCGGGGCGATAAAAGCGGTGCAGCATTTCACCGATGTACATATTACGCTGTTTGGCGATGAAGCGCAAATTCGCTCGCACCTTACGAATGATGAACGAATTACGATCATTCACACCGATGAAGTGATTGAGGCGACCGATGAACCGGTGCGAGCGGTGAGAAGAAAGAAGAACGCGTCGATGGTGCTGATGGCGCAAGAAGTGAAAGAAGGGCGAGCCGACGCCTGCATCTCGGCTGGCAATACGGGCGCATTAATGGCGGCAGGGCTGTTTGTCGTCGGACGGATCGCCGGAATTGATCGGCCGGCGCTCGCTCCGACGCTTCCGACCGTCGGCGGTGAAGGATTTTTATTTTTAGATGTCGGCGCCAACGTCGATGCCCGTCCGGAACATTTGCTGCAGTATGCGTTAATGGGACATGTATACGCCCAAAAAGTAAGAGGCATCTCCCAGCCGCGCATTGGCTTGTTAAATGTGGGAACAGAAGATCAAAAAGGAAACGATGTCGCCAAACGCGCATTTCAGCTCCTAAAAGAAACGAACCTTCATTTTATCGGCAATGTCGAAGCGCGCGATTTATTGCAAGGTGTCGCTGATGTCGTCGTCACCGACGGGTTTACCGGCAACGTCGCGCTCAAAACGATCGAAGGCACGGCGATGTCTGTATTTTCACTGTTAAAGCAGGCGATGACAAGCAGTTTATCAAGCAAATTAGCGGCAGCCGTGTTAAAGCCGAAACTCGTTCAATTAAAAAAGATGATGGATTATTCCGAATATGGCGGAGCGGCGTTGTTTGGCTTAAGCGCTCCGGTGATTAAAGCGCACGGTTCGTCCGATGCCAACGCGATCTTTCACGCGGTGCGCCAGGCGCGGGAAATGGTGGCCAACGACATCATCGCTACCATCAAAGCGGCGGTTGAACAAAATCATTCGTAAAGGAAGGGAAAACGTATGGGGAAAATCGCTTTTATTTTTCCAGGACAAGGATCGCAAACGGTAGGCATGGGAAAAGATATTGCCGAAAGCGATGCCAATGCGCGGGCTCTGTTTCAAGCCGCCGATGAACGTTTAGGCTTTTCGCTTTCCTCGCTTATTTTCGAAGGCCCGCAGGAAACGCTGACGTTAACGTACAACGCCCAGCCGGCTTTATTGACGACAAGCATCGCCCTGCTTGAAAAAGTAAAAGAGGCAGGGATTACAGCCGATTATGTTGCCGGCCATAGTTTAGGAGAATATACAGCGCTGGTGGCGGCAGGTGCGCTTTCGTTTGCCGATGCGGTCTATGCGGTGCGAAAACGCGGCGAGTTTATGGAAGAAGCGGTGCCGGCCGGCGAAGGAACGATGGCGGCCGTATTAGGAATGGACGCCGCGGCGCTTGAAGCGGTGACAAACGAAGTATCAGCGCAAGGAGACCCAGTACAGTTGGCCAATTTAAACTGCCCGGGCCAGATTGTTATCTCCGGGTCGAAAGCAGGCGTGGAAAAAGCCGGTCAGCTGGCGAAAGAACGCGGCGCCAAACGGGTGATTCCGCTTGAGGTAAGCGGGCCGTTTCATTCGTCTTTAATGAAACCGGCAGCTGGCAAATTGCAAGAAGTGCTAAACGGCATTACTATTGGCGATGCGAAAATTCCGGTTATCGCCAATGTGACTGCGGAGCCGGTTGTGAAAAAAGAAGAGATTTCGCGCTTACTAATCGAGCAGTTATATTCCCCGGTACGTTGGGAAGAATCGGTGCAAACGATGATCGCTCTAGGAGTGGATACGTTTATTGAAATCGGTCCAGGGAAAGTGCTATCCGGGCTAGTGAAAAAAATTGACCGCAACGTGCGCGTGCATGCCGTCAATGATCTAGAAACACTGAAATCAACCGTTGCGGCAGTGAAAGGAGAATAAAAGAATGTTGCAAGGAAAAGTAGCGCTTGTCACGGGAGCGTCGCGCGGCATCGGTCGGGCGATTGCGCTCGAACTTGCCCGCCAAGGGGCAAAAGTAGCCGTCAATTACGCCGGCAGCGAAGCAAAAGCGAATGAAGTGGTCGAAGAAATCAAAAAGATGGGCCAAGAGGCGGTGGCGATCCAAGCGGACGTTTCCAGCGCCGAAGCTGTCGAGCGCATGGTAAAAACGGTGCTAGAGCAGTTTAGCCGCATCGATATTTTAGTGAACAATGCCGGCATTACCCGCGATAATTTATTGATGCGCATGAAAGAGGAAGAATGGGATCAGGTGATTAATACGAACTTAAAAGGGGTATTTCATTGTATAAAGGCGGTGACACGGCCGATGATGAAACAGCGCTATGGCCGCATCGTCAACATCGCCTCCATCGTCGGCATTAGCGGCAATCCGGGACAAGCAAACTATGTCGCCGCTAAAGCAGGGGTCATCGGATTGACGAAAACGGCGGCACGGGAACTCGCCAGCCGCAACATTACGGTTAATGCCGTCGCCCCAGGGTTCATCACGACGGACATGACCGACAGTCTTAGCGACGAATTAAAAGCGGAAATGTTAAAACAAATTCCGCTCGCTCGCTTCGGCGAGCCGGAAGACATCGCCAAAGTCGTTGCCTTTCTCGTATCGGATGCAGCCAGCTACATGACCGGACAAACGCTCCGTGTCGACGGCGGAATGGTAATGTAAATTTCAAGCTAGTATTTTCTAGCTGAATCTACTATAATCATGAAGGGAGGTGAATCAAATGGCAGACGTATTAGAACGCGTAACAAAAATCATCGTAGACCGTCTAGGTGTCGAAGAATCGCAAGTAACGCTGGATGCATCTTTCAAAGATGATCTTGGCGCTGACTCCCTAGATATCGTTGAACTCGTAATGGAATTAGAAGATGAATTTAATATGGAAATTTCCGATGAAGAGGCGGAAAAAATTGTCACAGTAGGAGACGCTGTGAACTACATAAAAAGCCACATGTAATATCTAGAAAAGTCCCGTTGCCTAGACGGGGCTTTCTCTGCTTTTTTATCTGTGTAACGCACGGATGAGCGGATATAATAAAGAAGTATACGATTGATTTTTTCGTCGAATGAAGTCGGAGGGCTTTCTATATGTCAAAACCAAAAGATAAAGAGCGAACCCATGAAAAAAGGAGAGCGAAATTTAAAGAGTTGCAGGAAAAAATCGGGATTTTTTTTACGAATGAAAAGCTTCTCATTCAGGCTTTTACTCATTCATCGTATGTGAATGAGCATCGGAGACGGCCGCAGGCAGACAACGAACGGCTCGAATTTTTGGGCGATGCGGTGCTTGAGCTTACCGTTTCGCAATATTTGTTTAAAAAGTTTCCGCATATGAGCGAAGGGGAACTAACGAAATTGCGGGCCGCGATTGTTTGTGAGCCTTCGCTTGTCAAGTTTGCCAACGCTTTGTCGTTCGGCGAGCTCGTTTTGCTAGGAAAAGGAGAAGAACTGACAGGCGGACGGACGAGACCGGCGCTGTTGGCAGATGTATTCGAGGCGTTTATCGGCGCGCTCTATTTAGACCAAGGAATGGATGCGGTCGTCCAATTTTTGGGACAAACGATTTTCCCGAAAATTGATGAAGGTGCTTTTTCTCATGTGATGGATTTTAAAAGCCAATTGCAGGAGCTTGTGCAGCGCGATGGCATCGGTGTGCTGGAATATACGATTTTAGAGGAAAAAGGTCCAGCGCATAATAAAGAATTTGTTTCGCGCGTTTCGCTAAACGGAAAGGAGCTTGGCATCGGCGTTGGCAAGTCGAAAAAAGAGGCCGAGCAGCATGCGGCGCAGATGGCGCTCGAAACATTAAGAACACCAGAGAAGCAATAAAGGGTTGGCTCTTACAATAGTCAGCCCTTTTTGCGGCTATGTATCGCACAACATAGGAAAGATTGTGAGGCGTGGTATGGATGTTCCTCAAACGTTTAGATATTATCGGATTTAAATCGTTTGCCGATCGCGTATCGATCGAATTTGTTCCCGGAGTGACGGCGGTTGTCGGTCCAAACGGGAGCGGAAAAAGCAACATTACCGATGCGATCCGCTGGGTGCTTGGCGAACAGTCCGCAAAATCATTGCGCGGGGCGAAGATGGAAGATATTATTTTTGCCGGCAGCGATTCGCGCAAACCGCTTAATGTTGCGGAAGTGACGATCACTCTTGATAATGAAGACCAGTTTCTGCCGCTTGATTATCAAGAAGTGAGCATTACGCGCCGGGTGTATCGTTCAGGAGAAAGCGAATTTTTTATTAATAAGCAGCCTTGCCGTTTAAAAGATATTGTCGATTTATTGATGGATTCCGGGCTTGGAAAAGAAGCGTTTTCGATTATCGGCCAAGGCCGCGTCGAAGAAATTTTAAGCAGCAAGCCGGAAGAACGGCGCACGATTTTCGAAGAGGCAGCCGGCGTGCTAAAGTATAAAATCCGCAAGAAAAAGGCAGAAACAAAGCTTGCCGAAACGCAGGAAAACTTGCATCGCGTCAGCGACATTTTACACGAACTTGAACAGCAGCTTGAGCCGCTGAAAATGCAGGCGTCGATCGCGAAAGACTATTTGGAAAAACGCGATGAGCTGGAACGGTTTGAAGTCGCGCTGATGGTGCATGATATTGAGCAGCTTTATGGGCAGTGGACATCGCTAAAACAGCAGCTTGAGCAGCATCAAAACGAAGAAATCGAGCTCTCTAGCACGCTGCAAAAAGCGGAAGCGGACATCGAACAGCTCCGCGACCACATTACCGCGCTCGATGAATCAATTGACGGGCTGCAGCAAGTGCTGCTTGTCGCGAGCGAGGAATTAGAAAAACTTGAAGGAAAGAAAGAAGTGTTAAAAGAGCGCAAGAAAAATGCGGCCCAATACCAGAAACAGCTCGAAGAGGCGATTGCCTCCCTTGCCGAGAAAAAGGAACGCATCGAACAAGCATTAAACCGCGAACAGACGCAGCTTGCCGAGCTGCAAACGGCAGCGTCCAAGCTGCAGGCCGAACTAAAGGAAAAACAAGCTTCCCTTTCGGCCTATGATGTGAATATTGAAGAAAAAATCGAACAATTAAAAAGCGATTATATTGAATTAGTCCATGAACAAGCCGCCTTAAAAAACGAGCGCGCCCATCTGCAAACGCTGCTAGAAAAGTTGCGGGCCAAACAAGCGGCGCTTGCTGAAGCAAACCGGAAATATTTGGACGAACGGAAAAAACTGCGGCAACAATATGCGTCGTTAGATGAAAAGCGTATGCAGCTCGAGAAGGAACTCGGGCAGGCGGAAGCGCTGCTAAGGCAAAAAACAAACGAAATGGCGGTGCTGAAGTCCGATTTGGAAAAGAAAGAAGCGATGCTGTACCAAGCGTACCAATATTTGCAGCAGACAAAGTCGAGAAAAGAACTGCTTGAGGAAATGCAGCAAGACTATGCGGGATTTTTCCAAGGGGTAAAAGAAGTGTTAAAAGCGCGCGCGCAGTTCCCGGGAGTTCATGGTGCAGTGGTGGAGCTGATCCAAGTTCCCGACCGCTACGAAACAGCGATCGAAATTGCGCTTGGCGGCGCGATGCAGCATATTGTCGTCGAAAATGAAGAAGTGGCGCGCAAGGCCATTCACTATTTAAAAACGAATGCGTACGGCCGTGCGACTTTTTTGCCGATGAATGTCATACAGGCGAAAACGGTTCCGGCCGAACAGCTTGCCTTGGTGAAAAGCCATCCGGCATTTGTCGGAATCGCCAGCGAGCTGATTCATTATGAAAACATCTACCATTCTGCCATCGCTAACTTGCTTGGAAACGTCATCATTACGACCGACTTAAAAGGAGCGAATGAATTGGCGCGCCTGCTTCACTATCGCTACCGCCTTGTCACGCTCGATGGCGATGTCGTCAGCCCCGGCGGCGCGATGACTGGCGGCGGCGTTGCGAAAAAGGCGAATTCGCTGTTAAGCCGAAATCGCGAGCTGGAGACGATTGCGGCGAAATTGCGCGAAATGGAGGAAAAAACGGAGCAGCTCGAACAGTTTGTGCAAGCGAAAAAGAAACAAATTCACCAGGAAGAAACGAATTTGGCCGCGCTCCGTGAGCAAATAGAAGAGCAGCGTTTTGCGCTTCAGGACGTAAAAGGCGAATTGCGCGAACTGCAATTGCAAGAAAAAAATATGAACGAACGCCTCGCCCTTTATGACCATGAAAAAGCGAATGATGAACAAGAAGCAAAACAGATGACAGAGCGGCTCGCCGTCATCAGAGAGCAGCTTGACCATCTTGAAGGGAAACTGCGGGAAATGGATGAGGAAATCAATAAGCTGCAAACGCAAAAGCAAACGGAACAAACGTCAAAAGAAGCGTTGCAGACGGCGATGACCGAGCAAAAAATCGCCCTTGCCGAAACGCAGCAGCGGTTGAAAAACGCGCAAGAAAAAGTAGAGCAGCTTACCAGTGAGCTTGCCGATACGAAAAAGCAGCTGCAGACGGCCAAGCAAGAACTTGCCGTTTTAATAGAGGAGATGAATTCCAGTCATTCTAGCGAAGAAGAATTAGAAGAATTGCGGAACAAAAAGCTAGAGGATAAGCAAAAAACGGTCGATCTCATCGCAAGCCGCCGCGAACAGCGACTTCAGTACCAGGCACAGCTAGAACATTTAGAGCGGGAATGGAAGGAAAAGAAGCGGCAGCATAAACAGCTCACCGACATCGTGAAAGATGAGGAAGTAAAGCTAAACCGCCTCGATGTCGAGCTCGAAAATTTATTAGCCCGCCTTCGCGAAGAATATACCCTTTCGTTCGAAGCGGCGAAAGCAGCCTATCCGTTGACAGTCGATGTCCAGGAAGCACGCAAACGAGTTAAGTTAATCAAGCTGGCGATCGAAGAGCTCGGCACGGTAAATTTAGGCGCGATTGATGAATATGAGCGGGTATCGGAGCGCTATCAGTTTTTAAGCGAACAAAAAGCCGATTTGCAGCAGGCAAAAGAAACGCTCCATCAAGTGATCGACGAGATGGACCAAGAGATGAAAAAACGGTTTTTATCAACGTTTGAACAAATTCGCGCCCATTTTGGCGACGTCTTCTGCCAGCTGTTTGGCGGCGGCAATGCCGATTTGCGCCTGACCGATCCAAATGATTTGCTTGAGACCGGCATTGATATTGTCGCACAGCCGCCAGGGAAAAAGCTGCAGCATTTAAGTCTGCTTTCCGGCGGGGAACGGGCGCTGACAGCCATCGCCTTGCTGTTTTCCATTTTAAAAGTGCGCCCGGTGCCGTTCTGCGTGCTCGACGAGGTCGAAGCGGCGCTCGATGAGGCGAACGTGTATCGCTATGCGCAATATTTAAAACAGTTCAGCAACCAGACGCAATTTATCGTCATCACCCATCGAAAAGGCACGATGGAAGAGGCGGATGTGCTGTATGGGGTGACGATGCAAGAATCGGGCGTGTCGAAGCTCGTTTCCGTCCGTTTGGAAGATTCGAAACAACTCGTTAAGTCATGACAAGAAAGGATGGCGTCGATATGAGTTTTTTCAAAAAGCTAAAAGAAAAAATTACAAAGCAAGCCGATTCGGTTACCGAAAAGTTTAAGCAAGGGCTTTCGAAAACGCGTGATTCGTTTGCAGGGCGCGTCAACGACTTAATCGCCCGTTATCGCAAAGTTGATGAAGAGTTTTTTGAGGAACTGGAAGAAATTTTAATTAGTGCCGATGTCGGTGTGACGACGGTCATGGATTTAATTGATGAGCTAAAAATGGAAGTGAAGCGCCGCAATATACAGAACCCGCAAGAAATGCAAGAAGTGATTTCCGAAAAGCTTGTCGAGATTTATCGCGGCGATGACGAAGAATATGGAAAGTCAGCGGCGTTAAATATCCAGAAAGACGGTTTGACGGTCATATTGTTTGTCGGAGTGAACGGCGTCGGAAAAACGACGACAATCGGCAAGCTTGCTCATAAGCTGAAAACGGAAGGAAAAACGGTGATGCTCGCGGCCGGCGATACGTTCCGCGCCGGTGCGATTGAACAGCTCGAAGTTTGGGGCGAGCGCGTCGGCGCCGAAGTGATTAAGCAATCGGCCGGCTCTGACCCGGCAGCGGTTGTTTATGACGCTATCCAGGCGGCGAAAGCGCGCGGGGTGGACGTGCTTTTATGCGATACGGCCGGACGCTTGCAAAACAAAGTCAATTTAATGAAAGAACTTGAAAAAGTAAAACGTGTCATTGAACGGGAAGTTCCGGGAGCGCCGCATGAAGTATTGCTCGTGCTTGACGCGACAACCGGACAAAACGCCATGAGCCAGGCGAAAATTTTTAAAGAAGCAACGAACGTCACTGGCATCGTGCTGACGAAACTTGACGGCACGGCAAAAGGCGGCATCGTGCTGGCGATTCGCAACGAGCTTCATATTCCGGTGAAGTTTGTCGGCCTTGGCGAAAAAATGGATGATCTGCAGCCGTTTGATCCAGAAAAATATGTATATGGATTGTTTGCCGATTTATTTGAGGAGAAAAGCGGGCAATAAGGCGGCTTAGATTGGCGAAAAATGCGACAGGCTGGCTGAAGGCGGAGATGGCGCCTTTTTAGCCAGCCTTGTTTTTGTAAAGATAAAATCTTGACAGAAATAAGAAAAAAAGCTACACTAATCATCTGTAAAGGTGTTTCACTTAACAAGAGAGGAGGGAGTTTCATGCTCGAAAAAACGACGCGAATGAATTATTTGTATGATTTTTATCAGGCGTTGCTGACGCCAAAACAGCGCAGCTATATGTCGCTTTACTACTTAGATGATTACTCCCTCGGCGAAATTGCAGAGCAGTATGAAGTCAGCCGCCAGGCTGTTTATGATAATATCAAAAGAACGGAAGCAATGCTAGAAGAATACGAGCAAAAATTGGCGCTCTTTCAGAAGTTTCAAAAACGAAAGCAGCTTATGAATCAATTAAAAGAATATATTTTACAAAAATACGGGAAAGATCAGCCGCTTTTGGATCTTATTCAACAACTAGAGGAATTAGAATAAGGAGGTGAAAACAGATGCCGTTTGAAGGGTTATCGGAACGTTTGCAAAACGTGATGAACAAAATCCGCGGCAAAGGAAAAGTAACGGAGGCGGATGTTAAGGAAATGATGCGCGAAGTTCGCCTTGCCCTTCTCGAAGCGGACGTAAACTTTAAAGTCGTCAAAGACTTTGTCAAGCGGGTCAGCGAACGCGCAGTCGGGCAGGAAGTGTTAAAAAGCCTGACACCAGGACAGCAAGTCATTAAAGTTGTCAAAGAAGAGCTGACCGAGCTGATGGGCGGCGAACAAAGCAAAATTGCCGTCGCCAGCCGTCCGCCGACCGTTGTGATGATGGTTGGGTTGCAAGGTGCCGGAAAGACGACGACAACGGGAAAATTAGCGAATTTGCTGCGAAAACGGTACAATCGCAAGCCGCTTTTAGTCGCGGCCGATATTTATCGTCCGGCGGCAATTAAACAGCTTGAAACGCTCGGAAAACAGCTCAATATGCCGGTTTTCTCTTTAGGCGATCAGGTCAGTCCGGTGGAAATCGCCAAACAGGCGCTCGAAAAAGCAAAAGAAGAACATTACGATTACGTGCTCATTGACACCGCCGGCCGCCTTCATGTTGACGAGGCGTTAATGGATGAGTTAAAACAGATGAAAGAAGCAGCAAAGCCGGATGAAATTTTCCTCGTCGTCGATGCGATGACCGGTCAAGACGCGGTAAACGTCGCGCAAAGCTTCCATGAACAGCTCGGCATTACCGGCGTCATTTTAACAAAGCTCGACGGCGACACGCGCGGCGGGGCGGCGCTGTCGATTCGGGCGGTTACGAACACACCGATCAAATTCGTCGGGATGGGCGAAAAGTTAGACGCGCTCGAGCCGTTTCATCCGGAGCGCATGGCTTCGCGCATTTTAGGAATGGGCGATGTATTGACCCTCATTGAAAAAGCGCAAGCCGCCGTTGACGAAGAAAAAGCGAAAGAGCTCGAGCAAAAAATGCGTACGGCGACATTTACGCTCGATGACTTTTTAGAGCAGCTCGGGCAAGTGCGCAAGCTTGGGCCGCTTGATGAAATTTTAAAAATGCTGCCGGGTGCCAATAAAATCAAAGGATTGAACAACATCCAGATCGATGAAAAACAAATTAGCCGCGTCGAGGCGATTATTCGCTCGATGACGAAAGAAGAAAAAATGCATCCGGAAATTATTAACGGCAGCCGGAAAAAGCGGATTGCCAAAGGAAGCGGCACGTCCGTGCAGGAAGTCAACCGGCTGTTAAAGCAGTTTGACGAAATGAAAAAGATGATGAAAATGATGACCAATATGCCAAAAGGCAAGAAAAGAGGGTTTAAATTCCCATTTATGTAGGAAATGATGTGTTAAGAAAAAACCCTTTACAAACTACACAATTATTGTTAATATACTATCTTGTGTGAACTATTTACGGAGGTGCGAAATTAACATGGCAGTAAAAATTCGTTTAAAACGCATGGGTGCAAAGAAAAAACCTTTCTACCGTATCGTAGTTGCGGACTCTCGTTCTCCGCGCGACGGCCGTTTCATCGAAACGATCGGTACGTATAATCCGGTTGCGGAACCAGCAGAAATCAAAATTGATGAAGAGCTTGCACTGAAATGGCTGCAAAACGGCGCAAAACCATCTGATACGGTCCGCAATCTTCTATCCAAACAAGGAATTTTAGAGAAATTCCATAACTTAAAATACGGCAAATAAAGTTTGGGATGCGCATGAAACAATTAATTGAAACGATCGTTCAAGCGCTTGTCGATCATCCGGAAGAGGTATCAGTGACGAACAGCGAAGATGAACAGTCCATCACGTATGAATTATCGGTGCACAAAGAAGATATCGGAAAAGTGATTGGCAAACAAGGTCGCACGATTCATGCCATCCGCACGGTCGTTTACGCTGCTTCGGCGAAGCAGCCAAAAAGAGTGATCGTGCAAGTGAAAGAAAAAGGGTGAGGTCATTTCCTCTCCCTTTTTCTATATCCTTTTTGTTAGGAGTGACGCTATGAAAATCATTCAAACGATTGAAGTGCGGCAAATCGTCACAGAAAAAAGCAAACAGGCGCTCGCGAAAGCGTTCATGGCGCAAAAACAGCAGCTTATGCGCGAATGTGACCAATTGCGGTTTGAACAGAAACGTCTTGAAAAAACCGGAAAATATTCCTCTTCCCTTCTAAAGCAGTATTTTGCGAAAGAAATGGATGCGAGGCTGGAGAAGATCAAGCTTCTTGATTTTCAACTTGAACAATTACACATTCTACCGTTAGGAAGCGAATTAAAAGAGCGCGAAGTGCAGGCGCTCGTTGACGTACAGGTTGGTGACAATTGGGAAAGCGTCATGTCCAAACGTGCGATTATCATTGAAGACGGTATTGTCAAAGAAATTCGTTAAGAAGGGATGGATGAGATGGAAAGATGGTTTAACGTCGGCAAAATTGTCAACACGCATGGAATTCGCGGCGAAGTGCGCGTCATTTCACGGACCGATTTTCCAGAGCAGCGCTATAAAAAAGGAAATACGCTTTATATTTTTACCGAACAATCCAAAGAGCCGATTGCGGTGACGGTCAAAAGCCACCGCGTCCATAAATCGTTTGATTTACTTTCTTTTGAAGGATATGACGACATTAATCTTGTCGAGAAGTTTAAAGGAGCGATGTTAAAGGTGCCGGAAAGCCAGCTTGGCGAGCTGGATGAAGGAGAATATTATTTTCATGAAATTATCGGCAGTACGGTCGTTACTGAAGAAGGAGAAACGATCGGAATCGTGAAAGAAATTTTAACTCCGGGCGCCAACGATGTATGGGTGGTAAAACGGAATAACGGAAAAGAAGTGCTTATTCCGTATATAGAAGACGTTGTGAAAAATGTCGATGTAGAAACGAAAACCATTACCATTCGCCCGATGGAAGGGCTGCTCGAATGATGAGAATCGATATATTAACGTTATTTCCAAATATGTTTACAGGCGTGTTGAATGAGTCGATTTTGAAAAAAGCACAAGAGAAAAAGGCTGTTTCGCTTAATGTGATTAATTTTCGCGATTTCGCGGATAACAAGCATAAAACAGTGGATGATTATCCGTATGGCGGCGGAGCGGGAATGGTATTAAAGCCGCAGCCGATTTTTGACGCTGTCCATCATGTCACAAAAGATTCCCCGCATCCGCGCATCATTTTGCTTTGCCCGCAAGGTGAGCGCTATACGCAAAAAAAGGCGGAAGAGCTGGCGAAAGAGGAGCATTTGGTGCTCATTTGCGGCCATTATGAAGGCTATGATGAGCGCATTCGCGAATATTTAGTGACAGATGAAATTTCCATTGGAGACTACGTATTAACAGGCGGAGAACTAGGAGCGATGGTCATCGTGGACAGCGTTGTTCGTTTGCTTCCCGGTGTGCTTGGCAACGAAGCTTCCCCTGTTCATGATTCGTTCAGCTCAGGACTTTTGGAGTACCCACAGTATACGCGTCCCGCTGATTTCCGCGGCATGAAAGTCCCTGATGTGCTTTTGTCGGGCAATCATCGCCTGATCGAAGAATGGCGGGAGCAACAATCGCTAAAGCGTACGTTTTTGCGCCGCCCTGATTTATTGGAAAACTATCCGTTAACGGAAAAACAAAAACGATGGCTTGAACAGTGGAAAAAAGAGAAACGGTAACTATTGCACACGATGCGAGTTTATGTTAGTATATTCCTTGTGTGACTTAAGCAGTTCGCTTAAGGCAGGAAAACGATGTTCCGCTGCAATGATGGATAAGCATTGTCATGAACATCTGTTGGAAGGAGTGGAAAATGATGCATCATTTAATCCAAGAAATCACGAAAGAACAATTGCGGACTGATTTGCCAGACTTCCGCCCTGGCGATACGGTGCGCGTTCACGTGAAAGTTGTCGAAGGAAACCGTGAACGTATCCAAGTGTTTGAAGGCGTAGTAATTAAACGCCGCGGTGCTGGCATCAGCGAAACATTTACCGTCCGCAAAGTGTCTTACGGGGTTGGCGTAGAGCGCACGTTCCCAGTGCATACGCCGAAAATCGCGAAGTTAGAAATTGTTCGCCGCGGTAAAGTACGCCGTGCGAAATTGTACTACTTGCGTCAACTTCGCGGTAAAGCAGCACGCATTAAAGAAAAAACGGTTCAATAATGGACATAGCGGGTTAGTTTTCATTGCGGAAAAGGAGCTTGATGGCAAGCTCCTTTTTTCACATATGTATATATGTCATAATAGATAAAAAAAGATGTTTAGGTGGGAGAAAAATGGAAACGAAAAAAAGCGAATTGAAGGAATGGATGAAAGCAATCGTGATTGCCGTGTTGCTGGCGGGAGGCATTCGTTATTTTATTTTCGCGCCGATTATTGTCGACGGCCAGTCAATGATGCCAACCCTGCACAATCACGACCGTATGATTGTCAATAAGCTCTCTTATAAAATCGGTACGCCTCATCGTTTTGACATTGTTGTTTTTCATGCCGAAGAGGGAAAAGACTATATTAAGCGGGTCATCGGCTTGCCCGGCGACCATATTGAATACAAAAACGATACGCTATATGTAAACGGAAAGCCGTACGAGGAACCGTACCTAGAAGAATATAAAAAACAAGTGGTCGATGGTCCATTGACCGAACCGTTTACTTTAGAGGAAATTACCGGCCGGAAGACAGTACCGGAAGGCCATCTGTTTGTGATGGGCGATAACCGCCGTTTTAGCAAAGATAGCCGCCATATTGGGTTTATCCCAATGGACAAAATTGTTGGCAAGGCCAGCATCGTCTATTGGCCGCTGTCTGACGCACGGATTGTGAAATAACGCGATAAATGGGTGATGCACATGACGATTCAATGGTTTCCCGGCCATATGGCGAAAGCGAAACGGGAAGTACAAGAAAAATTAAAATTAATCGATATCGTGTTCGAATTGCTCGATGCCCGTATTCCGCTGTCATCGAGAAATCCGATGATTCATGAAATTCTCGGCAACAAGCCGCGCATCGTTTTACTAAATAAAGCGGATATGGCTGATGAGACGGTGACGGAGCAATGGATTGCCTATTTCGAACGGCAGCAGTTGCGTGCGCTGGCGATCGATGCGCAAACAGGCACGGGAATTAGGCAAATTGTATCGACAGCAAAGGAAATGTTGAAAGACAAATTTGCGAAAATGGCGGCAAAAGGAATTAAAAACCCGCGGCCGATGCGCGCGTTGATCGTCGGCATACCCAATGTGGGGAAATCAACGCTTATCAATCGGCTTGCCGGCAAAAATATCGCGAAAACGGGCGATAAGCCGGGAGTGACAAAAGCGCAGCAATGGATTAAAGTCGGCAAGGAAATGGAGCTTTTGGATACGCCGGGAATTTTATGGCCTAAATTTGAGGATGAAGAGGTCGGCTTGAAACTGGCTGCGACCGGTGCGATCAAAGATACGATTTTAAATTTGCAGGATGTGGCGGTATACGCGCTAAACTTTTTGAAGGAACATTATCCGGAACGGTTGAAGGAACGATATTCGCTCGATGATATTCCTGAAGAAATGGTGGCATTGTTCGATGCGATCGGCAAGCGGCGCGGCTGTCTCGTGAGCGGCGGAGCGGTTGATTACGACAAGGTAGCGGAAATTGTACTTCATGACATTCGCACCGAAAAACTAGGAAGAATTAGCTTCGAATCTCCAACTGCATAAAAGCCCGCTTGACCCGGGCTTTATTTTTTATGCATTGATGCCGATATAAATGATAGAAAAGGAGAGAGGAAGCAGTATGGAGCAATATACGGTCAAAGAGATACAGGCACTGTTGCGGCAAATCGATGACGAACATGACCCGTTGCTTGAAGCGATCGTGCAAGATGAACGGAAAAGCGTGCAGCAACTGGTGGCACGCTGGCGGAAACAAAAAAAACAGGAAGAACAAGCAAAAAGGCAATGGGAAGAAATGACCCGCTATGAGAGGCAATTGTATGAGAAAGGAATCGAATGGATTGCCGGCATTGATGAAGCAGGAAGGGGGCCGCTTGCCGGTCCGGTCGTGGCCGCGGCGGTTATTTTGCCAAAAGACGCCTATATTCCCGGCTTAAATGATTCAAAAAAGCTGTCGGAAGCAAAGCGGGAAACGCTGTTTCACGCGATTCAATCATGCGCTGTTTCGATCGGTATCGGCGTTGTCACCGCAGCGGAAATCGATGAAATCAACATTTATGAAGCGACAAAGAAAGCGATGGTCAAGGCGGTACAGCAGCTTTCTCCGCAGCCGCACTATTTATTCATTGATGCGATGACACTTCCTGTCCCGACTCCGCAGCAAAGCATTATTAAAGGTGATGCCAACAGTGTTTCGATCGCTGCTGCCTCCATTATTGCCAAAGTGACGCGCGACCACTTTATGAAACAGCTGGCAAAGCGTTATCCGCAATACGGATTTGACAAAAATATGGGATATGGCACGCGGCAGCATTTGGAAGCTATTCGTGCGTACGGCGCCATTGAAGAGCATCGCCGATCATTTTCGCCGGTAAAAGAGGTGCTTGAAGAAGCGAACAAATGAAGCGAGGGGGTCCAGAAAAGTGATGGAGCGCATCGACAAAACTTTACCCGTTTCTCCTGCCCCTGATGCCACCTATCACCGTTTTCGCCACGGACAGGTGATTGTCGGAAAAATTGAAAGCATACAAGAAGAGACACAGAAAGGAAAAACAGCGCTTGTACGCGTCGGCGAGCAGCTCGTTGCCGCGCGCCTGCAAACTTCGTTACAAGCTGGGGATTCTTACTTGTTTGAAGTAAAGAACGAAAATGGCGAAATTTATTGGAAACCGATCGCCAAACAGTCGAAGAGCCATCTGCCGTCTTCCATCCAAAACGATGAAGCGGCGCAATATTTGCTGCAAAAATGGAAGCTGCCAAAAGATTTATATCCGCTTTTGCGTTTTGCGTTGGCGGAAAAAATACCGATTACGAAAGAAGAACTGATTTCTATCGCTTCGTTAGTAGAGACGCTCGAACATAAAAAAGAGGGGTTATCTGTTTTGGGATATATGTTGGCCCAGCGCCTCCCGTTGACAAAAGACATTTTCTTTTCTCTGCTTGCGGTAAAAACGAATCCGCCGCTTTTTCAGCAGTTGCAATACGTTGAAAGCCGCCTCGCTTCACTGCCGCCGCACCAGCCGGAGCCGGTCGAGGCGCTGCGCCGCTACATTCAGCAAATGTTCCACACGCCGGCTCACGCCTATGAAAGCCTTGTCAAATTGCTGCAATCACTACAGCAGCAGGAGCCAAACGCGGCGTTGCAATTGTTGAACAGGCTGGGGGTGGTGTCCGTGTCGGAAATTGCCGCAGACGAGCTAGCCAAACTGCAAGCGGCGATGGAAAAAAGAGATTTCGCGCAAGTCAAGCAGCAACTGCAGCTATTATTCGCTCCATTTGATGAACAAGCGTTTCTAGAACGATTTCAAGCCGCTTTTGTCTCTTATCAGGCCGGTTTGCTTCCGGATGAGGAACAGCGGCTTTTTTCTGCGGCGTTGGCTGACACTGATATTGCGTTATCGATGTTTCATCTGCTAAAACAATCGTTGCTAAAGCTTGGGTTTAGCGATGAAGCGAAAATTCGCCGCGCGTTAAAAACAAACACTTTCCATGAGGCGGCGTTTTCATCATTAAAGTCGCTTCTTTTGCAAGCGTTAGAAGATGTGAATGATCCGGTATTAAAAGAACAGCTGCAAACGCTTCTGCACCATATTAATGGCCAGCAGTTGCTATCGGACATCGAAGGGCCCATCCAGCATCTATTTGTACAAATTCCGTTTCAGCTCGGCCAGCAGCACACGGATGTCACGATTTATTGGCAAGGAAAAAGAGAAAAAGATGGAAAAATCGATCCTAATTACTGCCATATTGTGTTTTGCTTATTTCTTGATCACTTAAAAGAAACCGTTGTCGACGTGCGCGTTCAGCAGCGGATCGTTCACGTTTCTGTTTTCAATCCTGACCCGCGCTTGCCCGAGCTAGCAAACGCCTTGCAACCGCTGCTGAAAGAGCGGCTTGCCGCGCATGGCTATACGCTGTCGGCTTTAAAAGTGGAAGCACCGGCAGCAAAAAAGCCGCTGATGCCTATCGATGCCGCGTTTGACAAGCGCTATAGCGAGGTGGATTACCGTATATGAAAAACGAAAAAAAGCAGGCGGTAGCTCTTTCCTATGACGCGAACGTGCACGAGGCACCGGTGGTAGTGGCGAAAGGAAAAGGATACGTCGCGGAAGCAATCATTGCCGCGGCCAAACAGCACGGCATTCCGATCCAGGAAGATCCGTCCCTTGTCCAATTATTAAGCGAATTGGAAGTCAATGAAATGATTCCCGAAGATTTATATGCCCTTGTTGCCGAATTGTTTGCTTTTATTTATCGTTTAGACCGGCAGGCAAAAAAGGAATAAACCTGCTTCCAGCAAGGGATTGGGAGATTTTGCTGTTTTTAAATTTTTCAATTTTGTGTCGAAAAGGTGGACAATATAGAAAGTGTCAGTATAAAATGAAAGCGCTAGAATTTTTTTAGTTTTTACATAGGAGGTTGGCGCATGAATATTCATGAATATCAAGCAAAAGAAATCCTCAGAAGCTACGGCGTTAGCGTGCCAAACGGCCGCGTAGCATTCACTGTTGAGGAAGCGGTAGAAGCGGCAAAAGAATTAGGGACTCCTGTCTGCGTCGTTAAAGCGCAAATTCATGCCGGCGGACGCGGAAAAGCCGGAGGGGTAAAAGTAGCGAAAAGCTTGGATGAAGTTCGTACATATGCGAACGAACTGTTAGGAAAAGTGCTTGTCACCCATCAAACAGGTCCGGAAGGGAAAGAAGTAAAGCGCTTGCTTATTGAAGAAGGCTGCGACATTAAAAAAGAATATTACATCGGCTTAGTCGTCGACCGCGCAACTTCCCGCGTTGTTTTAATGGGTTCGGAAGAAGGCGGAACCGAAATCGAAGAAGTAGCGGCAAAAACGCCGGAGAAAATTTTTAAAGAATATATCGACCCGGCCGTAGGGTTGCAAGTGTTTCAAGCGCGCCGTTTAGCGTTTAACATCAATATTCCAAAAGAGCTTGTCAATCAGGCGGTCAAATTTATGATGGGGCTTTACCAAGTGTTTGTTGACAAAGACTGCTCGATCGCCGAAATCAACCCGCTTGTTGTCACCGGCGACGGCAAAGTAATGGCGTTGGATGCCAAACTGAACTTTGATTCGAACGCACTGTTCCGCCATAAAGATATTTTAGAATACCGCGACTTAGATGAAGAAGATCCGAAAGAAGTCGAAGCGTCGAAATATGATTTAAACTATATCGCGCTTGACGGCAATATCGGCTGCATGGTCAACGGTGCCGGTTTGGCGATGGCGACGATGGACATTATCAAATACTACGGCGGCGAGCCAGCAAACTTCTTGGATGTCGGCGGCGGCGCGACCGCGGAAAAAGTAACGGAAGCGTTTAAAATCATTCTTTCTGACCCGAACGTCAAAGGCATTTTTGTCAATATTTTTGGCGGCATCATGAAATGCGACGTGATCGCCAGCGGCATTGTTGAAGCAACGAAACAAGTCGGTCTCAATCTTCCGCTTGTCGTCCGTCTCGAAGGAACGAACGTCGAGCTGGGGAAAAAGATTTTGCAAGAATCAGGTCTAAACATTACCGCTGCTGATTCGATGGCAGACGGCGCACAAAAAATTGTCGAGCTAGTACGTTAAGAAAGTGAGGGAGAAACGTGAGCGTTTTTGTTAACAAAGACACAAAAGTCATCGTTCAAGGGATTACAGGTTCGCAAGGGCTATTCCACACAAAACAAATGCTTGAGTACGGAACAAAAATTGTCGGCGGCACTTCGCCTGGTAAAGGTGGAATGGAAGTTGAAGGTGTTCCTGTATTTAACACAGTTGAAGAAGCGGTAAAGGCGACAGGAGCCAACGCGTCTGTTATTTATATTCCAGCCCCGTTTGCCGCTGACGCGATTATGGAAGCAGTCGATGCGGAATTAGACCTTGTCGTTTGTATTACCGAAGGCATTCCGGTTTTGGATATGGTAAAAGTAAAACGCTACATGGAAGGCAAAAAAACGCGCCTCATCGGTCCTAACTGCCCAGGCGTCATCACGCCGGAAGAATGCAAAATCGGCATCATGCCTGGCTACATTCATAAAAAAGGTCATGTCGGCATCGTTTCCCGCTCTGGCACGTTAACGTACGAAGCGGTTCATCAATTAACGCAGGCAGGCATCGGCCAATCGACAGCGGTCGGCATCGGCGGCGACCCGGTCAACGGCACGAACTTTATCGACGTGTTAAAAGCGTTTAACGAAGATGAAGAAACATATGCCGTCATCATGATTGGCGAAATCGGTGGTACGGCCGAAGAAGAAGCGGCAGAATGGGTAAAAGCGAACATGACCAAACCGGTCGTCGGCTTTATCGGCGGTCAAACAGCGCCTCCAGGAAAACGGATGGGACATGCCGGTGCGATCATTTCCGGCGGTAAAGGAACAGCGGCGGAAAAAATTAAGAAAATGAACGAATGCGGCATTAAAGTGGCAGAAACGCCGGCCGTCATCGGTGAAACGCTAATTTCCGTCTTAAAAGAACGCGGACTTTACGAAAAATGCAAAACCCACTAATAAATATTCATCGTCCCGCATTGTTTTTCATGCGGGACGATATTTTATATAAAACATGGATAGAAAGGAGAATAAGATGTACGATTCTGTTCGCGAACGGCTCATTCATCTGCATCATTGCCGCGGTGCGGGATGGAAAACGATCCGCCGTTTATTTGACATAGATCCAACCTTTTCCTCCCTCTTCGACTTATCCCCTGATGTTTTGCAAACATACCTGTCTTTATCCCCGCAGCAGCGCACCGCCTTTTTCCAAGATTTATATTCCCCTCAGATTGAAAGTATGGTAAAAACATATAAGGACAAAAATATTCACATCATCACTATTTTTGACTTAGACTATCCTCCTTTGTTAAAACATATATACGAGCCACCATGGGTGCTGTATGCAAAAGGAAATACGAAGCTTTTGTCTAATTTAAAAATGATTAGCATCGTTGGCACAAGGCGGCCGACAAAAGAGGGGGCCGAATCGCTGCGTCAATTAGTTCCGCCGTTGGCGGCTGATGGTTGGGTCATTGTCAGCGGCCTGGCCGCAGGAATCGATACGATGGCCCATGAAATGGCGGTCGAAAGCGGTGGAAAGACGATCGCTGTAATTGGCGGAGGATTGGATCATATATATCCGCGGCAAAATGAAAAACTAGCAAAGCAATTAATGGAGGAACATCTCGTTTTAGCGGAGCATCCTCCGCATATTCGGCCGCAAAAATGGCATTTTCCATCACGCAACCGGATTATTAGCGGACTATCGCTTGGAACGGTCGTTGTCCAAGCGAAAGCGAGAAGCGGCTCGTTAATCACCGCTCTCTTTGCCTTGGAGCAAGGGAGAGAAGTTTTTGCCGTACCCGGGCCGATTTTTTTAGAGCAAGCGAAAGGACCGAACATGCTCATCCAGCAAGGAGCAAAATTAGTTCAGTGTGCGGCCGATATAGCGGCGGAATTCCCTTACCTTTGAGACGAATCAACAACAATTTTTTTCATATCTCGTTTGACAAATATCATAAGAATCATTAATAATAATGAAGATTTAAATTTACCTCTTAGGGGAGGAAGGTTGATGTCAGATTACCTTGTCATCGTGGAATCGCCAGCGAAGGCGAAGACGATTGAGCGATATCTAGGCAAAAAATATAAAGTAAAAGCTTCGATGGGACATGTTCGAGATTTGCCAAAAAGCCAAATGGGCGTTGATATAAATAACGGCTATGAGCCAAAATACATTACGATTCGCGGAAAAGGCCAGATTATTAAAGAATTAAAAACAGCGGCAAAAAAAGCGAAAAAAGTGTTTCTCGCCGCCGACCCGGACCGCGAAGGGGAAGCGATCGCCTGGCATTTAGCGAACATGCTTGATCTTGACATACATTCCGACTGTCGCGTTGTCTTTCATGAAATTACAAAGGATGCCATTAAAGAGTCGTTTCAGCATCCGCGCGCGATCAATATGAATCTTGTCGACGCACAGCAGGCGCGTCGCGTTTTAGATCGCCTTGTTGGGTATAACATCAGCCCGCTGCTTTGGAAAAAAGTCAAGAAAGGATTAAGCGCAGGACGTGTTCAGTCTGTTGCCTTGCGCCTTATTATCGACCGCGAAAAAGAAATTAAACAGTTTCAGCCAGAAGAATATTGGACGATTCAAGCGGAATTTTTGAAAGGAAACGAAACATTTATCGCTTCTTTTTACGGTGTCGATGGGGAAAAGAGCGATTTGAAAAAAGAAGCGGATGTTGCTTCTGTTTTAGAGCGGCTGAACGGCAACCATTTTGTTGTGACAACGGTGACAAAGAAAGAGAGGAAGCGAAACCCTGTTCCGCCGTTTACTACATCTTCCTTGCAGCAAGAAGCGGCGCGCAAATTGAATTTTCGCACGAAGAAAACGATGATGATCGCCCAGCAGCTGTATGAGGGAATCGACCTTGGCAGCGAAGGAACGGTCGGGTTGATTACATACATGCGTACGGACTCGACAAGAATTTCCGAAAGCGCTCAACAGGAAGCAATAGCTTATATTGAATCAGCATTTGGCAAAGAATTTGTCACACAAGAAAAACGAAAAGAAAAGAAAAGCGCGAATGCGCAGGACGCCCATGAAGCGATCCGCCCGACATCTGCGTTTCGCGATCCGGAAAAGGTAAAACCGTATTTAACGCGTGACCAGTTTCGACTGTACAAGCTGATTTGGGAACGTTTTATCGCCAGTCAAATGGCAGCTGCTGTATTGGATACGATGAGCGTCGAGCTCGAAAACGCCGGGGTTGTCTTTCGCGCCAGCGGTTCCAAAGTCAAATTTCCGGGATTTATGAAAGTATATGTAGAAGGAACGGACGATCAGACAGAGGAACAAGACCGGCTTCTTCCCGATTTGCAGGAAGGGGAGACTGTAGTCAGCAACACGATTGAGCCGAAGCAGCATTTTACTCAGCCGCCGCCGCGCTATACGGAAGCAAGGCTTGTCAAGACGCTAGAAGAGCTTGGCATCGGCCGGCCGTCTACGTACGCGCCGACGCTCGATACGATTCAAAAGCGAAACTACGTCGTTCTGGAAAATAAGCGCTTTGTTCCGACTGAACTCGGAGAAATCGTGCACGAGCTTATGTTAGAGTTTTTCCCGGAAATTATTGATGTTGAGTTTACGGCAAAGATGGAGAAAAATTTGGATGAAATTGAAGAAGGCAAAGTAGAATGGATCAAAGTCGTCGACGAATTTTACCGCGAATTTGAAAAACGGCTGCAAATCGCGGAAAAGGAAATGAAAGAAGTCGAAATTAAAGATGAGCCGGCGGGAATCGACTGCGAAGTGTGCGGAAGCCCAATGGTATATAAAATGGGCCGTTTCGGCAAGTTTGTCGCCTGCTCGAATTTTCCGGAATGCCGCAATACAAAGCCGATCGTCAAGGAAATTGGCGTCAAATGTCCGAAATGCCATGAAGGCAATATTGTCGAGCGCAGCAGCAAGAAAAAGCGGATTTTTTACGGCTGCGACCGCTTTCCGCAATGCGACTTCGTTTCATGGGATAAGCCGCTCGCCCGTCCGTGTCCGAAGTGTGGCGGACTATTGGTGGAAAAGAAACTGAAAAAAGGCGTGCAAGTGCAATGCACGGCATGCGACTACGGAGAAGAACCGCAATCGTAAGCGAATAAGGAGGAATATGATCGTGAGCGAAAAAACAGTAAATGTGGTAGGTGCAGGGCTGGCCGGCAGCGAGGCGGCATGGCAGCTTGCCAACCGGGGCGTCCATGTCCGTCTTTATGAAATGCGGCCGGTGAAACAAACGCCTGCCCATCATACCGATAAATTTGCCGAATTAGTTTGCAGCAACTCGTTGCGCGCGAATTCGTTGACGAACGCGGTCGGCGTATTGAAGGAAGAAATGCGCCGACTGAACTCCGTCATTATCCAAGCGGCGGATGCCTGCGCTGTTCCGGCGGGAAGCGCTTTGGCCGTTGACCGGCACGAGTTTGCCGAGCGCGTCACGAATCTTGTGCAAGGCCATCCAAACGTAACGGTCATTCGCGAAGAAGTGACCGACATTCCAAATGGTCCGACGATTATCGCCACCGGACCGTTAACGTCGCAAGCTTTGTCGGAGCGACTTAAAGAGCTAACGGGCGAAGAGTATTTGTACTTTTACGATGCCGCTGCTCCGATTATTGAAAAAGATAGCATTAATATGGAAAAAGTGTATGTGAAATCACGCTATGATAAAGGGGAAGCCGCCTACATCAACTGCCCGATGACAGAGGAAGAGTTCAACCGCTTTTACGAAGCGCTTATTTCGGCGGAAACAGTGCCGTTAAAAGAATTTGAAAAAGAAATTTATTTTGAAGGATGCATGCCGATTGAAGTGATGGCGCAGCGCGGAAAACAGACGCTTCTCTTTGGTCCGATGAAACCGGTCGGCTTAGAAGACCCGCGGACAGGAAAGCGGCCATACGCGGTCGTTCAGCTGCGTCAGGACAATGCGGCGGGCACATTGTATAATATCGTCGGCTTCCAAACTCACTTGAAATGGGGGCCGCAAAAAGAAGTAATCCGCCTGATTCCAGGGCTCGAAAACGCGGAAATCGTCCGCTATGGCGTCATGCACCGCAATACGTTTATCAACTCCCCAAAATTATTGCGGCCGACGTATCAGTATAAGGAACGCGACGATTTATTTTTCGCCGGGCAAATGACCGGAGTCGAAGGGTATGTCGAATCGGCGGCATCCGGACTTGTCGCCGGCATCAATGCGGCGCGGCTCGTATTGGGGCAAGAGCTTGTCGTCTTTCCACCGGAAACGGCTATCGGCAGCATGGCCCATTATATTACGTCGGCAGATCCAAAGCATTTTCAGCCGATGAATGCCAATTTCGGTTTATTTGCCCCGCTTGGGGAAAAGATCAAAGATAAGCAACGGCGCAATGAACGTTACGCACAACGCGCATTGGACACAATTCAGAATTTTGTAAAAAATGATTGCAAGGGCTACTAATATATGTTACTATTTAGTAGCCCTTGTGAGGTGTGAAAAATGGAAAATTCGAAAATTGCGTTACAATTGTTCATAGAATATTTACAAATCGAAAAAAATTATTCACAATATACTATTGTGTGTTACCGCCAAGATATCGAACAGTTTTTCGAATTTATGCATGAGCAGGGGATCGAGCATTTACATGAAGTAACATATAGCGATGTTCGTCTTTATTTAACGAAACTCTATAACCAAAAGCAGTCAAGCCGCTCCATTTCGCGGAAAATTTCCAGCCTGCGCAGTTTTTATAAGTTTTTGCTACGGGAGCGGAAAGTGAAGGAAAATCCGTTCGCGCTTGCAGCGCTGCCGAAAAAAGAACAAAAAATTCCTAATTTTTTATATCCGCAGGAATTAGAATGCCTTTTTCGTGTCAATGATATAAATACGGCGATCGGACAGCGCAACCAAGCGCTGCTCGAACTTCTTTACGCAACCGGCGTTCGCATTAGTGAATGTTGTCACATTCAGCTTTCCGACATCGATTTTTCTGTGTCAACGATTTTAATCCATGGCAAAGGAAGTAAACAACGCTATGTTCCGTTCGGCCGTTTTGCGAAAGAGGCGTTAGAACGCTACATCCGCCAGGGGCGGCGAGAGCTTCTTGAAAACGCGAAAACCGATCATGCGTATTTGTTTGTCAACGCCCGCGGCAATCCGTTGACACCTCGGGGGGCACGTTATATTTTGGATGAGATCGTCAAAAAGGCGGCGCTTACGCAACATATTAGCCCGCACGTATTAAGGCATACGTTTGCGACCCATTTATTAAATGAAGGAGCGGATATGCGTACCGTTCAAGAATTGCTCGGACATGCGCACCTTTCATCGACGCAAGTGTATACCCATGTCACGAAAGACAGACTTCGCCACATTTATTTACATACGCATCCGCGGGCATAACTTTGCCGCCGGCAAGGAGGGAAAGGGAATGGAACAGTTTCACGCGACGACGATTTTTGCGATCCGCCATAACGGAAAAGCGGCGATGGCAGGGGACGGTCAAGTCACATTTGGAAACGCGGTGGTCATGAAACATACGGCCAAAAAAGTGCGGCGGTTATTTCAAGGAAAAGTGTTGGCCGGATTTGCCGGATCTGTAGCCGACGCCTTTACATTGTTTGAAATGTTTGAAGGAAAGCTGGAAGAGTTTAATGGCAACTTGCCGCGCGCTGCCGTGGAGCTGGCGAAAGAGTGGCGCAGTGACAAAGTGTTGCGCCGTCTCGAAGCGATGTTAATTGTCATGGATGAACGCCATTTACTGCTCATATCGGGAACAGGCGAAGTCATCGAGCCGGATGACGGCATTTTAGCGATCGGCTCCGGCGGAAACTATGCACTGGCGGCAGGGCGTGCGTTGAAGCAATACGCCGGAGATCAATTGTCGGCGAAAGAGATTGCCAAAGCGGCGCTAGAAATAGCGGCCAATATTTGTGTGTATACGAACGATCACATTATTGTGGAGGAATTGTAAAACGGGAGGAGGGGCAGCGATGTCGGAAGCACTTACACCTCGGCAAATTGTCGAGAAGCTCGATCAATTCATCGTCGGGCAAAAAGAAGCGAAAAAAGCGGTGGCGATTGCGTTAAGAAACCGATACCGCCGCAGTTTGCTTGACGAAAAATTGCGCGACGAGGTAGTCCCGAAAAATATTTTGATGATCGGTCCGACAGGGGTCGGCAAAACGGAAATTGCGAGACGGCTGGCAAAGCTGGTCGGGGCGCCGTTTGTGAAAGTGGAAGCAACGAAGTTTACCGAAGTCGGATATGTCGGCCGCGACGTCGAATCGATGGTGCGCGACCTTGTCGAAACGTCCGTGCGGCTCGTGAAGGAGCGGAAATTGAACGAAGTGAAAGACCGCGCCGAACAGCAGGCCAATAAGCGGCTTGTCGAGCTGTTAGTGCCAGGAAAACAAAAGCAAACGCTCAAAAACCCTCTTGAATTATTATTTGGCGGTGGGCAATCGTACCAGCAAGAGACGAATCACGGGCATGAAGATGAGCATATTGAACAAAAACGGAAACAAGTCGCCTGGCAGCTTGCCAACGGTCAGCTAGAGGATGAAATGGTGACGATCGAAGTGGAGGAGCAGCAGCCGATGCTGTTTGATTTCCTGCAGGGAGCCGGCGTCGAGCAAATGGGGATGAACATGCAGGATGCGCTCAGCAGCCTCATTCCGAAGCGCCGCAAGAAAAGAAGACTAAAAGTGAGCGAGGCGCGCAAAGTGCTGACGAATGAGGAAGCGCAAAAGCTCATTGATATGGACGAAGTCACGCAAGAGGCAGTTCGCCTCGCCGAACAATCCGGCATCATTTTTATCGACGAAATCGATAAAATTGCGCGCAGCGGGCCGTCGACGTCTTCCGCCGATGTGTCAAGGGAAGGGGTTCAGCGCGATATTTTACCGATTGTCGAAGGTTCGACGGTCATGACCAAATACGGTCCGGTAAAGACCGATCATATTTTGTTTATTGCTGCCGGGGCGTTTCATATGGCGAAACCGTCCGATTTAATCCCTGAACTGCAAGGGCGTTTCCCGATTCGCGTCGAATTAACGAAACTTTCGGTGGATGATTTCGTAAGGATATTGGTAGAGCCTCATAACGCGCTCATTAAACAATATAAGGCGCTTTTGGCAACAGAAGGTATAAATCTTGAATTTTCTGACGATGCTATTCGTAAGATTGCTGAAGTGGCCTTTGAAGTGAATCAGGCGACCGATAATATCGGGGCAAGACGCTTGCACACGATCATGGAAAAACTGCTCGAAGATTTATTGTTTGAAGCCCCGGATATTACGCTCGACAAAGTGGTGATAACACCGCAGTACGTTGAGCAAAAGTTAGGCAATATTGTCAAAAACAAAGATTTAAGTGAATTTATTTTGTAACAATAAAAAGGAGGAGAATTAATCAATGAATTTATTAGAGAAGACAAGAAAGATTAACGCAATGCTGCAAAGAGCAGCAGGACGACCAGTAAACTTTAAAGAAATGGCGGAAACGCTCTGCGAAGTTATCGAAGCAAACGTATTCGTCGTCAGCCGCCGCGGCAAGCTGCTTGGCTTTGCCATTAAACAATCGATTGAAAATGAACGAATGAAAAGAATGCTCGAAGAGCGTCAATTCCCGGAAGAATATACGAAAAACTTATTTAACATTACGGAAACATCCCCTAATATCGATATTAATAGCGAATATACCGCATTTCCAGTAGAAAATCGTGACTTATTTAAAACGGGCTTGACGACGATCGTGCCAATCAACGGCGGCGGCGAACGTCTTGGAACGCTCATTTTATCGCGGTTAGATCGCGAATTTAACGATGACGACCTTATTTTGGCGGAGTACGGCGCAACGGTAGTCGGAATGGAAATTTTGCGCGAGAAAGCGGAAGAAATTGAAGAAGAAGCACGCAGCAAAGCGGTTGTGCAAATGGCGATCAGCTCCTTGTCTTACAGCGAGTTAGAAGCGATTGAACATATTTTTGAAGAATTAGAAGGTACGGAAGGGCTGCTTGTCGCAAGCAAAATTGCCGACCGCGTCGGCATTACCCGCTCGGTCATCGTCAATGCCCTCCGCAAACTAGAAAGCGCCGGCGTTATTGAATCGCGTTCGCTTGGTATGAAAGGAACCTATATTAAAGTCTTAAATGATAAATTTTTGACGGAATTAGAAAAATTGAAATCGAGCTAATAATAAAATGGACCTAAAGGCATGTGCTGCCTTTAGGTCCATTTTATTGCTAATATAATGAACGAGCAAAAAACAAAATTCGCCAACTTCTCTATTATTATGATAAAAAATAGTACAATATTCCGGCTATACAATATTTTTGCATTCTCGTAAAATGAATATTAGCATATCTTGTCGAAAAAATAGGATAAAAGAGGGGATACCTTTGTCACTGTTTTCACATACAATCAGGATGTTAGAACAGGGGCTTGATTATGCGGCATTGCGGGAAAAAGTGATTGCCAACAATATCGCCAATGCAGACACGCCAAATTATAAAGCGAAAGACGTTCAGTTTAAGGCGGAACTAGATCGCGCGATGAATTCGCTCGAGGCAAAACGGACAAATCCAAAACATTTGCCATTTTCCCATTCGGTGAATGAGAAATTTGTCGTAGCGACAAGAGGCAATCTGGTTTACAATCATAATGGAAACAATGTCGACATTGATCAAGAAATGTCAGATTTAGCAGAAAATCAAATTTATTACAATGCGTTAATCGAACGGCTGAATGGAAAATTGACAACGTTAAAAACCGTCATTAAGGGAGGAAAATAATCCATGTCTATTTTCCAAAGTTTAAATATTACCGCCTCGGCGCTGACGGCCCAGCGGCTGCGCATGGATGTGATTTCTTCCAATATGGCTAACATAGATACGACGCGGGCGCGTTTCGTCAATGGAGAGTGGGAGCCGTATCGCCGCAAACTAGTGGTAATGGAACCGCGTCAGGAAGGTTTTTCTACATATTTACAAGCAGCAATGAATCGCTCGGATTCGGTAGGAAGTGGAGTAAAAGTAACAAAAATTATAGAGGACTCGACTCCTTTTAAACTTGTTTACGACCCTTCCCATCCTGATGCAGGACGCGACGGCTATGTCCGTCTGCCTAATGTCGATCCGCTGAAAGAAATGGTTGATCTCATCGGTGCAACAAGGTCCTATGAAGCGAATGTCACCGTTTTTAATGCATCGAAAGGAATGTTAATGAAAGCGTTAGAGATTGGCAAATAATCATAAAGGGGATAGACAAGATGATACAAGGAATCGAACGCGCGTTGTTTTCGCAAGCAGCGAATGCTGCTAAGCAGACAAAGCCGATAGAGGCGCAAAAACAGTTTTCTGCCTTTTTAAAAGAAGCGCTCAATAAAGTCAATGAGGAGCAAGTGCAGGCAGACCGGCTGACCGAAAAGTTAGTGAAAGGCGAAAACGTCGATTTACACCAAGTGATGATCGCTTCGCAAAAAGCGAGCATTTCCTTGCAGCTTACGTTAGAAATCCGCAATAAAGTGGTTGAAGCATATCAAGAAATGATGCGGATGCAAATATAGTGCATCGATTGTGACATAACCGGGGGAATAATATGAGCAATAAATTAAAGGAATGGATCAATCGTTTTACTTTATTTTGGAAAGAAAGAACAAAAAAACAAAAATGGATGGCTATTTCCGGCCTTATTCTTTTCATTACGGCCGTCAGCGCGGTCGTCTTTTTCACGACGAGAACCGAGTTTGTGCCGCTATACAGCAATTTAACGCCGCAGGAGGCAGGGCAGATTAAGGCCACGCTTGATCAACGAGGCATTAAATCGGAAATAGCTGATAACGGCACGACGATCAAAGTGCCAAAAGAACTGGTCGATTCGCTAAAAGTAGAATTAGCGGCAGAAGGAATACCAAACAGCGGCGTCATTGATTATTCTTTTTTTGGGAAAAATGCCAGCTTTGGCATGACCGATAACGAATTTAACATGGTCAAGCTGAAAGCGATGCAAAATGAGCTTGCTAATTTAATGAAAAGCATTGACGGTGTGGAAGATGCGAAAGTAATGATTAATCTTCCGCAACCGAGCTTGTTTGTTTCCGATGATAAAGAGGAAGCATCCGCTTCGATCGTATTGAAAACAAAACCGGGATACCAGTTTAGCGATCAGCAAATTAAAGCATTGTATCATCTTGTTGCGAAAAGCGTTCCTAATCTTCCTACAGATAATATCGTTATTATGAATCAATTTTTTGAGTATTTTGATTTAAAAAATGATGAAAAGTTTTCGACAGGTACAACATTTGCCGCCCAGCAAGAAATAAAAAAACAAATTGAACGCGATATCCAGCGGCAAGTCCAGCAAATGTTAGGAACGATGATGGGGCAGGATAAGGTCGTCGTATCGGTAACGGCAGATGTCGACTTTACTCAAGAAAAGCGGGAAGAAGATCTTGTCGCCCCTGTCGATGAAAAAAACAATGAAGGCATTGCCGTAAGCGTGCAGCGTATTAAAGAAACGTATTCCGGCAATGGCGCCCGTCCTGGTGGAACCGCCGGTACAGGCGAAAACGAGGTGCCGAGCTATCAGGCCGGTACAGGTGAGACAAACGGCGATTATGAGCGGACGGAAGAGACGATTAACAACGAAGTGAATAAAATTAAAAAACATATTGTCGAAAGCCCCTATAAAATTCGCGATCTAGGCATTCAAGTGATGGTAGAGCCTCCTGACCCGAAAAATCCGAACTCGCTGCCGCCGCAGACGATCAGCGACATTCAAAAAATATTAGGAACGATCGTGAGAACGTCGATTGATAAAGAAGATGGACAGACATTAACCGATCAAGATATTAATAACCGCGTCGTTGTTTCAGTGCAAAAATTCAACGGAAAAACAATGTTTGCCGAACCAAAACAGACGATCCCTATGTGGGTCTATATTGCTGGTGGCGCAGCGCTTGTTCTGCTTATTGTTCTGGCTGTTTTATTGTGGCGCCAGCGCCGGGAAGACGAGGAAGAGGAAGAAGAAATGTTCGAGCAGCCGGTTGTGCAGCAAATTCCGGACATTCATGAAGAGCATGAGACGGAAGCAACGATGCGCCGCAAACAGTTAGAACGACTCGCCAAAGAAAAGCCGGATGAATTTGCAAAACTGCTAAGAACGTGGTTATCGGAAGAGTAGGAGGAACGGCAAATGGCAAAGCATGACAAAAAAGGGGGGCTGACGGGCAGACAAAAAGCAGCCATTCTGCTCATTTCCCTTGGCCCCGATGTTTCCGCCTCCGTTTATAAACATTTATCGGAAGAAGAAATTGAGAAACTGACGCTGGAAATTTCCAATGTTCGTCAAGTAACGACGGATGCGAAAGAAGAAGTGCTAGAGGAATTTCATCAAATTGCACTGGCACAAAATTATATTGCCCAAGGCGGAATCGCTTATGCGAAGGAAGTGTTAGAAAAGGCGCTCGGTCCGGAGAAAGCGATGAACATCATTAACCGGCTCACATCCGCTTTGATGGTGCGACCGTTCGATTTTGCGCGCAAAGCTGACCCGATGCAAATATTAAACTTTATTCAAAACGAACACCCGCAAACTATTGCGCTTATTCTTTCGTATCTGGAACCTGCGCAGGCCGGACAGATTTTGTCGGCCTTGCCGCAAGAAATGCAGGCTGATGTGGCGCGGCGCATCGCCATAATGGATAGCACCTCGCCAGACATTATTAACGAAGTGGAACAAATTTTAGAACGACGGCTATCGACAACAGTAGTGCAAGACTATACGCAGGCGGGCGGCATCGAAGCAGTCGTTGAAGTATTGAATCAAGTCGACCGCAGCACGGAGCGAACGATTCTCGATGCTCTGGAAATTCAAGATCCGGAACTGGCCGAGGAAATTAAAAAGCGGATGTTTGTCTTCGAAGATATTGTCGCTCTTGATAATCGCGCGATCCAGCGCGTCATTCGCGAAGTGGACAACAATGATTTAATGTTGGCGCTGAAAGTAGCGAGTGACGAAGTAAAAGAAGTTGTGTTCCGCAATATGTCGACGCGCATGGCCGAAACGTTTAAGGAAGAAATGCAGTATATGGGACCTGTCCGTCTGCGAGATGTGGAAGAAGCTCAGTCACGGATTGTCGCTGTAATCCGCCGTCTCGAAGAAGCAGGAGAGATTGTCATTGCCCGCGGGGGAGGGGATGATATCATTGTCTAACGTCATTAAAGCACTGTCACTGAAAAATCGCGTTGGTAAAAAAACGATTGAAATTAAGCACATTTTTCATGAACCGCCGTATGAAACGACAAAACAGCAAGAAGACTACGAAATGGTCATGGAACAAGTGAAACAGGAAGCAGCGCAAATCAGGCAGGAAGCAGAGCAATATTATGAAACGATGTATCAGCAAGTGCTGAAAGAAAAAGAGGAGTGGCGCATCGAAAAGGAGCAGCTTGTTCAATTAGCGCGGGAGGAAGGATACCAAGCCGGATTCGAAAAAGGCCGTCAAGAAGCGCTAGAGCATTATGACGAGCTGATCGCAAAAGCCCGTCATATTACCGAATTGGCGAACGTCCAATTTTACGAACAAATCAACGCATCGGCGGAAACGATTCTTCGCATTGGCATGAAAGTGGCGGAGCGCATTATCGGTGAGGAGTTAGGAAAAGATCAAAATTATTTTTTCTCACTTGTAAAACGGGTGCTTAAAGAAGTCCGCGAGCAAACGGAAGTGACGATTTACGTCCATCCGCTTTCCTATGAAATAGTGGCAAGACAAAAAGAAGAGTTAGAATCGCTATTTCCTCATGAAGTCGATTTATTTATCCATCCAGACGATGAGCTCGAAGAGTATGGCTGTCTTATCGAAACGCCGTTCGGGCGCATCGATGCGAGCGTCGATACGCAGCTTGCGCAAATAAAAGAGAAGCTGTTCGAGCGGATAAAGGAGGGAATGTCCACTGAACTGGCAAGCTGTCCTTGATGAGATTGACAAGCTCGATTCGTATAAACGGTTTGGCAAAGTGTCGCGCGTCATCGGCTTAATGATTGAAGCAAAAGGACCGGAAAGTTCGGTTGGCGACCTCTGTTATATTCACGTCGGCAGCGGCAGACAAAAAATCGCGGCAGAAGTAGTCGGGTTTAAAGAGCAGCATGTATTGCTCATGCCGTTTTCGACCATTCAGCATATTTCGCCGGGATGTATGGTGGAAGCAACAGGGAAGCCGCTGCAGGTGTACGTCGGCTCTTCGTTAATAGGCCAAGTGCTTGGCCCGCTTGGGCTCCCTCTTGACGGCAGCCCATTGCCGCAAGGATTGCGGCCGATTTCCATCGAACGCAATCCACCCAATCCGCTCACAAGGCCGCCGATCGCGGAACCGATTGAAGTAGGAGTGCGTCTCATTGACAGCTTGCTTGCCGTCGGCAAAGGACAGCGCGTTGGCATTTTTGCCGGCTCCGGCGTCGGCAAAAGCACGCTGATGGGGATGATCGCCCGCCATACGAACGCCGATATAAATGTGATCGCGTTAATTGGCGAACGCGGGCGTGAAGTACGTGAATTTCTTGAACGTGACCTTGGTCCGGAAGGATTAGCGCGCTCGATTGTCGTTGTCGCCACCTCTGATCAGCCAGCGCTGATGCGCGTAAAAGGAGCGTATACCGCCACCGCGATCGCCGAATATTTCCGCGACCAAGGAATGGATGTCATGTTTATGATGGATTCGGTGACGCGCGTGGCGATGGCACAGAGGGAAATCGGGCTGGCGATCGGCGAGCCGCCGACAACAAAAGGCTATACGCCGTCCGTGTTTGCGGTTTTGCCCAAACTGTTAGAGCGTACAGGGACAAACTCGTACGGCACGATCACCGCTTTTTATACGGTGCTTGTCGACGGTGACGATATGAATGAACCGATCGCCGATACGGTACGCGGCATTTTGGACGGTCATTTCGTCCTCGAGCGCCACTTAGCCAATAAAGGGCAGTACCCGGCGATTAACGTATTAAAAAGCGTAAGCCGCGTGATGAACCATATTGTTACTCCGGAACACCGGCAAGCGGCAGACAAACTGCGTCAGCTTCTGTCTACTTATACAGATTCGGAGGACTTAATCAATATAGGGGCGTACAAGCGCGGATCTTCAAAAGAAATTGATGAGGCGATTCGGTTTTACCCGAAAATTATGTCGTTTTGCAAACAAGATGTGCATGAAAAAATGACGAGGGATGAAAGTATTGAAATGCTGCTTCATCTCGTGCAAACAGGGTGAAGAACATGGAATATGCGTTTAAGCTGCAAAAAGTACTGACGATGAAAGAAAACGAAAAAAATTTGGCGATGAGAGAATACAATGAAGCAGTGCGTCGCTTTGAGGAAGCGGCGGAAAAATTATATCACTTGCTGAAACAAAAAGAAGAACACGAAGACATGCATAAGCAAAAACTTCAATTAGGGCTGTCCGTTCAAGACATCCGCCATTTTCAACAGTATATCGCCAGTCTAGAGCGAACGATTCATCATTATCAAATTTTAGTGATGCAGGCTAGGGAACAAATGCAGCGCAAACAAATAAAACTGACCGAGCTGAATGTGGAAGTAAAAAAGTACGAAAAAATGAAAGAAAAGTATATACAGGCCGTTCAGCACGCGGAAAAAATGCAAGACAGCAAATGGATGGACGAAATTTCTGTTCAACGCTTTGTATATCGGGGAGATTCATGAAGATGGAAAGAAACCAAGAAATAGAGAAAGAGAGCAAACTTCAATGGTTTTTACTCATCATTGTCATCCCAGCATTGTTTGCGATCATGTTAACCGTTGTCATCATGACGGTTGCCGGGGTAAATGTGATGGATGCGGTAAAAACATACACTAACAACATCCCGATTATCTCGCAATATATCGATGTGCAAAAAATGCAAAAGAAATTAGGAGCGACGATTGAGAAGCAAAACGAAATGATCGCCAAACAGAAGAAACAAATCCGCAGCCTAGGAAATCAATTGTCGGCGAAACAGCAAGAAGTGGATCAATTGAAACAGGAACTGGAATATTTACAACAGTCAAAGCCATTTGCGGAAGAGACAGCGGCGGAAGATGAAACGGTCACAGTGGAAGACGTTGCAAATATATATAACACCATGTCAGAGAAAAATGCCGCAGCGATTTTGACTACGATGTCGGAAAGCGATGTGTTCACGATTTTATCAGCATTGGATAGCGACAAAGCGGCGGCGATTTTAGAAAAAATGCCGCCTGATCAGGCAGCCAAATATACGTCCATGTTGGCAAGACGTGCAGAAGAAAATCAACTAGCAGAGGGGGCGGCCCGGTGAAAGTTGCAGCCAACTATCCACCGTTAGGACAATCGATGGCAGGATCAGCGGAAAAACCCGCTGCGAAACTGGCGGGAAAAGAAGGGGAATGGAGCCCGTTTCAGCAGCTGCTTGCCATAGCCAAAGCGGATGCAAAAGATAAAGCAGAAAACGCAGCTCTGTCAGGGAAACATTCTCTTTCATCGGCTGAAGGAGAAAAAGGTGCAGTACGCCAAAGCGAGATGGAAGAATGGACAGCATATCTTCTTTTTCTGCTTAACGGCATGCTAGAGGCCAAGGAAGCGGACTTTTTCCCGTCTTTTCCTAGCGATGCAAATCATCATATCAGAAATAAGGAAATGATTGCATCATTCATTCAGCAAATCAATAACAGCACGGATCCAAACGCGCTAATGAAACAAATCCGCAGCATCATAACGGATGAACTAGCATTGGATAAAGATTTGTTCCAGCCATTATTGCAAAACGGCATAATGGAAGAAGAATCGTACGCGTACACTTTCAGGCCATCGACCATATCATTATTGCAAAACGGCATCATGGAGGAAAGTGAAGGAAAGAAAGATGTACAAGCAGTTTGGCAAGAATGGCTGAAAACATTTTTGGAACAGGAAAAGAAAGGGGAAGGAGTCTCCTATCACAGCAGAAAACTAGAAAGACCGCTGTCGCAGCATCCGTTTTCCTTTTCATCTAATGATATTTCTTCTTCAATAACGGTTGCCGGCAATGTAGAAAGAAAAAACTTTACACAATTGTTTCCGATGCTGCCACTGAACGGAACGATGGTGGCGCCGCAAGAGAATATCCCTGTGATCACAGTGGAGCAAACGCTGCCGGAACAAAAGGTAAGCGAACCGTTTCTTCAGCAACTGGCGAATGTGCTTCAATCAGGCCGCTTTACCCGTTTTCAAAATGGAAATGCGCAGCTAGTCATTCGCCTTCATCCGGAGCATTTAGGAACATTGACGGTAAAGATGGTACGGGAACAAGGAGCATTGACCGCCAAGCTTATCGTATCGACCGATTCCGCCAAAGCGCTGTTGGATGCCAATTTGCCGCAACTCTATCAAATATTGGACACCCAGCATATAGCGGTCGAGAAATGGAATGTATGGACGGAACACCACTATACGCCTAGATTTTATCAAGGAGAGCAGGAACAAGGACAAAAACAACAACAGCAGCGAAAAGAAGAGAAACCGAAAAAACAGCCGCTTTCCCATTTCACCGTGGAAATGTTGGATGCGGAAGCATAGGGGGAGAAAAATGACGACAAATGGCATTGATGCTAGCTTGCTGCTTAGCAGCTACAAGCCGCCGGAGCGGAAAACAGGAAATCAAATATTAGGAAAAGATGACTTTTTAAAAATATTGCTTACCCAATTGCAAAACCAAGATCCGCTAAACCCAATGGAAGATAAAGACTTTATTGCGCAAATGGCGACATTTTCTTCGTTAGAGCAGATGGTCAATATTTCGAGCATGTTGGAACAATGGATGCAAACGACGCAGCACGATGCGCTTCTTCGCTACAGCGAGTGGATCGGCAAAAACGTCTATTGGCAAGACGGAGAGGCGGTCAAAAACGGGACAGTAAAATCGGTATCACAAAAAGATCAGCAAATTTTTCTCGAACTCGATAATGGCACCGTGATTGCTGCCGATGTAGTTGTGAAAGTCGAATCGAAATAAATAAACAAAAGGGAGAGGATACTATGCTTCGTTCGATGTATTCAGGCATTGGCGCCATGAGAAATTTCCAAACGAAATTAGATGTCATTGGCAACAACATTGCAAATGTTAATACATATGGATTTAAAAAGGGAAGAACGATTTTCCAGGATTTAATTAGTCAAACGCTCTCTGGAGCAAGCGGGCCAAGTGAAGGGCGTGGGGGAACAAACCCTCGTCAAGTGGGATTAGGCTCGCAATTAGCTGCTATTGATACGATTCATACAACCGGCAGCACGCAAACAACAGGCCGTGTGCTTGACTTAGCAATTTCCGGAGATGGATTTTTTCAAGTTGCTAAAACCACCGATACAGCCAAATTTACTAATCAACCATATTATACTAGGGCGGGGAATTTTTATTTAGATAAAGATGGTTACTTAGTCACGAGTGATGGATATTATGTGGTTGGGTTTGCAGCGTATGCCACGGGGGATTATACTCCACCAGGAAGCACTTCCTCGATCAAAATAACACTAAGTCCTAGTTTAGAAGATGTTAATAAGAATATCGATAAGACAAAATTTCAATTTAATGGCACTTCTTCTACTTATAGTGGAAATGCTATTGGAATTACTGTACCAAATGGAACGTTTAATATTAGTCAAACGAATATTCAATACAAACCGATAAAAATTCCAACAGATGCACAAAGTATGAGCATTGGTCCTGATGGTACAGTTACATATGTCGATCAATTTGGGGTTTTAAGATGGGCGGGGCAACTCGTGTTGGCCAAATTTCCGAATAACGGCGGATTGGAGAAAGTAGGTGGCAATTTATTCCAAGAAACGATGAACTCGGGAACAGCAGTTTTGAATTTTCCTGGTGCGTCAGGTATTGGAACGATTCAGTCCGGCGCTCTGGAAATGTCCAACGTCGACCTTTCTGAAGAATTTACGGAAATGATTGTCGCCCAGCGCGGCTTCCAGGCAAATGCCCGCATTATTACGACATCGGATGAAATTTTGCAGGAGCTTGTGAATTTGAAGAAATAGTGAAGGAGGGAGGGTACTAGTTGCCGTCTAGTACCCTAAATACATACATGATTGCACTGACGAGGCTGAATGGCAAAAAGTTTGTGCTCAACGCGATTTATATTGAACAAGTTGAGGCATTTCCGGATACGACAATCACACTAACGAATGGAAAAAGATTTGTTGTCCGCGAATCCGTACAGGAGGTTGTTGATTTAGTCAGCGATTTTTATCGGCAAGCCGCGGTGTTGCGTTTACCGCGAGATTTAGGAGGATCCGAAAGTGAAAAGCAATAAATTAATCAAAACGATGGTCACTATCCTTGTGGTGATTGCTCTCATCGGTACAGTAGCGCTAATTGCAGTGATGAAACTGACCGGTCAAAAAGAAACAGGAGCGCCAAGTGTGGATGAAATTGTCGAAAGTTCGATCGATATCCCAGAAATTACAACTAACCTAGCAGATGGGAGCTATGTAAAAGTTTCTTTTAAAATTCAAACCGACAGCAAAGATGGCAAGGAAGAAGCAGAAAAACGCGATTTTCAAATTAAAAACATTATTATCGAAGAACTTGCGGAAATGAAGGCGGAAAACTTTAAAGGAAAAAAAGGAATGATCGCGTTAGAGGAAAAGCTGAAACAGCAAATTAACCAAGTCATGCAAGAAGGAAAAGTGGAGCAAGTATATATTACCTCCTTTATCCTCCAATAGCCTGTACCGCAAAGGGGGAACGACCATAATGACGAATGGGGAAGTATTGTCACAGAGCGAAATAGACGCGCTTTTGGCGGCGCTGTCCACCGGGGAAATGAGCGCGGAAGAATTAAAAAAAGAAGAAGAAGGCAGACGTGTCAAAGTCTATGATTTTAAGCGGGCGCTTCGTTTTTCGAAAGACCAAATTCGCAGTTTAACGCGCATTCACGAAAATTTTGCTAGATTATTAACGACATTTTTCTCTGCGCAACTGCGGACATATGTGCAAATATCAGTGGCATCGGCCGATCAAATTCCGTATGAGGAGTTTATCCGTTCCATTCCGAAAATGACGATCATCAACGTTTTTGAAGTTCCGCCGCTAAACGGGCATATCTTAATGGAAGTAAATCCAAATATCGCGTATGCCATGCTTGACCGCGTCATGGGCGGCAGAGGAACAAGCATAAATAAAGTAGATAATTTGACAGAAATTGAAACGCGGATCATGTCCAATTTGTTCGATAAAGCGTTTGTCAATTTGCGCGATGCCTGGGAATCGGTGGCCGACATCGATCCCGTTTTAGCCGATTTCGAAGTAAATCCGCAGTTTTTACAAATGATATCACCGAATGATACGGTGGTCGTCATTTCGCTAAACACACAAATCGGCGAAACGAGCGGGATGATGAATATTTGCATACCGCACGTCGTGCTCGAGCCGATTATGCCAAGACTATCGGTTCATTATTGGATGCAAACGCAAAAAAAAGAAAGTTCTCCGGAGGAAGAAAAAGCGCTCGAGGAGCGAATTCGTTTGGCGAAGCTGCCGATTATTGCCGAACTTGGCACGGCAGCGATTACGATTGAAGAATTTTTGCAGCTTGAAGTCGGCGATGTCATTGAACTCGAGCAGTCGATTCACCAGCCGCTTTTAGTGAAAGTCGGCAATATTCCAAAATTTATTGGACAGCCGGGAAAGAGAAATAAAAAGCTGGCGGTTCAAATTTTAGGTATGGTTAAGGGGGACGAAAATGACGATGATGAATGACGGCATGCTATCGCAAGATGAAATCGATGCGCTGCTGCGCGGAGTAGGCGGAAACGATGATATTCCAGCATTAGAGGACATATTGTCCCCATTAGAACAAGATGCGCTCGGGGAGATTGGCAACATTTCATTTGGAAGCTCGGCAACAGCGCTGTCGATGCTGTTAAATCAAAAGGTAGAGATTACGACGCCAAGCGTTTCCATCATTGAACGAAAAAATGTGGCCAATGAATTTCCGCTGCCGTATGTAGCCATTCAAGTAAATTATACAGAGGGATTTTTAGGAACGAATTTGCTTGTTATTAAACAAGAGGATGCGGCGATTATTGCCGATTTAATGCTAGGCGGGGACGGGAAAAGCACAGGCGATTCTTTGGGAGAAATTCAGTTAAGCGCGGTGCAGGAAGCGATGAACCAAATGATGGGTTCGGCAGCAACATCGATGTCGACTGTTTTTGGAAAACGCGTCGATATTTCTCCCCCGACCATTCATTTGTTGGACATAAAGGAAGGGGAAGGGCTCGAGTATTTACCGGATGAAGAGATATTGATTAAAGTGTCGTTTCGCTTAAAAATTGGCAGTTTAATAGATTCGAGCATTATGCAGCTATTGCCTGTCGATTTCGCAAAAGAGATTGTCCAACAGCTTCTTCAGCCTGCCGGCCATGAAGAAGAGCCTTCCGAGAGGGCCTTATATGCAGGGCAAAAAGATGACGCGCGGGAAGAAAAAGTGCCGCAATGGGAAACAGCAGAGGCAAGCGGAACGCAGCCAGCCCCTTCGGCCCATTATGCTGCCGGTGCAGCAGCTTCCTCTTCCAATCATGAGGTTGAACGGTCTATTGCACCGCATTCGAGCCGTTTTGCCGGAAGCGGGAGAGCAATGGAGCGGAACATTCAGACGGCCGATTTTGCCGAATTTGAACCTTCCCCGCCAGCGGAAGCAGAGGTGAAAAACTTATCGCTTCTTCTCGATGTTCCGCTTCAAGTAACGGTCGAATTAGGGCGGACGAAGCGCTCCGTCCAGGAAATTCTAAATTTATCGACCGGATCGATTATTGAATTGGATAAACTGGCCGGGGAACCTGTCGATATATTGGTCAATAATAAGTTGATCGCTAAAGGAGAAGTGGTCGTAATTGACGAAAATTTTGGTGTGCGCGTGACCGATATTATTAGCCAAAGCGATCGTTTAAAAAGATTAAAATAGTCATTTAGGAGGTTTGTAGGCAATGGCAAGAATATTAGTGGTAGATGACGCAGCATTTATGAGAATGATGATTAAAGACATTTTAACGAAAAATGGACACGAAGTAGTAGCAGAAGCGGCGGACGGACGCCAGGCGATTGAAAAATATAAGGAAACCCGTCCGGATATTGTTACGATGGATATTACGATGCCGGAGATGGATGGCATTACCGCGTTAAGGGAGATTAAAAAAATTGACAGCAATGCGAAAGTAATTATGTGCTCGGCAATGGGGCAGCAGGCGATGGTTATTGACGCGATTCAAGCAGGGGCGAAAGATTTTGTCGTCAAGCCGTTCCAGGCCGACCGCGTCATCGAAGCAATCAATAAAACACTCGGGTGAATGTAAGAGGTGGAATTCATTTGTTTCCGTCACGGGTCATTTTCTTATGTTTATGCCTTATCATCGCGGCTGCTATGCAAACAGGTTTTCCTGTTTTTGCACAACAGTCGCCGACAGTAAAAGAATGTCTGCAGCGTCCTAGCTTATGCGAACAACCAACAAATTCGCCGAAAAGTGAAGCGGTGCCGGAGGAACAAGCACAACCATCGCCTTTTTCCGCTTGGGACGTCGTCCGCTTAATCGGAGCGACGCTGTTAGTAATTTCCTTAATTTACGGGCTGCTAAAATTTCTTTACCGCCGTAGCCAGCTGCTTCCCGGAAAAAAGGGAGTGATTGAGCATCTTGGCGGGACAAGCGTCGGCGCGAACCGCTCTGTCCAGCTCATCAAAGTCGGAAACCGCATCCTTGTTATTGGCGTCGGCGAATCGATTCAGTTGCTGTGCGAGATTGCTGATGAGGATGAAATGAAAGAAATTTTAACGCTTCATAACGAGCGGCTCGAGCAAATGCTCGAACCGAGCAAATGGGGAGCACGGCTGCGCAATTATTTAGCGGCCAAACGGAAGCAGTCAAACCAACCGCACGCTGCGTTTCACACCATGTTTTTACGGGAAATGCAGGAGCTGTCTGTAAAGCGGAACGAATTATTGAAGCAGTTGAAGCAGAAAGGAACGGCACCTGATGAATGAGTTTGTTCACATGTTTAGTCAAGTTGCGCCGGAAAATGTTTCTATGTCGATCAAACTGTTGCTGCTGTTAACGGTGCTGTCGATCGCTCCCGGCATTTTAATTATGGTGACATGCTTTACACGCATTGTCATCGTATTGTCATTTGTCCGCACAGCGCTTGGAACGCAGCAGATGCCGCCTAATCAAGTGCTCGTTGGCTTAGCGCTGTTTTTAACGTTTTTTATCATGGCGCCGACGTTGAAAGAAATCAACGATCAAGCACTGCAGCCGTTATTTTCTGAAAAGATTAATTTGGAACAGGCGTATGAACGAGCGTCTGTGCCGATTAAGGAGTTTATGAGCAAGCATACCCGGCAGAAAGATTTGGCATTGTTTCTATCGTATAGCGGCGCGAAAAAACCGAAAACGGTGCAAGATATTCCGCTGACTACGCTTGTTCCAGCGTTTGCAATCAGCGAATTGAAAACGGCATTTCAAATGGGATTTATGATTTTTATTCCGTTTCTTGTTATTGATATGATTGTCGCTAGCGTCCTGATGTCAATGGGGATGATGATGCTCCCTCCTGTCATGATATCGCTGCCGTTTAAAATTTTGTTGTTTGTGCTTGTGGATGGCTGGTATTTAGTTGTGAAATCACTGTTAGAAAGCTTTCAGTAAAGTAGGTGGCAATGATGAGTGCCGATTTTGTGATTCGGCTTGCCGAACAAGGAGTGTATATGATTTTAATTGTCTGCGGACCGCTGCTTTTATTATCATTGGCGGTTGGGCTGCTTATTAGCATTTTGCAGGCAACGACACAAATTCAGGAGCAGACGCTGGCTTTTGTTCCGAAAATTGTCGCTGTCCTTGTTGGGCTTGTTTTTTTCGGGCCGTGGATGCTATCAAAAATGGTGTCTTACGCTCACGATATTTTAAACAATTTAACACAATTTATAGGCTGATGCACGATGGAAACATTACTGTTGCATTTTCCGGCGTTTTTGCTGGTGTTTGCGCGCGTTGCTTCCTTTTTTGCTACCTTGCCGCTGTTTTCGTACCGAACGATTCCGAACGTACATAAAATTGGACTATCGTTTTTCCTTAGCTGGATCATGTTTTTTGCTATTTCGCCACCAACGGTCGCTATCGACGAGATGTATGTATTGCTAGTGCTAAAAGAAGTACTCGTTGGTCTCGGGATTGGCTTGTTTGCTTATATGATTATGGCGGCAATTCAAATTGTCGGCGGATTGATTGATTTTCAAATGGGATTTGCGATTGCCAATGTCATCGACCCGCAGACAGGAGCGCAAAGTCCGCTGATGGGTCAATATTTGCATATGTTTGCCTTACTGTTATTGCTTTCCGTCAACGGACATCATCTTCTGCTCGATGGCATCTTTTACAGTTATCAATTTATTCCGCTCGATCAGTGGCCGCGGTTTGCGGACGGCCATGCGGTTCAATACATCGTTAAATCATTTGGCACGATGTTTGCCATCGCTTTTCAAATGTCTGTTCCGCTCGTCGGCTGTTTATTTTTAGTCGATGTCGCGCTCGGCATCGTTGCCCGCACCGTGCCGCAGCTGAATATTTTCGTCGTCGGGTTTCCGGTAAAAATCGTTGTGGCATTGATTTTATTCATCGCAACAATGGCGGCATTGTTTATCGCCGTCCGCCATTTGTTTGATATGATGTTTGTATCGATGCGCGAGCTGATGCAGCTTCTAGGAGGCACATAAATGAAGGGATTGCGCCTTGATTTGCAGTTTTTTGCTGAAGAAAAAACGGAAAAAGCGACACCGCGAAAACGGCAGGAAGTGCGGAAAAAAGGGCAAGTGGCAAAAAGCGCCGACATCAATACCGCGTTGGTCATGCTTGTTGTATTTCTCGTTTTATCCTTTTCCGGAAAGTATTATAAAGACAACATGCTGCACTTTATGTCTCAATCGTTTGAACAATATACCCGGACCGATTTAACAATCGATTCGGTTCATCTTCTTTTTATCAGCTGGTTAAAAAACACGGCGTTGATCATCGCCCCTATTTTTTTCGCAGCGGTTGCTGCCGCCTGTTTAGCTAATTTTTTGCAAGTAGGGTTTTTATTAACGACGGAGCCTTTAAAAGTGAACTGGAATAGGCTGAACCCGATTCAAGGACTAAAGCGGATTGTATCGCTGCGCGCGGTGGTGGAGCTGTTAAAATCGCTTTTAAAAATTGGCGTTGTTGGATTGGTGACATTCGCCTTGCTATGGTTTCAGCTTGACCATATTTTGTCGCTGACAACGAAATCTTTGAGCACGACATTAAGCTCGTTAGCTAGTTTAACGGTAAAAATGGGGCTTTATGCCTCTGTGGCGCTGCTATTTCTCGCTATTTTCGATTACTTGTACCAACGTTTTGACTTTGAGAAAAATATTCGCATGTCCAAACAAGATATTAAGGATGAATACAAAAAGACAGAAGGAGACCCGCTAATCAAATCAAAAATTAAGCAAAAACAGCGGGAAATGGCGATGAAAAGAATGATGCAGGAAGTGCCGAAAGCCGATGTAGTCATCACCAACCCGACGCATTACGCTGTCGCACTGAAGTATGAAGACGGAAAAATGGAGGCGCCGATGGTCGTAGCGAAAGGGGCGGATTATGTGGCGCTAAAAATCAAACAACTAGCAAAAGAGCATGATGTCGTGACCATAGAAAATCGTCCGCTTGCCCAGGCGTTGTACCGGCAAACGGAAATTGGCGACATGATTCCGGAAGAATTTTTCAAAGCGGTAGCGGAAATTTTAGCGTACGTGTACCGCTTGAAACGAAAAGTTTAGCAGTAAGGAGAGAACATATATGCAAGCAAAAGATTTGTCCGTATTATTGATGGTCGTTTTAATTGTAGCGATGCTGATTATTCCGCTGCCGACATGGCTGTTAAGCGTATTGATCATCATCAATATTTCGCTTGCGCTGTTAGTTCTCCTTACGTCGATGAATATGAAAGAGCCGCTGCAATTTTCCATTTTCCCTTCGCTTTTGCTGTTGCTCACACTATTTCGCTTAGGACTGAACGTTTCCACCACCCGCTCGATTTTAAGCAAAGGGGAAGCGGGTGGTGTAGTGGAAACATTTGGAACATTTGTCGTCGGGGGAAATGTCGTCGTCGGCCTCGTTGTATTTTTAATTTTAATCATCATCCAGTTTGTCGTGATCACGAAAGGAGCGGAACGTGTATCAGAAGTGGCGGCCCGCTTTACACTTGATGCGATGCCGGGAAAACAGATGAGCATTGATGCGGATTTAAACGCCGGGATGATTTCCGAACAAGAGGCGCGGCAACGCCGAGAAAAAGTGGCACGGGAAGCGGATTTTTACGGAGCGATGGATGGGGCAAGCAAATTCGTCAAAGGCGATGCGATCGCTGGATTAATCATTGTCGTGATTAACTTGCTTTTTGGCATGGTCATCGGCATCGTCCAGCAAGGGCTTGATATTTCCGAAGCGGCGCAGCGCTACACGCTATTAACGGTTGGCGATGGTATCGTCAGTCAAATTCCAGCTTTGTTAATTTCGACTGCCACCGGTATTGTCGTGACAAGAGCGGCGTCTGACAGCAACCTTGGCGGCGACATTATGAAACAGCTATTTGCTTTTCCGAAAATGTTATATGTCACAGCGGGAACGATTTTCTTGCTAGGGCTGTTTACGCCGATTAGTGATGTGCTGACGATTCCGATCGCGGGCTTGCTTGCGTTTGGCGGATACCGTTTTTTGCAGCAGGCGTCCCGTCCTGAAACAGCCGCTATGCAAGACGAAGCAGAAGAAACGGAAATGGATGAATTAAAAAGTCCGGAAAGCGTCATTAGTCTGCTTCATGTCGATCCGATCGAATTTGAATTTGGTTATGCGCTTATTCCGCTTGCCGACGCCAAGCAAGGCGGCGATTTGCTCGACCGCATTGTCATGATCCGCCGTCAGCTGGCGCTCGAGCTCGGGCTGGTGATTCCGGTTGTCCGCATCCGCGACAATATTCAGCTTCAGCCGAATGAGTACCGACTGAAAATTAAAGGGGATGAAGTAGCGCGCGGCGAACTGCTCTTGGATCATTATTTAGCAATGAGCCCGGGAATCGAAGATGATTCGGTAGAAGGGATCGACACGGTGGAACCGGCATTTGGTCTTCCTGCGAAATGGATTTCCGAGCAGATGAAAGAGAGAGCGGAAATGCTAGGGTATACGGTCGTCGACCCGCCATCGGTTGTATCTACCCATATTACGGAAGTATTGAAAACTCATGCGCATGAATTGCTAGGACGCCAAGAAACGAAACAGCTTATCGACCATTTAAAGGAATCGTATCCGGTATTGGTGGAAGAAGTGACGCCAAACCCGCTTTCCATCGGGGAAGTGCAAAAAGTGCTCGTCAAACTGTTAAAAGAAAAAGTATCGATCCGCAATCTGCCGCTTATTTTTGAGGCGCTGGCCGACTTTGCCCGCATGACAACCGATACCGATATATTGGTGGAGTACGTGCGGCAGGCGCTGGCACGGCAAATTACAAGCCAGTATGCGCTTCCGGGAGAGCCGTTAAAAGTCATTACTCTATCTGGAAAGGTGGAAAAAACGGTCGCCGAAGCGGTTCAGCAGACGGAGCAGGGCAGTTATTTGTCGCTTGACCCAGGGCTGTCTCAAGCGATTATCGAAGCGATTGCCGCACAGCTTGAGCAGCATGTATTTGCAAACCAAACACCAATTTTGCTATGCTCTCCGGCCGTCCGCATGTATGTTCGGCAATTGACGGAACGATATTTTCCGAACTTGCCTGTTTTATCCTATAATGAGCTGGAGATGAGTGTGGAAGTCCAAAGCGTTGGGATGGTGGATATTGAATGAAAGTAAAAAAATTTGTTGCGCCGTCGATGTCGGAAGCTATGAAAATGATTCGTGCCGAACTTGGAAGCGATGCGGTGATTTTAAATTCCAAAGTTGTCCATAAAGGCGGGTTTTTTGGACTGTTTACGAAAAAAAACATCGAAGTGATCGCCGCTGTCGATCCGCAGCCGATTCGTTCGAAAGCGGAGAGAAAAAAAGAGGAAGTTTCATTTGCCTCCTCGTTTTTGAAGGAAAAAAAAGAGAGAGAAGATGGGCAGCTGCTTTATGAATTACAAGAGCTAAAGGCGATGATAAAGCAGCTTTCCGCAAACGCCATGACCGGCATTTCCTCTTATCCAGCACCGCTTAGCGAGGTGCAACGCCGGCTTGAAAACCAAGGCATTTCCGCTTCGTTAGTCCAGGACATTGCAGCTGCCTTGTTGGAAAAATGGTACGTCGATGGGGGAAAAGCGCCGACAAAACAGGTGATTGCCTGGGCTAAAGAAATAATGAAAGAAAAATTGGCATCTGTTCCGTTCGACGGCATTTCGCTGCAAAAAAAGTATATTAATGTCGTCGGACCGACCGGCGTAGGCAAAACGACCACGCTGGCAAAAATCGCGGCTCGCTGCGTGTTGGATCATGGGAAAAACATCGCGTTTATTACGACCGATACTTACCGGATTGCGGCTATCGAGCAATTAAAAACGTACGCGCAAATTTTAAACGTACCGCTGGAAGTCTGTTATAATTTGCAAGATTTTCAAGAGGCGAAGAAAAAATTGTCTGACCGCGATATCGTCTTTATTGATACGACAGGGCGGAATTTCCGCAATCCGCAATATGTCAAAGAGTTGCGAAACATCATCGATTTTAACGAAGAAATGGAGACGTTTCTCGTATTTGCCCTCACGGCAAAATACGAAGATATGAAAAACATCTATGAACAGTTTTCCCTCGTTCCGATCAACCGCTTTATCTTTACGAAATTAGACGAAACTACTTCGTATGGAGCGATGTTTAATTTAATGATGGAATATAACGTAGGGGCGGCATACTTTACTAACGGACAAAATGTGCCGGACGACATTAGCGAGGCGTCGCCGGAACAACTGATAAACATGCTGTTTGGGGTCGAAGGAAAATGAAAGATCAGGCAGAAAGCTTACGGTTGCGCTTAAGCAAGCAAAACGAGCAAAAAAGAATCACGAAAACGATCGCCATTACGAGCGGAAAAGGCGGGGTTGGCAAATCTAACGTCTCTCTCAATTTTTCTATCATGTTATCGCGGCGCGGTTTTCGGGTATTGTTGCTTGATATGGATATTGGAATGGGGAATATCGATATTTTGCTCGGGCAATCGTCACCGTTAACGATTGTTGACTTGTTTGCGAGGCAACTTCCATTGCAAGAACTGATTAAAACAGGTCCGGACAACATGTCGTTTATTGCCGGCGGAACGGGATTGACCAACATTTTTACGATGGACGAGGAAAAAATCGATTATTTTTTAACGGAGCTGCAATCGGTATCAGCGCAATATGATTATCTTATTTTCGATATGGGAGCGGGCATTTCCGAAGATCGACTCTATCTATTGAAGGCTGTCCATGACATTTTTATTGTCACCACGCCGGAACCGACAGCCATCACTGATGCATATGCGATGATGAAATATATGTATGCGCAGGAAAAGGCGATTCCGTTATACGTCATTGCGAACCGCGTTCGGACGGACAAGGAAGGCCGCGAGACGTTAGAGCGCCTGAAACGGGTAGCCAAACAATTTTTGGACAAAGAGGTGATTCCGCTAGGCATGCTGCCGGAAGACCGTACCGTCTCGAAAGCGGTAGTACAGCAAACACCGTTTTTGCTGTTTGATCCCACTGCTAAAGTAAGCCGTGCTATGCATACGCTAACGGACCGTTATTTATCGGCTGGCGCAATGGCGCAAGAGAAAGAGAGGGAGCCATTTCGTTTTTTTGCCAGACTGCGTCACTTTTTGCTAGAAAGGTAGAGACCACCCATGGATAAAGTGAAAGTACTTGTCGGCGATGATTCAGCTTTTATGCGGAAAATTGCCGTCAATCAGCGGATAAAGACGCTTTCCCATCAGTCGCCTCAGCGCAAAAAAATTATTGGCATCGGAACATCGACAGGGGGGCCGCGCGCGCTGCAGCTCGTGCTGACCAAATTTCCGGAAAATTTTCCCGCGCCAATAGTCATCGTCCAGCATATGCCGGAAGGTTTTACCAAATCGTTAGCGCAACGGCTGGATGCGCTTTCGTCTATAACGGTGAAAGAAGCAGAGGATGGGGAAACGTTGCAAAATGGCACGGCATATATTGCGCCTGGCGGCTGTCATTTATTAGTTGATGAAGCGAAAGGGATGCTGACGGCCCGCCTCGAACAGTCGCCGCCGCGAAACGGCCACCGTCCTTCCGTCGATGTGCTATTTGAGTCACTCAGCACCGTAACGGATTATGAAAAAATAGCTGTCATTATGACGGGGATGGGGTCAGACGGAACAGCGGGATTAAAAAAGCTGAAAGAAGGCGCCGGCACGAAGGTGATCGCCGAAGCGCCGGAGACGGCAGTTGTGTTTGGAATGCCGAAAGCAGCGATTCAGGCGAACGTCGTCGATGACATTGTACCTTTAGAAGAAATTGCCGAGGCCATTATCAAATATGTGGAAGGGTAAGGGGGAAAAGAAAATGGATATGAGCCAATATTTAGAGGTATTCATTGACGAAAGTAAAGAGCATTTACAAGCCATTAATGAACAGCTGCTAGAATTGGAAAAAGCGCCGGAAGACATGGCAATCGTCAATGAAATTTTTCGTTCCGCCCATACGTTAAAAGGAATGTCAGCGACGATGGGGTTTGAAGATTTAGCTAATTTAACCCATCAAATGGAAAATGTGCTGGATGGCATTCGCAATCATAAAATTACCGTTACCCCGGAAATATTGGATGTTGTGTTTCAAGCAGTCGATCATTTAGAAGCGATGATTATGGCGATTGCTGCAGGCGGTGATGGCAAGCGCGACGTAAAAGAAGTGGTGGAGCAGTTAAAGCGAATTGAACAAGGAGAAGTTCCCGCCTCTTTAGCGGAGCGACCGTCCAATACTTCTTCTGTACCGCTTAGGCAAACATACGGGGAATTTGAATATAATGTGCTGCAGCAGGCCAAAGAACAAGGTTTTTCCGCCTATGAAATCCGCGTGAAATTGCGGGCAGACTGCTTGTTAAAATCCGTACGTGTCTATATGATTTTTGAAGCATTAAACGAGGCGGGCGAAGTGATTAAATCGATTCCCCCTGCCGATATGCTCGAAGAGGAGCAATTTGATCAAGAGTTTTGGCTAACGGTGGTGACAAAGCAATCAGCGGAACAATTATATGAGCGGTTGATGAAAGTTTCTGAAGTAGAAGAGATAGAAGTTGTACCGCTCGATATCGATGGACCGAAGGAAACGGGCGATGCGGCAGCTGCACATGAAACCGCGCTTAGGCAGCAAGCGGCAGCCGTTCAAGAGGAAAAGGAGAAAACGGCGGAGAAAAATGCGGCGGCAAGACAATCGGCGTCGGCGAATAAAACGATTCGTGTCAATATTGAACGTCTTGATAATTTAATGAATTTATTTGAGGAACTCGTCATTGACCGTGGACGGTTAGAACAAATTGCCCGCGAATTAAATCATCCGGAATTGAATGAAACGGTGGAACGAATGTCGCGCATTTCCAGCGATTTGCAAACGATTATTTTAAACATGCGCATGGTTCCGGTAGAAACGGTGTTTAACCGTTTTCCACGCATGGTGCGGCAATTGGCGCGCGAATTAGGAAAAAAAGTAAACTTGGAAATCATCGGCGCACAAACCGAGCTCGACCGCACCGTCATTGATGAAATCGGTGACCCGCTCGTCCATCTTCTTCGCAATGCGATCGACCACGGCATTGAAACGCCTGATGTACGTCGGGCAAGCGGCAAGCCGGAAGAAGGAACCGTGAAGTTAAAAGCATACCATAGCGGCAATCATGTGTTTATTGAAATTGAAGATGACGGCGCCGGCATTAAGCGGGAAAAAGTGCTGCAAAAAGCGCTTGATCGCGGAATCATCTCCCAGCAAACCATCGCTAATTTAACGGATAAGCAAGTATATGAACTAATTTTTGCGCCAGGCTTTTCCACCGCTGATCACATTTCTGATATTTCCGGGCGCGGGGTCGGGCTTGATGTCGTCAAAAGCACGATTGAGTCGCTTGGCGGCACGGTCACAGTAGATTCGGAAGAAGGGAAAGGGTCAATTTTTTCGATTCAATTGCCATTGACATTATCGATTATTTCCGTATTGCTTGTAGAGATTCAGCAAGAAAAATACGCGATCCCGTTATCATCGATTATTGAAACCGCCATTATTAGAAAAGAAGATATTTTACACGCTCATAATCAGCAAGTGATCGATTTCCGTGGAAAAGTAGTACCGCTCGTATTTTTAAAAGACATTTTTGAAGTGCCAGCGGCGGCGGAAGAAGAGGAAGTGGTTTCCGTCGTGATCGTTCGCAAAGGGGAAAAAATGGCAGGACTTGTTGTCGATTCGTTTATCGGGCAACAGGAAATCGTATTAAAGTCATTAGGAAACTATTTAACATCCGTCTTTGCGATTTCCGGTGCGACGATATTAGGTGACGGTCAAGTAGCGCTTATTATCGACTGCAATGCACTAATTAAATAATTGTTTGATTGGAAGGGGAAACGTAAAATGACGGCGTTTCAAGGAGTTGAATGGAAAGTAATTGCTTTCCAGTTAAAAGATGAAGAATATGCCATCCCAGTTCAATATGTCCGTTCCATTGAAAAAATTCAGCATATTACCCGTGTTCCGCGTACGGCGCATTATGTCAAAGGAGTAATCAATTTGCGCGGTGTCGTCACGCCGATTATTGATTTGCGGGAGCGGTTTGGCTTTCCTTCCGTGCCGTACTCTGAGCAAACGCGCATTATTATCGTGTCGATCGGAGATATCGAGGTTGGATTCATCGTCGATGCGGCCAATGATGTGCTTGATATCCCGGCATCAAGCATTGAACCGCCTCCGGAAGCGATTGGAGCGGTGGAAGCCGATTATATTCACGGGGTTGCCAAAGCTGGAAAAAGGCTATTAATTTTATTAAATTTAGAAAAGGTATTAGAAAAATAAGTTGGTTTTCCGTTAATTTTTCGCATTACTCAAGAGGAGCTGCTGCTTTATGGATCATATTCGCAAACTTACCGGTACCCATATTGATATTTTAAAAGAAATCGGCAATATCGGGGCGGGAAATGCGGCGACGGCGCTGTCTAAACTATTAAACAAAAAAATTGAAATGGCGGTTCCGCATGTGCAAATTGCCGCATTTGATGAAATGATGGAGCTGATCGGCGGGGCCGAGCAAGTCGTAGCATGCGTCTATTTGCGCATTGAAGGAGATGCGCCGGGAAATATGTTTTTCGTATTGTCACTCGAGCAGGCGGAGCGTTTTATCCGGCAGATGACTGGTGACGAAACATTTTCGTTTCATGAACATCCGACTGAACTAGGACAATCAGCATTGCAAGAACTAGGAAATATCCTTGCCGGTTCCTATCTTTCCGCTTTCGCCGACTTTACCCATTTAGCGCTGTATCCGTCCGTCCCGATGCTTACTGTCGATATGATTGGCGCTATTTTGCAATATGGGCTGCTCGAATTATCCCGCGCCGGCGATTATGCCATTTTGATTGATACTGCAGTATATGATGAGCGGCGTCCAGAAAACAGCGTCAATGGTCACTTCTTTTTGCTCCCTGATCCAGATTCGTTTGCCTCCATCTTTCGGGCGCTGGGTGTGGAGCTTCCATGAGTGAAACGCTCCATATCATAAAAGTTGGCATTGCCGATATGAATGTCGTGCGCGCACCAAATGTCATTCGCACGTCTGGATTAGGGTCATGTGTCGGTGTCGTAATTTTTGATTTGATGAAAGAGGTGGCTGGAATGGCACATGTGATGCTTCCGGATTCCTCGCTGGCAAGATCGGAAACGATCAATGCGGCCAAATATGCCGATACAGCGGTGGCGGCGCTCATCGAGCTTGTCCTCGAGGCAGGGGGAAGAAAAGGAATGTTAAAGGCAAAAATAGCCGGCGGGGCGCAAATGTTTTCCTTCCCTTCGCAAAGCAGCGACATGATGCGGATTGGCGCGAGAAATGTCGAAGCGGTGAAATGGCAGTTAAACCGTTTTCGCATCCCAATCGTTGCCGAAGATGTGGGCGGCAGCAGCGGCAGAACGATTGAGTTCAACCCGCAGACGGGTGTTTTATCGATTCGCACCGTTAATCAAGGAGTCAAGGAAATATAACAAAGGAAACAGCGGCATTTTCAAATAAACGGGGTGGGAACAATATGGCACATATGTTAGCGGACGAAGAACGGAAATATTGGGATAATTGGGTAGAGCGCCGCGATCCGCAAGCTGGAGATAAACTCGTACAACTATATATGCCGCTTGTTCATTATCATGTGCAGCGAATTGCTGTGTCGCTGCCGAAAAATATTAACAAACAGGAATTAGTCAGTCACGGACTGATTGGTCTTTTTGATGCACTGGAAAAATTTGATCCCTCCCGCGATTTAAAATTTGACACATATGCGTCTTTTCGCATCCGCGGCGCCATTTTGGACGGGCTGCGCAAAGAAGACTGGCTCCCGCGCAGCATAAGAGAAAAGGCGAAAAAAATTGAGGAAACGATCGAAAGGTTGGAACAGCGGTATATGCGCTCCGTGACAGCAAAGGAAGTCGCCGCTGAATTAGGGATGACGGAAGAGGAAGTACACACGGTAGCCAATGAGAACTTTTTTGCCAACGTGTTATCTTTTCAACACGTTGTAACAGAGGAGGAAGAAGAAACGGCGCTTTTAGCCGTTCGTGATGAAAAAACGCCATCTCCGGAAGAAGAAGTGATCAAACAAGAGCTGTACGAAAAATTAGCGCAAGTGATTGAACAGCTAAGTGAAAAAGAGCAGCTTGTGATTAGTTTATTTTATAAAGAAGAATTAACATTTACAGAAATCGGCGAAATTTTAGGACTTTCTACCTCAAGAATTTCTCAGCTTCATTCTAAAGCAATTTTTAAGTTACGTAAAATTTTAGAAGCGGCGCTTTAAGCCGGAAAGGAAGCGGATGGCATGGATATGAAACTAGCGGAGCTGCAAATAGCCCTTCCGAAAACATACGACGTTGGAAACATGCAAAATGTGTTGCACCAGCATTCGCAAATCGCGCAATTCCAGCTTGCGGAAGCGACAAAGAAACAAGATGCGCTTGCGCGAAAGCAAGTAACCGAAAAGCGTACAAGCGCGAATATCAGCCGCAAGCAACATGGCAGCAATATTCATCCATATAAAGGAAAAACGATTGACATTAAAGGATAGTGAAAAACCATGCTTGCATTTTTACTCACTATTAGTTTTCTTCTTCATGCGCTTTCTTTATGGATCATTATTTTGCTTTATTTGCGATTAGCCAAGGTAAAAGAAATGGAAAAGCAGCAGCAGCAAATGACGGAAGAGATCGAGCAAACATTTTCTGCCTATTTATTAGAATGGAAGGAAGAAAACGAACGCTTCTTAACAGAGCTGGCGGCAATATTGCCTAACCGCTCCCGGACGGATCATTTACCAAAAGACAGCGCCGAGCCGCAGGCAGAAGGCAATGAAACAACGGCGCCAAACGAAGAAACGGAACCGCTACCTAGCTATTTTCCAAACATCGATGAGATAAAAGACATTGTGGATATACGTCAACAGCCGGCTTCTTCCGCCGCCGATCGCGTTTGGCAACTTTACGGACAAGGAAAAACGGTGGAGGAAATTGCTAAAATTCTAAATAAAGGAAAGACAGAAGTGGAGTTATTGCTAAAATTCCGCCAAAAGTAGGCAAATAATTGCTTGATTTGTCACCGGCAGTTATGATATATTTTTACATGGTGTGAATACACACGTCCATCGATTTAAGCAACGGTGCTGACGTCGTCAGTCTTGCTTAAAGATGACATGGGCGGAGGAATAAAAACCAAAATATAGGAGGAGCCAACATGTCAGTCATTTCGATGAAGCAATTGCTTGAAGCTGGTGTTCATTTCGGACATCAAACTCGCCGTTGGAATCCAAAAATGAAAAAATATATTTTCACAGAACGCAACGGCATTTATATTATCGACTTGCAAAAAACCGTCAAAAAAGTAGAGGAAGCGTACAGCTTCGTTAAAGAGTTAGCGGCAAACGGCGGTAAAATTTTGTTTGTCGGCACGAAAAAACAAGCGCAAGAATCGGTGAAGGAAGAAGCGGAACGCTGCGGCATGTTCTATGTCAACCAACGCTGGCTAGGCGGTACGCTAACGAACTTCGCAACGATTCAAAAGCGCATTAAGCGTTTAAGAGAAATTGAAAAAATGGCGGAAGACGGCATCTTTGATGTGCTTCCGAAAAAAGAAGTCATCCGCTTAAAGAAAGAGCAAGAACGTTTAGAGAAATTTTTAGGCGGCATTAAAGACATGAAAGAATTGCCGGACGCTCTGTTTGTCATCGACCCGCGCAAAGAACGCATTGCAGTTGCGGAAGCGCGCAAATTAAACATTCCGATCATCGGCATCGTAGATACAAACTGCGATCCGGATGAAATCGACTATGTCATTCCAGCAAACGACGACGCGATTCGCGCAGTAAAACTTCTCACTTCGAAAATTGCCGACGCGGTGTTAGAGGCAAAACAAGGCGAAGAAGCAGTCGTTGCTGCTGAGTAATTTGGTTTAGAAAGGTGATAAGAGGGGAATGCCTTTTATCACCTTTTTTTGAGACAGAAAATCTCTCTTCTTGGCTATACTAACAAATACGGGAGAAAACAAAATTTGCTTTGCGAATTTTGTTTAAACGATACATACATGCGATTTTAAAGGAGGATTTATTTGATGGCAATTACAGCACAAATGGTAAAAGAACTGCGCGAAAAAACAGGCGCGGGAATGATGGACTGCAAAAAAGCATTGATGGAAACAAACGGCGATATGGACAAAGCGATCGATTGGCTTCGCGAGAAAGGAATCGCCAAAGCGGCGAAAAAAGCGGACCGCATTGCGGCGGAAGGCACGACGCTTATTGAAACAGATGGCAATACCGCTGTTATTTTAGAAGTGAACTCGGAAACAGATTTTGTGGCGAAAAACGAAGCGTTCCAAGCATTAGTAAAAGAACTTGCCGCCCACTTGCTAAAACATAAGCCGGCTACTTTGGAAGAAGCACTTGGGCAAACAATGGATAACGGATCTACCGTTCAAGACCATATTAACGAAGCGATTGCTAAAATTGGCGAAAAAATTACGTTGCGCCGCTTTGAAATTATGGAAAAAGGAGACAATGATGTTTTTGGTGCGTACTTGCACATGGGCGGCCGCATTGGCGTATTAACATTATTAGCGGGTACGACAAACCAAGAAGTGGCGAAAGACGTGGCTATGCATATCGCGGCATTGCATCCGAAATACGTTTCCCGCGACCAAGTGCCGCAAGAAGAAGTACAACATGAACGCGAAGTGTTGAAACAGCAAGCGCTAAATGAAGGAAAACCGGAACATATCGTAGAAAAAATGGTGGAAGGCCGCTTAAATAAATTTTATGAAGATGTTTGCTTGCTAGAACAAGCATTTGTAAAAAATCCAGATGTAAAAGTACGCCAATATGTTGAATCGAACGGTGCGACAGTAAAACAATTCGTCCGCTATGAAGTCGGCGAAGGCATTGAAAAACGTCAAGATAACTTTGCCGAAGAAGTAATGAACCAAGTAAGAAAGCAATGAAGCAAAGTAACAGGGAACACACACCGTGTTCCCTATTTTTAAAATGGCATATAGTGAGCCTGCCAGAAAATCGTTTTCAGTGATCACTGTTTTTTGCAATTAGCTGCGTGGAGGTTTGACATGGAAAAACCAAAATACAAGCGTATTGTCTTAAAGTTAAGCGGTGAAGCGCTAGCCGGCGAACAAGGATTTGGCATCAACCCTGCGATTATTCAGTCGATTGCCAAACAAGTAAAAGAAGTGGCTGAACTCGGCGTGGAAGTCGCTATTGTGGTCGGCGGCGGCAATATATGGCGCGGAAAAACGGGAAGCGAAATGGGAATGGATCGCGCTACCGCAGACTATATGGGAATGCTGGCGACGGTCATGAATTCACTGGCGTTGCAGGACAGCCTGGAAAATCTCGGAGTAGAAACGCGAGTGCAAACATCGATCGAGATGCGGCAAGTAGCTGAACCTTACATACGAAGAAGAGCGATTCGCCATCTCGAGAAAAAACGCGTTGTCATTTTTGCGGCTGGAACGGGAAATCCGTATTTTTCGACAGACACGACGGCGGCATTGCGCGCGGCGGAAATCGAAGCAGACGTCATTTTAATGGCCAAAAACAATGTGGACGGCGTATATAGCGCGGATCCAAAAATAGACGCCAACGCGGTGAAATATGACGAATTATCGTATTTAGATGTCATTAAACAAGGATTAGGCGTCATGGATTCTACCGCTTCGTCGCTATGCATGGACAACGATATTCCGTTGATCGTTTTTTCAATTACAGAAGAAGGAAATATTAAACGAGCGGTTTTAGGTGAAAATATCGGAACAATCGTAAGGGGGAAATAAAGATGGCTAAACAAGTAATCAATAACGCGAAAGAAAAAATGGATAAAGCGGTGCAGGCGTTTAGCCGTGAACTGGCGACGATTCGCGCCGGAAGAGCAAATCCAAGTTTGCTTGAAAAAGTGACGGTCGATTATTATGGAGTGGCGACGCCAATTAATCAATTAGCAAGCATCAGCGTACCGGAAGCCCGTTTGCTTGTCATCCAGCCTTATGACAAATCAGTGATTAAAGAAATGGAAAAAGCGATTTTAGCTTCCGATTTAGGGCTGACGCCATCTAACGATGGATCGGTGATTCGCATCGTCATTCCGCCATTGACCGAAGAACGGCGCCGCGAGTTGGTGAAGTTGGTGAAAAAATATTCCGAAGACGCCAAAGTTGCGGTGCGCAACATCCGCCGCGATGCGAACGACGAATTGAAAAAACTCGAGAAAAACGGCGAAATTACCGAAGATGAACTGCGTGGCTACACGGAAGATGTTCAAAAGCTTACCGACGATCATATCGCCAAAATTGATGCGATTACAAAAGAAAAAGAAAAAGAGGTAATGGAAGTATAATTGAACAAAGAAAACCCTCTATGTTTATGGAGGGTTTTTTTGTTATAATGAAGAAGCAAAAATAGACAGGAAAAGCAACGCAAACATTGTGGGTTGAGCACGCACTAGTCGCATAGTACAATAGTAAAATATTTTCATACCGGAGGACTAGTATGTTTAATAAAATTTGGAAAAATAAAGTGGGGGAATCTTTTTCTTCCACTAGCTACACAAAAGAAGAAATACTGCAAAATCCGATCCCGAAACATGTGGCCATCATTATGGACGGAAACGGGAGATGGGCGAAAAAACGAGCGTTGCCGCGAGCGGCGGGTCACTACGAAGGCATGCAAGTCGTTCGTAAAATCACCCGTTTTGCCAATGAACTCGGCATTCAAATATTAACGCTATATGCCTTTTCGACAGAAAATTGGAAGCGGCCGAAAAGTGAAGTGGATTATTTAATGAAGCTTCCGGAGCAGTTTTTAACGACATTTCTCCCTGAATTAATAGAGGAGAATGTAAAGGTGCAGGTCATCGGCCATACGGAACAGCTTCCCGAACATACCCGCAGGGCGGTGGAAAAAGCGATTCGCGAAACACAAGAAAATACCGGGTTAATCCTTAACTTTGCGTTAAACTACGGAAGCCGGGCGGAAATTACGTACGCGGTGCAGAGAATTGCCAAAGAAGTACAAAAAGGGGCCCTTGCACCGGAAGCAATTACAGAACAAATAATATCCTCTTACTTAATGACAAAAGAGCTTCCTGACCCCGATTTACTCATTCGCACAAGCGGTGAAATAAGGTTAAGCAATTTTATGCTGTGGCAGCTCGCTTATACAGAATTTTGGTTTACTGATGTCCTATGGCCGGACTTTACCGAGCAACATTTATTAGAAGCGATCGCCGTCTTTCAACAGCGTGATCGCCGATTTGGAGGAGTTTAAACGCGATGAAACAGCGAGTCATTACTGGAGTGATTGCCGCCGCTTTATTTTTACCGATTGTTATTTTTGGCGGACTTCCGTTTATAATAGTAACATATATATTAGCGACGGTCGGGCTGTTTGAATTATTGCTGATGAAGCGCCTGCGCGTCGTTTCTCCTGAAGGGATGGTCAGCTTTGCCGTTTTATGGCTGCTGCTTATTCCGCAGCAATATGAAAGCGGACTTGCGTCTTTTCATGTAACCAAACTGGGACTGCTGCTGTTGGGCACGTTCTTATTGCTTGTATATACGGTGGTGACGAAAAACGCCTTTACCTTTGATGAAGCAGGGTTTATTCTTTTATCCATCCTCTATGTGGGGTTCGGATTTTATTGCTTTAGCGAGATTCGTTCTATTGGTTTAGCGTATATCGTTTATGCCCTGTTTATCATATGGGCAACCGATATCGGGGCATATTTTATTGGGCGTGCCTTTGGAAAGCGGAAACTATGGCCGGAAATCAGCCCGAATAAGACGGTGGAAGGTTCTATCGGTGGAATCATTTGCGCCGTCGTTGTTGCCGTGATTTATCAATGGACAACCAATCTTTTTCATAGCATCGGTTTTGTCTTGTTGATGACGGTCGTTCTTTCCATCTTCGGACAATTGGGAGATTTAGTCGAATCCGCATTTAAGCGGCATTACGGCGTAAAAGATTCAGGAAATATTTTGCCGGGTCACGGCGGGATTTTAGATCGTTTTGACAGTTTATTATTTATTTTGCCGATTTTATATTTTTTCATTAGCGTGGCGCTATAAAGGGAGTTAGGAGTGAAGACATTGAAATATATTAGTATATTAGGGGCGAGCGGTTCGATCGGTACGCAGACGCTCGATATCATTCGTTCCCATCCCGATGAATTTCGTCTAGCGGCCGTTTCGATTGGAAAAAATGTCGATAAGGCGCGGGCAATGATTGAAGAGTTTGCTCCCCGTCTTGTTGCCGTCGCTGATCGGGATGCGTATGATAAACTGCGGAGCGAATACGCAGGCAAAATCAAAGTCATTTATGGGGAGGAAGGATTAATAGAAGCAGCCGTTTTTCCGGAAACGAATATCGTTGTAACGGCTGTTGTCGGAAGCGTTGGCCTCGTGCCGACGCTAAAGGCGATTGAAGCAGGCAAAACCATTGCACTCGCAAACAAAGAAACGCTTGTGACAGCAGGGCATATCGTGACGGAAGCGGCAAAAAAACGGGGAGTTCCTCTGCTGCCGGTTGACAGCGAACATTCCGCGATTTTCCAATGTTTGCAAGGGGAAAAACGAGAACAGGTGGAAAAAATTATTTTAACCGCGTCCGGCGGCAGCTTTCGCGATAAAACGAGAGAAGAGTTGAAGCATGTAACAGTGGAAGAAGCGCTCCGTCATCCCAATTGGTCGATGGGCGCAAAAGTTACGATTGACTCGGCAACGATGATGAATAAGGGACTGGAAGTCATTGAAGCGCATTGGCTTTTTGAACTGCCTTATGAGCAGATTGATGTATTGTTGCATCGCGAAAGCGTCATTCATTCGCTTGTTCAATTTCGTGATACAAGCGTCATCGCCCAGCTTGGCACACCGGATATGCACGTGCCGATTCAATACGCGCTGACCTATCCGGAACGCTTACCGCTAAATAGCACCAAACCGCTTGATTTGGCGCAAGTTGGCACCTTGCACTTTGAACGGATGGATTTGGAGCGTTTCCGTTGTTTGCGATTTGCGTATGAAGCAGGAAAGGCGGGTGGATCGCTGCCGACAGTATTAAATGCGGCCAATGAAGAAGCAGTTGCCGCTTTCCTAGCAGGCCGCATCGCATTTCTTGACATCGAAGCATATATCGAACGCGCCCTTGAGTGGCATGAACGGATCAAAGAACCATCGCTCGAGGAGATTCGTCAGATAGATGCGGAAACGCGCAAATACGTCCAGTCACTACTATAAAAAAGGTGGTTGAAACATTGGAGACGATTATTGCATTTGTTGTTATTTTCGGTGCGCTTGTCTTTTTCCATGAGCTTGGCCATTTAATTTTCGCGAAGCGGGCAGGAATTTTATGCCGGGAGTTTGCTATCGGTTTCGGACCAAAAGTATTTTCCTTTAAGAAAAACGAAACGGTCTATACCATTCGCCTGCTTCCGTTAGGCGGTTTTGTCCGCATGGCTGGCGAAGACCCGGAAACGGTGGAAGTAAAACCAGGGCAAGTGGTTGGCTTGGAGCTCGACCGTAAAGGCAACGTCGATAAAATTATTATCAACCATAAGGACGACTATCCAAATGCGAGAATTATTGAAGTAGAGGATGCGGATTTAGAGCACCGCATGTATATTACCGGCTATGTGGACGGGAACGAGGATCGGTTGGAACGATTTGCCGTGAACGAGCCTGCTTTCTTTGTCGTTGATCATCAAGAAATTCAAATCGCTCCTTATCACCGCCAATTTGTGGCAAAGACATTAGGGCAGCGGGCGATGACGATTTTCGCGGGGCCGTTGATGAACTTTGTGCTCGCCTTTGCCGTGTTTTTGATCATTGGTTTGTTGCAAGGATATCCGGTTGACAAACCGATCATCGGGGAACTGACAGAAAAAGGCGCTGCGAAGGACGCCGGCCTCCGGCAGGGAGATGTCGTGCTTTCGATTGACGGCGAGCCGGTCAAAACATGGACGCAAATCGTCAATATTATCCGCGCCCATCCAGAAGAGAAACTGTTGTTTAAAATACAGCGAGATGGAAAAGTAATGGATATTGCGGTAACCCCTGAAGCCAAAACGGTGCAGGGGGAAACCATTGGTTTAATCGGCGTGTACGGACCGATGGAAAAATCAGTGTTCGGTTCATTAAAACAAGGCACGTTGGAAACGTACTACTGGACGAAAGAAATTCTTGTCGGCCTCGGACAGCTAATCACCGGTCAGTTTAAGCTTGATATGCTGTCAGGACCGGTCGGCATTGCTGTTTCGACTGGAAAGGTCGCGGAGTCGGGAATTTATTATTTAATGAAATGGGGAGCGATTTTAAGCATCAACCTTGGCATCGTCAACTTGCTACCGCTTCCTGCGCTCGATGGCGGCCGCCTGCTCTTTTTCGCCATTGAAGCGCTGCGCGGCGAGCCGATTGACCGTCAAAAAGAAGGAATGGTTCATTTTATCGGCTTTGCTCTCCTTATGTTGTTAATGCTTGTCGTTACATGGAATGATATTCAAAAATTTTTCCTATAAAATGGTCGGAAAGAAGGGCATGTTCTCCCTTCTTTCCGGAAAACAAAAGAGATAGAGAAAAAGAGGTGTGTGAAGATGAGACAAAGTCAGTCGTTTATTCCAACTTTGCGAGAAGTGCCAGCAGACGCAGAAGTAAAAAGCCATCAGCTTCTTTTGCGCGCTGGATTTATCCGGCAAAGCGCCAGCGGCGTATATACGTTTTTGCCGCTTGGGCAGCGCGTGCTGCAAAAAGTAGAAGCGATTATCCGCGAAGAAATGAACCGCGCCGGAGCAATCGAATTGCTCATGCCGGCATTGCAGCCAGCGGAATTATGGCAGCAGTCCGGGCGCTGGTATTCGTATGGTCCGGAGCTGATGCGCCTGAAGGACCGCCATGAACGCGATTTTGCGCTTGGACCGACACATGAAGAAATGATTACGGTGCTCGTGCGCGATGAAGTGAAAACATATAAGCGTCTTCCGCTGACGCTTTATCAAATTCAAGTAAAATTCCGCGATGAAAAACGCCCGCGCTTTGGGCTGTTGCGCGGCCGCGAATTTATTATGAAAGATGCCTATTCGTTCCATACATCGCAAGAAAGTTTAGATGAAACGTACAATAAAATGTATGAAGCGTATTCCAATATTTTTCGGCGCTGCGGATTGAATTTCCGCGCCGTCATTGCCGACTCGGGAGCGATCGGCGGAAAAGATACGCATGAATTTATGGTATTATCGGAAATCGGTGAAGATACGATTGCCTATTCCGACGCTTCTGATTACGCGGCAAATATCGAAATGGCGCCTGTTATTACTACATATGAAAAAAGCGATGAGCCGCTTCGCGATTTGGAAAAAGTGCATACGCCGGGACAAAAAACAATAGAAGAAGTGACTTCCTATTTACAGGTGACGCCAGAAAAGTGCATTAAGTCATTGCTCTTTAAAGTAGACGACCGCTACGTACTCGTGCTTGTCCGCGGTGACCATGAGGCGAATGACGTCAAAGTGAAAAACTTATTTGACGCCTCGGTCGTAGAATTGGCAACACCGGAAGAAACGAAACAAGTGATGAACTGTGAAATCGGCTCGCTTGGCCCAATCGGGGTGGGAGATGCGGTTACCGTTGTTGCTGATCACGCAGTAAAAGCAATCGTCAATGGCGTATGCGGGGCAAATGAGGAAGGATATCATTATGTCGGGGTGAACCCTGAACGTGATTTCACTGTCGCGCAATATGCTGATTTGCGCTTTATTCAGGAAGGGGACCCATCTCCGGATGGAAAAGGAACGATCCGCTTTGCCCGCGGAATCGAGGTCGGCCATGTCTTTAAATTAGGGACAAAATATAGTGAAGCGATGAATGCGGTTTACTTGGACGAAAATGGGCGTTCGCAAACGATGATTATGGGCTGCTATGGTATCGGCGTTTCGCGGCTCATGGCGGCGATTGCCGAACAGTTTGCCGACGAAAATGGTCTTGTCTGGCCAGCGGCGGTAGCACCGTTTGACGTTCACCTTATTTCGGTCAATGCCAAAAATGACGAGCAGCGCCAGCTTGCCGACGAATGGTACGAAAAGCTCGGACAAGCCGGCTTTGAAGTATTATATGATGACCGTCCGGAGCGCGCCGGCGTCAAATTTGCCGATAGCGATTTAATTGGTATTCCGATTCGCGTAACGGTTGGAAAACGGGCGAGTGAAGGAATCGTTGAAGTAAAAGTGCGGCAAACGGGCGAAGCGATGGAAGTATCGGTGAATGAACTCATTGATACGATCCGCCGCCTACTTAAATAACAAACGAGAGAAACGGACAAGGGCTGGGCTGGTGAAAAGTAGAAAAGATACTTTTCCGACAGCCCTTTTGTTATGATAGAGAGAGAGGCAATTTTGTTGAGAGGAGAAAGGATCGACGTCATGTTAACGAACGAGCAAAAAGAACGGTTTCAAGTATTGTTGCAGCAACTGCAATTGACGTCTGACGAATTTGTACCTTATTTCCGCGAAGCAGGTATTCTCAAACTAGTAGTGGAGAAGGAACAAAAATGCTGGCATTTTTATTTCCAGCTCCCGAAAATTTTGCCATGCCAAGTGTATGAGCTGTTTACGAAGAAATTAGTTCAGGCGTTTCATCATATCGCAAACGTAAAATATACGATTCAAACGGTAGATTCGCACTTTACGGAAACGGATGTCCACGGCTATTGGCAGCTCTGCCTAAAGGAATTGCAAGAAGGAGTTTCCCCGCTATTATCGTGGCTTTACGACCAAAATCCAATGGTAAAAGGAAATAAACTATTCGTTACCGTCCGCAATGATGCTGAAGCGCTCGCGGTAAAACGTCGCTTTGCGAAAAGAATAGCGGAAGTATATCAGTCGTTTGGTTTTCCGCTGTTGCAGCTTGAAACGGAAGTCAAGCAGCCAGAAAAAGAGATGGAGCAATTTTTAGCGCAAAAGCAGCAAGAAGATGCCGAGCGCGCTTTAGCAGCGCTCGCAGAGATGACGAAAGAGGCGAATGCTGAACGGGCGGATACGCCGGCAGGTCCGCTTGTGATCGGCTATCCAATTAGAGAGGAGGAAATCCGCACGCTAGACAGCATCGTCGAAGAAGAGCGGCGCGTCGTCGTGCAAGGATATGTCTTTGACGTAGAAATGAGCGAACTAAAAAGTGGGCGGACATTATTAACGCTAAAAATTACCGATTACACAAACTCTATATTAGTGAAAATGTTTTCCCGTGATAAGGAAGATGCCGAACTGATGGCCGATGTCAAAAAAGGCATGTGGGTAAAAGTGAGGGGAAGCGTGCAAAACGATACGTTCGTCCGCGATCTTGTCATCATCGCCAATGATATAAACGAAATAAAAGCAAGAGAGCGGCAAGATACGGCGCCGGAAGGAGAAAAGCGGGTGGAGCTTCACTTGCATACGCCGATGAGCCAAATGGATGCCGTCACGTCCGTGACAAAACTGATCGAACAGGCAAAAAAATGGGGCCATCCGGCGATCGCCGTGACTGATCACGCTGTTGTCCAATCCTTTCCGGAAGCATACAGCGCCGCGAAAAAATACGATATGAAAGTGTTATACGGCGTGGAGGCAAACATTGTCGATGACGGCGTGCCGATCGCTTACAATGAGGTGCACCGCTTGCTTTCGGAGGACACGTACGTCGTTTTTGACGTGGAAACGACGGGGCTGTCGGCCGTCTATAACACGATTATCGAGCTTGCCGCTGTGAAAGTAAAAGATGGCGAAATTATCGATCGGTTTACTTCTTTCGCCAATCCGCATCATCCGCTGTCCATTACGACGATTGAGCTGACAGGCATCACCGATGAGATGCTCAAAGACGCTCCAGATGTGGAAGACGTGCTGCGCCGCTTTTATGACTGGATCGGCGAAAGCACCCTTGTCGCTCATAATGCCAGCTTCGATATCGGCTTTTTGAACGTCGGTTTTTCGAAAATCGGCCTTGGCAAAGTGACCAATCCAGTGATCGATACGCTCGAATTAGCGCGCTTTTTATATCCGGACTTGAAAAACCACCGTCTCAACACGCTTTGTAAAAAGTTTGATATTGAATTGACCCAGCACCACCGCGCCATTTACGACGCGGAAGCAACCGGATATTTGTTGATGCGGCTTTTGAAAGACGCCGAGGAGCGCGGCATTTTATACCATGACGAGTTAAACGAGCGCTCGAAAGAAGAAACATCGTATCGGCTGTCGCGGCCGTTCCATGTCACGCTTCTTGCTCAAAATGATGTCGGTTTGAAAAATTTATTTAAGCTCGTTTCATTATCGCATGTCAAATATTTCTATCGTGTTCCCCGCATTCCGCGTTCGGTGTTGCAGCAGCACCGCGAAGGCATTTTAGTCGGCTCGGGCTGCGACAAAGGCGAAGTGTTTGACAACATGATCCAAAAAGCGCCGGAAGAGGTCGAGGAAATCGCCAAATTTTACGATTTTCTTGAAGTGCATCCGCCCGAAGTGTATAAGCCTCTCATTGAAATGGATTACGTCAAAGACGAAAACATGATTAAAGAAATTATTCGCAAAATCGTCCTGCTTGGCGAAAAATTAAATATCCCGGTCGTCGCCACCGGCAATGTGCATTATTTACATCCGGAAGATAAAATTTACCGCAAAATTTTAATTCATTCCCAAGGCGGGGCCAATCCACTCAACCGTTATGAGCTGCCGGATGTCTATTTCCGCACGACCGATGAGATGCTTGAGTGTTTCGCTTTTTTAGGAGAAGAAAAGGCAAAAGAAATTGTTGTGACCAATCCGCAAAAAGTCGCTGATTTGATCGGCGAAGTGAAACCGATTAAAGATAAGCTGTATACGCCGCGCATTGAAGGGGCGGAAGAGGAAATCCGCGAAATGAGCTATCGCCGCGCCAAAGAAATTTACGGCGATCCGCTGCCGAAAATTGTCGAAGAGCGGCTGGAAAAAGAATTGAAAAGCATCATCGGGCACGGGTTTGCCGTCATTTATCTCATTTCCCATAAGCTCGTGAAAAAGTCGCTTGATGACGGCTACCTTGTCGGTTCGCGCGGGTCGGTCGGCTCCTCGTTTGTGGCGACGATGACGGAAATTACCGAAGTCAACCCGCTGCCGCCGCATTACGTCTGCCCGAACTGCAAGCACTCCGAATTTTTCAATGACGGCTCAGTCGGCTCCGGATTTGACTTGCCGGATAAAAACTGTCCGCAATGCGGGACGAAGTATAAGAAAGACGGGCATGATATTCCGTTTGAAACGTTCCTTGGCTTTAAAGGAGACAAAGTCCCAGATATCGATTTGAACTTCTCCGGCGAATACCAGCCGCGCGCCCATAACTATACGAAAGTGCTGTTCGGGGAAGATAACGTATACCGCGCGGGAACGATCGGCACGGTCGCCGATAAAACGGCGTACGGTTTTGTTAAAGGGTATGCAGGCGATTTAAACTTGCAGCTGCGCGGGGCGGAAATCGACCGTCTTGCCGCGGGGTGCACCGGAGTAAAACGGACGACAGGGCAGCATCCAGGTGGCATTATCGTTGTTCCTGATTATATGGAAATTTATGACTTCACGCCGATTCAATATCCAGCCGATGATACAAGTTCCGAATGGCGCACGACGCATTTTGACTTCCATTCGATTCATGACAATCTTCTGAAGCTTGATATTCTCGGACACGATGATCCGACGGTCATCCGCATGCTCCAAGATTTAAGCGGCATCGATCCAAAAACGATTCCGACAGATGACCCTGAGGTAATGAAAATTTTCAGCAGCACCGAATCGCTCGGTGTCACGCCGGAACAAATTATGTGCAACGTCGGCACGATTGGTATTCCAGAGTTCGGAACGCGCTTTGTCCGGCAGATGCTTGAAGAAACGAAGCCAAAAACCTTTTCCGAGCTTGTGCAAATTTCCGGTCTTTCTCACGGCACGGACGTCTGGCTCGGCAACGCGCAAGAATTAATCCAAAACGGCACGTGCACGCTTTCTGAGGTGATCGGCTGTCGCGACGATATTATGGTTTATTTGATTTACCGCGGGCTCGAGCCGTCGCTTGCCTTCAAAATCATGGAATCGGTGCGGAAAGGAAAAGGGCTGACGCCGGAGTTCGAGGAAGAAATGCGCAAGCACGATGTGCCGGAGTGGTATATTGAATCATGCAAAAAAATTAAGTATATGTTCCCGAAAGCGCACGCTGCCGCATACGTGTTAATGGCGGTCCGCATCGCTTATTTTAAAGTGCACCATCCGCTTTTATACTATGCGTCGTATTTTACCGTCCGCGCGGAAGATTTTGATTTGGACGCGATGATCAAAGGCTCTGCCGCCATTCGCAAGCGCATTGAAGAAATCAATGCGAAAGGGCTCAATGCGACGGCGAAGGAAAAAAGCTTGCTGACGGTGCTAGAGGTCGCTTTAGAAATGTGTGAACGCGGCTTCTCCTTTAAAAATATTGATCTTTACCGTTCGCAGGCGACCGAATTTGTCATTGACGGCAATTCGCTTATTCCGCCGTTTAACGCGATCCCAGGCCTTGGCACGAACGTAGCGCTCAACATCGTGCGTGCCCGCGAAGAAGGGGAGTTTTTATCGAAAGAAGATTTGCAGCAGCGCGGAAAACTTTCAAAAACGCTCATCGAATATTTAGAGAGCCGCGGTTGCCTCGATTCGCTACCAGATCATAATCAGCTTTCCTTATTTTGATTTGGCTGCTGTCACCCCCGCGGTTTCTGCCGGCGCCCAAATTCGTGGGTAAACAAGGCTTAATTCCGTTTGCCCATTGCAATATATTTTCCAATATGTTATAGTTTTAGTGGAATTGGTAAAGATAATGGGTAAGCAAAGAGTGGGGAAACCCACTCTTTCGTCTTGAATTGGATGCCGGTTATTTTTCATTCCCCGCAAACGTGCAGGGGATTTTCTCGTTATAACGAAGCGATGCAGTTTCTCTACGTTAGGAGGAAAAGAATGAGCAAAAAAGTGACAGAGATCGTCGAAGAGCTAGTCACGCCAATTCTTGCCGACATGAATTTAGAACTAGTGGATATCGAATATGTAAAAGAAGGGAAAAATTGGTTTTTGCGTGTCTTCATTGACTCCGATGGTGGTGTCGACATCGAACAATGCGGCATCGTAAGCGAAAAACTGAGCGAAAAATTAGATGAAGTCGACCCGATTCCGCATAACTATTTCCTTGAAGTTTCTTCGCCTGGAGCGGAACGGCCGTTAAAAAACGCAAAAGATTTTACGAGAGCGATTGGGAAAAATGTGTATATAAAAACATATGAGCCAATTGAAGGAGAAAAAGAGTTCGAAGGTGAACTAACTGGTTTTGACGGAACGACCGTATCGATTACGGTAAAAGACAGAGCTCGCAAAAAAACGGTCGATATTCCGTATGAAAAAGTGGCGAGCGCCAGACTTGCTGTTATCTTTTTTTAATGGTAAAAGGGGGATTTTCGTTTCATGAATACGCAATTACTCGATGCCTTAGCGGATATTATCCGTGAAAAAGGCATTAGCAAAGAAGTCGTCATGGAAGCGATTGAAGCGGCGATTATTTCCGCCTACAAGCGCAATTTCGGACAGGCGCAAAACGTGCGGGTCGATTTAAATATGGAGACCGGTACGATCCGTGTCTTCGCCCGTAAAGATGTAGTCGAAGAAGTCAATGATCCGCGTCTGGAAATTTCTTTAGAGGAGGCGCAGCGGATCAACCCGAATTATCAAGTCGGCGATGTGGTGGAGTTAGAAGTGACGCCGAAAGATTTTGGGCGCATTGCAGCACAGACGGCGAAACAAGTCGTCACCCAGCGCGTGCGTGAAGCAGAACGAAACGTTATTTACGCCGAATTTCTCGACCGCGAAGAAGATATTATGACCGGGATTGTCCAGCGCGTCGATCCACGTTTTGTTTACGTCAGTCTCGGGAAAACGGAAGCATTGCTGCCGGCGAGCGAACAAATGCCGAATGAAACATACAAGCCGCACGATCGCATCAAAGTGTATATTACAAAAGTAGAGAAAACGACAAAAGGGCCGCAAATTTTTGTATCGCGCACGCATCCGGGATTGCTGAAACGTCTTTTTGAACTGGAGGTCCCAGAAATTTACGACGGAACGGTGGAAATTAAATCGATTGCCCGCGAAGCGGGGGACCGCTCGAAAATTTCTGTTCATTCCGACAACCCGGAAGTAGATCCGGTCGGAGCATGTGTCGGCCCGAAAGGACAACGCGTGCAAGCCATTGTTGAAGAGTTGCATGGAGAAAAAATCGATATCGTCCGCTGGTCGGCCGATCCAGTCGAATTTGTCGCCAACGCATTGAGCCCGGCGAAAGTGCTGCGCGTCATTGTCAACGAAGCGCAAAAAGCGACGACGGTGATCGTACCGGATTATCAGCTGTCATTAGCGATTGGCAAACGCGGGCAAAACGCCCGACTGGCGGCGAAGCTGACGAACTGGAAAATCGATATTAAAAGCGAATCAGAAGCGCGCGAGATGGGAATTGATCCATATGCCCAATCCACATTGCTTGATTCGGAAGCGATGCCGGTTGATAATGAAAATGACAGCAACCAATCATTCGATTTACAAGAGGAAATCGAGTGAGGAGGGGATCCGGTGTGGCGAGCCAAAAGAAAATTCCGTTGCGCAAATGCGTCGTGACCGGGGAGATGAAACCGAAAAAAGAAATGGTGCGCATCGTCCGTTCGAAAGACGGGGAAGTTTCCATCGATCCGACCGGGAAAAAGGCAGGGCGCGGTGCGTACATTACGCTAGATAAAGAGTGCATTTTATTGGCGAAAAAGAAAAATATTTTAGCCCATCATTTAAAAGCGGACATTGCCGATACGCTCTATGATGAGCTACTTCAGCTAGCGGAAAAGGAGACAAAAGCCGAAAATGGGCAATGAACGCTGGGCATCGTTATTAGGATTAGCGAATCGAGCAGGAAAAGTCATTTCAGGCGAGGAGCTAACGGTCAAGGAAATTCGCAGCGGCAAGGCGAAGCTTGTTCTCTTGGCGGAAGATGCGGCGGAGAATACGGCAAAAAAAATTACCGATAAATGCTCATCCTATGGTGTTCCGCTCCGGAAAGTTTCAGACCGTTATACGCTCGGGCATGCGATCGGCAAAGACGCCCGCGTCGTTGTCGCCGTTATGGACGAAGGGTTTGCAAACAAACTACGGACAATGCTCGATCGATCTTTATGGGGGTGAATCTATGTCTAAAATGCGTGTATATGAGTACGCGAAAAAAAATAATGTACCGAGCAAAGATGTGATTCATAAATTGAAAGAAATGAATATTGAAGTAACCAATCATATGTCAACATTAGAGCCGGAAGTGGTGGAGAAACTGGACCATACGTACAATAAAAAAAATGAACAGCCGCAAGCTTCTGCACCGAAGGAAAAACGTCCGGTTCCGCTTAAAACGAAAAGTTATGTCGATGATTTTGAAGATGAAGAGGAAGTAGTCAAAGCGAAAGTTGCGAAGAAAAAAGGTGCAAGTAAAAGCAAAGAAGGAAAAAAACACGATTTGCAATTGCAGCAGCAAGAAAAGAAAATTTTCCATCAGCATAAGAAGAAACATAAAGGCAAAGTAAAAGCGAAAGTCCATCAGCCGCAGCCAGTGCAACAAGAACAGCCGGCGAAAAAAGAAAAAGAGCTTCCGAAAAAAATTACGTTTGAGGGGTCGTTAACCGTTGGCGAGCTGGCGAAAAAGCTTGGTCGCGAGCCTTCGGAAATTATTAAAAAGCTGTTTATGCTTGGCGTGATGGCAACGATTAACCAAGATTTGGATAAAGATGCGATTGAACTTATTTGTTCCGACTACGGAGTGGAAGTAGAAGAGAAAGTAGTCATTGATGAAACGAATTTTGAATCGATTGAAATTGTTGATGATCCTAAAGATTTAGTGGAGCGGCCGCCGGTCGTCACGATTATGGGCCACGTCGACCACGGAAAAACGACGCTACTTGATTCGATCCGCCATTCGAAAGTGACGGAGCAAGAAGCAGGCGGTATTACGCAGCATATCGGTGCTTACCAAGTTACGGTCAACGGCAAAAAGATTACGTTCCTTGATACGCCGGGACACGAAGCGTTTACGACGATGCGGGCAAGAGGGGCGCAAGTAACGGATATCGTCGTGCTTGTCGTCGCTGCTGATGACGGCGTGATGCCGCAAACGGTAGAAGCGATTAACCATGCGAAAGCGGCTAATGTTCCTATTATTGTGGCCATCAACAAAATGGATAAGCCGGATGCCAATCCAGACCGCGTGATGCAAGAATTAATGGAGTATAATCTCGTTCCGGAAGAATGGGGCGGCGATACGATCTTCTGTAAACTGTCAGCAAAAACAGGAGAAGGTATTGACAATTTATTAGAAATGATTTTGCTTGTCAGTGAAATGGAAGAACTAAAAGCAAATCCAAATCGCCGTGCCACAGGAACGGTCATTGAGGCGAAACTCGATAAAGGCCGCGGTCCAGTGGCGACGCTGCTGATTCAAGCGGGAACGTTGCATGTCGGCGATCCGATTGTCGTCGGCTGCACATACGGTCGTGTACGCGCAATGGTCAACGATACAGGACGTCGTGTGAAAGAAGCCGGCCCTTCCACTCCTGTCGAAATCACCGGCCTTCACGAAGTGCCGCAGGCTGGAGACCGCTTTATGGTATTTGAAGATGAGAAAAAAGCGCGGCAAATCGGGGAAGCCCGCGCACAAAAACAATTGATGGAGCAACGCAGCGTAAAAACGCGCGTTAGCCTCGATGATTTGTTTGAACAAATTAAGCAAGGAGAAATGAAAGAATTAAACATCATTGTCAAAGCGGATGTGCAAGGATCAGTAGAGGCGCTTGTCAGCGCGCTGCAAAAAATCGAAGTCGAAGGAGTGCGCGTCAAAATTATCCATGCTGCTGTCGGTGCGATTACCGAATCGGATATTCTTTTAGCAACGACTTCTAACGCCATTGTCATCGGCTTTAACGTCCGTCCGGACACCAATGCGAAACGCGCCGCCGAGACGGAAAAAGTCGACATTCGCCTGCATCGCATCATCTATAAAGTTATTGAAGAAATTGAAGCGGCGATGAAAGGAATGCTTGATCCAGAATACGAAGAAAAAGTCATCGGCCAGGCCGAAGTCCGGCAAACGTTTAAAGTATCGAAAGTCGGAACGATTGCCGGCTGCTATGTGACCGATGGAAAAATTACGCGCGACAGCAAAGTGCGTCTGATCCGCCAAGGCATTGTCGTTTATGAAGGAGAAATCGATTCTTTGAAGCGCTTTAAAGACGATGTCAAAGAAGTAATGCAAGGATATGAATGCGGTATAACGATTAAAAACTTCAACGATATTAAAGAAGGAGACATTATTGAAGCCTACATTATGCAGGAAGTGAAAAGACAGTGATCGGCTTTGTCGCCTGTGAATGCATCATTTATGACGCACAGTCATTAAAAGAAAAGCGGGCTGTCCTGCAGCGAATAATGACACGCTTAAAACAAAAATATAATATATCTGTGGCTGAAATTGATCACCAAGACGTCTGGCAGCGGACGACGCTCGGGATTGTCGCGATTACGTCGAGCCGAGCGACAACCGAGCGCGAGCTGCAGCGGGCGCTTGCTTTGATTGACTCCTTTCCAGAATTGGAAAGGACGGTCACAACATTTGAGTGGTTTTAATCGAGGTGATAGGCGATGAATTTACGGGCTACTCGTGTTGGCGAACAAATGAAAAAAGAATTAAGCGATATTATTGGTCGCAAATTAAAAGACCCGCGGATTGGCTTTGTCACAGTTACCGATGTGCGTGTCACAGGCGATTTGCAACAAGCAAAAGTATATATCACCGTGTTAGGCGATGAAGAACAACGACAAAACACGCTGAAAGGATTGGAGAAAGCAAAAGGGTTTATCCGCTCGGAAATCGGTCAGCGGATTCGCTTGCGGAAAACGCCAGAAATATTTTTTGAAATCGATGAATCGATCGAGTATGGCAACCGCATTGAACGATTAATCCGGCAAATTTCCACCGAACAGGAAGACGAGAAAAAAGAAGATGCCAACAAAGAGGAATAGATGGATAGACGATTTGTCTATCCATTTCCATTATGTACATAGGGAGAAAGGGTGCGCTGATGGACGGAGTATTATTATTAGACAAACCTGTGGGAATGACTTCACATGATTGTGTCGCGCGGATTCGTCGCCTGTTTAAAATCAAAAAAGTAGGCCATACGGGGACGCTTGATCCAAACGTATCGGGAGTATTGCCGATTTGCATTGGCAAAGCGACGCGCATCGCCGAGTTTTTAACGGGGGCGACGAAAACGTATGAAGGCGAGGTTACGCTTGGAATCGCCACGACAACCGAAGATAGCAGTGGAGAAATTATCGCCAAACAAAAAGTAGACCGGGTGATTTCCCGCAGCGAAATTGAAGCGGCATTCCGGCAGTTGACGGGCGAAATTGCGCAAACGCCGCCAATGTATTCCGCCGTTAAAGTGAAAGGAAAAAAATTATACGAATATGCGCGCGCCGGCATGGAAGTCGAACGGCCGACCCGCATCGTGACGATCCATGAACTGACGTTGCTCGACGAAAGAAACGAATTTAGCGGAAACACGATTTCATTTCGCTTCCGTGTTACTTGCAGCAAAGGCACTTATATCCGCACGTTGGCAGTGATGATTGGCGAACGGCTTGGTTATCCGGCGCATATGTCTCATCTTGTCCGCACAGCATCGGGGCCGTTTTCGCTACAGGACTGCGTCACATTTGCGCAAATTGAACAGAGCGCGGAGTGCGGCGAACTGCAGTCGCTTTTGCTGCCGATTGAAAAAGCGCTTTTTCATTTGCCGAAATATGAAATAAATGATAAAGTAGCAGAGAAAGTAAAAAACGGGGCGCTATTGCCGCTTCCCACTTTTTTGCGCTTCTTAGAAGGGCCGATATTAATGGTGACGAAGGAAAGAGAGGCGCTTGCCCTTTATATAAAGCATCCGACGAAGCCCCATTTGATGAAGCCGCTGAAAGTACTTTGCTGATCAAAAAAGTGGAAAAATAGAAGGTGAGTAAGGACAATGGAAACGTTATTTATTTCACATCCGCCCCATTTGCAAAAAGAAGCGCTTCCCCCTACGGTGATGGCGCTTGGCTATTTTGATGGCATTCATCGAGGCCACCAGGAAGTGATTAGGACGGCGGTCGATATTGCGGCAGAAAGAGGATATAAAAGCGCAGTGATGACGTTTCATCCCCATCCTTCCGTCGTGCTCGGAAAACAGGAACAGCACATCCGCTTAATTACGCCGTTAAAGAAAAAGGAACGGCTCGTCGCCGCGCTTGGCGTCGATTATTTGTATGTAGTCGAGTTTACGCCAACATTCGCCCAGCTATTGCCGGAGCAGTTTGTTGACCAATATCTTATTGGGTTTCATGTGAAACATGTCGTTGCCGGCTTTGATTTTACTTACGGCCGTTTCGGAAAAGGAACGATGGAAACGATGCCGCTTCATTCGCACGGCCATTTTACACAAACGGTGATTCCGAAGCTGACGATGGACGGGGAAAAAATAAGCTCGACATATGTGCGGAAATTGCTGCAAAACGGGGAGGTAGAGCAGCTGCCGCGCTTGCTCGGGCGCTTTTATGAAATCGAAGGGACGGTTGTAGGCGGTGAGCGCCGCGGAAGAATGATTGGGTTTCCGACGGCGAATATCGCACTAAACGATGATTATTTGTTGCCGGCGCTTGGCGTATATGCGGTAAGAGCAAAAATCGGTTCTGATGTATTTCCGGGAGTGTGCAACGTCGGCTATAAACCGACGTTTCATTCGAACCAAGAAGGAATGCCGAACATTGAAGTGCATATTTTTCATTTCGAAAAAGATATTTATGGAGAAACAGTGACAATCGAATGGCATCGGCGCATAAGAAGCGAGCAAAAATTTGCTAGCGTCGCTGAATTAGTTGCCCAAATCGAGCGCGACAAGGAAGAGGCGCAAAGATACTTTAGCAGCCTCAACGAAAATACTTGCATTTTGCCGGAAAAAGAGGTATTCTAATGAATGTATGCAAAATAACCATTGCTTGGCAAGTCGAGTCACCGCCGCTTGCTAGGTAATTGGGGTTTCCATGATGAGGAGGTGAATGAAGGATGGCATTATCCCAAGAGCGTAAACGCGAAATCATCGAGCAATTCAAAATCCACGAGAATGATACAGGTTCTCCGGAAGTGCAAATTGCTATCCTTACTGAGCAAATTAACAATTTAAATGAACATTTGCGTGTTCATAAAAAAGACCATCATTCACGTCGCGGATTGCTGAAAATGGTTGGGAAACGTCGCAATTTATTGACTTATTTGCGCAATAAAGACGTTACACGCTATCGTGAATTGATTAACAAACTTGGATTACGTCGATAAAAAAGCGGGAGCATTCCCGCTTTTTTGCTAGTTATATAAGCGATTTTTCGCTATGATGAATAGTGGGAATTGATACATTGCCGGTTATTCGTCCATACTAATAGTATAACCCATTCGTTTATTTTCGATTTGTACATAGAGAGGAGTACTTATTTATATGGAGCAAGAAAAGCGCGTTTTTTCCATAGACTGGGCTGGACGTCCGCTCGTCGTCGAAATCGGCGAGTTAGCTAAACAAGCAAATGGAGCGGTGCTAGTCCGATATGGTGACACCGTTGTATTGAGTACTGCAACAGCGTCGAAAGAGGCAAAAAACGTCGACTTTTTCCCTTTAACCGTTAACTATGAGGAACGGCTTTACGCGGTCGGGAAAATTCCAGGCGGATTTATTAAACGGGAAGGACGCCCGAGCGAAAAAGCGATTTTGGCGAGCCGTTTGATTGACCGTCCGATTCGTCCGCTCTTTGCCGAAGGATTTCGCAATGAAGTGCAAATCGTTTCGATGGTTATGAGCGTTGATCAAGACTGCTCGCCGGAAATGGCGGCGTTACTCGGCTCTTCTCTTGCTTTAACGATTTCTGACATTCCGTTTGAAGGACCGATTGCCGGCGTGACAGTCGGCCGTGTCGATGGACAGTTTGTCATTAACCCGACAGTCGAACAAGCCGAAAAAAGCGACATTCATCTCGTTGTCGCTGGCACGAAAGATGCGATTAACATGGTGGAGGCTGGCGCAGATGAGGTGCCGGAAGAAATCATGTTAGAAGCGATTATGTTCGGCCACGAAGAAGTAAAACGGTTGATCGCCTTCCAAGAGGAAATCGCCGCCCAAGTCGGCAAAGAAAAAATGGAAGTCGTTTTGTACGAGCTCGATCCACAGCTCGAGGCGGAAATCCGTCAGCTTGCTGAAGCGGATATTAAACGGGCGGTGCAAGTGCCGGAAAAATTAGCGCGCGATGCGGCGATTGAAGAAGTAAAAGCGGGCGTCGTCGCGAAATACGAAGAGCAGGAAGCGGACGAAGAAACGTTAAAACAAGTGCATGAAATTTTACATAAGCTCGTCAAGGAAGAAGTAAGACGGCTTATTACGGAAGAAAAAATCCGCCCAGACGGCCGCAAGGTGGATGAAATCCGTCCGCTCTCCTCGGCAGTTGGCGTCCTGCCGCGCACGCATGGTTCGGGCTTGTTTACGCGCGGGCAAACACAAGTGCTCAGCGTCTGTACGTTAGGGGCGCTTGGTGATGTGCAAATATTGGACGGGCTCGGCATTGAAGAAACGAAACGGTTTATGCACCATTACAATTTCCCGCCGTTTTCCGTTGGTGAAACAGGGCCGATGCGCGGTCCGGGACGCCGCGAGATCGGACATGGTGCTCTTGGCGAACGGGCGCTAGAGCCGGTCGTTCCGTCGGAAAAAGAATTTCCTTATACGATCCGCCTTGTGTCCGAAGTGCTTGAATCGAATGGTTCCACTTCGCAAGCAAGCATTTGCGCAAGCACGTTGGCGATGATGGACGCAGGCGTGCCGATTAAAGCACCGGTAGCGGGAATTGCGATGGGGCTCGTGAAAAATGACGATCATTATACGATTTTAACCGACATCCAAGGAATCGAAGACCATCTTGGCGACATGGACTTTAAGGTAGCCGGTACGAGAAAAGGTGTTACCGCTTTGCAAATGGATATCAAAATTAAAGGCTTGACCCGCGAAATTTTAGAAGAAGCGTTGCTGCAAGCCAGAAAAGGCCGGATGGAAATCTTAGACCACATGATGCAAACGATCCGTGAGCCGCGCAAAGAGCTGTCGAAATATGCGCCGAAAATTTTAACGATGCAAATTAATCCAGACAAAATTCGCGAAGTCATTGGACCGAGCGGCAAACAAATTAATAAAATTATTGACGAAACCGGGGTCAAAATTGATATCGAGCAAGACGGAACGATTTTCATCTCTTCTGTCAACGAGGCGATGAACCAAAAAGCAAAACAAATTATTGAAGATATTGTTCGCGAAGTCGAAGTCGGACAAATTTATTTAGGCAAAGTGAAGCGCATCGAGAAATTTGGCGCGTTTGTCGAGCTGTTCAATGGCAAAGACGGTCTTGTTCATATTTCCGAATTGGCGGAAGAGCGCGTCGGAAAAGTGGAGGATGTCGTTTCGATCGGCGATGAAATTTTAGTAAAAGTGATGGAAATTGATAAACAAGGACGCGTGAATCTATCAAGAAAGGCCGTTTTGCGGGAGCAGCAAAACGAGAAAAAAGGGAAACGGCCAGAGCGTCATAAAATGAAGCCTTAGGATTTCATTCCTTAAGGCTCTTTTGTTATGGGATGAATGTTCTAACTTGTCCCTTTCTTACATATTTGTAGTATTAAAAAGGAGGGGACAGGTGTGAATAGAAATTATGTTCGCTATTTAGCGGTTGCCATTATGTTTTTCTTTGTCTGGGTCACGATTCAGCAGCCGCCGGTAAGCCAATACATCTCTGATTTGCAAACGCAAAGCATTATGGCGATGAAAGGAAACGATCAGCTGTATGCCGCGATTGTCGAAAAGGCGAAGCAGTATGAAGTTCCCCCGCAAGATGCGGTAATCGATAGAGTGTGGAAGGCCATCCCCGGTTATAACGGACTGAAAGTCGATATACAAGCTTCGTATGAAACCATGAAAAAGGACGGAAAATTTGACGAACAAAAACTCGTATTTCAACAAGTTCCCCCGCGCATCCATTTGGATGATTTGCCACCGGCGCCGATTTACCGTGGTCATCCCGATAAGCCGATGGTGGCGTTTCTTATTAATGTAGCTTGGGGGGAGGAATATATCCCAAAAATGCTGGAAGTTTTAAAGAAACATCATGTGAAAGCAACTTTTTTTTTGGAAGGGCGCTGGGTAAAAAAACATCCAGAGATGGCAAAAATGATTGTAGATGCAGGCCACGAAATAGGCAATCATTCCTATAGCCATCCTGACTTCAAGTCGCTAAGCAATGCAAAAATTCGCGAGGAACTGGTGAAAACGAACGAAGTGATTGAAGCGACAACCGGGGTGAAGTGCAAATGGTTCGCTCCGCCTAGCGGCAGCTACCGTGATGATGTCGTCAACATTGCCGATGATTTAGGAATGAAAACGATTATGTGGAGCGTCGATACAATTGATTGGCAAAAACCGTCGCCATCTGTTATAGTGAAACGGGTAATGTCTAAAATTCACCCTGGTGCCATGATTTTAATGCATCCGACGCTATCGACCGCCGAGGCGTTGGAATCGCTCATTGTTTCGATTCAGCGGCAGAAATATGAAATTGGCAGCATGTCTGCGTTGTTAGATGAAAAGAGAATTGTTAAAAAATAGGAGGAACGTGGAGTTGATTAACAAATATACTTGTAAAAATGGTGTAAGGATCGTGCTAGAACAAATCCCAACTGTGCGTTCTGTTGCAATCGGAGTTTGGATCGGCACAGGTTCGCGCAATGAAACAGAGCAAAACAACGGCATTTCTCATTTTTTAGAGCATATGTTTTTTAAAGGCACGAAAACGCGTACAGCGCGTGAGATCGCCGAAGCGTTTGACAGCATCGGCGGACAAGTGAATGCATTTACATCAAAAGAATATACGTGCTATTATGCAAAAGTATTGGATGAACATGCGCCATTTGCTCTCGAAATGCTTGCCGATATGTTTTTCCATTCCACCTTTGTCGAGGAGGAATTGCAAAAAGAACGGAATGTCGTGCTTGAGGAAATCAAAATGTACGAAGACACGCCCGATGATATTGTCCATGACTTGTTAGGCAAGGCTTGTTACGCCAACCATCCGCTTGGCTACCCGATTTTAGGAACGGAAGAAACGCTGCGTACGTTTACAAGCGAGTCGTTGCGCGGATATATGGCCGATTATTATACGCCGGATCGCGTCGTTATTTCCGTTGCCGGCAATGTGGATGAAAGCTTTATCCACCAAGTAGAAAGCTATTTTGGCTCTTTTACGGCGAAACGGAAGGCAAGCGAGACAAAAGCGCCTTCGTTCCAACCGCAAAAGCTGGCGCGGAAAAAAGATACCGAACAGGCGCATTTATGCATCGGCTTTAACGGCCTTCCTGTCGGTCACCCAGATATTTACACATTAATTATTTTAAACAATATTTTAGGTGGCAGTATGAGCAGCCGGTTGTTCCAGGAAGTCCGCGAACAGCGAGGATTGGCGTACTCGGTCTTCTCGTATCACTCCTCTTACCAAGATAGCGGCCTGTTGGCGATTTACGCCGGAACGGGCAACCATCAGCTTGATTTGTTGTTTGCAACGATTCAAGAGACGATCGAGCAATTAAAAGAAGACGGAATTACGGAAAAAGAGCTGAAGAATAGCAAAGAACAGATGAAAGGAAGCTTAATGCTCGGTTTAGAAAGCACGAACAGCCGCATGAGTCGCAACGGCAAAAATGAATTGCTGCTCGGACGTCACCGTTCCCTTGATGAAATGATTGAGGAAATTAATAGTGTAACAGTGGAAAAAGTCAATGAACTTGCCCGCACGATTTTTAATGAAAATTATGCGCTTGCTTTAATTAGCCCAAGCGGTCAATTGCCGGAGCAAATTCGTCCGTAATGTCAAAGCGGCCTTGTCATTATGCCAAAAAGCCTGCGAAAATGCAGGCATTTTTTTGTTTCTGTCCTCTTACAATAATAAATAAGGAAAAGGAAGGGGGAAAAAGTGGTGAGGCTGAGCGAATTAAGCGGCAAGGAAATTGTCGATGTAAGACGGGCGGAGCGGCTCGGCGTGCTAGGGCAGACAGATTTGGAAATCAATGAGCAGACAGGACAAATTCAGGCGCTATTGATTCCGACCGGAAAATGGTTTGGATTTCGCAAAGAAGGAAGCGAAATTCGCGTTCCGTGGAAATACATTAAAAAAATCGGGGCCGATATGGTGATTATTGATTTTCCCGATGAAGATGAATAAGAAAAACGTAGTGACCGCCACAACGGCGGTCATTTTTCTTTGGTGGGATATTCACCTATGTTCTTTGTTTTACATAAGATGTGAAAGGAAATGAGGCAGAATATTAAGTTTTCATATAAAGAAGGTGAGCATACACAATGATGCTGACAGGCATGCACGTTGCCATTATCGGCGGGGATGCCCGGCAATTAGAAGTAATTCGTAAATTAGTAGAGCTGGATGCGAAATTGTCTTTAGTCGGTTTTGATCAATTAGCCCATCACTTTACAGGAGCGACGAAGATGCAAATCGATGAAGTCGATTTTGCCGATTTAGATGCGATCATTTTACCAGTTCATGGGACGACGCCGGAAGGAAAAGTGAATACGGTATTTTCGCATGAGCAAATACCTTTTACGGAAGAAATGCTGCTGAAAACGCCGAAACATTGCACCGTCTATTCCGGGATTAGCAATAGCTATTTAGACGGCTTGATGAAAAAGGTCGCACGCAAATATGTACAATTGTTTGAACGCGATGATGTAGCGATTTATAACTCGATCCCAACCGCAGAGGGAGCAATCATGATTGTCATTCAGCATACTGACTTTACGATTCACGGATCGCGCGTCGCCGTTTTAGGTCTTGGGCGCGTCGGCATGACAATCGCCCGCACATTTGCTGCGCTTGGCGCAAAGGTGAAAGTAGGGGCGCGCCGTTCTGAGCATCTCGCCCGCATTACGGAGATGGGTCTTACCCCATTTCATCTCAATGATTTAGAAAAAGAAGTGCAAGATATCGATATTTGCATTAATACCGTCCCACATTTAATCGTAACGGCAAGTGTAATCGCCAAAATGCCGGCGCATACGCTTATTGTCGATTTGGCATCCAAACCGGGCGGCACCGATTTCCGCTATGCGGAAAAGCGCGGCGTAAAGGCGATTCTCGCGCCGGGGCTCCCGGGAGTGGTGGCGCCGAAAACAGCGGGGCAAATTATTGCGAATGTTCTTTCGCAACTGTTATATACGGATTTACAAAAACGGAAGGAGAATGGAAAATGAGCGGAAAAAGTTTAAAAGGAAAACGAATCGGGTTTGGATTGACCGGTTCCCATTGTACGTATGACGCGGTTATCCCCGAAATTGAAAAATTAGTAAAGGAAGGGGCGGAAGTGCTGCCGATTGTGACGTATACGGTGAAAACGACCAATACCCGCTTCGGCGAAGGGGAAGAATGGGTAAAAAAACTAGAAGAAATAACAGGAAACGAAGTGATCGATACGATTGTGAAAGCGGAGCCGCTCGGTCCAAAAATTCCGCTCGATTGCATGGTTATTGCACCGCTGACGGGAAACTCGATGAGCAAACTGGCCAACGCGATGACCGATTCTCCGGTATTAATGGCGGCAAAAGCGACGATGCGCAACCACCGACCGGTCGTGCTTGGCATTTCCACGAACGATGCATTAGGATTGAACGGAGTTAACTTAATGCGCCTAATGGCGGCGAAAAATATTTATTTTATTCCGTTTGGCCAAGACGCTCCGCACACGAAGCCAAATTCGATGGTCGCGAAAATGTCGCTCCTTCGCGATACTGTTCTCGCCGCGTTGGAAGGAAAACAGTTGCAGCCGGTCATTATCGAGAAATTCCGCGACAACGATCCGTCGTAACCGCTCCGAAAAAGAACCGATAGAAAATTCATTCCCATGTATAAAAATTTTCCCTCTTTTAAAGTAGAATATGATAAAATAAAAACTATCAATTTACAATTGATTGACCACGAAAGCCCATAGCTGGAATCATCGGGACGAAGTGGGAACCGGTTTTGACCGGGTGACAGGACGCAAAGCACCAACGAGGTGCTTGTCCATGAAATTCTAGCGGAACAAGATCTTCTACACGAAGGTGTAGAAACAGCTCTTCTGTACGCTAGAACCTGTCGATTTCCATCGTGCAGTGGTTCAGTAATGCGATTGAGTGATGATGCGGAAGGAGAATGGTTCATGGAAGAAAGACGCTTTCACGTTGCAGTGGTTGGTGCAACGGGTGCAGTTGGTCAACAAATGGTGCGAACACTCGAAAATAGAAACTTTCCAGTCGGAAAACTGACTTTATTATCATCGGAGCGTTCCGCAGGCAAAAAAATGCGCTTTCGCGGAGAAGAAATTGAAGTGCAAGTAGCGACGCCGGAAAGCTTTGCCGGCGTAGATATCGCCCTCTTTAGCGCGGGCGGGGCGGTTTCCAAAGCGCTGGCGCCGGAAGCGGTAAAACGCGGGGCGATTGTCATCGATAATACGAGCGCGTTCCGCATGGACGAAAACGTGCCGCTTGTCGTTCCGGAAGTGAATGAACAGGATTTAACATGGCATAACGGCATTATCGCCAATCCAAACTGTTCCACCATTCAAATGGTGGTGGCGCTCGAACCGATCCGCCAGGCGTTTGGGCTAAAACGGGTGATTGTCTCTACGTATCAGGCCGTGTCGGGCGCCGGTGCGCAGGCGATTGAGGAGCTTAAAGAGCAATCAAAAGCGGTGTTAAACGGCGCGCCAGTGACGCCGGAAATTTTACCGGTAAAATCGGATCGCAAACATTACCAAATCGCATTTAATGCGATTCCGCAGATTGATAAATTCCAAGAGAACAGCTTTACGTTTGAAGAAATGAAAATGATTAATGAAACGAAAAAAATTATGCATATGCCAGAGTTGCAAGTAGCGGCGACATGTGTGCGCATTCCGGTTGTCAGCGGCCATTCGGAGTCGGTATACATTGAAATTGAAAAAGACGGCGTTAGCGCAGACGACATTAAAGCGCTATTAAAAGAGGCGCCAGGCGTTGTTTTACAAGATGATCCAAGCGAACAAGTATATCCGATGCCGGTCGATTGCGTCGGCAAATATGACGTGTTCGTCGGTCGCATTCGTAAAGACTTAGACAATGACCGCGCTTTCCATTTATGGGTTGTAGCAGACAATTTATTAAAAGGCGCGGCATCGAACTCGGTGCAAATTGCCGAAAGCCTGCTGAAATTAGGGCTTGTAAAATAAAAATGGAAACAGTCTCACATCGAGGTGTTAACATGAAAATCATTGTGCAAAAATTTGGAGGCACATCCGTCCGCGACGAACGCGGACGGGATTTTGCGCGCAAACATATTGAAAAAGCGCTTGAAGACGGCTATAAAGTCGTCGTCGTTGTTTCAGCGATGGGACGGAAAGGGGACCCATATGCGACCGATACGCTCCTTAGTCTGATTGGCGGGGCGAACAATTACGTCAGCAAGCGCGAACAAGATATGCTGATGGCGTGCGGCGAAATTATTTCCAGCGTCGTGTTCGCCAACCTTTTAAATAAACATGGTATTAAAGCGACGGCGTTTACCGGTGCCCAAGCAGGATTCCGCACCAATGACGATCATACGAATGCCAAAATTATTGAAATGCGCTGCGACCGCGTTCTTGAAGCGCTAAATGAATATGATGTCGTTGTTGTCGCCGGCTTCCAAGGGATGGCGGAAAACGGCGATATGACGACGCTCGGACGCGGCGGAAGCGATACGTCCGCGGCAGCGCTTGGTGCGGCGCTAAACGCCGAATGGGTCGATATTTTTACCGACGTCGAAGGGGTCATGACTGCCGACCCGCGCATTGTCGAAAACGCCCGTCCGCTCGATGTCGTTACGTATACCGAAATTTGCAACATGGCGTATCAAGGGGCAAAGGTAATCCATCCGCGCGCAGTCGAAATTGCGATGCAGGCAAAAGTGCCGCTGCGTGTGCGCTCTACGTATTCCGATTCGTTAGGAACGCTCGTGACATCTGTCATTCGCGGCAAAAAAGGAAGCGATGTGAAAGAGCGGTTAGTAACGGGAATTACGTACGTTTCCAATGTTACGCAAATTAAAGTGCAGGCGAGAGAAGGGCATTATGAACTGCAGTCCGATGTGTTTAAAGCGATGGCTAATGAAGGGATTAGCGTAGACTTTATTAATATTTCGCCACACGGAGTGGTGTATACAGTTGCTGGGGAAATGACGGAAAAAGCGGTTGCCGCATTGCGCCGCATCGGGTATGAACCGGTCGTAGTGACAGGATGTGCAAAAGTGTCCGTTGTTGGTGCAGGAATTGCCGGTGTTCCTGGAGTTACAGCGAAAATTGTCACCGCTCTTTCCGAACAAGGGATTCAAATTTTACAATCAGCTGACAGCCATACGACCATTTGGGTATTAGTAAAAGAAGAAGATATGAAAAAAGCCGTCAATGCGCTGCATGATGCGTTTCATCTTTCCGAACTATCATGGGATGAGTACGAGGTAAACTGGAATGGGGAGTGAAAACATTGGTTCAATTCGGGAAAATCGTAACAGCGATGGTTACGCCGTTTGACAGTAAAGGAAACATTGACTTTGCGAAAACGACAAGTCTTGTCAACTATTTGTTGGAAAACGGAACCGATTCGCTCGTTATTGCCGGCACGACCGGCGAATCGCCGACCTTGACGACCGAAGAAAAAGTGGCGTTATTCCGCCATGTCGTTTCCGTCGTCAACGGAAGAGTTCCAGTGATTGCCGGAACAGGAACAAATAATACGCGCGCCTCAATCGAGTTGACGAAAAAGGCGGAAGAAATCGGCGTCGATGCCGTGATGTTAGTAGCGCCGTATTATAATAAGCCGAATCAGGAAGGATTGTACCAGCATTTTAAAGCGATTGCCGAGAGCACATCGCTTCCGGTTATGCTGTATAACATCCCAGGCCGTTCGGTTGTCAACATTGCGGTCGACACGGTTGTCCGCTTATCGGAAATTCCTAATATTGTTGCCGTAAAAGACGCGAGCGGCAATTTGGATGCGATGACGGAAATTATCGCCCGCACGCGGGAAGACTTTCAGCTTTATAGCGGCGATGACAGCATTACACTTCCGGTATTAGCGATTGGCGGAGCCGGCGTTGTCTCGGTCGCATCGCATATTATCGGCAATGAAATGCAGCAAATGATTGCTGCTTTCGAAGCTGGGGAACTTGCCAAAGCGGCAAAACTACATCAAAAACTGTTGCCAATTATGAAAGGGTTATTTGCAGCTCCAAATCCTGTACCGGTAAAAACGGCGCTGCAATTAAAAGGATTAGACGTTGGTTCTGTTCGTCTGCCGCTTGTCCCGCTTACCGAACAAGAGCGCATCGAGCTAATGAATTTATTAAATACATTATAAAAGCAAAAAAACCAATCCGGGAATCCCGGGTTGGTTTTTTTGCTGTTATAAAGCGCTTCATAAATCATCTTGTATTCAAAATCTCCCATCAGTTATAATAAAAGCAAGTGACTTTGAGCGGGTTAGTATCATCATAGGAGGACGTAGCATTGAGAACGAAACAAGTAGAGAAAATAAGGGTCTTTTCCCTCGGGGGAGTTGGGGAAATCGGCAAAAACATGTATGTCGTGGAACTCGATGACGACATTTTTGTCATTGATGCCGGAGTTATGTTTCCTGAAGATGAGATGCTCGGAATTGATAAAGTGATCCCAGACATTAGCTACCTTGTTGAACGTCAAGACCGTATTAAAGCAATTTTCCTGACCCATGGACATGAAGAACATATTGGAGCGATTGCGTATGTGCTCAAGAAAATTTCCGCGCCGGTGTATGGGACGAAACTGACGTTAGGATTGGCGGAAGCGATTTTAAAAGAGCAAGGAGTTATGAACGCCAAACTGCATGAAATTCGCTCCGATTCCGAAGTGTTGTTCGACAAAGCGAAAGTGACGTTTTTCCGGACGATTCACAGCATCCCCGATTCTGTCGGAATTAGTATTCATACGTCACAAGGAGCGATTGTGTACACGAGCGATTTTAAATTTGACCAGACTCCATACGGCAAAAATCGAGCCGATTTAGGGAAGATGGCACAAATTGGCGAACAAGGGGTGCTTTGTTTACTATCCGATAGCACCAATGCAGAACGGCCGGGATATACGGGTTCCGATACGCTTGTCGCTCAGGAAATTGCCGATGTGATTTACAATGCGAAGGGCCGTGTTTTTGTTGCCTGCTATGCGTCCAATATTACAAGAATCCAGCAAGTGCTGCATGCGGCCAAAACATACGGACGAAAGGTGGCGGTCGTAGGAAAAACGTTGCATAAAGTGATGGATATAGCGGTGCGCCTCGGCTATTTGCATCTTCCGGACAAAGTGACGATTTCCATTTATGATATTGACCGCTACGATGATAAAGAATTAATTATTTTAACGACAGGCGGCCATGGTGAACCGATGAGCGCATTGGCGCGCATGGCCAAACAGGCGCATAAGCAGGTGAACATCAAAGAAGGAGATACGGTTATTGTTGCTGCTTCTGTCATGCCGGGATATGAATTGGGATTTGCGAAAACGATTGATGCGTTATACCGCGCCGGAGCGAATGTCATTTACCGCGAGCGAAAAGTGCACGTATCGGGACACGGATGTCAAGAAGAGCTAAAACTCATGCTTAATTTGATGAAGCCAAAGTACTTTATTCCTGTTCATGGGGAATACCGCATGCAAAAAGCGCACGCCAATCTTGCCAAAGCGGTCGGCATTTCCGAAGAGCGGACGTTTTTGATTGACAAAGGCGAAGTGATTGAATTTCGCAACGGTGTGGCGCGTCCTGGCGGAAAAGTTCCGTATGGCAACATTTTAATTGACGGTCTTGGCATCGGCGATGTCGGCAATATCGTGTTAAGAGACCGGCGTCTTTTATCGCAAGATGGAATTTTGATCGTCGTGGTGACATTAAGCAAAGAAGCAAAAAATATTGTCGCTGGACCGGAAATTATTTCGCGCGGCTTTGTGTATGTGAGGGAATCGGAAACATTGCTCGAGGAAGCAACCAAAATCGTCGCTGCGATCATCAACCAATGTTTGCAGACATATATGATGGAATGGTCTTCTTTAAAATCGAATATTCGCGAAGCGTTAGGACAATTTTTATTTGAAAAAACAAAACGCAAGCCAATGATTTTGCCAATTATTATGGAAGTGTAGTACGATCATGCTCAAAGTCCACGGGAAAATGCTGATAGGGAATGAACCCTATCAGCATTTTTCTTTTCCAATTCGAGCATACTAAACGTATGACGGAAAGAAAGGAGAATGCATATGGAAAAAGAGCGTTACATACAGCAAGAAGCGGATGAAAAAGAAGAAACAAAGACGGAACAAGCGACAGCGGCGATTCAACAGTTAGGACAAACGAACGTTCCGCAAATGACGCCGGATACGAATATCCATTGTTTGACGATCGTCGGGCAAATCGAAGGTCATATTCAGCTTCCCCCGCAAAACAAAACGACAAAATACGAACATGTCATTCCGCAAATTGTAGCGATCGAACAAAACCAAAATATCGAAGGGTTGCTTGTTATTTTAAACACGGTAGGGGGAGATGTGGAAGCAGGGTTGGCGATTGCGGAAATGCTCGCATCTTTATCCAAACCGACCGTTTCGATCGTGCTGGGAGGCGGCCACTCGATCGGCGTGCCGATTGCCGTTTCTTGCGACTATTCGTTTATTACCGAGACAGCGACGATGACGATCCACCCGATTCGCCTGACAGGGCTTGTGATCGGCGTTCCGCAAACGTTTGAGTATTTAGATAAAATGCAGGAACGGGTCGTTCGTTTCGTGACGAAGCATTCGAAAATTAGCGAAGAGAAGTTGAAGGAATTGATGTTTTCGAAAGGAAATTTAACGCGCGATATCGGCACGAACGTCGTCGGTCCCGATGCGGTCAAATACGGGTTGATTGATGAAGTCGGCGGCGTTTCGCAGGCGATGGAAAAATTACGGGAATTAATTGAAATGAAAAAATCCAATAAAAGGGGGATGATTCAATGATTTTATATACGATCATGCCGGAGCATTTAATTTTTCCAACGGACGCCGCAGCATATGAAAAGCAAAAGATGGTCTATTATGACGGCATTCCGTTTCTTGTACAAAAAACAGACACCGATGAATATGAAATTGTGCAAAACTTAAGCACCAATCCGTTTCATTTTTTAGAGCCACAATATGCGCCTGGGTCGCGATTTCCGATTTCTGCCGTAACATCGTAATGAATTCCATGTCCATTCATGGTATAATAATAGGCAAACGGAAAAAAGCAGCCATTGTTGGCTGCTTTTTTCCAGTCTTCCAATTCGTTCATTGGAGTGAATCGTTGTGGCAAAACGGAAGCGGCAGAAAAAAACAAAAAAGCCGAAAAAGCAATGGAAAGAGGCGTTTCGTTTCGAATTGCTCGGACTTGCTATGTTAGCAATTTCCGTGATTGCAATAGCCCACCTTGGGCTCGTAGGAAAAACGCTTGTGCTTGTGGCGCGTTTTTTCTTGGGCGAATGGTATATGCTGCTGTTAGTAGGTTTGTTTATCTTGTCGTTTTATCTCATCTGGAAGCGCGCTTGGCCTTCGTTTGCCAACCGCATTTGTCTTGGTTCCTATATTATCATTTCCGCGCTTTTGCTTTTAAGTCACGAAAAGCTGTTTGATTTGTTGTCGCGCCGGGGACAATTTGATCCTAGCGTGATCCGGACAACGTGGGAATTGTTTTGGAATGAAGCAAGCGGCAAAACCGCGAGTGCGGACTTAGGCGGGGGGATGGTCGGAGCATTTCTGTTTGCTGCAAGTTATCAACTATTTGATGAACTTGGCACAAAATGGATCTGCTTTATTCTTTTTCTCATCGGCATCGTCTTTCTGACGGGGAAATCGCTGCGGGAAACACTCGGAAAAGCGGCAGTGCTGTTTCTTTCATTTCTGAAACAGCAATGGCTGGCGTTTATAGCTGATATGAAACAGTTGAAACCCCAAAAAAAGACACGCAAACGGCGGAAACCCACTCCAGCGCCTTCTCCTGGTAGTGACAGCATCGACGAGGAGCGGACTGCACAGGAAGGGGAAGTTTTCTCGCCGCCGATTATTTCTGATTTTACCGCTGCCCGCTCGAGTGAAACCGAGTATGAACCGCCTGAAGAAAGTGGGGAAAATGGAGAAGAAGAGTCTCCGCCGCTGGCGTTTTCCGAGATGGAAAATATGGATTACCAACTGCCGCCGCTTGAGCTGCTGCATTTGCCGAAGCAAACTGGTCAGGTGAAGGATCATGCCAATATTTATGCGAATGCGCGCAAGCTGGAAAAAACATTTCAAAGTTTTGGCGTTAAAGCGAAAGTAACGCAAGTTCACCTTGGCCCGGCGGTGACGAAATATGAAGTATACCCAGATGTCGGCGTGAAAGTAAGCAAAATCGTCAGTTTAAGCGATGACCTTGCGCTTGCCTTAGCGGCGAAGGACATTCGCATTGAAGCTCCGATTCCTGGGAAATCCGCTATTGGTATTGAAGTTCCGAATGAAGAAATTGCCACCGTTTCGTTGCGGGAAGTGTTAGAAGCGATTGATCACTACAAACAGGAAGCAAAGCTGTTAATCCCATTAGGCCGCGACATTTCCGGCGAAGTCGTGGTCGCAGAGCTGAACAAAATGCCGCATTTGTTAATCGCCGGGGCGACTGGCAGCGGCAAAAGCGTATGCATCAACGGCATTGTCGTCAGCTTGTTGATGCGGACAAAACCGCACGAAGTAAAACTCATGATGATCGATCCGAAAATGGTAGAATTAAGCGTCTATAATGGCATTCCACATTTGCTGACGCCGGTGGTGACCGATCCGAAAAAAGCGTCGCAAGCGCTGAAAAAAGTAGTGCAAGAAATGGAGCGGCGCTATGAATTGTTCTCGCACACCGGCACGCGCAATATCGAAGGGTATAATGAATATATACAGCGTCATAATCAAGAAGCAATAGAAAAACAGCCGCTTCTTCCATACATTGTCGTCATTATCGACGAGCTGGCCGATTTAATGATGGTCGCTTCCTCTGATGTGGAAGATTCGATTACACGGCTCGCGCAAATGGCGCGCGCAGCCGGCATTCATTTGATTATCGCTACCCAACGACCGTCGGTGGACGTCATTACCGGCGTCATTAAAGCCAATATTCCGTCGCGGATCGCGTTCAGCGTTTCCTCGCAAACGGATTCGCGCACGATTTTGGACATGGGTGGCGCGGAAAAGCTGCTAGGCCGCGGCGATATGCTGTTTTTGCCAATGGGCGCTTCCAAACCGGTGCGCGTCCAGGGAGCGTTTGTTTCCGATCAAGAAGTCGAAGAAGTGGTCGAGTTTGTGATTTCCCAGCAAAAAGCGCAATACTATGAAGAGATGATGATTAGCGAGGAAAGCGACGATACGTCATTTGACGATGAATTATATGAGGAAGCGGTGCGTCTTGTCGTAGAGATGCAAAGTGCTTCCGTCTCCATGCTGCAGCGGCGTTTCCGCATCGGTTATAACCGTGCGGCCCGTCTCATTGATGCGATGGAAGCGCGCGGGGTCGTCGGCCCATATGAAGGAAGTAAACCGCGTGCCGTGTTGCTTTCGAAGGAAGATATCAAAAAAACGTCATAGGAAAAAGAGGAACAGGCGATTGCTGGCCTGTTCTCCTCTAAAAAATATGTCACATTGGAAGCGCTATCAATCATTATTTTTCTTTTTCGACAAAATTTTTATTAACTATTTATTTATTTTTAAAAAAATGGTATAGTAATGTCAAAAAGATTACATGTCTAATGTCAGAGGTCTGATATCTAAAAATGAAGAAAGTGGAGGATTTTCTGATGTCGATCAAATCAGACAATCGCCATCTATATTTGCAGGTGATTGATCGCATTAAACATGATATCGAAACTGGTGTATATAAAGAAAAACAAAAGCTTCCTTCGGAATTTGAGCTGGCAAAGCAACTCGGCGTCAGCCGCGCCACTTTGCGCGAGGCATTGCGGGTGCTAGAAGAAGAAAACGTTATTATCCGCCGTCACGGCGTCGGAACGTTTGTCAACGCAAGACCGCTGTTTACTTCCGGCATTGAGCAGCTGAGCAGCGTGACCGATATGATCCGACAGGCGGGACGAAAACCTGGAACGATCTTTTTATCTTCTTCCGTTCAGCAGCCGACCGAAGATGATGTGCGAAGATTTCAATGTTCGCCAGATGATGACATCTTGCTCATCGAACGGGTTCGCACGGCGGACGGAGAGCCTGTCGTCTATTGCATTGATAAAATTTTATGCAAATATTTGCCGAAAGGAATTTCTTATGAGCAAGAGTCGCTATTTGAAAATTTGCATCATCAAACCAATCGGGACATTGCTTATGCGGTAGCCCGTATTGAGCCGCTCGGCTATCATGAGAAAGTGTCGCCGATTTTGCAATGTGAGCCGGAAACGGCGCTTCTTGTATTAAAACAAATGCATTTTGATAAAAACGATGAACCGATTTTTTATTCCATTAACTATTTCCGCTCCGATAAATTTAGCTTCCATGTCATGCGTAGACGCATCAGCTTTTAAGGAGGTGAAACCGAATACATAGAAAAGCGAGGATGATTTTATACTATCGAAGAAGAACTATTTTTTGAATTAGGGGGTAATGGACAATGAAGAAGCGATTTGGAATTGCGCTGTCTCTAGTTTTAGCAGCAGGCACTTTACTAGGTGGCTGTGGTGGACAAGGAGGCAATAATGCCGGCAACAACAAAGATACGTTTAGCGTCGCGATGGTAACGGACGTCGGTGGGATTGACGACAAATCGTTTAACCAATCCGCTTGGGAAGGTTTGCAAAAATTCGGGAAAGATAACGGCTTGAAAAAAGGCCGCGGCGGCTATGATTATTTGCAATCGGAAAGCGATGCGGATTATGCGACTAACTTAAATAAACTTGTGCGCAGTGACTTTGATTTGATTTACGGAATTGGCTTTTTAATGGGAGATGCAGTGAAAGAAGTTGCAAAACAAAATCCGAAAAAACATTTTGCGATTGTCGATACCGTGGTTGATGAACCAAATGTGGCAAGCATTACGTTTAAAGAACATGAAGGCTCGTTCCTTGTCGGTGTCGTTGCTGGCTTAACGACAAAAACAAACAAAATCGGTTTTATCGGCGGGATGGAAATTCCGTTGATTGAGAAGTTTGAAAGCGGGTTCCTTGCTGGTGTCAAAGCTGTCAACCCAAATGCGAAAGTGGAAGTGCAATACGCCGGAGCTTTTGACAAAGCCGATAAAGGAAAAGCGATTGCATCGAGCATGTATGCTTCCGGCATCGATGTCATTTACCATGCTGCTGGGGCAACAGGAAACGGCTTGTTCTCGGAAGCGAAAGACTTGAAAAAGAAAGATCCGAACCGTGAAATTTGGGTCATTGGCGTTGATAAAGACCAAGCTCCTGAAGGCGTAGTAGAAGTAAACGGAAAAACGTATAACGTTACATTAACATCGATGGTAAAACGAGTCGATGTTGCCGTCAATGACGTGGCAAAACGGGCGAAAGACGGCGATTTCCCAGGAGGCAAAGTAATTGAATACGGTCTGCCAGAAAACGGGGTCGGCATTGCGCCAACACAAGATAACATCAAGCCAGAAGTGTTAAAAGCAGTAGACGAATGGAAGCAAAAAATTATTAAAGGCGAAGTAAAAGTTCCGACAAACCGAAAAGAATATCAACAGTTTGAAGCGTCGTTAAAAAAATAACTGAATAAAAAGGCTAGTGTGTCTCGCGCTAGCCTTTTTATCCACAAAAATCATAAAATGAAAGGCCGCAATGGTAGATTGCGTCCTTCCATTTTATGATTTTACCTTGTTGAAGTAAGGAGTGAATAGATTGGAATATGTGATTGAAATGTTGAATATCCGCAAAGTATTTGGTAATTTTGTCGCGAACGACAACATTACATTGCAAGTAAAAAAGGGGGAGATTCACGCGCTCCTTGGCGAAAACGGAGCGGGAAAGTCGACGTTGATGAACGTGTTGTTTGGCCTCTATCAGCCAGATGGCGGTGAGATTCGCGTTAAAGGGCAAAAGGTCCACATTACTGACCCGAACGTAGCCAACGATCTTGGGATCGGCATGGTGCACCAGCATTTTATGCTTGTCGATACGTTTACGGTAACGGAAAACATTATTTTAGGCAGCGAACCGAAAAAAGGCGGTATGATCGATATAAAGCGGGCGGAAAAAGAAGTGCGCGAGCTGTCGGAACGGTACGGGCTTGCTGTCGACCCGACGGCGAAAATTGCCGATATTTCCGTCGGCATGCAGCAACGTGTGGAAATTTTAAAGACGTTATATCGCGGGGCGGACATTTTAATTTTTGACGAACCGACCGCTGTATTGACACCGCAGGAAATCCATGAACTGATGCAAATTATGAAGAAGCTTGTCAAGGAAGGAAAATCGATTATTTTAATTACGCATAAATTAAAAGAAATTATGGAAGTGTGTGACCGGGTGACGGTCATTCGCCGCGGAAAAGGAATCGCCACGTTAGACGTTGCGGAAACGAACCCAAATGAGCTCGCCGCGTTGATGGTCGGTCGCGAGGTGCAGTTTAAAACAGAGAAAAAACCGGCGCAGCCAGGCAAACCGGTGTTGGAAATTAAAGATTTAGTCGTGAAAGATGCGCGCGGCGTGACGACGGTGAATCATTTAGATTTAACGGTGCATGCTGGAGAAATTGTCGGCATTGCCGGGGTGGACGGCAACGGACAGACAGAGCTGATCGAGGCGCTGACAGGATTGCTAAAGGTGGAATCGGGAACAATTTTGCTCAACGGCCGTGATATTACCAATTTTCCGCCGCGGAAAATTATTGAAGCCGGTGTCGGCCATATTCCGCAAGACCGTCATAAGCACGGGCTAGTGCTCGATTTTCCGATCGGCGAAAACATGGTGCTGCAAACGTATTACAAGCGTCCATATTCCAAACGCGGAATTTTAAACTTTAAAGCGATTTACGAAAAAGCGCGGCAGCTGATCGCCGAATTTGATGTGCGCACTCCTGATGAGTATACGAAAGCACGCGCTCTTTCTGGGGGGAACCAGCAAAAAGCGATCATCGGCCGCGAGGTAGATCGGAATCCAGACTTGCTGATTGCGGCCCAGCCAACGCGCGGGTTGGATGTTGGAGCCATTGAATTTATCCATAAACGGCTTATTGAACAGCGTGATCAAGGCAAGGCAGTGCTGCTTGTTTCTTTTGAATTGGATGAAGTAATGAATGTTAGTGACCGTATTGCCGTTATTTATGAAGGGAAAATTGTGGCCGTCGTCAATCCGAAAGAAACGACGGAACAAGAGCTTGGATTGTTAATGGCAGGAAGTAAACGGAAGGAAGCAGGTGTGTCCTCATGAATTCAAGTCGGCTTAATCAATTCTTCGTTCCAGTGCTGGCGGTTCTGTTAGGGATGATCGTCGGCTCGATCGTCATGATTGTCAGCGGGTATAATCCAGTTGCCGGATATTCCGCGTTGGTATACGGAGCATTCGGCGATCCGTACTACATTGGGGAGACGATTCGCCAAACGACGCCTTATATTTTATCGGGGCTTGCTGTTGCGTTTGCTTTTCGCACCGGTTTGTTTAACATCGGTGTGGAAGGGCAGCTTATTGTCGGATGGCTCGCAGCGGTATGGGTCGGTGTATCGTTCGATTTACCAAAGGTGATTCACTTGCCGCTTGCTATTTTAGCGGCAGCGTTGGCAGGCGCTCTATGGGCGTTTATTCCAGGGATTTTAAAGGCGTATTTAAGGGTGCATGAAGTGATCATTACGATTATGATGAACTACATTGCGCTTCATGTCACGAACGCGATTATCCGCTCTGTTTTATCGGATGAAGGGTTTAAATCCAAGCCAGTCCATGAAAGCGCGTCGCTTCGTTCGGATTTTCTCGATGCTATTACGTACCATTCTACGATGCATTACGGTATCATTATCGCTATTATTGGTGCAATTATCATGTGGTTTCTCCTTGAGAAAACAACAAAAGGATTCGAGCTGCGCGCGGTTGGGTTTAACCAGCACGCTTCACAATATGCAGGAATGAATGTAAAAAGAAATATTATTTTATCGATGGTCATTTCCGGAGCTTTTGCCGGTGTGGCCGGAGCGATGGAGGGCCTTGGCACGTTCGGCAACATTTCGACGAAAGCCACGTTTACCGGCATTGGATTTGACGGAATTGCGGTGGCGTTGATTGGCGGCAACAATGCTTTCGGAATTTTGCTCTCGGCATTATTGTTTGGCGCGCTGAAAGTCGGGGCGCTGGAAATGCCGTCGAGTGCTGATGTGCCAACCGAACTCGTAGATATTATTATTGCACTCATTATTTTCTTCGTTGCGTCTAGTTACATCATTCGCTTGTTACTATCTCGTTTGCAAAAGGGGGCGGAATAAGTGAATATTTATGAAGTATTGCAAGTCATTGTTCCTACCGCCATTTTCTTTGCTGCTCCCCTTATTTTCACGGCGCTTGGCGGCGTATTTAGCGAACGTTCCGGCGTTGTAAACATCGGATTAGAAGGATTAATGATCATTGGTGCGTTTGTCAGCGTTGTCTTTAACTTGACGTTTGCCGATCGGTTTGGAGAGCTTACTCCATGGCTTGCCTTGCTTGCCGCGATGATCGTCGGTGCCGTCTTTTCGCTGCTTCACGCCGTTGCCTCGATTTCATTCCGTGCCGATCAGGTCGTCAGCGGAGTGGCGATTAACTTTTTGGCGCTTGGTTTATCGCTCTTTTTAGTCAAAAAAATGTACGGAAAAGGGCAGACAGACCAAATTCAAGTTGGATTTGACAAAATTGACGTTCCGGTATTAAGCGACATTCCGATTATTGGTCCGCTCTTTTTCTCTAACGCGTACATTCCGTCGTATTTGGCGATTATTTTGGCGTTTGTCGCCTGGTATGTCATTTATAAAACGCCGTTCGGCCTTCGGCTTCGCGCGGTTGGGGAGCACCCGATGGCGGCGGATACAATGGGGATTAATGTAACGAGAATGCGCTATATTGCCGTCATGATTAGCGGAGTGTTAGGCGGACTCGGCGGGGCGGTGTATGCGACGATTATTTCCCGTGATTTCAGCCATGCGACGATTTCCGGCCACGGCTTTATGGCGCTTGCGGCGATGATTTTCGGAAAGTGGCATCCGATTGGAGCGATGGGGGCGGCGTTATTTTTCGGGGTTGCCCAAAGTTTAAGCATCGTCGGGCAAACGATCCCGTTTTTAAAAAATGTACCGACGGTCTATTTGTTGATTGCTCCATATGTGCTGACGATTTTGGCGCTTGCCGGCTTTATCGGCCGTGCGGAGGCACCGAAATCTTTAGGCACTCCTTACATTAAGGGAAAACGGTAAACGAATAGAAAAAGAACCCGAACAAGCTCGTCGGGTTCTTTTTGCTTTCATTTGCATTTTCTGGTTTGAGAAAGGTATATTGTTGATAAGGTGAACACAACAATAAAAATATCCGTAAGATTCATTGCAAAGGAGGAGTTCGATTGGTCAATGAAAAAATAACGACGGTTCAACAAATTAACGTCCATACCATTCCGACTGATAAATACAAAACGAATACACTCGTATGGAAAATGAAAGCGCCGCTTGCCAAGGAAACGGTTACGCTGCGCGCCCTCTTACCTTATGTATTGCAAAGCGGCACGGCGAAACATCCAAGTGTCAAGCAGCTGCGGACGTATTTAGATGAACTGTACGGAGCAACATTAAATGTGGATTTAACGAAAAAGGGTGAAAATCATATTATTACGATTCGCATCGACGTAGCGAATGAGGTGTTTTTGCAAGAGAAAACGCCACTTTTAGAGAAAGCGCTTCAATTGCTGGCAGATATTGTGCTTTGTCCTGCCATGGAAAACGGGCGATTTGTCGACGAGATTGTCGCTCAGGAAAAACGGGCGCTTAAGCAGCGCATTCAAGCTGTTTATGATGATAAAATGCGCTACGCCAGCTTGCGGCTCGTTCAAGAAATGTGCAAGGGGGAACCGTACGCTTTACATGCCAATGGCGAGCTGGAAGATGTTGACGGCATTACCGCGGAACAGCTGTTTCAATATTATCAAAAAACGCTTTCCGAAGATGAAATCGATTTGTACGTCATTGGCGATGTCCAAGAGGATGCGGTGCTGCAAGCGGTGACATCCCATTTTTCCATGCCAACCCGCACCGTCCGTTCATCAGACGGAACACAATTGGCGCATAAAGCGCCGGAGAAAGTGAACGAAGTGGTTGAAAAACAAGATGTCAAACAAGGAAAATTAAATATCGGCTACCGCACGAACGTCACTTACGATGATGATGACTATTATGCGCTGCAAATGTTTAACGGCATTTTCGGCGGTTTCTCCCATTCCAAATTGTTTATCAACGTGCGTGAGAAAGCGAGTTTAGCGTATTATGCTGCTTCGCGTTTGGAAAGCCATAAAGGGTTATTAATGGTGATGTCGGGCATTGAGCCGTCAAATTATGAAAAAGCGCGGCAAATTATCGAAAAGCAAATGGAAGCGATGAAAAATGGAGATTTCACCGATGAAGAAATCGCGCAAACGAAAGCGGTCATTCGCAACCAACTGTTAGAAACGATCGATACTCCGCGCGGACTAGTGGAAGTGCTTTATCACAACGTCGTTTCCAAGCGGAAACGACCTCTCGAAGAATGGCTCTCGGGTGCCGACCTCGTAACTCGTGAAGATATCGTGCGCGTGGCGGGCAAAGTCGAGCTCGATACGATTTACTTTCTGACTGGAATGGAGGGAGCGGAACAATAATGGAAAAAATGGTATACGAACAGCTGCAGGAACAGCTGTTTTATGAAAAAATGGAAAACGGTTTGGATGTATATATTTTGCCGAAAAAAGGATTTAACAAAACGTATGCTACGTTTACGACCAACTACGGATCAGTCGATAATCAATTCGTTCCACTTGGCAAAACAGAGATGAAGCGGGTTCCCGATGGCATTGCCCACTTTTTGGAGCATAAATTGTTTGAAAAAGAAGACGGTGACGTGTTCCAGCAGTTCAGCAAACAGGGCGCATCAGCGAACGCATTTACGACCTTTACGCGCACCGCTTATTTATTTTCTAGCACCGCCAACGTCGAGAAAAATTTAGAAACGCTCCTTGATTTTGTGCAAAGCCCTTACTTTTCCGACAAAACGGTGGAAAAAGAAAAGGGAATTATCGGCCAGGAAATTCGTATGTATGATGATAATCCCGACTGGCGCGTTTACTTTGGCGTCATTGAAAGCATGTATCAAAACCACCCGGTAAAAATTGATATTGCCGGTACGGTCGAGTCTATTGCGCAAATTACGAAAGACCTTTTATATGAATGTTATGAAACATTTTATCATCCGAGCAATATGCTACTTTTTGTTGTCGGGCCGGTCGATGAGCAAAAAATAATGCAGCAAATTCGCGATAATCAAGCGAAAAAATCGTTCCCGAAAGCGCAGGAAGTCGAACGATTTGTATATAAGGAGCCAAGCGAGGTCGCCGAGAAAAAGAAAGTTATCCCGATGCATGTGCAAACGAACAAATGTTTTGTCGGGATTAAAGCTCCATCCGTCCCTCCAGCCGGCAAAGAAAAATTAGTTCATGAACTGGCGTTCAATGTTTTGCTGGACTACTTGTTTGGGAAAAGTTCGCCGCATTATGAACGATTATACCGGCTTGGGCTCATTGATGAAACGTTTATGTATGATTATACCGAAGAGCGCGGGTTCGGCTTCGGTATGGTTGGCGGCGACACAAGCGATGCCGATCGGCTGAGCGAAGAAGTGAAGCAAATTTTGCTTTCCTTTTCCATTGATGCGGTGAAAAGTGAGGAACTAGAACGGGTTAAAAAGAAAAAAATCGGCGCGTTTTTGCGCTCGCTAAATTCTCCGGAATATATCGCCAACCAGTTTACGCGCTACGCGTTTAATGAGGTCAGCTTGTTCGATGTTGTTTCTGCCTTGCAATCATTGACGATGGAACAAATCGGGGAAATTGCCAAACAATGTTTCTGTGAATCGCAAATCGCTGTCTGTCAAGTAGTTCCAAAAGAGAAAAAGTAGCATCCTTCTCATGAAGGATGCTTTTTTAGGGGGATCGTTATGAAATACGCGCTGATTACCGGAGCAAGCGGCGGAATCGGAACAAGCATCGCCCGCCAGCTTGCCGCCGACGGCTATGGGCTTTTATTGCATTACAACCGCCGCCGGGAGCCGGTCGAAATGCTGAAAAAAGAACTGGCAACCACACATGTGGTGCCGATTCAGGCCGATCTTGCAGCGGAAGATGGCGTGGATGTGCTTCTTTCGCAAATAAATCGCCCGGTCGATGCCATGGTGTACAACAGCGGAAACAGCTATTACGGCCTAATTACAGATATGAGCGACGAACTGGTGCAAAGCATGGTACAGCTTCATGTGACAAGTCCGATTTTATTAACGAAAAAACTGCTGCCGTCCATGATTGCCAAAAAGCAAGGAAACATCGTCATCGTTTCTTCCATTTGGGGGTTAACCGGGGCGGCATGCGAAGTCGTCTATTCGATGGTCAAAGGCGGACAAAACGCGTTTGTGAAGGCGCTCGCGAAAGAACTAGCGCCGAGTGGCATCCGCGTCAACGCCGTCGCTCCTGGAGCAATTGATACGGATATGTTGCGCATATTTTCGAAAGAGGATTTGCAGGCGATGGCGGATGATATTCCAATCGGACGGCTCGGCACGGCCGATGAGGTCGCCAAAACGGTGTCCTTTTTAATTTCCGATGCTGCTTCTTACATAACCGGGCAAATTATTTCCGTCAACGGCGGCTGGTACTGTTAAGTATATTTTATGAAAAAGCAGGCAAACTATCCTTGAAACGAAAAACAAGGAGGTTACACATATGTCTGTATTAGATAACTTTGAACAATGGAAAGACTTTTTAGCAGAACGCCTTCAACAAGCACAGCAGCAAGGATTGAACCAACAAGTGATCTCGGACGTCGCTTATCAAATCGGAGACTACCTAGCGGAACATGTAGATCCGAAAAACCCGGAAGAACGGCTGCTCGCTGACCTTTGGAGCGTCGCTGACGAACAAGAGCAGCATGCTATCGCGAACGCGATGGTAAAATTAGTACAGCGAGAATCATAACAAATAATGAGCAAGAGAGGGAGTCCCTCTCTCTTTTTTTATTCCCGTCCCTTTTCGGTTGCTTTTCCATTCGATATTATAGTAGTATGAACTTATCATAGGTAGTTTGTGCGGGCATTTGCGAATGAGGGAGGAGACGGGATGGGAAAGCAAGAGTGGTATTTAGAATACGAAATACATATTAACCGTCCGGGGCTGTTAGGGGATGTTGCTTCCTTATTAGGAATGTTGTCGATCAATATCGTGACGATTAACGGCGTGCGCGATTCGCGGCGCGGCATGTTGCTGCTTTGTGATAGTAATGAACAAATTGAACGGCTCTCTACCATTTTGCAAACGATGGATAATATTACCGTAACGAAGCTGCGTCAGCCGAAACTGCTTGACCGCCTTGCCGTCCGCCATGGCCGTTACATTCAGCGGGATGCCGATGACAAAAAAACATTCCGCTTTGTCCGTGACGAGCTCGGACTGCTTGTCGATTTTATGGCGGAAATTTTTAAAGAGAAAGGTCATAAGCTGATCGGCATCCGCGGCATGCCGCGTGTCGGCAAAACGGAGTCGATCGTCGCGGCTAGCGTTTGTGCCAATAAGCGCTGGCTCTTCGTCTCATCGACGCTCATTAAACAGACGGTGCGCAGCCAGCTGATCGAAGACGAATATAGCGAAGACAATATTTTTATTATTGATGGTATTGTGTCCACCAGACGGGCGAATGAACGGCATTGGCAGCTGATTCGCGAATTGATGCGTTTGGAGGCGACGAAAGTAGTGGAGCACCCGGATATTTTTGTCCGCCATACCGAATATACGCTAGATGACTTTGACTATATTATTGAACTGCGTCATGATCCAAATGAAGAGATTACGTACGATGTTATTGATCAGCCGTCTCTGTTTGGAAACGATGGCTTTTCAGAATTTGATTTTTAATCAAAAAGTGGAAGGTGTTTATCGTTGACAGAATTAGGTAAACGTTTAAAAGAAGCGAGAGAGGCGAAAAACATTAGTTTGGACGAGCTGCAAGATATGACAAAAATTCAAAAGCGCTATTTGATCGGTATTGAAGAAGGAAATTACGCCATCATGCCGGGAAATTTCTATGTCCGCGCGTTTATTAAGCAATATGCGGAGGCAGTTGGACTTGATCCGGAACAAATATTTGAAGAGTACAAACAAGATATTCCACAATCTTACCAAGAAGAGGTTCCTCAACCGCTATCGCGGGTGAAAACGCGGCAGCAGCTCTCCCCGGAAAGCACGAAATGGCTTGATTTGCTTCCGAAGCTGCTTATTGCCGCCGTTGTTGTCGGCATTGCCGTCATCATTTGGCTGCTTCTACAAAATAATGCCGAAAATAAACAGGAAAGCCTGGTGAAAAAAGAGACGACAACAGAAGTCGAAAGTTCGGAAAACTCGCCGCTTGAGAAAGCGAAAGAAAAAGCGAAAAAACAGGAGAGCCAAAACAAACAGGAAAAAGCCGGCCAACAAACAAAAGAAGCGCCAGCACCGAAAGCAACGCTTAACGTCATAGAAACACGCGGTAACTTATCGACGATTGAGCTGACTAATAGCGAAAAATTTGTCATTGAGCTGACGTCGAAAGGAAATTCATGGGTAGAAGTATACAACACAAAAGGCCATTCTTTCTTTAAAGGTAGTTTAACGAACGGACAAACGCAGACATTTGATTTGTCCGCTGAGACGGAAGTGTTTGTGAAAATCGGTCGTACGCTCGATGTGGACATGAAAGTAAACGGACAACCTTTCACCTATCCAATCGATCCAAAAGACGAAGTATTCCAGAAAATGAAGTTTATCTTTAAAAAATCATAGGGGTGAAATGGAAAACGGTTTTGAACCAAGCCGACAGGGCGTTAAACACCATTGAGGTGTTTGTCCATGAAAGGTTGGCAAAACAAGAGTGAATGCCTGCACGCAGGTGTAGGAAAAACTCTTTAATACGTCAGAACCCACCGACTTCAGTCGTGTGGAGGTTCAGATGCTGACTAGCGGAGGTATTTAGAGTGAATCTGCCTAATAAAATAACAGTAGCACGCATTATGCTCATACCGTTATTTTTAATTGTCATGCTCGTTCCGTTCGGGTGGGGCAGCGTGAAAATCGGCGCGGCCACGCTGCCGGTTTCCCATTTGATCGGGGCGCTGATTTTCATTATCGCTTCGACGACAGATTGGATTGACGGCTATTATGCCCGTAAATATCAACTTGTCACCAACTTAGGGAAGTTTTTGGACCCGCTCGCGGATAAACTGCTTGTCTCGGCGGCGCTTATTGTGCTTGTCGAGCTTCACTATGCGCCGTCGTGGATGGTGATTGTTATCATTAGCCGTGAGTTTGCCGTGACAGGGCTGCGGCTCGTGCTGGCCGGCGAAGGAGAGGTAATGGCTGCCAACATGCTTGGCAAAATTAAAACGTGGACGCAAATTATAGCGATTTCCGCCCTTCTTTTGCATAACTTTCCGTTTTCGCTTCTGGCGTTTCCGTTTGCTAAATTAGCGCTGTGGGTAGCGGTCATTTTTACGGTATGGTCTGGCTGGGACTATTTTGCGAAAAATAAACATGCTTTCTTGCATTCCAAATAGAAATATATATGCAGTCCAATAAAGGGGGCGCCTTGATTGAACGCGGAGATTATTGCTGTCGGCTCCGAGCTGTTGCTCGGACAAATCGCCAACACCAATGCGCAGTTTTTGTCGCAGCAGCTTGCCGAGCTTGGTATCAACGTTTATTTCCATACCGTTGTCGGCGATAATGCCGCTAGGCTTGAGCAGGCGGTAAAAGTGGCGCAAACAAGGGCTGACCTGATTATTTTTACCGGTGGGCTCGGTCCGACGAAAGACGATTTAACGAAAGAAACGATCGCCCGCCTGCTGCAGCGGGAGCTGGTGACGGATGAGGAAGCGCTTCGTTCCATTGAAGCTTATTTTGCCCGCACAAACCGAATCATGACGGAAAATAATAAAAAGCAGGCATTGGTGCTCAAAGGCTCTACCATATTAAAAAATGAGCACGGCATGGCGCCGGGGATGGTGATTACGATCGATTCCATTACCTATATGCTTCTGCCCGGACCGCCAAAAGAAATGCAGCCGATGTTTCGCAAATACGGTCGCGCTTTTTTGCTAGAGAAGCTTGGACACGAGGAACGCATTGAATCGCGCGTATTGCGCTTTTTTGGCATCGGCGAGTCAGAGTTGGAAACAAGAATTGAAGACTTGATTGATCAGCAGTCTAATCCGACGATTGCCCCGCTTGCCGGCGACGGAGAGGTGACATTGCGCTTGACTGCGAAGCACCGCTCGGAAGCAGAGGCAAAAAGACTGCTCGACGAAACGGAAAAGAAAATAGTAGAACGCGTCGGCGCCTATCTTTATGGCTATAATGAAGAAACATTATTTGAAAAGGCGATTCAGACGCTAAAAGTGCAAAAGAAAACGGTGGCAGCGGCTGAAAGCTTGACAGGTGGGCTTTTCCTGGAGCAATTGACAGCTGTTCCCGGCGCCTCCCAAGTGGTTCGTGGCGGGGTCGTCTGCTATACGAATGACGTAAAAGAAAAAGTGCTTGGCGTCCCCTATGCCGTGTTAGCAGCGGACGGCGCGGTAAGCGAACAGTGCGCGCGCCTGTTGGCGGAAAATGTCCGCACGCTCTGCCAAGCGGATATCGGCATCAGCTTTACCGGCGTGGCGGGTCCAGACCCGCTTGAAGGAAAGCCGGTCGGTACCGTGTATATCGGTATTTCTACTTCTAAACACGGCACCAATGTCTATCCGCTCACCTTATCCGGCCACCGTGATGCGATTCGCATCCGCACCGCGAAATACGGCTGCTCCTTTTTATTAAAAACATTGACGGCTGCAGAATGAACGCAGCCGTTTCTCCCCTTGTTGTTCCCCGCTTTTTCGTCTATCTTCCCGATGGAGATTGTTTCTATTTTCACCACAAGAAAACGAATAGACGTTCGATTTTTTGCTTGGCAACAACCGTAAAAAACGGTATAGTATAAGTAGTTGAGAAAAAAGGAGGAGTTTGTTAGTGAATCAAGACCGTCAAGCCGCCTTAGAGCAGGCGTTGAAACAGATTGAAAAACAGTTTGGCAAAGGCTCGATTATGAGGCTCGGTGAACAGACAGACCGTAAAATTTCCACTGTATCCAGCGGATCGCTGGCGCTTGATATCGCTTTAGGAGTGGGCGGCTATCCGCGCGGACGTATTGTTGAAATATATGGACCTGAATCTTCCGGGAAAACGACCGTTGCCCTTCATGCGATTGCCGAAGTGCAGAAGCAAGGGGGACAAGCGGCATTTATCGACGCGGAGCATGCGCTTGATCCGATTTATGCACAAAAATTAGGCGTCAATATCGATGAGTTGCTGCTGTCTCAGCCAGATACGGGCGAGCAGGCGCTCGAAATCGCAGAAGCACTGGTGAGAAGCGGTGCGGTCGACATTATTGTCATTGACTCCGTTGCGGCGCTGGTGCCAAAAGCGGAAATAGAAGGGGAAATGGGCGATGCCCACGTTGGTCTGCAGGCGCGCTTAATGTCGCAAGCGTTGCGCAAATTATCGGGAGCGATTAATAAGTCGAAGACCATCGCTATTTTCATCAACCAAATTCGTGAAAAAGTTGGAGTTATGTTTGGCAATCCGGAGACAACGCCAGGCGGCCGTGCGCTAAAATTTTATGCTTCCGTCCGCCTAGAAGTGCGCCGTGCTGAGCAAATCAAGCAAGGTAACGACATGGTGGGAAATAAAACGAAAATTAAAGTCGTGAAAAATAAGGTGGCTCCACCATTTAAAACAGCGGACGTAGATATTATGTACGGAGAAGGCATTTCCCGCGAAGGCGAAATTATCGATATGGCATCGGAGCTCGATATCGTGCAAAAAAGCGGCTCGTGGTACTCTTATAAAGATGAGCGCCTCGGCCAAGGGCGGGAAAATGCGAAACAGTTTTTAAAAGAGAATCCGCATATTGCCGAAGAAATTGCCCAAGAAATCCGCAAACATTACGGCATTGAATCTTCTAGTGTTAACGGTGTCGGCGAATTACAACAAGACGAGTTTGGGCTTTTGGAAGACTAAATGAGAGAGGAACGCGATTCCTCTCTTTTTTATTTCCATTTATTGCAGGTGTGTACTTCCTATATCTTGACAATCATTTTTGCCACCTTTAAAATTAACATGTATATTTTTCAAAAAAATAAACGATAAAAGCCCGTGACTCCGGCTGATGGAAGCGGTCCGTGCATAAACAAGTGAAGGAATCGTTTTGCACTGGACCAACTCGCATAATGATGGACGATCATGCAAGGGAGTGCGGTAAGCATTTGCGGAAAATTAGACCGCGTTCGCGTAAAGCGGAAATTCCCATCCATAGGACCGTTCGCTCTATGTACGCTTAATCAACGGGTTGCCGGTGCTTGAAACTCTGATGTTTGCAACGATTGTGCTGTATGTTGAAACGTTGATAACAATGTACATGCCGACAGTTACATCCAACGCATCTGAATTATAGCAAGAGGAGGTGAAAACATGGATTCAATCATCATCTCCGCTTTGCTTGCCTTAGTTGTCGGTGCCGTTGTTGGCTTTTTTGTTCGCAAATCGATTGCAGAGGCGAAAATTGGCGGTGCCCAAGCAGCCGCACAGCAAATTGTGGAAGAAGCAAAACGAGAAGCGGATGCGTTGAAAAAAGAAACGCTTCTTGAAGCAAAAGATGAAATCCACAAACTTCGTACCGAGGTTGAACGTGAAATTCGCGACCGCAGAAGCGAGCTGCAAAAGCAAGAAAATCGATTGCTTCAAAAAGAAGAAAATCTCGATCGCAAAGACGAAGCCCTCAATAAACGTGAGGCGCTTTTAGAGGCGAAAGAAGAAGCACTGAATGAAAGACAACAGCATATTGAACAGATGGAAAGCAAAGTGGAAGAACTCGTGCAACAGCAGCAAACGGAATTAGAACGAATTTCCGGCTTGACCCGCGAAGAAGCACGGCAAATTATTTTGGAACGCGTCGAAAAAGAATTGTCCCATGAAATTGCCGTGATGGTGAAAGAGGCCGAAACGCGTGCGAAAGAAGAGGCGGATAAGAAAGCAAAAGCAATTTTATCGCTCGCTATTCAGCGTTGTGCGGCAGACCATGTCGCGGAAACAACCGTATCCGTCGTTAATTTGCCAAACGATGAAATGAAAGGGCGGATCATCGGCCGCGAAGGGCGCAATATTCGCACGCTCGAAACGCTCACCGGCATTGATTTAATTATTGATGACACGCCGGAAGCCGTTATTTTATCAGGGTTTGACCCAATCCGCCGCGAAACGGCGCGCATCGCCTTAGACAAACTCGTCCAAGATGGGCGAATTCATCCGGCGCGAATTGAAGAAATGGTAGAAAAAGCGAGACGGGAAGTCGACGAACATATTCGTGAAGTCGGTGAACAAACGACATTCGAAGTCGGTGTTCATGGCTTGCATCCGGATTTAATCAAAATTTTAGGACGGTTGAAGTTCCGGACAAGCTACGGGCAAAACGTATTAAAGCATTCCGTCGAAGTGGCGTTCTTAGCGGGACTGATGGCGGCAGAGCTCGGCGAAGATGAAATGCTGGCAAGACGTGCCGGTCTTTTACACGATATTGGTAAAGCGATTGACCATGAAGTGGAAGGAAGCCATGTTGAAATTGGCGTCGAACTGGCGACAAAATATAAAGAACATCCAGTTGTCATTAACAGCATTGCTTCCCACCATGGCGATACTGAACCGACTTCTGTCATCGCCGTGCTTGTTGCCGCAGCAGACGCGCTGTCTGCGGCAAGACCGGGAGCGCGCAGTGAAACGCTTGAAAACTACATTCGCCGTCTCGAAAAATTAGAAGAAATTGCGGAATCGTATGAAGGAGTAGAAAAATCATACGCCATCCAGGCGGGACGCGAAGTGCGCATTATGGTGAAACCGGATGTGATCGATGATTTGGAAGCGCATCGGTTAGCGCGGGAAATCCGTAAACGGATTGAAGAAGAGCTCGATTATCCAGGACACATTAAAGTTACTGTGATTCGCGAAACAAGGGCGGTAGAGTATGCAAAATAAAGTGGCGAAATATTGCCACTTTATTTTTTTTATATTTTGTGCCAAACTTGAACTAGTTACACTTCAGCTTAGAAAGGGATATATGAATGAGGTTATTATTTATCGGCGATGTGGTCGGTTCGCCAGGACGAAAAATGGTAGAACAATATTTGCCAAAACTAAAGGAGAAGCATAGACCGAACATCATTATTATCAATGGGGAAAATGCCGCGGGCGGAAAAGGAATTACGGAAAAAATATACCGCTCGTTTCTTGAGCAAGGAGCCCATGTCGTCACGCTTGGCAACCACGCATGGGATCAGCGCGATATATTTGAATTTATTGATGATGCAAAAGCATTAGTGCGGCCGGCGAATTTCCCGGAAGGGGTTCCGGGCAAGGGGATTGTCTATATACAAATCGAACATATTGAAGTGGCGGTCATTAATCTACAAGGAAGAATATTTTTACCGGCCATCGATTGCCCGTTCAAAAAAGCCGACGAGCTGATCGCCGAGGCGGCGCAGCGCACCTCGATTATTTTCGTCGATTTTCACGCGGAGGCAACGAGTGAAAAGCAAGCGATGGGCTGGTATTTGGATGGACGGGTTTCCGCCGTTGTCGGCACCCATACGCACGTGCAAACGGCTGATGCCCGTATTTTACCAAAGGGAACAGCCTATATTACCGATGTTGGAATGACCGGACCGTATGACGGCATTTTAGGTGTAGACCGCGAAGTAGTGTTAAGAAAATTTTTGACATCATTACCTGTCCGTTTCGAAATAAAAGAGGGAAGAAGCCAGCTGAACGCCGTGCTCATCGATGTAGACATAAAAACAGGGCGGGCGAATAAAATTGAGCGAATTATCATCAATGATGACCACCCTTATTTTGAATAGTCACCGTTTTAGAAATTTTTAAAAATATTTTTCGCCCCGGCAGGAATACTTGTCAAAACAGTGAATATAGTAACAATGAAATCATTTTTTTCGATAAATTTTAGGAGGAAACGAGGGAGGAGCTAGAAATGGAAATATTAAAAGTTTCAGCAAAGTCGAATCCTAACTCTGTAGCTGGTGCACTTGCCGGGGTATTGCGTGAACGTGGAGCGGCGGAAATCCAGGCGATCGGTGCAGGTGCATTAAACCAAGCCGTTAAGGCAGTAGCCATCGCACGAGGATTTGTGGCACCAAGCGGCATGGATCTCATTTGTATTCCTGCGTTTACAGATATTATTATTGACGGAGAAGAGCGGACGGCGATTAAATTAATTGTAGAACCTCGTTAATAGTGTATAGTTTTGATGATAGAAGTATAACCTGTTGGCGCCTTCGTTTTGAAGGCAGGCAGGTTATTTTTACTTTATAAAGGAGGATATGTATGATTTTCGATGCACATTGCGATGCGTTAATGAAATTATGGATGGATCGTTCGTTATCGTTCCAAGACGGAAAATCGCTTCACGTCACCTTGCCGGCGCTGAAAGAGGCTAAGGTCAAAGTGCAGTGTTTTGCCATTTACATACCGGAAACGGTTCCGGAAGAAGCGCGGTTTACTGTTGCGCTGGAAATGATCGATATTTTTTTTGAACAAGTTATCGGGCGGTTTCCAACGCTGAAATTTGTCCGTTCCAAACGCGATATTGACGCGTTAGGAGAAAATGAAATTGGGGCGATGCTAACGCTTGAAGGATGCGACGCAATTGGGACAAGCCTTGTCAAATTAAAAACGTTGCTGCGCCTCGGTGTTTCGTCCGTCGGGCTGACGTGGAACTGGTCCAATGCCGTAGCAGACGGCGCCTGGGAACGGCGCGGCGCAGGGCTTACAACATTCGGAAAACAGGTCGTTGAGCAGCTGAATGAAGCAAAACGTTGGGTCGATGTGTCCCATTTATCGGAAAAAGCGTTTTGGGACGTACTGGAAATCGCGCAATTTCCGATTGCCTCTCATTCGAATACATACCGATTTTGTCCGCATCCGCGCAACTTGCGTGATGAACAAATTAAAGCGCTTATTGCAAAAGATGGCATGATCGGCATTAACTTTGTGCCATATTTTTTAACAAAAGAAAAAGCTTCGATCACCGATGTGCTTCGCCATTTAGAACATGTGTGTTCGCTCGGCGGGGCAAAAAACGTCGGATTCGGCTCGGATTTTGACGGAATCGAAGAGACGGTAAGCGGGCTCGGCACGGTGCGCGATTACGCCAACCTAGTCAATGAGTTGCAGAAACATTATACCGAAGAGGAGGTAGAGCGGTTTTTATTCCGCAATTTCTATGACCATTTGCCGCAGTGATCAATTGCGGCGAATGAACGAAAATCATTTATTTAAAAAATCTAGTGATTTTGTCGGAAAAGTGCTAAACTTATAATTGTAATTTTTGACCGAATTTAAAGGGGTGTAGGAAATGATTCATCAGCTTTCATGGAAAGTCGGAGGGCAGCAGGGAGAAGGGATTGAAAGTACTGGGGAAATCTTCTCCATTGCGCTAAACCGTCTTGGTTATTATTTATACGGATATCGTCATTTTTCTTCACGAATTAAAGGGGGGCATACGAACAACAAAATTCGTGTCAGCACGACACCAGTTCGGTCGGTTGCTGATGATCTCGATATATTAGTAGCGTTTGATCAGGAATCGATTGATTTTAACTTTCATGAGCTCCGCGACGGCGGGATTGTCATCGCTGATGCGAAGTTTAACCCGACGATTCCAGAACGTGAAGGCGTCACGCTATATGCTGTTCCATTTACTGATATCGCAGCGAATTTAGGAACAGCGCTGATGAAAAACATGGTTGCTGTCGGCGCTTCCAGCGCTGTTCTCGGCATCGATATTGATGTGTATGGAGAAGTAGTCCAAGAAATTTTTGGAAGGAAAGGTCAGCAAGTCGTAGACAAGAACATGGAAGCGATCCGCGCCGGTGCGCAATATATGAAAGAACAGCTCGGCGATCGTATGCAAACAATGGAACTGGCCAAAGCCGATGGTAAAAAGCGGATGTTTATGATCGGCAACGATGCGATTGCCTTAGGTGCGCTAGCTGGCGGAGCACGGTTTATGGCCGCCTACCCAATTACACCGGCATCGGAAATTATGGAATACTTAATTAAAAAACTTCCGGATTTAGGCGGGGCGGTGATTCAGACGGAAGATGAAATCGCTGCATGTACGATGGCGATTGGGGCGAACTATGCCGGAGCGCGGGCGTTTACAGCATCCGCAGGTCCTGGTCTTTCCTTGATGATGGAGTCGATCGGGCTGGCCGGAATGACGGAAACGCCGCTTGTCATCGTTGATACGCAGCGCGGCGGCCCAAGTACAGGATTGCCGACAAAACAGGAGCAATCGGACTTATTGGCAATGATTTACGGAACGCATGGAGAAATTCCAAAAATCGTTATGGCACCAAGCACGGTGGAAGAAGCGTTTTACGATATGATCGAAGCGTTCAACCTTGCCGAAGAATATCAATGTCCGGTCATCTTCTTGTCTGATTTGCAGCTGTCGCTTGGCAAACAGACGGTTGAGCCTTTAGAATACGATAAAATTGAAATCCGCCGCGGCAAACTCGTCACTGGCGAATTGCCGGCGCTAGAGAAAAAGGATAATTTTAAACGTTATGAAATCACTGAAGATGGCATTTCGCCGCGTGTGCTTCCGGGAGTGCCAAACGGCATCCATCATGTCACCGGCGTCGAGCACGCGGAAACAGGAAGACCGTCCGAGGTAGCGGGAAACCGCAAGGCACAAATGGAGAAACGTTTACGTAAGCTGCAACATATCCAGTTCAAGACACCAGTGCATAAAAATGTCAAACACGATGAAGCCGATTTATTAATCGTCGGTTTTCTCTCGACGCGCGGTGCAATCGAGGAAGCGATCGAGCGTCTTGAACAGGACGGCGTGAAAGTCAATCATGCGCACATTCGCCTGCTTCATCCGTTCCCGACAGAGGAAATGCTGCCGCTTGTCGAAACAGCGAAAAAAGTCGTTGTCGTCGAGCAAAATGCGACAGGACAGCTCGCCAACATTCTTAAAATGAACGTCGGACATGCAGAAAAAATTGCAAGCGCTTTGAAATACGACGGGAATCCGTTCTTGCCAAATGAAGTTTATATAAAATGCAAGGAGTTGTTATAAACATGGCAACGTTTAAAGATTTTCGTAATGATGTGAAACCAAACTGGTGTCCAGGCTGTGGCGATTTTTCTGTGCAAGCTGCCATTCAGCGCGCCGCGGCAAACGTCGGTCTTGAGCCGCATCAGCTCGCTGTTATTTCCGGAATCGGCTGCTCGGGACGTATTTCCGGTTACATTCATTCGTACGGTTTTCACGGCACCCACGGCCGTGCGTTGCCGCTTGCCCAAGGAGTGAAAATGGCCAACCGCGATTTAACGGTCATTGCCGCCGGCGGTGACGGCGACGGATTTGCGATCGGCATGGGGCATACCGTTCATGCGATCCGCCGCAATATTGACATTACTTACATTGTCATGGATAACCAGATTTACGGCTTAACGAAAGGACAAACATCGCCGCGCAGCGATGTCGGCTTTAAAACGAAAAGCACTCCGCAAGGTTCGGTCGAACCAGCCCTTTCGATTATGGAAATCGCGTTAAGCGCCGGTGCAACCTTTGTAGCGCAAAGCTTCTCGAGCGATTTAAAAGAGCTGACAAGCTTAATTGAAGAAGGAATCAAGCATAAAGGGTTCTCTCTTATTAACGTATTCAGTCCGTGTGTAACGTATAACAAGATAAACACATACGACTGGTTTAAAGAAAACTTGGTGAAAGTCAGCGACATCGAAGGATATGACCCATCTGACCGCGCTATGGCGATGCAAACGGTGATGAAATATAAAGGACTAGTAACGGGGCTTATTTACCAAAATAAAGAACAAAAATCGTATCAGGAACTGCTTCACGGCTACAGCGAAACGCCGTTGGCTGAGGCGGACTTAAAATTAAGCAAAGAAAAATTTGCCGAGTTAGTTTCCGAATTTATGTAATTTGGAAATTGTTCACTCCCAATTAGGTATTGCCTAGTTGGGAGTCATTTTGTTATGATAACATGTTCCGTAATAAACGGAACAAGAAAAGTATTGTTTAAATTTGTTCTCAATTATATACTATGATAATGTGTATGGTGTAGGGAAAATCATTGTTTTCTTGCAGTTCTTAATAGAAAGGAGATCATTATGAACGAAAAACAGCGTTTAGAACAAACAGGACAAATTCAAACAGCTGATCATCCAACGGACAAAAAATCCGCATTGGATGTGTTAAAGGAGAAAACGAGCAAAGATTACGAAAAATATTTTTCGAGCGTATTTATTCCGCCAAACTTAAAAGAAGCAAAAAAACGTGGAAAAGAAGAGGTAAAATATTTTAAAGACTTCACCATACCGGAACAATTCCGCGGCATGGGCAACGGCCGCAAATTTTATATTCGCACATACGGCTGCCAAATGAACGAACATGACACCGAAGTGATGGCAGGTATTTTTATGGCGCTTGGATATGAGCCGACCGACCGTCCCGAAGATGCGAATGTCATTTTGCTGAATACGTGTGCGATCCGCGAAAACGCAGAAAATAAAGTGTTCGGCGAGATCGGCCATTTGAAGCCGCTTAAGCAAAGCAATCCGGATTTGCTTCTTGGCGTATGCGGCTGTATGTCGCAAGAAGAATCGGTCGTCAATAAGATTTTGAAACAATACCAGTACGTGGACATGATTTTCGGTACGCATAATATTCATCGCTTGCCATACATTTTGCACGAAGCTTATATGTCGAAAGAAATGGTTGTTGAAGTATGGTCTAAAGAAGGCGATGTCATCGAAAATCTTCCAAAAGCGCGCAAAGGTAACATTAAAGCATGGGTAAACATTATGTACGGATGCGATAAGTTTTGTACGTACTGCATCGTCCCGTATACGCGCGGAAAAGAACGGAGCCGCCGTCCGGAAGATATCATTCAAGAAGTGCGTCATCTCGCCGCCCAAGGCTATAAGGAAATCACCCTTCTCGGCCAAAACGTCAACGCCTACGGTAAAGATTTCACCGATATAAAGTATGGCCTTGGTGATTTGATGGACGAACTTCGCAAAATCGATATTGCGCGCATCCGCTTTACCACAAGCCATCCGCGCGATTTTGACGACCGGTTAATTGAAGTGCTCGCCAAACGCGGCAATTTAGTCGAGCATATTCATTTGCCGGTGCAATCAGGCAGCACAGAAATACTGAAATTGATGGGCCGGAAATATACGCGCGAGGAATATTTAGAGCTCATCCGCAAAATTAAAGCGGCGATTCCAGATGTGGCGCTGACAACCGATATTATCGTCGGCTTCCCGAACGAAACGGAAGAACAATTTGAAGAAACGCTGTCGCTCTATCGCGAAGTTGAATTTGATTCGGCCTATACGTTTATTTATTCGCCGCGCGAAGGCACACCGGCAGCGAAAATGGCCGACAACGTGCCGCTGGAAGTGAAAAAAGAGCGGCTGCAGCGTCTAAACGCGCTTGTCAATGAAATTTCGGCGCGGAAAATGAAGGAATATGAAGGAAAAGTGGTTGAAGTATTAGTCGAAGGCGAAAGCAAAAACAATCCAGATGTCCTTGCCGGATACACGCGGAAAAACAAGCTCGTCAACTTCATCGGTCCAAAATCGGCGATTGGCAAGCTTGTCCAAGTGCGGATTACCGAAGCGAAAACATGGACATTAAACGGGGAAATAGTAGAAGAAGCGATCGAGGTGAAATAAAATGGCAAAATATACACGTGATGAGATTTTAGCACAAGCAAAAGAACTCGCAAAAATGATTGCCGAGACAGAAGAAGTTGACTTTTTTAAACGCGCCGAAGAAAAAATCCACCAAAACGAAAAAGTGCGCGCGATGATCGAACAAATGAAATCATTGCAAAAACAGGCTGTCAACTTAAAACACTACGGAAAATACGAAGCACTGAAAAAAGTGGAAGCACAAATCGATGCGATTTACGAAGAGCTTTCGCAAATTCCAATCGTTAGCGAATTTCAGCAGTCGCAAACGGAAGTGAACGACTTGCTGCAACTCGTCGCTTCTACGATCTCCAATACGGTGACCGATGAGATTATCGCTTCTACCGGCGGCAACGTATTGCGCGGTGAGACAGGCGCACAAATACGCCATAGCGGCAACGGCGGCTGTGGATGCCATTAAAAAGAGAAGGGACGTCCTTCAGGAGGAAGGGCGTCTTTTTTATCACCAAAAAAGTAGGCACATCGGGCGGAAACCCTGCATACAATGAACTATACGGAATGATTGATAAACTTATGTGCACATTAGGCTAAATCATGCATAGGATGAAATGAAGATTCATTTGAGGAGGGTTTCTTATATGTCCGAATACAAATACAGAGAAATTATTACAAAAGCGGTCGTCGGGAAAGGTCGCAGATTTACGCAATCCACGCATACGATTACTGCGCCAAACCGTCCATCAAGCATTTTAGGTTGCTGGATTATTAACCATCGCTACGATGCGAAAAAATGTGACAAGACAATAGAAATCCATGGGCACTATGACGTTAACGTTTGGTATTCGTACAACAACAATACAAAAACAGAAGTTGTCACAGAAACAGTATCATATACCGATGTGGTGAAATTAAGATACCGCGACGATGATGACATTATTAGCGATGATACAGACATTATCGTTCGTGTCATTCAGCAGCCAAACTGCTTAGAATGCACCATTTCGCCAAACGGAAATAAAATTGTCGTTGATGTAGAGCGGGAGTTTGTCGCCGAGGTCATTGGCGAAACAAAAGTATGCGTGGCGATCAACCCGGAAGGCTGCGGCAGCGATGAGGATTTCGAATATGACAACCTTGATGAAGAATTAGAAGATTTAAGCTCAGATTTATTGCTTGGCGATGAAGAGTAAAACTAGGAAGATATTCTTCCTAGTTTTTTTAATTGAAATTACCATTGTTCAGCACGCCTTGAGGAGAAATTTTCTCATTGTTTGTCAGTGCCGTATCAAAATTTACATCATGCTTAGCGTTTTTTCTATAGATAACACAAAAATAAAAAAATTATAAAAAATTAAAATTTTTTGTAGACATATACGTTTTTATATGTTATCCTGTTTAACAACAGAACCATTTTATTTATTCTGTTTAATAACAGGGCCATACTAATCGTGAATTAATAACATAAAAACACATACCAATAAAATATTAGAGGTTTTTGAAGTATGTTAAATTTATCCTCTGTTTCCTAGCAAAAGCTAGAAATTGAGGAGGCAAAAAGCGCTTTGGATGAAGCATGCGTTAATGGTCTTCAGTTGTTTTAGTCATTGAAGCAACGTTTCCACTCATTGAACTGCCTCAACCATCTCTTCATAATTTAACGCTAAACATAATTGTTCTCCTTTTGTTCTACTTAACGAAGCAACGGTTCTGCTCGCTGAAATTTCTTTTATGCTCCAATCTCATCCAGCAACGGTTTCGGTTATTTCGTTCACTATAGCTACATAATTTCACTTTTTAACTGTTCGTTTCTTTCGAAAAGCGCATGGTCTTTTCTTTGGTTATTTTTTCGTATTTTAACCATTTTATAACATATATAGATTAAAGATACTTAAAAACTATATTTTTCTATTCTTAGTTGAATACATATTGCTCACCACGTTTTGGAATCACTATCTCTATTTTCTGGCTGCAAGCATAGTAGTAATAAAAGCATTGTTTCTATTATTTTCTAATGTTATGACTTACGGTCATCCCTTTTCTAATATCCATTGAAGGAGGTGATGATGTTTAGTTATAGGATAAGACGTACGCAAATTAAGATTGCTCTGTGACAAGGAAGATATGGGGGGTGACATTGCACGTAAAATGTTCCACTACTATGCTTCCTAGTTTAGGTTAAATGATATTCTAGTATACTTTTAGACCGATCGTTTATAACCTATCACGATACTATCAAAGTAACATGTAGGAAGGGGATGAAAAAATGAAAACAGCGGTAAAAAGAAAGGCGCAAATTCTTGCAATTGATGCCGGGGGGACGATGACAGACACGTTTATCATCGATGAAAACGGAGAGTTTGTCGTCGGGAAGGCGCAATCCACACCGGAAGACGAATCGGTAGGTCTCTTAAATTCCTCGAAGGATGCGCTTGCTTACTGGGACACAACCGTTGAAGAGCAATTTCCGCAACTGCTTGCCGGAGTCTATTCGGGAACAGCGATGCTGAACCGGCTCGTTTCAAGAAAGGGACGCCGAGTCGGGCTGATCGTCAACAAGGGTATGGAAGATTTCCACCGAATGGGCCGGGCGATCCAAGCATATCTTGGCTATTCTTACTCGGACCGTTTGCACATTAATACTCACCGTTATGATCCTCCTCTTGTACCGAGGGAGTTGACAAGAGGTGTAACCGAAAGAGTTGACTTATTTGGAAACGTTGTCATTCCGCTTTACGAACATGAAGTGGAACCAGCTGTAAGGGAACTTCTGGAACTAGATGTGGAAGCAATTGTCATCAGCTTGCTTCATTCTTACAAGTATCCACATCATGAGCGAAGAGTGAGAGATATAGCCAAAGAAGTCATGAAGAAAGTCGGCAAAGAAGTTCCTGTATTTGCGTCAGTCGATTATTATCCAGTCAGAAAAGAATCGCACCGCACAAATACGACGATTATTGAAGCGTATGCGGCCGATCCTTCGCGTGAAACGTTGACTAAAATTAACAACATGTTAAAAGCGCATGGAGCTAATTTTGATTTGCGTGTAATGGCAAGCCATGGAGGAACGATCAGCACACGGGCAAACGAATTGGCAAGAACGCTTGTCTCTGGTCCGATCGGCGGCGTCATTGGCGCGAAATACCTTGGAGAGAAGCTTGGCATTCGCAATATTGCCTGCTCGGATATTGGAGGAACGAGCTTTGATATAGCGCTCATCACCCAAGGAGATTTGAGCATCAACACAAGCCCGGATATGGCTCGCCTTGTCCTTTCACTGCCGCTTGTTGCTATGGATACCGTCGGTGCGGGAGCTGGAAGCTATGTCCGAATCGATCCAAACTATAAAACATTGACACTTGGCCCGGACAGTGCCGGATCGAGAGTCGGTGTGTGCTATCCGGAAGGCGGCGTGGACACGGTAACGGTAACGGACTGCCACGTTGTTCTCGGACTGATCAACCCGGATAACTTCCTTGGCGGGGAAGTCAAGCTCTATCCAGAGCGGGCATACGAAGCGATTAAGAAGCAGATCGCTGATCCGCTTGGATTATCCGTCGAAGACGCGGCGTACGGCGTGATTGACCTGCTTGAATCACAGCTTCGCAACTACCTTGAATCGATGATTTTAGGAAAAGGGTATTCACCGTCCCAGTATGTATGTTTCTCATACGGAGGAGGCGGACCGTTACATACCGCCGGTTATACGAAAGGACTTGGTTTTGAAGATGTGCTCGTACCGGCGTGGGCGGCAGGATTTTCCGCGTTCGGCTGTGGTGCTGCGGATTTCGAATACCGTTATGATAAGACGCTCGATATTAACGTCAATGACGGTGCCAGCGACGATGAAAAACTGAAAGCAGGAAAAGAACTGCAGGCTGCGTGGGATGAACTGAAGGAGAAAGTGGCAGCCGAATTTGAGAAGAGCAAGTTTAGCAAAGAAGACGTTGAGTTCCGTCTCTATTTCCGCATGCAGTACCAAGGACAATTAAACGACTTGGAAATTGAAGCGCCGATCGAAGCTTTCGAGAACGTGGATCACTGGGATGAGCTTGTGAACGCGTTCGAAGACACGTACACGAGAGTTTACGCCAAAGCGGCGAAATCGCCAGAGCTCGGCTACAGCATCACAGGCGCCATCGTTCGGGGAATCGTTGAAGTGCCGAAACCGAAAATCCCTATGGAACCGTTTGCGGGTGAAACGCCACCGAAAGAAGCGTTTCTTGGCAAGCGCAGAGTGTATTGGAAAGGCAAATGGGTCGAAGCGGATATTTGGGAAATGGAAAAACTGAAACCGGGCAACAAAATTAAAGCGTTTTCCATCATTGAGTCTCCGGCTACGACATTTGTCATTCCGCCGGGATTTGAAACATATCTTGACCAACACCGCATCTTCCATTTGAGAGAAATTTAAAAGGAGGTTGATCGATCATGGCGATGAACGTAAAAGAGGTGAAAAAGCGCAAAACGATCGGATGGGATGGAAAAACACTTAAAGAAATGCGGGAGGAAATCGATCGGCTTAGCCAGCTGACTGGACATTACGCAGGATTGAAAGAACTTCCGCTGAAAGAAAGCGATCCGATCCGTTATGAAAAGATCTTTTCCAAACTGCGCGGCGGTGTGGTGCACGCGCGGGAAACGGCGAAAAGAGTTGCCGCATCGCCGATTGTCGAGCAGGAAGGCGAACTATGTTTTACGCTTTACACTCCTGAAGGCGATTCTATCGTTACTTCCACCGGCATCATCATTCACGTTGGCACGATGGGAGCTGCCATCAAATTTATGATTAAAAATGATTATGAAGAGAACCCAGGCATCGAAGATGGCGATATTTTCTGCAACAATGACTGCCAGATCGGAAACGTCCACCCGTGTGACGTTCATACGATCGTGCCAATTTTCTACGAAGGAGAACTCATCGGCTGGGTTGGCGGAGTTACTCACGTTATCGATGTTGGCGCAACAGCTCCTGGAAGCATGACTGTCGGTCCGGTCACCCGTTACGATGACGGTTATCAAGTGGCCTGCCGCAAAATCGGGAAAAACGATACACTGCTAAAAGACTGGTTAATTGAAAGCCAGCGTTCGGTCCGTACTACAAAGTACTGGCTGCTTGATGAACGGACGCGCATAGCCGGATGCCACATGATTCGCGATCTTGTTCTTGATATTGTAAAAGAAGAAGGAATCGATACGTACAAACAATTTATCCGCGAAGTGATCGAAGAAGGGCGCCGCGGCTTTATCAACCAAGTAAAAACGCTGCTTATTCCAGGCAGATACCGTCAAGTTTCTTTTGTAGACGTACCGTACAAAAATCTTGATGTACCTCCTTATGCCCGTGTGAACACGATCATGCACGCGCCGACGGAGATCATCGTTCATAAGGACGGCAAGTTTGAAATCGACTTTGAAGGGGTTAATCGATGGGGCTGGCATAGCTACAACGCGACGCCGGTTTCAATTACGAGCGGAATCTGGGTTATGATGTCGCAAACGCTTATCCCGAACGACCGGGTCAACGATGGAGCATATTATGCGAGCAAGTTTGATCTGCCGTACGGTTCATGGTTAAACCCAGACGATATTCGCACCGCGCACAGCTATGCATGGCATTTCCTTGTATCTGCGTGGAGTCCGTTATGGCGTGGGCTCAGCCGCAACTATTTCGCCCGCGGCTATCTCGAAGAAGTCAACGCAGGAAACGCCAATACATCCAACTGGCTGCAGGGCGGAGGCTACAACCAGTTCAATGAAAACCATGCCGTCAACAGCTTCGAGTCAGCCGCTGAAGGGGTTGGCGCAAGCGCGGTAAGAGACGGGATCAGCCACGCCGCGGCGATTTGGAATCCGGAAGGCGATATGGGCGACATGGAAATCTGGGAGCTGGCAGAACCGCTCATTTATCTCGGAAGAAGCATTAAACCGAATACAGGCGGCCACGGAAAATACCGAGGCGGAAACGGCTATGAATCGTTGAGAATGGTGTATGGGGCAAAAGACTGGACGATGTTCTTCATGGGTAACGGTTACATTTCGAGTGACTGCGGATTGATGGGCGGTTATCCGGCCGCAGCGGGATACCGTTTTGAGGCCCATGGCACGAACTTAAAAGAACGGATCGAAAAGAGACTGCCGATTCCGACTGGCGGTGATCCTGATCCGGATAACCCACAATATGAAAAACTGATGGAAGCAAAAGAAATTATCCGTGATAAGCAGGCAATTACGACGGAAACGATTTTTGAAAACTATGATCTATATTTGAACTATTTGCGTGGGGGTCCAGGATTTGGCGATCCACTAGAGCGGAAACCGAAAATGATCGAAGATGATTTGAACGAAGGCCATATTCTTCCTCGTTTTGCCGAAAGTGTTTATGGAGCAGTCTTCACTCAAGATGAAAAAGGGCGATATATCGTTGATGAAGAAGCAACGATGAAACGCCGTGAGGAAATGAGAAAAGAGCGGCTGAAACGAGGAGTGCCGACAAAACAATGGATGCAAGAGGAAAGAAAGAAAATTATCAACAAAGAAGCAGCGATACAAGTACGTCACATGTATGCGAGCTCTTTCGCGTTAAGTGAAAAGTTTTATAATGAGTTTAAGTCGTTCTGGAACTTGCCAGAAGATTGGAAATTGACAGAAGAGGAATTGGAAATCCCGGTATTTGGTACAAAAATTAATAAGTTGAAATGAGGTGAAAACATGGAAAAGTACGATAAATACGATCGCAAGACGATAGAGGAATTAATCGACGGCACGATAGATTTTTTCAAGTTAAAAGAAATGCTCTCCAATTATAAAGACGTTGACCGATTTGACAAATATATTAGCATCCTTCAAGAAAGAGTGCCGTGGGATGATCCGATTTTGCTTCCGGCCGGGCTTCATCTTTATATTGTGCAAAAGCCGGATGGCCGACGCATCGTAAAGTGCGATTGCGGATATGAATTTTGCGAGGCAAGCGACAACTGGAAGCTTCATGCGCTCATCTATGTTCGTGACACAGTGGAAAAAATGGCGGAACTGTATCCGAAATTGATGGCGCCAGATCCGGAATGGCAGGTGCTTCGCGAGTATTACTGCCCTAGCTGTGCAACCCAGCTTGAGGTAGAAGCGGTGACGCCTTGGTATCCGGTCATCAAAGATTTCGAGCCTGATATTGATACGTTTTATAAAGAATGGCTAAAGCGCCCGCTTCCGCAGGCGAAATAAAAAAACAAAGACGGCGGTTTTTGACCGCCGTCTGTTTTTATGCATTCTAATGTAAGCGGGTGAGGCTCATTATAAGGCGAATATAGGAACCGCCAGACTGCTTACCGCTTTAGGCGATGTCACAGTTTGAATTTTCTCTTTTTCTTCTTTAATATGTTATAATGAAACATGTTAAAACGAATCACCGATGCACAAATGTATTTGAAAAAATGTCTACGTTCGTTCGAAACTAGATACATAGATGAAAACAAGATTCCGCCGATGCAACGAATCGCGAAGATACTTTTTTAGCGGCTTTGAAATGCCATAAATGACAAGGTAGCCGCTAACTTTTTATAGAGAAAAAAGAAACGTAAATTTGCAAGGTTGGAGGAGAAACATGGCAGCATATACGCCGATGATTCAGCAATACTTGGACATTAAGGCACAGTATCAAGATGCCTTTTTATTTTTCCGTCTTGGTGATTTTTACGAAATGTTTTTTGACGATGCGATCAAGGCGGCTCAGGAACTGGAAATTACGCTGACAAGCCGCGATGGAGGCGGCGAGGAACGGGTGCCGATGTGCGGAGTTCCGTACCATTCGGCGCAAGGATATATCGAGCAGTTGATCGCCAAAGGCTATAAAGTTGCGATTTGCGAACAAGTCGAAGACCCGAAAGAAGCCAAAGGCGTCGTCCGCCGCGAAGTCGTTCAGCTTATTACTCCCGGCACGGTGATGGAAGGAAAAGGGCTTTTAGAGAAAGAAAACAACTATTTAGCAACGGTGACGCTGTTTGCCGATAATACATACGGCTTTGCCTATACGGATTTATCGACGGGAGAAAACCGCATCACGCTCCTTGCCTCCTTTGAAGACGTGATGAACGAACTATATGCGATCGGAACGAAAGAAATTGTCCTTTCCAGCGATTTCCCAAACCATGAGCAGCAGCTATTGAAAGAACGATATGGAGTGACGATCTCGTACGAAGACGAGACGGAGATGCCGGAAGGGTTTGCCGCGATCGCCAGCGGGCTAGCGCAGGACAAGCTGCAAATCACGTTCGCCCGTCTTCTTCATTACATTATCCGCACGCAAAAGCGCCGTCTCGATCATATGCAGACCGTTCAAGTGTATCAAGTCGATCAGTACATGAAAATCGATTTGTACTCGAAGCGGAACCTGGAATTGACGGAAACGATCCGCGCTAAAGGTCGGAAAGGTTCGCTGCTGTGGCTTCTTGATGAAACAGTGACGGCGATGGGCGGACGATTGCTCAAACAATGGCTTGACCGTCCGCTTTTAGACCGCGGACAAATCGAGCGGCGTTTGCATATGGTAGAAACGCTTATTCACCACTATTTTGAGCGCCAAGAGCTGCGCGAGCGTCTTCGCGAAGTGTACGACATCGAGCGCCTCGCCGGCCGCGTCGCCTATGGGAATGTCAATGCCCGCGATTTAATTCAGCTAAAAAAATCGCTTCAGCAAATCCCGGCGTTAAAAAATATCGTTGCCAACCTTTCCGATGATCAAACACAACAACTGGCTGACAAACTTGACCCGTGCTCCGAGCTTGTCGAGCTATTAGAGCGGTCGATTCAGGAAAACCCACCTCTGTCGGTGAAAGAAGGGAACATTATTAAAGACGGGTATAATGAAACGCTTGACCGCTATCGCGACGCGAGCCGCAACGGAAAAGCATGGATCGCTCAGCTTGAAAGCAAAGAACGGGAACAAACGGGAATCAAATCATTAAAAGTCGGCTACAACCGCGTATTTGGCTATTATATTGAAGTGACAAAGCCGAACCTTCATTTGCTGCCAAAGGGACGCTATGAGCGAAAACAGACGCTCGCCAACGCCGAACGGTTTATTACCCAGGAATTAAAAGAAAAAGAGGCGCTCATTTTAGAGGCGGAAGAAAAAAGCATGGAGCTCGAATACGAATTGTTTGTCGATATTCGTGAACGCGTCAAACAATATATTCCGCGTTTGCAATCGCTGGCGAAGGCAGTGAGCGAGCTCGATGTCCTGCAGTCGTTTGCCACTGTCAGCGAAGAGCGGCGCTATGTAAGACCGCAATTTTCCGACGACCGCGTCCTCTATATTCAAGGAGGGCGCCACCCTGTCGTTGAAAAAGTGCTCGGAGCGCAAACATACGTACCGAACGATTGCTATATGAACAAAGAGAGGGAATTATTGCTTATTACCGGCCCGAACATGTCCGGAAAAAGCACGTACATGCGGCAAATCGCGCTGACCGCGATTATGGCGCAAATCGGCTGCTTTGTCCCGGCGGAAAAAGCAGTGCTTCCGATTTTTGACCAAGTGTTTACAAGAATCGGGGCGGCGGATGATTTAGTGTCCGGACAAAGCACGTTTATGGTTGAAATGCTCGAAGCGCGCAACGCGATCGTGCACGCGACGCAAAACAGCCTCATCTTGTTTGACGAGATCGGGCGCGGCACGTCGACGTATGACGGAATGGCACTGGCCCAAGCGATTATTGAATATATTCATAATCGTATTGGGGCGAAAACGTTATTTAGCACGCATTATCACGAATTAACCGACTTGGAGCAGTCGCTTCCAAAATTGAAAAACGTTCATGTCAGCGCCGTCGAGGAAAACGGAAAAGTCGTCTTTCTTCATAAAATTGAAGAAGGACCGGCCGACCAAAGCTATGGCATTCATGTCGCCGAGCTTGCCGAGCTTCCAGCTTCCCTCATTCAGCGTGCCAAAGAAATTTTGACGGAGCTCGAGCGGCAAGAAGAGCGAAAAGAACAGCCAAACAGCAAGAACGAAGCAGTGTTCGAACAGCTCAGCATGTTTGCCGAAGAGCAGCCTTCAAAAGAAGAAACACGTCTATCGAAAAAAGAGAAAAAGGCGCTTGAGGCGTTAAAATCGGTCAACTTATTGGAAACAACTCCGCTTGAAGCGTTAAACAAATTATACGAAATTCAAAAACTATTAAAGTAAAGGAGGCGACGCAATGGGAAAAATTCGCAAGCTCGATGACCAATTGTCCAACAAAATCGCCGCGGGGGAGGTCGTCGAGCGCCCTGCCTCCGTCGTGAAAGAACTGGTGGAAAACGCGATTGACGCCAACAGCACGATTATCGAAATCGAACTCGAAGAAGCGGGGTTGGCAAAAATTCGCGTCATCGATAATGGAGACGGCATGGAAGAAGACGATTGCCTTGTTGCGTTTGAACGACACGCGACAAGCAAAATTAAAGATGAGCACGATTTGTTCCGCATCCGCACGCTCGGCTTCCGCGGCGAAGCACTGCCGAGCATCGCTTCCGTTTCGGAAGTCGAGATGAAAACAAGCACAGGAAACGGTCCGGGAACGAAAGTGGTCCTAAAAGGCGGGGAACTCGTCAAACATGAACGGGCGGCAAGCCGCAAAGGAACCGATATTACCGTATCCAATTTGTTTTTCAACACCCCGGCCCGTTTAAAATATATGAAAACAATTCATACCGAGCTCGGCCATGTCACCGATGTCATCAACCGCCTTGCCATGGCGCATCCTAATATTTCGTTCCGCCTCCGCCATCACGGAAAACAACTGCTTTACACGAGCGGCAACGGTGATGTGCGTCATGTGCTGGCCGCGATTTACGGCATGGACGTAGCGAAAAAGATGATCCCCATTGAGGCGGAATCGCTTGATTTTACAATTAAAGGCTATATTTCCCTTCCCGAAGTGACGCGGGCCTCGCGCAACTACATCTCGACGATTGTCAATGGACGATATGTGCGCAACATTCCGCTCATGAAAGCGATTGAAACGGGATATCATACACTGCTGCCGATCGGCCGCTATCCGATTGTGTTGCTGTCGATTGCGATGGATCCGATTTTAGTCGATGTCAACGTCCACCCCGCGAAATTGGAAGTACGTTTCAGCAAAGAAGCGGAACTAAACGAGCTCGTGACCGAGACGATTCGCAAAGCGTTCCGGACGCGCACGCTTATTCCAACGATGTCCGTAAGCCGCCAGGAAGCGGCAAAACCGAAAGCAGAGCAAGCGTCATGGACGTTTGAGCATGTGGTAAAAGAGCCGTCTGTGCCAAATCTCGTACAGATGACAAAGCCGCAGCCAACCACTTCTTGGCGGGAAGAAAAAGAAGAAAGCACGCGGATGCTGCCGGCAGAAGAGGAACGGGAACAAATAAACGAAGATGAAAAGCCAATGGAAGCCGAGGAACATGAGGAGCAAACGGGGGAGAACGGGCAAGAACACAAAAACGACCGCATCCCGCCGCTTTACCCGATTGGGCAAATGCACGGCACCTACATTTTGGCGCAAAATGAACAAGGGCTTTACATCATTGACCAGCACGCCGCCCAAGAGCGGATCAAGTACGAATATTTTCGCGAAAAAGTCGGCGAAGTGACAAACGAAGTGCAGGAATTGCTCGTTCCGCTTACGTTTCATTATTCGACAGACGAATATGTATTAATTGACGCGCATCGTGAGGAATTGGCGAGATGCGGCGTCTTTTTAGAACCGTTCGGGCACAACACGTTCATCGTCCGTTCCCACCCATCATGGTTTCCAAAAGGGGAAGAAGAAGAGATCATTAAAGAGATGGTCCAGCAAGTCCTTGACATGAAAGAGGTCGACATCAAGCAACTGCGTGAAAAAGCAGCGATTTTAATGAGCTGCAAGCAATCGATTAAAGCGAACCAGCACTTGCGCGACGACGAAATTTTCGCTCTCCTAGAAGCGCTGCGCAAAACGACCGATCCGTTTACATGTCCGCACGGCCGCCCGATCATCATCCATTTTTCCACGTATGAGCTGGAGAAAATGTTTAAGCGGGTGATGTAAACACAAAAGCGCAACTTCCTTGTTCCATCAAGGGGTTGCGCTTTATTTTTTAGCATTTGACCACATTTGGATCACATTCTTTGGCTTCGTGAAGTTTTCAGTGCTCTTTCAAAACGGTTGGATGATTCTTGCTGCATATCAGGAGCAACATGAGAATAGGTGTTCATAGTCATCTGAGACGTTCAGAGACGACTTTCGGATGTTCTCCTAATTGAACATAATTGTTGCGTGAGTGTGGTGCTAATCATGAAAACGAATTTTCTTTACTATTACAAAATGCCCTACTTGATAAAAGTAGGGCATTCGTGTTGATTAGCAGCAATGAGTAGGGTATCCAGGGTCAACAACTACGTTTCTTGTAATAGGTCTAAAAATATGTCTAGGAACGTTGACGATATTGTAACGATTAATGTGTACAACTGGATGGATATAAGGAACTACACGTGGAACGAAACAGTCTCTCACCACACATCTAGGTGGACATATAACTGGTCTAGGACAAAACATGGAAAATCACCTCCTAAATATCTATAATCATTAAATGTACTAGTGGAGCTTTTTGACACGGACAGATATCACAAGGTATATAAAAAAAGATAAATGGAGTTGTAAAAGACGAGACAATATTAACTACTTGCCTTATTTCTCTTGGAGATAAATGCAATGTCACGGTATTCCCCTATCATTCCCCTATCAACCGCCGCAATAGCGAGAATGCCTATGACCGGGTTCTTCCTGTCTTTTTGAAAATGAGATTTGGCCAATGGCTGTTTGGGCTTCGCCACGAGATAGATACGCAAGTACAATACCTCTAAAAAAAATTTTTACCTAGGAATCAAAATGATTAATCTTCATATATTTGGAACTGTGGTTCATTTTCTAATCTAAGGGGGAGTAGAGATGAGCATAAGTTTATCGGTTCCCAAATGGTTATTAACAGTTTTATCAATTTTATCTTTAGCAGCGGCATTTATCTTTGGTGCAGTTTCCAATGCATCAGCATCGATTAACTATGGGGAGGAAGTCGCGGCAGTAGCAGAGATGTATGTAGGAAGCCCTTATAAATATGGGGGTACAACACCAAAAGGATTTGATGCGAGTGGTTTTACTCAGTATGTGTATAAAAATGCAGCAACAAAAATGTCTATTCCGCGAACGAGTGCCGAACAGTATAAAATCGGCAAAGCTGTTAAACAAAATGCGTTACAAAAAGGCGATTTAGTGTTTTATGCAACAGGAGCAAAGGGAAAAGTATCCTTTGTGGGAATTTATAATGGAAATGGTACGTTTATTGGTGCAACATCAAAAGGTGTAAAAGTTGTCAAAATGAGTGATAAATATTGGAAAGACCGATATATAGGTGCTAAGCGAGTCATTAAGTAAAAAGGCTATATTAAAGCTTCTTGTTGATGTTTGATTCATTTGCCCCATTTTGAAAGAAGGTAAAGAGAAAAATTCTTTTTCTCGACTGTTCTTTCAAAGTGGGGCACTTTATTTAATTCGTGCACCATTGCAACATCATTAATGCATTTTTGTTATAATAAAATAAACAGAGTCATTCTATAGAAAAAGGAGGAAAATAATTGACTGAATTGAGCAAGGTACAGATTCAACATCAACGGTTATCTAAAGCTAAAATCATTAAAAGGGCAACTGCTATTTTCATCGGAGCTGTTCTAATGGCAGTAGGACTTGAAATCTTTTTAGTTCCTAATAAGGTTATTGATGGAGGCATAACAGGAATTTCAATTATGCTTTCGCACATCACTGGTTTTCGTCTTGGAATTTTTATTTTTCTTTTAAACCTTCCGTTCTTTTTTATGGGTTATAAGCAAATTGGAAAAACTTTTGCTATTTCCACATTGTTTGGGATTACCGTTTTATCCATTTTTACCTCCCTTTTTCATCCTCTTCCCGCCTTTACCGAAGACATTTTATTAGCTACCATTTTTGGTGGAATGATTCTCGGTACAGGAGTGGGTCTTGTCATTCGTTATGGTGGCGCTTTGGATGGCACTGAAATACTCGCTATACTCATGAACAAAAAACTCCCTTTCTCCGTTGGCGAGATCATCATGTTTTTTAATATTTTCATTCTGGGTGCTGCCGGATTTGTTTTCACTTGGGATAGAGCGATGTATTCAATTTTAGCCTATGTGATTGCTTTTAAAACGATTGATGTTGTCATTAAAGGATTAGATGAGTCGAAGTCGGCATGGATTATTAGTGATAATTCTGAAAACATTGGGAATGCGATTATGAACCGATTAGGGCGCGGTGTTACATATTTGAGCGGAGAAGGAGCATTCTCTGGTAACGATAAAAAAGTGATATTTTGTGTGATTACCCGTCTTGAGGAAGCAAAACTTAAAGAAATTGTCGAAGAAAATGACCCAAATGCTTTTTTAGCTATAGCAGATATGGCTGAAGTACGTGGTGGACGTTTTAAGAAAAGAGATATTCACTAACAAAAACACCAAGTCCCTAACCTTGTATTCGTAGTTTTACGCGCCTATATAGAAATTTTACAAGCCCTTCAAAATCTCTTCATTTGGGTATCTTCGTTCTAGATAGACTGCTCGAAGTACATTATAGATATGCCAAGGATTATGAAGAGAGTTTAGAAGGGCTTTAAATTCTCTGAGATAAGTTTAAAGAAATTGGTTAAGTTTCTCGTAGTGGTATGAGGGTCGTAAAGATATTGTGTCTATTGATAAGTTTTACCTCTTTTTAAAATATGTCCAAAACCGAGAGCGTGAGGACACTGATTGTGCAGAGTAGCATGGCTGTTTCTGTATGATTGGTGTCCCCACTCTTTTTCATCAAGAATGATCCAAGGATTTCGCCGCGGCGCATCCCCTTCTCCCCGTCAAGTAGATAGTGATAAAATTTACACAGTCATGTTGAATACAGAATGGTGTTTCCATTAGGCAAAAACCATTTGTACCCAATAGAATAGTAAGAACAATGTGACAATGGTTGTTAATGGGATTACAATCATCGATACGCTTAAATAATCTTTCCATGTTACTTTAATTTTATTTTGTTTTAGTATATGCATCCAGATAAGGGAGGCGAGTGTTCCAATAGGCAATAACAAAGATCCCATGTCACTGCCAATAATATTCGCGAGATAGATGGTCTTTAATGTGATAGGATCCAGTCCCATTTCTGTCAAGGTGATGGTTCCAATCATTAAAGCAGGATGATTATTAAAGAAGTTAGATAGAATGGACACTAATCCCCCCATGATAAAGCTTGCATAAAACAATCCTTGGTTTACAATCGGTTCACATATTTTCACAAGCATCGCTGTTAGTCCCGCGTTATGGAGCCCGTAAATAATGACATACATGGAGAAGGCAAAAATAAGAATGTGCCAAGGAGTCTTTTTCAAGATATCAACGGGATTGGTGCGCAAATGATACCATCTCCATACAAGCAGGACGAGGGATCCAAGCACCGCGACGATTTCAATTGGGATTGAGAGATAAGACGCGACAAAGAGAAGGCAACGAACCACAAAGACAAACAGCAAGACCTTCAACATAAATTGAGTACGCTGACGTTTTGTTTCAACAGAAATGGTTCTCTTTAATGGATGAAAATTTTTTGTAAAAAATATTTCCTCTATATCATATAAGGAATTTGGCAATTTTTCAGGCAGTTTATTTTTTACCACTACGTACATCAGCCAAGACATAAACAACAGTCCTAACGTTGCTGGTATAAACATCATGGCTGTATGCATATAAAGTGTCATGTGAACAATGTTCAATGCGATTAAATTGACGATATTACTTACCCCAATAGGTGCGCTGGAGGCTGTTGCAATCAGTGCTCCAGTTAAGAGATATGGAATTTGTTGGTGTGGTTTTAGTCGGAGGTTTTTTAGAAGTAAAATTAAAATCGGGGTCGTAATCAAGATGCTGCCATCGTTGTTAAATAAAAGGGTCATCAAAAAGCATAACAGCTGAATGTACCAATATAAGCGATAGCCTGAACCTTTAGCCAAACTTGCAAGCCGTGCGGCTGCCCAGTGGAAAAAACCGAAACTTTCTAATATGACAGCCATGACAATCGTTGCCAGAATCGTAATAGACGCGCCAGCGATTTTATGGATAATATCCAAAATATCTCCGCGGGATACAATGCCTGTTAGTAAAATAATCCCTGCACCAATCGACGCTGGCCATGCTTCGTTTAAGCCTCTTGGCCTCCAAAAGATGACGAGCATCGTCATGATGAACACAAAAATTGTCATTTGAATTTCGAAACTCATTATTCTTCCCCCTTGTTTTTTCACGAGTCTTGAGTAATTTGACCCTATCAGCTTGATTTACCATATTTATATTCACCCCTATCAAAAAGGACTTGGATAATAGACCTAATTTTTCTAATATGTACTCTTGTCTCGCTAGTAAAAATGTACGGTAGAGAGTAATGACTATAGATGAATGTATAGTAGAGATGAGTGTATAGTAGAGATGAATGACTATAGATGATTGAAATATTGATTGTTTTGTTTAATAATTGGGATTATGTAGAAAAATCCAGATAATATTAGAAAACAAAAATGATAGTTCCGTTTGAAAAAAATCCATTCCTCAACAAGTCTTCGTATTTCGACATCTTAAAGCTAAAAGTACTAATAAATAATTAAGCCAAGGCTATTCATTTCCTGAGAGAAATGATAATATTTTTTATTGAAATTCTGCATATTGGTGGTGTACATATGTTTTCATCGTTAAAACGATTCTTAATCGGCAGACCGTTGAAATCAACCGAACTGGGAGAGCAAAAATTGAGTAAATTAAAGGCATTAGCCGTTTTATCTTCGGATGCTCTGTCTTCGGTTGCGTACGGTACGGAACAGATTTTGCTGGTTCTCGCAACGATTGGAGCTATTGCATTTTGGTATTCCATTCCTATTGCGATTGGCGTTCTTATTCTACTGGTGGCACTTATTTTATCGTATCGCCAAATCATTTACTCTTATCCGCATGGAGGCGGAGCTTACGTCGTTTCTAAAACGAACTTGGGTGTAAACCCGGGTCTCATTGCCGGAGGCTCTTTACTGGTCGACTATATTCTCACCGTGGCAGTAAGTGTGTCCGCGGGAACAGATGCCATTACATCGGCGTTTCCCACTTTACATCCATACACAGTTGGAATTGCTATCACACTGGTTGTGTTGATCACTATTCTTAATCTGAGAGGCGTCACCGAATCCGCTACCGTTTTGGCCTATCCCGTTTATTTGTTTGTGTTGGCGCTCGTTACTCTCATTATTGTCGGGATTTTTCGTATTATTAATGGACAAGCACCGTCTACTTTACATACACCGATCGGTACTGCGGTGCCCGGAATTACCTTATTCTTGTTGTTGCGGGCCTTTGCCTCTGGCTGTTCTGCGTTGACAGGGGTAGAAGCGATCTCCAACGCCGTTCCAAATTTTAAGGAACCGGCGGCAAAAAACGCTGCCAAAACATTAGTGATGATGGGGTTCATTCTCGCGGTTTTATTTACAGGAGTCACCTTTTTGGCATACTGGTATGGAATTGCTCCGAAAGCAGAAGAGACGGTTGTTTCCCAGCTCGCTTCCGAGGTGTTTGGAAGAGGCGTGATATATTACTTTATCCAAGGAACCACTGCCCTTATTTTAGTGTTGGCGGCCAATACGGGATTTTCTGCATTTCCTTTGCTGGCCTATAATATGGCATCCGATAAATACATGCCAAGAATGTATCTGATACGCGGTGACCGTTTAGGATATTCCAACGGAATCATCACGCTTGGTTTTGCCTCCATTTTGTTGATTATCGCTTTTAAAGGGCAAACGGAACAGCTCATTCCTTTGTATGCGGTTGGCGTATTCATTCCTTTCACGTTGTCCCAAACAGGCATGATTGTCAAATGGGTGCGCGAAAAACCAGCGGGGTGGGTCCCGAAGCTGCTTACGAACTTGCTGGGAGCGATCATAACACTAACCGTACTGTGCATTTTCTTTATTACAAAATTTGCTCAAGTATGGTCTGTGCTTGTATTTCTTCCGATCATCGTATTTATTTTTCATCAAATCCATAAGCACTATGATGCGGTGGCGGAACAACTGCGGGTCAATCCCAATAAGATTCCAGACAAAATAGAGGGAAATGTCGTCATTGTACCTGTTGCGGGAATCACAAAGGTAGTAGAGCAATCCTTAAATTACGCCCAGGCCATTGGCGATTATGTATTGGCGGTATATGTGGCATTTGACCGGGAAAGCATGGTCCGGATGGAAGAGAAGTGGGAGAAGTGGAGGCCGGATATTCGCCTTGTTACACTCATTTCTCATTATCGTGATCTGATCACACCAATTTCCAAGCTAGTGGATACCATTGAAAGCAAGGCAGAGGAAAGAAACTATACAGTAACGGTTTTGATTCCTCAATTTATACCCAAAAAGGGCTGGCATAACATTTTGCATAACCAATCGAGCGTTTTGTTGAGATTGCACCTTCTATATAAGAAAAATGTGATTGTCTCCACAGTTCCTTATCGGCTTCAGAAGTA